>JBHPMF010000003.1:0-83793 GCA_042563375.1 Elusimicrobiota bacterium | reverse complement strand
GGTGCGGCTTCGCGCCGACACCGTATTAAAGAGAACACGGATGTAGATGCGCTTTAAACAGCGACAAGATTCATCAGCAGCATTGAACGCCACAATCTGTGGAAAGGTATTTATTTGTCTATTGACAGGGGGCCTCTAATGAGTGACCCCAAAGAAAGCAGCGCTATCAATAGGGATCTAGCTGCCCAGCTATTCGATCACTTATATTTAAAGTGCTTGAACGTGATGTCGCCATGGCCGTGATGGCTTCCGGAGCTGCTGCCAAAGGTACGAGCGCGTCTTTTTATGATCTCTTTAGGTCCTCCGAACAGGCTTGTCAATATGTTGTAAATCTCCGGTTCTCCATCGCACTCCTCGCGCTCCCCCCTTCGATACCCGTGTTGGAGCCATTCGATGCCGCTGTAGCCATCCTTGCCGACAAGTCCGAAGAACAGCTCGGTCAAAGCAGCGAAATACTCCATCTCACCGGTTTCCGCGTGGGCAGTGACTATGCAGCCTTTAGAAAGGCTTCTTTTAAAAAGCTTTTTCACATCATCATGTATATCCGAGGCCGTGTAATGTACAACATGTCCGAACTCATGGACAAGAACGCGCCTTGCTTCAGGGGCATCTTTTCGATAAGGACTGCCCACACGCTCATCAAGCAGTCCCTCCTCGCCGATACTCACGCATCTTCCTTCGTCCACTGTCAACGCAATCTCGTAATCATCTGATTTCTGTTTCTCGTCATAATAATTCCTTAATTTCGCGATACAGGGCGCGACCGTGATGGGTTCATGCGTCGCGACGATAGCGATCTCGTCAAGCTGGTAACATACATTACTCGGTGTATCTTTTGGGCTGTCTTCAAGCATGGTACGAATTACGTATTCAGCTGTTTCGAGGACTTCTCCCCTTCCCCTGTTATCTATACGGGAGAGTATCCCCTTGATCATATCCTTGCGATCATCTGAACCACACCCGGCTTCTTTACGCTTTCGCTGCGATCTATTCTTTAATTTGTTGGTCCAATCAACGAACTTCTCGGCGGGAGAGGATTTTTTCACTTCTTCTTCCGAAGATTCATCCGCGCATAACGAGCCGGAGGAGATGGTCGTCACACAGAACGCGGCTATCATAACAGCGCATACGGCCCTGACATTGAGCGTTTTCATATTGGCACCCCTTTTCGCCTTGATCGACGTTTAAAAATCCCTATATGATATTTAACAGAAGATGCAACACATTTCAAGGCCCGGCTGATCGCCTGGCCTCTTCCGAGTGACCGTGCCTGATCTCTACACTCTACATTCCACCACACAAATCAGCCCAAAAACCAAACCTTTTCGAACTTTTTTCTAAAATCCCAAATGAAGAAATGATGTCCTCCTTCGCCAAGGCTACGGAAGGATTAAGAAATGATGAGGGATGAAATGGGAAAAAAGCGGCTGTCGCCTTCCAGCGCCTGATCGGCACCGTAACTCTGAGAAAGGCGAGAAATGGCAGTGATCGGATTTCTGATCGTGTTGGGGCGAGTTGGGTTCGCTTTGTTACTCTGAATATCTAAACATCTTGGGGAAATGGGAGACAGCGTACAGTGGATAATTGCAAATTGCGCCGTCCTGTTTAAAATTGCGCAATGTTGCACGCGACAGTACAGAGGTTTTATATTTTTCGCCGTAAGTCTTGAGACTTTGCTTTCTGGTACTCATCCCGGCCTTTACTTCAAGCGGATAAATTTCCTCGCTATAGGGCACTATGAAGTCAACTTCAGCAATGCCGCTGATCGCCCAATAATAAAGTTCCCTAAAATCCCCGGCTATCAATTCCTGCGCGACATAATTTTCCGTGAAAGCGCCGTTATATTCGAGAAACAGCTTATTGCCTTCGACGATTGTTTTTTGAGATAACCCAAGCATTGCTCCCAGAAGTCCGCTGTCCAGTAAGTACAATTTAAAAATATCGTTCCTGTATCCGCTCAAAGGCAGTTTAGCGGTCTTGACGTTGAAGCATCGATAAACCAGACCGGCATCCACAAGCCATTGTATAGATTCATTGTAATCCCTGGCCCTGGCATTTTTTGAAATATCCGAGAATTTGAATTTCTTGTTCTCTCTTGCTAATTGACCCGGCATTGAGTCCCATATATTTGAGATCCTTATTGCTTCTGTTTTGGTTGTGTGCTTTGAGATATCCATTGTGTATGCCGTTAATATTTCCTTATGTATGTCTCTGACTTTTTTCAAATCCCCGTCTTTCGTGTATTGCGCTACAGCCTCAGGCATTCCTCCGATAAAGCAGTATTTCTTAAGCTCTTCGATCAGCTCGTCATGGAATATCTGCTCGATCGGATCCGGGGATTTAATATTTTTAAGCAATAGACGAAGCCGGGTTTTGCCGATACCATCAAGGTATTCACCGAAAGAAAACGGATAGAGACCCAGAAAGTTCACCTTCCCCACCGGAAATGCGGCGGTTCGCCCGAGTTTAAGCCCAAGCAAAGAGCCGGCAGCGGCAATATGGTACTGATTAAAATTCTCGTTGAAGTATTTAAGACCGGTCAGAGTTTCCGGGGAATTCTGGATCTCATCGAATATGATCAGGGTTTTTGCAGGCAAAATGTCTTTTTCCAGATAGGTCGACAATTTCTCGATAATTTTCTCCGGCGCTATCTTACCTTTAAAGAAATCGCGCAAGCCGGGGCTCTCCTCAAAATTGAAATACGCGAAATCGGAGTATTCATTCTTGCCGAATTCCCGCAGAATATAGGTTTTCCCAACCTGCCTTGCCCCCCGCAGGATCAAAGGCTTACGATTATCGGATTTCTTCCAATCAAGCAGATCTTGGTATATATCTCGTTTCATAATGCCCTAATATAAGTATATAACAGAAAACGTGAAATTATTCAATACCCAACTCCAAAATACGTGAAATTATGCTGAATTTAACTCCAAAAAACGTGAAGGTCCTCATGCCTGGTCTCAACTCGTGAAACGCACATTTCAGCATACAAACTAGCCTGAAAACCAAACCTTTTCGAACTTTTTTCTAAAATCCTACCTTCTACATTTCCGTCTCAAAAGTGCGTTTCACGCGTGGAGATCAGGCACGGTCACTGTATGTAATCCTTACTCAGGGATCACGTTTCCTTTGCTGTAAGGGCAAGGCTTACGATCATGCGCGCTTCCTCCAGGATGCGGCTTAAATGTTCCGCTCCGCGGAAGCTCTCGGCATAGATCTTATAGATATCCTCAGTTCCTGATGGACGCGCCGCGAACCATCCGTTCTTCGCGCTTACTTTTACTCCGCCTATGGGAGCGTTGTTGCCGGGAGCGTGTGTGAGGATGTCTTGGATCTTGTCTCCGGCGAGTTCTGCGGACTTGATCTCTTTGGCTGAGAGTTTTTTTAGTTTATATTTCTGCTCAGCAGTAGCCGGCGCGTCAATGCGGGTATAAACAGGCTCGCCGAACTCTTGCGTGAGTTCACCATAAACCTCGCTTGGGTCGCGGCCCATGCGCGCTGTGATCTCAGCTGCGAGCAGACATGGGATGATCCCGTCTTTATCCGTGGTCCAGACACTGCCGTCAAAGCGCAAGAAAGACGCGCCAGCGCTTTCTTCGCCGCCAAAACCAAGGGAGCCGTCAAGCAGGCCGTCCACGAACCATTTGAAACCTACCGGCACTTCATGAAGCTTGCGCCCCAGTTTATTTGCGACCTTATCGATCATTGCGCTGCTAACCACTGTTTTTCCCACTGCTGATCCTTTGCTCCATCCGGGCCTGTGCTTGAAAAGATAAAAGATAGCGGTTGCCAGATAATGATTGGGCGCAAGAAGGCCCGCGCGTGCAGTGACTATTCCATGGCGGTCATGGTCAGTATCGCAGGCGAATGCTATTTTAAAACGGTCTTTAAGCTTGATGAGTTTTTGCATGGCATGGGGCGAAGACGGGTCCATGCGGATCTTGCCGTCCCAATCAACTGTCATGAAACGGAATGTCTCATCCACGATTTTATTAACGATCTTTAAATTGAGCTTATAACGATCAGAGATCGCTTCCCAATAGCGAACTCCGGCGCCGCCAAGAGGGTCCACTCCAAGATTTATATCAGCATTGCGTATGGCATCCATGTCTATCACGTTAACCAGATCGTTCGTGTAGGCATTTATGTAATCATGTTGATGCGTTGTGGAAGCGCGAAGAGCTTTTTCAAAAGGGATCCTTTTAACGCCCAATAATCTATTGTCAAGGAATTCGTTTGCCTTCTTCTCGATCCAATCAGTGATATTGCTTTCTGCTGGTCCGCCATTGGGCGGATTGTATTTGAATCCTCCGTCTTGAGGAGGATTATGCGATGGCGTGATCACAATGCCGTCTGCGAGTCCTGTTGTGCGTTTGCGGTTGTACGTAAGGATCGCGTGGGAGATAGCCGGAGTGGGCGTATATTCATCTTTTCCCGCTATCATGACGTCCACTTCATTGGCGGCCAACACCTCAAGAGTGCTCGCAAGAGCCGGCATGGAAAGCGCGTGCGTGTCTATGCCAAGAAAAAGCGGGCCGTTTATCTTCTTGTGCTCACGGTACAAGCAGATGGCCTGGGTGATGGCGAGAATATGATGTTCATTAAAAGATCTTTCAAATGATGAACCGCGATGCCCTGATGTGCCGAATGAAACTCTTTGCCGGGTTCGGGAAGGCTCAGGCGTTTGCGCGTAATAAGCTGTGATGAGTTTGGGCACATTGACCAGCATCGCGGGCTTTGCAGGCTTTCCCGCTAAAGGACTCAATCTCCCGGATTTTTTCGGGTTTTTTGCGCTCTTTTTCGGACCAGAACGTGGCATTGCTACATTTAAACAATTCCACGCAGATAATACACATCCTGCAGATACCGGTGCCGGGCGCCGGGGTCACGTCTTTACATTCTTCCGGTGCCTGGCACCACGGGGAGTTGAATAAAGCGGGTCGCTTTAGTGCTACCCTACAGTAGTTTTAGAGGAAATAGTGCTTGACCCCTCATCTATTTCATTTCTTCTTGAGTTTTGCCCACGTATCTTTCAGTGTTACGGTGCGGTTGAATACTGGTTTGCCTTCTTTGCTATCGATAGGGTCGGTATAGAAATAACCTAAGCGTTCGAACTGATAGCTCTCAGCGGCGCGCGCGTTTTTAATGCTTGGTTCAATATATGCTGTTGGGATGACCTCGAGGGAGTTGGTATTGATGCAGGCAAGAAAATCATCTTTTTCCGGATGCGGGTCTGTGAATAAATGGTCATATAATCGGACCTCTGTAACAACCGCGTGTTTTGCACAAACCCAGTGTATGGTTGCCTTGACCTTGCGGCCGTCAGGGGCATTGCCGCCTTTTGTTGCAGGGTCATACGTAACTCGCAGCTCAGTGATCTCACCGGCAGCATTTTTTACAACGTCTCTACAGGTAATGAAATATGCATAACGCAAGCGAACTTCCCTTCCCGGTGCCAGACGGAAAAATTTCTTCGGCGGGTCTTCCATAAAATCATCGCGCTCAATATAAAGTTCTTTTGAGAACGGGACCTTGCGCGTACCGGCGCTCTCGTCTTGCGGATTATTGATCGCATCCAGCTCTTCACCGGGGCCTTCCGGATAGTTCTCGATCACCACCTTAAGCGGCTTAAGGACCGCCATTACCCGCGGCGCGCTCTTGTTTAAGTCTGCGCGGATACTATTTTCCAGAACAACACGCTCGATCGTGCTATTGAGCTTTGCCACACCGATCTCATCGCAGAAATTGGCAATGGAAGCGGGCGTATAACCACGGCGGCGCATACCGGAGATCGTGGGCATGCGCGGGTCATCCCAGCTGTTTACGTGTTTATCAGCGACCAGCTGCAGCAGCTTTCGTTTGCTTAATACAGTGTATGTTATGTTAAGACGCGCGAATTCGATCTGTTTGGGATGATAGCATCCAAGTTCGTTAAGTATCCAGTCATATAACGGCCGGTTATTCTCAAATTCGAGCGTGCATAATGAATGCGTGATGTTCTCAATTGAATCGCTTAAGCAGTGGGCGAAATCATACATCGGGTATATGCACCACTTGTCCCCAAGCCGGAAATGATCAAGCCGTTTTATGCGGTATAAAGCCGGGTCGCGCATAATGATATGCGGTGAGGCCATATCTATTTTCGCGCGCAATGTCTTTGCCCCGTCATCGAATTCGCCGGCGCGCATGCGCGCGAAGAGATCAAGGTTTTCGTCAATGGACCGGGCGCGGTTGGGGCTGTCCTTGCCCGGTTCAGTCAGAGTGCCGCGGTATTTTCTGACATCCTCTGCTGAGAGGTCGCAGACATATGCCTTGCCTTTTTTGATCAGTTCATTCGCGAAATCATAGAGCTTTTCATAATAATCCGAGGCATAATAGAGCCGGTCTTCCCAGTTGAACCCCAGCCACTTAACGTCCTCAATGATCGAATTGACGTACTCAGTGTTCTCTTTTTCAGGGTTGGTATCATCAAGACGCAGGTTGCATAAGCCCTTATAATACTGCGCATTACCGAAATTTATACATATTGATTTGGCATGGCCGACATGCAGATACCCGTTGGGCTCAGGCGGAAAGCGTGTGTGCACCCGGCCCTCAAAAGTATTGGCTTTTATATCCTCGTTTATGATCTCTCGGATGAAATTTACAGGCGGCTTCTCATTGTCCATAGTATTAATCTTAGTATATGGGGAAGTACCTAGATTAGCAGAAGAAGCGCTGGCCTTTCGGCTAGAGAAGAGGAGTCAAACACTATCACCTTGATCAAAATTCATGGAGTAGTATTGGAACGACCCGCTTACTTGAGATGATGTCGTTCCTGTCTTCACTTAACCCCTCGAGAGGGCAAACTTTATCCCCCCCACCCAACCTCCCCCTCCAGGGGGGAGGAGAAAGAAAACGGTCTCTCCATTCTTCATTACAAGCAGGGAAAAGAAATATACTAAGAATCATCTATGCAAAAAGAGGAACGAGGGAACCAGACACCGTATATGCTATTAACCCGAAAAACTCAGTTGCAGCGTTTTTCCATCTCGAGGTCGCAACTTTTTTATGCAACTGAGTTTGCGACTGCGTCGCCGGGTAAACCCCGTCGGCGACAAGCGCCTCCGGCCCTGCGGGCAGTCCCTAATGGGCAGTCCTGTGGTATGCCCCACAGGGCGAATCCTCTAACTGCAGGATTCGGGTTAATAATAAAATCGACTTACCTTCGATGAGATACATTCCCTTAGGAAAAGCGACAGACAAACTCTACAAGCGCATGGGCTTGATGAGCGGTTTGGAGATCCATCAGCAGCTCGCGGTCGAGAAGAAACTCTTCTGCCGCTGTCCGGCAGGACACTATTCCAAAAGATGGGACGCCAAGATCCTTCGCCATATGAGGCCGACGCTCTCTGAGCTCGGCGAATACGACCCCACGGCGCTCATGGAGTTCAAGACGAAAAAGGAGATTTCCTATCTCATCAACAAGGACACTGTTTGCACCTACGAGTTCGATGATACTCCCCCCTTTGAGATAAATGAGGAGGCGCTCGATATCGCCCTCAAGATCACGCTTCTGCTAAAGTGCAGCCTGGTCTCCGAGCTCCATATTGCGCGCAAGCAATACCTCGACGGCTCGATCCCGGCGGGTTTCCAGCGCACAACGATCCTGGGGATCAACGGCTGGATCCCCTATGATGGCCGGCGCATAGGCATCCGCCAACTCGCGGTTGAGGAGGACTCCTGCCGCGAAATGAGCGACACCGGACACCTTCGGACCTACGCCACTGACCGGCTGGGCATCCCTCTCATCGAGACTGTAACCGAACCTGACATGAAAACCCCCCACGCGGTCGCCGGCGTCGCGCAAGTGCTGCGCCGGCTCGTGCGAGCAACTGGATCAGTGCGCACCGGAGTGGGTGCTGCCCGGCAGGATGTCAATGTCAGCGTCAGGGGAGGCAATCGCTGCGAGATCAAGGGAGTCTCAAGCATCAAGAGGATCCCTTTGCTTGTCCATAACGAGGCCTTCCGCCAGAGCGGTCTTTTAGAGATCCGCGCGCGCCTGCGCAAGCGCGGCCTCAAGGCCAAAGGCTTAAGCTTTCAAGACGCCGACGTCACTGACCGGCTCAAAGTAACGAGATTCACTCCCATCCGGAATGCCATCGATGAGGGCATGAAGGTATACGGCGTCAGACTCGATAACTATGAAGGAATGCTCCGTTTTCCCCTTCTTCCCGGAAGGACCTTCCTCCATGAGATCTCGGATCGGGTACGGGTCATCGCTTGCATTGATTCCCAGCCAAATGTTATATCAAGCGACTCTCCGGAAGGGACTTTGTCTGCGCACAACTGGAATATAATCCGAAAGACCCTCAAGGCCAAAGATAAAGATGCAGTGGTCCTTGTGTGGGGCAAACCCGAGGATGTTCTTACAGGGGTTAAGGAGGTAGCCATCCGCGCGGCCGAAGCTCTCGATGGCGTTCCCCTCGAGACACGCCAAGCCCTGCCGGACGATACCACGGGCTTTGAACGCATCCTTCCAGGACCGGACCGGATGTATCCGGACACGGATCTGCCTCCCAAGCCTATTGAGAGCAAACGCCTCGAAGCTGCCGGCAAGGACCTGCCCATACCTCCCTGGGAGCACGAGGCAAGATACCTGCGTGCGGGGCTATCCCGATCATTGGCCGTGGGACTGAGCGTATCTGCGTTCGCGCAACTCTATGACAAGCTCTGTGGAAAATCAGGCCCCCGATCAGCGCCTGAGCTCAAGGTTTTTCTGGCCTGGTTTCTTGTGGAGCACCTCCGGGCTCTCAAGCGCAGAGGTTTTAACATTACCAAGATTGATGACACCTACATCACGCAGGTCTTAAGATGCTATAGCGCCGGGCGGGTTACGCGTAAAGGATTACTCAAGCTCATCGAGATCAACCTGCAGGGGCGCGAAGATGATCCTGAAACTCTCATCGAGTGCTGCGGCCTCAAACCCGCCTCAAAGGAAGAGATCAACAAAGCCTTGGATCAGGCGATCAAGGAAGGCTGCTTGAGACATTTCGGATCAAACAATGATCGCGTGCGCTGGGCTATGGGGCATATCATGCGCACGCTCGAGTCCCGCACGGATGGCGCTCAAGTGCGTAAGTGTTTAGAGAAGGCACTGAAACTCTCAAAAAAGCGCAAGGGAGTTCTGCGATGAAGACCAACGAGACCTACAGGGGCTATCGCAACCCGGCCCTCAAAGTCCTTAAAAAGTGGAAGGTGCGTGTCTGGAGTGATGTTGAGGTCGAGTGTTCGCGCAGAAAATTTATCGGGATAATTCTGCCTCGTTCCGAGACAGCTGACAAACGCCATATCGTATTGAAGCTGCGCAACGGTTATAACGTGGGGCTGCGCTTTGACACTATCACAAAGATAAAGGAGCTCGGCTACAAGAAAGCTGACTATCACATCCCCGAGAAAGAATTCCCCTATCATCCGTCCAAACCCTTGATCAAGCTCTTCGGCACCGGAGGGACCATTGCCTCGCGCCTCGACTACCGCACCGGCGCGGTCATCCCGGCATTTTCACCCGGTGAACTCTACGGATCAGTCCCGGAGTTAGCTGACATCTGCAATCTCAAGACTGAGAAACTCTACAGCGTCTTCAGCGAGAACATGGGAGCCCGGCAGTGGATCGGCACGGCCAAGGCCATCGGCCGCGAGATCGATAATGGCGTCGACGGCATCGTGATCGGCCACGGCACAGACACCATGCATCACACCGCGGCTGCTCTCTCCTTCATGGTGCAGAATTCCCCGGTCCCCATCGTGATAGTCGGCTCACAGCGCTCATCCGACAGGCCCTCTTCCGACGCGGCCTTAAACCTCATTAACGCGACAACAGCTGCTGCGCGCTCTGACATTGCGGAAGTCATGGTCTGCATGTTCGGACCGACCTCGGATCAATACGGGCTCCTGCACCGAGGGACCAGGGTCCGCAAGATGCATTCTTCCTACCGCTCAACCTTCCGGACCTTAAGCGATGTCCCCCTGGCCATGGTGGATAAGGAGAAAATCACCTTGATCAAGGACGATTACAAGCACCGCCGCTCGGACAAGGATGTCGCCATTGACGCGGTCTTCGAAGACAAAGTTTCACTGGTCTATTACTACCCGAATATGAAGCCAGATATCATCGACTCCCTTGTCGACAATGGCTACAAAGGTATCGTCATCGCCGGTACCGGCCTCGGCCATGTCAATAAGCCCCTCTACCCGGCTTTGAAGCGCGCCCGCCGCAAGGGGGTCGCTGTCTGCATGACCGTACAGACCATGTGGGGTTTCGCGCAGATGTATGTCTATGAGACCGGGCGCATGATCATGGAACTAGGCGTGTTCCCTCTGGCCAACATGCTTCCCGAAGTCGCCTACATCAAGCTCGGATGGACTCTCGCACACACCCGGGATCTCAAGGAGATCAAGCGCATCATGACCACGCCCCTGGCCGGCGAGATCACCGAACGCGAACCGCATAACGGATATCTGGTCCTCCAGGGCGGCATACCCGAAGTCGAGGATTTCATCCGCACTTATAAGAAGTAGCCCGATGGTGCCCGGCACGGGAACTCTGTTCCGGAGAACAAAAAAGAAGACTTATTAGAGGCTGTCATGTATACTGCCGTACTGAGAAAATAAGAACCCGGAATAACCCCCCTTGAAAATTTCCAAAATACATGGTATATACTGGTATATACCATGTATTTATACAGAGTCGCTCAGATGCTGGGCAAAAAGGGAATCGACTACGCCATAGCGGGCGGATTCGCCGTGGCTTTGCACGGGGCGGTGCGCGGCACGGTGGATGTTGATATCGTCGTGCGTCTGTCTGAAAAGAATTTCCTGAAAGCCGCCAAGGCTCTTGAAAGCATGGGTCTGAAATCACGCATTCCCGTGGAAGCGAGCGAAGTTTTCAACTTTCGCAGGGAATACATAGAGAAAAGAAACCTCGTAGCCTGGACATTCGTAAATCCCGATAATCCCGTTGAGATAGTTGATCTGATCCTCACGCACGATCTAGGGAAGATGAAAATTAAAAAAATCCGATCCGGCGGGCTTCTTTTACCGGTAGTTGCAATAAAAGACCTGATCGCTATGAAAAGGGCAAGCGGTAGACCGCAAGATGTTGAAGATATAAAGGCCCTGGAGGCATTGAAATGATAAGACCAGTGCAATATTTCTCAAAAGAATATTTAGAGCAGTGCAAGAAGATGAAGCCCGAAGACATTCTGCGCTTTCTCGAGGATTTTAGGACTCTACATTTCAAAAACAAGCCCGTCAAAAGCAAGCTCATCAGCATAAAAGTGCCCGAAAACCTATTGCGAGCGTTCAAAACAAAAGCCCGCCTGAGCAACACCCCCTACCAATCCCAGATTAAAAAACTTATGCGCCAGTGGGTCTGATTCGATCGGTTGCTTTACACAAAGTTAACATGTGGAGGGGGCGTTCCCGAGGGTACCGGCGCCGGTATCCGGCACGAGGACTGTACTATAATTTATAGATGGCGACCACTGTAGACAGTAAACAGATAATTTATTCCCTCATTGATGTCGGACGGATGTATCCGCCCAACAAGCATGTTTTAAAAGGCATTTACCTGTCGTTTTACTACGGGGCCAAGATCGGTGTTTTGGGCGATAATGGTTCCGGCAAGTCCACGCTACTGCGTATCATGGCGGGCATGGACAAAGAATCTACCGGTCAGATCACTAAGTCCGAAGGATACACAATAGGCATCCTGGAGCAGGAACCGCAAATCGATGCTCAAAAAACAGTAAGGGAAACGGTTTCTGAAGGCATGGGCGAGGCCATGAGGCTTTTGCAGGAGTTTAATACAGTCAGTGACCAGCTGGGCTCTCCGGATCTAAGCCCTGAGGGCATGGAGAAGCTTCTTAATAAACAGGGTACACTTCAGGAAAAAATTGATGCTTGTAACGCCTGGGAATTAGATAATACGCTCGAAGTCTCAATGGACGCCCTTCGCTGCCCTGATCCCGAGCGCAAATGCGCGACGCTCTCGGGAGGCGAAAAACGCCGCGTGGCGCTCTGCCGCCTGCTTCTTTCCAAGCCCGACATACTTCTTTTAGATGAGCCCACCAACCATCTCGACGCAGAGTCGGTGGAATGGCTTGAGCAGCATCTTCGCCGCTATGAGGGCACTGTGATCGCTGTGACCCATGATCGATACTTTCTTGATAATGTTGCCGGTTGGATATTGGAACTCAGTCGGGGCGAGGGCATTCCGTGGAAAGGTAACTATGCGTCCTGGCTGGAGCAAAAACAAGAGCGTCTTGCCCGGGAAAGCAAAAGCGAAAATAAACTTCAAAAGGCGCTGGCCTTGGAACTTGAGTGGGTGCGCGCAGGGGCAAAGGGCCGGCAAGCAAAATCTAAGGCGCGGCTATCCGCCTACGAGACGATGTTAGAGTCTTCGCAGAAGGATTCCGTGATAGACAGCCTTGATATCTACATCCCGCCGGGCCCGCATTTGGGTAATGTGGTTATTGAGGCCGAGGGCCTCTCTAAATCCTACGGGGACAATATCCTCTTCGACAATTTATCATTCAAACTTCCGCCCAATGGGATCGTTGGCGTCATCGGAGCCAACGGGGCGGGCAAGACCACACTATTTAAACTCATCACGGGCCAGGAGAAGCCGGATGCAGGCACTTTCACGATTGGCGAAACAGTAAAGTTGGGAGTCGTCAACCAAGAGCGCCAGCTTAATGGAGAGAAGAACGTTTGGGAAGAGATCTGCGGCGGCTCCGAAACAGTTCTGTTGGGAAAAAAGCAAATGTCTTCGCGCGCCTATGTAGGACGTTTCAACTTAAAAGGGTCCGATCAACAGAAATTGGTGAGTAATCTCTCCGGAGGGGAGCGCAACCGTGTTGAGCTGGCTAAAATGCTGAAGGAAGGCGCCAATGTCTTACTTTTGGACGAGCCCACCAATGACTTGGATGTCCATACCTTGCGCGCGCTGGAGGAGGGCATCTCTAATTTTCCCGGCTGCGCCGTGATCATCTCTCATGATCGATGGTTCCTCGATCGAGTTGCAACCCACATGCTTGCCTTTGAGGGTGACTCAAAAGTGACCTGGTTTGAGGGCAACTACCAAGCCTACGAAGAAAACCGCAAGGAAATTCTCGGAGAAATCCAACCCAAACGCATCCGCTACAAAAAACTCACGCACTAATCCCGGTACCACAGTTTATCGCGTGCCCAAATGAAGAATGAAGACCGTGCCGGGTATCTTCACGTGAAACGTACATTTGATTATTTAAATCAGCCTGAAAACCAAACCTTTTCGAACTTTTTTCTAAAATCCCACATGAAGATAGGGCTGAGGGCTTAGGGCTGAGGGATGAGATAGAGTGGTGTTCTTATTGAGATTCTGAAACGAGTTCAGAGCCTGTCCTGAATTTAGTTCAGGAATGACACAAGGAAGCGGGGCTGAATGATGGATATTGAATAAAGAGAAGCACCGGGGTCAAAGCTTAGAATTGCGCTTTTCACTTACGGAGATGCCATGGTGCCCCCGGAACCAAAAAACCAGTAAAATCTTCTCCATGACCAGCCCGCACCCCAAGATCCATGCTCTTTTGGTCAACTGCGCTAATGCCACTCTTAATGCCCTGAGGAGGCGCCACCAAAAAGGAAAAATGTTTACATGTGAAGACAGCATCCGCAGCTACTTCTGCCACGAACTTACCAGGCGCAAGATCAGTCTGGATGATATAACTCCCGAATATCCATGCGCCAAGCAGCATCCCAAGCGCGGGATCGACATGCATATAGAACTGCCCAATACGGATGTGTGGTTGGAATTCAAATTCCATCGCCAGACGCAGCATTGTTCAGCCTCTGAAACCAAAGACTTAGGCAAAATTCTCGCGGATTTTTTCCGCCTCGCCTCCCTGCGAAAGCCCGGTATCAAATACTCCTTCTACGTCATAGACGCTGTTATGCTTAGATATCTCCGTGTGCTCGGATACTGCGAACTGATCTCCAACGCCCCATTCACAGTCCACCGCAAAACAGGAAACTTCTACATAGGAACCAAAAAACTTCCCAAGTCCGCCAAAGAACAGATCATTAAAAAGACCTGGTCTTTACCCTTGAACGCCAAAGTCGCGGTCACCCCTATTTTTCTGCCTGCGGCCAAACCATCAGAAAAGAATGAAGACTTCCCGTATCACGTGCTCTTTTATCGGGTTGCGTGACGCGGACAGCAGAGAGGAGAAAGCATGCAATAGACAGCATACAGGGAAGAAATGAGGAATGATGAATGATGAAATAGAGTGGAGAAACTTTATTACCCCCCACTTTGATCCCACTCTCCGGTACCCTGCAAGTACTGTCCCGTAGGGCATACTACAGGATTGCCCTTCGGGACTAGCATCTCCATTAATATGGAAGCCTGTCCCCCGCAAGGGGGGAGGAAAAACAGAGAGGAGAATAGAGAGGAGAAAGAAGAATATCATCTTCACGAATTAATGCGAACTATGTGCGGATGCGGGTGGATAAAAATGCAAAAATTGCTCAGGTTGAGAAAATTAATAACATGACCCGCATAATACGCGAAAACAGCGCACTTGAAAGGATGATCATAGGAATCCTGCTCGTGCTCGCCATAGCAAGCGTGGTTCTGAGCGCTTTCGCGATAATGAAATACCCTCTTGTTTACACTGATGAAGCTTCCTATACAGAACCCGGATGGACATGGCTGAAACACGGCCATTTCGGGTCTCTCATGTATGAAGGATGGGTTGGCCTTGGAAAAAGCGTGGTTGTTTTCGGAAAAGTGCACATGGGTCTTTGCGCCATGGGCTTCGCGCTTTTAGGCACGACTCCGGCTGCTCCAAGACTCATAAGCTTCATCGCCGCGCTAGCCATACTTGGTTTTAGCTTTCTGATAGGCCGCAGACTCTTCAATGCGAAGATCTCTTTTGCGGGGATCCTTCTTATGGCATCATCACAGCTTTTTTGGAGATACAGGGATGCAAGACCCGATACCCTTGTTGTTATGTTCATTGTGGCTTCCATATGGCTGTTTCTAAAGTCCTTGGATACAAAATCAAGAACCCTGATCTTCATCTCAGGGTACATAGCAGCTCTGGCAGCGGATGCGCACATGAACGGCATAGCAGCGCCATTTCTGCTTGTCCTGCTGACTTTGATGAGATATTCATCAAATGATCTTGAAAAAAAGATGATCGCGCCATTGTGCGCAGGTTTTGCTTTGGGCGGAATACAATGGCTCATCCTGCACATATTCCTTGATCCGCAATTATTCTTTATGCAATGGAATGAATACTGGGGGCTTATGAAGCAAGCTCCCATATATTCCCCGCTCGCCATGATCCCCTTTGAGATCACAAGATATCTGAACTTTGTCGTTTCATCGGGATATTACCGCTACGCCGTATACCTGATCATTGCCGCGATAACTGTTATCTGGGGAATGCGCGAAAGATCCAGCGGAACGCGGACCCTGTTATGGTGCTACGGAGGGATATTCACATTCCTGACGCTGGCTGTGGCCAATAAGACTATTTCCTATCTGGTCACATATATCCCGTTTTTTTACATGCTCCTTGCAGCCATGATCCTACGCCTTGCCGGCTCGCAGAAAAAACTCCTTAATGCCGCCTCTGTTGTTATCCTTATTTCCATAATAGGCGTGCACGCGACTGATTCATTCCTGAAAGTCTGGCAATACAAGGACAGCAGTCTCAGGCAATACACGCAGCGCCTGCGCACGCATATACCCGCGGATACGGCTGTGATGGGATCTCCCACTCTATGGTTCGGATTTTCAGACCGCACTTACTACAGCACGGATCTTATGGATTTTTATCTGCAGCTGGCCGCGCCCAAACACAAAACAGCATTAGGAGGAAGTCATTTCCTGGATATGTTCAGGCATAAGAATATCCGCTACCTGATCATTAATGACAGCTACAAGCAGAATATAGACATGTATAAGAGCATGCCCGAGGCGCGGGAATTTTTTGAGAGTCACACAAAAGTCATAGCAACGGTTAATGACAGGTTCTATGGACCAAGTTCATCAAGGGGCAATCTTCACACAGAGATCAGGCAGGTTATATACTAAAGGTCCGCTTTATTAAAGTCATCGAAGGAACTTAATGAGATTCTGACACTATTCCTAAATGGCGGAGAATAGTACAGGTCTTTTTATTCTATGAATCGGTATCATCCCGTCAAGTTCAGGATGACAGAAACAGGGGTCTTAGGTAATTCCCTGTATACGAGGCTTTGCATCCGGCTACTTCCCTGGGATTTCCGCAAGCCACGACGCAGCCTCCGGCATCCCCTCCATCAGGGCCGAGATCCACTATCCAGTCAGCGCTTTTGATCACATCAAGGTTATGCTCGATAACAAGCACTGTATTGCCGTCATCTACAAGAAAGTTCAGGACTTTCAGGAGTTTTCTTACATCATCAAAATGCAATCCTGTTGTAGGCTCATCAAGGATATACAGGGTCTTGCCTGTGGCTCTCTTGCAAAGCTCGGCCGCCAATTTTATGCGCTGAGCCTCGCCCCCTGAAAGCGTTGTTGCGCTCTGGCCAAGACGTATGTATCCGAGTCCGATATCATTCATGGTTTTAAGCGGCTTTAATATCTTCGGGAAATCCTTAAAGAATTCAGCAGCTTGCGCGACTGACATGTTTAGAATGTCAGATATTGAGCGCTCATTAAGCCGCACATCAAGGGTCTCTTCATTAAAACGTTTTCCGCGGCAAACTTCGCATATCACGTAAACATCAGCTAAAAACTGCATCTCGATCTTGAGCAACCCGTCGCCCTTGCAATGTTCACAGCGGCCTCCGGGCACGTTGAATGAAAAGCGCCCCGGCTTGTACCCCCTGCGCCGGGCAAGCGGCTGTAAGCTGAAAAGTTCCCTTACAGGAGACCAGACTTCAGTATATGTGGCGGGGTTCGATCTTGGCGTTCTTCCGATCGGACTTTGATCGACCAGAAGCACCTTATCTATATGATCCAAACCTGCTATTTTATCATGGAGCCCCGGCAGGTCTTTTGCCCCGTAGAGTTTTTGGGCGCATGCCTTGTAAAGCACTTCATACACCAAAGTTGATTTTCCCGAGCCCGAGACCCCGGTAACGCAAGCAAAAACCCCGAGCGGGAACTTCACATTGATATCCTTCAAGTTGAACTGCCTTGCCCCATGGATCAAAAGCGCTTTGTCACCGGGTTTGCGATATTCTTGGGGCAATGCAATGCTCATGTCCCTGTTCAAATACCTTGCTGTCAGGGATTGCTTTGACCCAAGAACATCCTCGACCGTGCCTGAGAACACGATACTTCCGCCGGTTTCCCCGCCTCCCGGACCCAGGTCCACTATCCAATCCGCGCTTCGTATGGTCTCCTCATCATGCTCCACGAGTATCAATGTGTTGCCCTGATCTCTTAATTTCATGATGACTTGCAGTAAAAGTTTGGTGTCTTTCGGGTGAAGGCCGATAGTGGGCTCATCCATGACATAGAGCACGCCTGTTAAACCGCTGCCGATCTGCGTGGCAAGATGTATCCTCTGAGCTTCTCCGCCGGCAAGTGTTTGCGATTTCCTGTTAAGGGTTATGTAGCTGAGGCCCACATTCTCAAGAAATGACAAACGGCTTTTTATTTCTTTTAAGATCAATCTGGCGATATTCGCCTGTCTTTCCCCAAGGCGCAAGTTTTCAAAGAATTCAATGGCTTGCGTTATGCTCATGTCAGTCACCTGGTTGATCGTCATTCCGGAGACCAATACAGACAATGCTTCTTTTTTAAGACGCTTTCCATGGCATGCGGGACATGACACCTTTCGCATGAAACGCCTCATTATCTCCTCTTTCACGAATTCAGACTCAGTCTCGTTTGTACGTCTTTGGAGTCCGGGTATCACGCCCTCGAATTCTTTTTCATTCTTAGCCCAATGGATCTTGTAATAGCCTCCCCCGTAAAGAAGCATATCCCTTGAACTTTTACTCAAACGCTTCCACGGGACATTCATCGGGATCTTGTTTTTCCCGGCTAATTGCTCGAGTATCTCGTCATAGTACTCGCGCCATGAATTCTTCCACCTGTTCGTTCTTGTTGTCACAGGATCACTCCAGGCCGATATTGCCCCGTCGCGCAAGGACAATGACGGATCAGTCACAACAAGGTCTTCATCAACGCGTATCTTTATGCCGAGACCCTCGCATTCAGGGCACGCTCCATACGGACTGTTAAAAGAAAAAAGTCTCGGCTCCATATCAGGAACGCCTGTGCCGCATTTCGGGCAGCTCAAATGCTGGGATTTGTACATGCTTACTTTTTGCTTTGGCATCTCAAGAAGCGCAAGCCCCCGGCCTTCCCTGAAAGCAGTCTCAAGGCCCTCTGCCAAGCGTTCTCTTTGCTGGCTCGATATCCTTATCCTGTCGATCTCGATCTCAATGGTATGTTTGACATAGCGCGATAACACAGGCACTTTACCGTCAAGCGCCACGATATCCCCATCCACCCTGGCTCTGACCCATCCTCCTGATTTAAGCTTGCTAAAAAGCGCCTGATACGTGCCTGTTCTGCCGCGCACTATCGGCGCGTATATGAATAGCTCATTTCCTGAAAAACTCTTAAGCATCTGGGAAACGATCTCGGAAGCGCTTGTGGGCTTGATAGGATCCTTGCAATCCACGCAATGCGGGGTTCCGGCGCGCGCGAAAAGCAGTCTCAAGTAATCGTATATCTCGGTTTGCGTGGCCACTGTTGAGCGCGGATTACGCGAAAGAGGTTTTTGCTCGATAGCGATCGCGGGTGAAAGCCCCTCTATGGACTCCACATCGGGTTTATCCATAAGCTCAAGGAATTGCCGCGCGTAAGCCGAAAGGCTCTCAACATAACGCCTCTGACCCTCAGCATACACAGTGTCAAAAGCAAGAGAGGATTTTCCCGAGCCTGAGACCCCCGTGATCACGACAAGCTTGTTTTTGGGGATCTCAAGATCGATGTCTTTTAAATTATGGGTCTTGGCGCCCCGGATATTGATGCAGGCAGCGCTATTTTTAAGTTTAGTCAATATTTTCTGCGGCATAATTATTACATACAGTATAGTTGATAAGTTTATAAGTAAGAAAGAATACTATTACCCATGATGCTTGCCGGCGTATCGGCTATTTAACGTATTTCTTGAAAAATGATGACAGTTTCTCGTGGAACTCAACAGGGTTCTCGCTGAAACACTGCGCATGGCCCGCATTAGGGCAGATCCAGGTCTCAACATGAATATCTTTTTTCATGGCGGAGGCAATAAGCTCACCGTCTTTTGGGGGGCATAGCTCATCTGCTTCTGCGTAGATCATCATGAGTCTTGGAACATTAAAATCACGCGCAACCGACACGGGAGCGTGCGCTTCATGGTCAATATTGCCGGCTCTAAAGCTTATCACCTTAAAAACAATATCGAGCAAGGGAAACTTGGGGAAGTCGAAATTGAGCCTCGCATATCTCCACACAGCCTCTTTCGCGCTGGCAAAAGGCGATTCGCACACTATCGCGGACACGGCTTTCGCGTCAGAAGAACTTCCAATGCAGAATGACACGCTTGCTCCCATGGATAACCCGTATATAGCCATGCTCCTGGAACTCTGCACTTTTGCCTGATTTATAAAATTAATAGCGCCTCTTAGATCTTTTTGCTCAAGATACCCCAATGAAGAAGGGCCTTTTGTCTCTGAAGCGCCATGGCCCCGGAAATCAAAATAAAGAAGATTGAATCCTTCTCTGGCCAGCTTCCATGTTGCCTGAAGGATGTCTCCTTTATTTGTGCCCCATCCATGGCAAAGGATGATCGTCTTGTCAGAAGTCTGCCCCGCAGCAGGCACCCACCACCCTGAGCACATAAGACCATCCTGCGCCTTAAATGATACTTCCTCGTAATCCAATCCAAAAAACCCGGGAAAACTTGTCACAGGCTCCCTGCGCGGATGGATAATGATGCCGGAATAATGCCAGATCAACAAGCAACAAGCTGCGAACAAGCTCAAGGCGAGCGCGAGAATAATAAAGGGCAGCATGGTCAAATGAGCACGTGAAAAGCAAGAGAAAAAGAAGCGAGGTTGTTAAACATGCTATCGAATACTTATTTCCTGCTTTTTACTTTTCACTTTTTTAACGCTTCGATCATTTCGATCGCGTCCTTGTCGGCTTTGCCGCTTATATAAGTTGAGCCATTCAATACATCGGTTGCTTTCCCCAAAACCGCTTGTTTGGCTGCAAAAGCAAGAACTCCCCACGCGTTTAAGTTTTTATCAATTGTTTTTGCGTTAAAAATCCTGGAAATCGCATTATCAGGCGCCTGCGATATTTGAGCCAAAGCATCTTCTTTCTTGCCGGATTTCCATAAACACCAGCCTCTCCAAAAATCAATATTGTCGATATCATCCGGAAGGCTTTCAAGTATTATATGAGCTTCCTCCCATAGTCCAAGCCCCATTAAAACCCTGGACCTGAGGATCGTGTCAAACTGGCTTTTCTTTGTGATATTGCCCAATACTTCCCGCGCATACTCAAAAAGCTTAAGGTGATAATATATCAAGGCGAGCTCCCTTCTTACTGCGTTTCTCTGCGCACCTCTGGAATCTTTAAGAGCGGACATGGCGCAGCCCCTGGCCTTATCAAGAAGCCCCACCTTCCTGTAGATATGAGCCAGATTAAGCCTTACATATGCTTTACGCGGATATCTTCTGCCTGCCTCTTCAAGCAAAGCAACTGCGTCATGATAACGCTTTTCCTCAAAAGCATTGTCAGCCTGTTCTGTTATGTCTTTGAGTTCGCGGTGGCCTTCGCCGAAAATAGAGAAAGCTGACAGGGAAGAAGTGAAAAGTGAAAAATGAAAAGTGAAAAGTAGAAATAAGAATACGATCATTTGGATCTTCCGGTTGTTATATCTTTTGATTTGCATTATTCTTGATCGGCCTTTACCTGAATACTGCTGAAAAATCCTGCGCCTAATTCTTTTGCTGTTTTCTTGATGAACGCGAGTTTGAGATCATGGGTTTCCCCTCTTGAGACCTTCAGACCTCTTTCCCAGCATTGCCTCCATCTCCACATCTCATAAAGCAACACTTCCGGATCACCCGCCCGCAGGGCATAATCCCCCGCGTCTCCCTGTCCTTGAGCATTAAGATAACTAGCCTGTATATCTATCACTCTGTATAAAGCGCGTAAAGCAGTAGGAGGCCTTGTGATGGGAGTTTTTCCAAGTTGAGATGAAACATCCACAACCAGCACGTTTTTCGCTCCCATCTGATAAGCCACATCAGTAGGCACATTGTTTAATGTACCGCCATCAACAAGAAAATACTGCCTTATAGACACAGCTTCAAAAAGCCCCGGGATCGTGGCTGCGGCCTGCAGAGCGGAGGCAAGATTGCCTTCCTTTAAAAGTACAAGGCTTCCACTGGAAAGATCAGCTGCGCACGCCACAAATGGGATCTGAAGGTCCTTGAATTCCATGTTACCGAGGATCTTTGTTATCCACTTATCAAAATCCCCCCTGGAAGCAAGGCCGTTTTTCCTGCCGATCCGCATTATCCTTGTTTTGCGCGCCCAGCCCTTTTTCAAGAAATCAAATCTTCCTGTGAGCCCGCCAAGATCGGCTATTCGGATTCCCGCGGCATATAACCCGCCCACAACAGCCCCGGCGCTTGTGCCTGCTATCGCCTCAATAGGAAACCCTATCTCGTCAAGATGCCGCAAAACACCCATGTGCGCGAATCCCCTTGCGCCGCCTCCTGAAAGCACTACGGCGGTTGTGCCCCTTCTTTCTTGCGGGATATCTTTCCACGCGTCCCACAAAAGCTCAACAGCGATCTCTTTCTCGCTTGGCAATGCGAAGATCTCGTCAACGGAATAGGCGGGCTCAAAGCAGAAAGCGAAAGAAGTGATAAAGGTGATAAAGGTGATAAAGGTGATAAAGAAACGACAATTTCCCGCGTTTGTCACTTTTTTCACTTTTGTCACCTTTATCGCGTTATTCGAGGGGTTTGCCGATAGCATGTTCCAGGGTGTATCGGGATATCATGGCTTTGGCATATGCGCTGGCATAGTCCAGGCTTACTGTGCGCCACCTGTTGAAGAGAAGGTATCTTTTGTAGGTATCATTTGTTCCTTGGGCGACCCGGACGATATTATTCTTCCATTCTTCAAATATCTTTTTCGTCTTATGGAGCTTCTGCAAATCTGTTTTTAAATTCAGGTATGCTTGCTCCACCTCGAGCCTTATTTTATCCGCTGTGGCCAAGCGCTTCATCTGGCCCTTGCGCTGTTTCGCGCGCTGCTCCCGGATCGTTGCCCAGGTATCCCACGATAGGGGAAAATGGACTTTGAGCATCCCCGCCCAGTTGATCTTTCTGAGAGGAAATCTCGCTCCCATAAACTCATATATCCCGCCCACGCTTATTGAAGGGTGCCTGCCTGCCAAAGCTATCGCCACATATGTAGCGTCCATCTCGCTTTCAAGGGCTTCTTCCTTATACTCGGGCCTGTATTCCCTTGCCCAGCTCAGAGCCTGATTGAGTTCGGGTAATTTATCAGGAACAGGCAGATCATGCAAGGTTCCGGTCAATTTCACCTCGCTGGAGAGATCAAGCCCTATGGCATTGAGCACTTCTGACTTTGTATTGGGCAGTTCATTGCTTTCTATGCTGTCAAGATCCGACTCAAGCTGAAAAAGCATGTCGTTTGCCAGCAATCTTCCGCTGGGCCCGGAGGACCCGCCTTTAAGCTGCGACCAATCTTTGACAAGCGTCTCGCAAGTCTGGCGCTTCTCTTTAAGGAAGAGATACTCAACAAGCTTTATCTTCACTTGTTTCAATGCTTTGGAATCTGTCTTGCTTTTCTGGCTTTGAGCCTTCTCGTGCGCGGCTTTGGCCATGACTATCGCGTTTTTTATCTGGCCGCCTGTATAAAACGGATATTCCACAAAACCCCTGCCCATATACAGCCGCTTATCATCCTGCGGCGTGAACAAGACCCCGCCAATACCCTCTGAAGTCACAAAACTCCTCTGGGCTTTAAAGCTTGTGGCGCTTGCGTCAAAACCGAACTGCGGAAAATAAAGATGCCTTGCCTGCTTGAGTTTTTGCTCTGAGATCGCGAAATCCTCAAGAGAACCCAGTATCTCCGGATTATTCAAATATGTAAGCCGCACTGCCTCCTGCATATCGATCTCCTTGACAGCGGGAGAAGCGCACCACACAGGAGAAGGCAGACAGCAGACAGCAGACAGCAGACAGATCAAAAGGATCTTCTTTATTACGCCCTGTATACTGACTACTGCATGCTGTATGCTGTTCTTCATTGCCGGTATGTCCCGAATACTTCGCGCAGAACATTCGTGATCTCGCCCACTGATGTGTAGGTCTTCACAGCGGAAAGGATCGATGGTATCACATTCACCTTAGGATCTGTTGCTGCTTCCTTAACGCGCTCCAGGGAATCCTTGACTTCTTGCGCGTTTCTTTCCTTGCGCACCTTGTTTAAGAACCGCACCTGCTCTTTTTCCGTGGTCCCCGGAATCCTCAGGATCTCAGGCCTTTTGGAATCCCCGACACAGCAATTCATTCCAATGATCTTTCTTTTTCCTTCCCCCACTTCCTGTTCATATCTGTACGCGCTCTCGGATATCCTCCTGTGGAAATACCCTTCCTGCAAAGCAGGCACAACCCCGCCCATATTATCGATCTCTTTGATGATCTTTTGAGCTTCATCCTCTATCTTGTCAGTAAGGGACTCCATGTAATAAGACCCGCCAAAAGGATCCACTGTATTGGTCACTCCTGACTCATGCTGGATTATCTGCTGAGTGCGAAGCGCGACCCTGACAGCGTCCTCTGTCGGAAGGCATAAAGCCTCATCATACGAGTTTGTATGAAGACTCTGTGTTCCTCCAAGCACAGCAGCTAATGCCTGATAAGCAGTCCTCACGATATTGTTTAAAGGCTGCTGAGGCATAAGAGAAACACCTGCTGTCTGGCAATGGGTTAGAAGCATCCAGGACGTCTCCTTTTTCGCTCCTATCTCATCTCGCATGAACTTCGCCCACATCCTTCTGGCAGCCCTGAGTTTCGCGATCTCTTCAAAAAAGTAATTATGGATATCAAAGAAGAATGAAAGATGCCTTGCGAATTTATCAGGATCAAGCCCGCGATCAACCAGGCGGCGCGCATAATCCATGCCATCAGCAAGAGTGAATGCGAGCTCCTCGCAAGCTGTGGCTCCTGCTTCCCTTATATGATAACCCGATATTGATATTGGAAAATATCGCGGCAGATTATTCGTGGCGTATTCGATCATGTCGCAAACCAGCCTTAAGGAAGCTTCAGGAGGATACATATATTCATTCTGGGCTATGAATTCCTTGAGTATATCTGTCTGGCAAGTGCCGCGGATCCTGGCAAGATTGGCTCCCTGTTTTTGCGCAAGAGCCACATACATTGAAAAAAGCGTTACCGCAGGCAAGTTGATGGTCATTGATGTTGATACATTGCCGAGCGTGATACCATCAAAAAGGATCTCGAAATCCTTTAGCGTGTCGATCGCCACGCCTTCTTTTCCCACTTCCCCCTCTGAAAAAGCATCATCTGAATCAAGGCCCATTAAAGTGGGGAGGTCAAAAGCAACTGAAAGCCCTGTCTCGCCATGAGCGAGAAGGTATTTTAAGCGCTCATTGGTTTCCTTTGGAGTGCCATGCCCTGAAAACTGCCTTATTGTCCATGGCCTTGCTCTGTATCCCGAAGGGCTTATACCACGGGTATATGGAAAATGCCCGGGAAGCTCTGCGGGTTTTTGCTTGTCCTTTGGCAGATAGATTGGGTCAACTTCAAATCCTGATATTGTTTTAGTGATCCCGCTGACCGAGAGGTGTTCCTGGGTTTTCGCGTCTTTAACTTGAGTTTTCATGATAAATCCCTGTTATTACCGGCTAATTTATTATCTTACCAACTTATAAAGAAGCGTACTAGTGTGTTGCATCAACAGCATCGCAAAACTCTTGGAAATGCAAGAGGCGGCAACCCCTAAAACCTTGGACAGCAATAAAAACTAGGGAGCATTGTCAACATAGTCTCTGACCTCCTGGAAATGCTGGGCTTTTATCACTGTCGAATTAGCGCTGATTATCGGCTCTGCCCAGGGCGATGTTGTTCCCGGAAGATCGGGCAGAGGCTGGGCGCATTGAACATACACAGCGCTTAATGCTGTGCGAAGCTTTGTAATATGTGAAGTCCTTACAGGCGTGGTATTGGTGCTAATCATGCTGCCCACTGCCCAACATTCAGGAGACGTGGCAGCAGCCGTTGAACACTCCACAAGTCCCGCATCCGCGCGCAAAAAATTAATATGAGTCCTTAATTCCTCAATATGAATCACCCTGATCTTGGTTGCATCAGCAGTGAGATCATCTGTCCAAGTAAAAAAACCGGCTTCCTGAGGACCGGAACAGGTTCCGGTTTTATGAACGCCTTTCTTTGTTCCCACGTATATAGCGCCATCTTCCCCTTGTGCAATATCATATCCGATCTCAGCATCATCTGAAACCTCCCCCGCATCTACCCAAGTAACTCCGCCATCGGATGATTTAAACACAATTCTTGCCTTGTCTCCGCCCGATGGACTTGTTGTTGTATAAAGCGCCCCATTGCCTGCCTGCATGATTTTATACACGCCATGAGGATTTCCCCCGGTTGGCATAGCTATACTATACTCGCTCCAACTCGCAAAACCATCATTGCTTCTGTATATTTTCGCGTCAGCTCCGGATGTGCACCCGCCCATAAAAATCCACCCGCCAGACGCCTCAAACAATGTCTCCACGTGCTGTACACCCGCTAAATTTATTTTGTTCCAACCGCCCGGTGTCCAGGGAGACTCAAGCTTATACAGACTGCCTTGAGCAGTACCGGCATAAATCACTCCGTCTGTGCTCTGAATCAGGGAATGCACACCTCCTCCCGCGCTGTTAAGTCCGGTATCTTCCCAATCAGTGTCAGTATATCTATACACCTGCCCATGCGTTCCACTTACGAATCCAGCGTAAATCTTTTTATCTTCAGTTTCTATGACCACGAAAGCTTCCTGTGCGGTAGAGAGAACGCCCAATTTATGCCATGACGCGCCCTTGTCTCCTGACTCAGCTATAGCATAACCCTCTTGTGTTGTAGCCACAGCAGCCAGGATCCTTTTATCCTTTGTTAAAAAAAGAGAATTCACCCGTACGCCTGATCCCAATTGCCCGGCATTCGTCCATGATTCTCCGCCGTCGCTTGTCTTAAAAAGCTTGTCAGAATTAAATAGTCCCGCGAAAACCCCTGCCCCGGGCACCACGAGCAGAGCGCTCACTATTGCTGTTTCCTCACCTGCTTTGCCGCCTGTGCCAGGCAGCATAACACTTGTTGCCACCCATGATTCAGATAAAACAGGCAATACAAACGCAAAAAACACCGCGAGAAGGATTGTGGCCCTGGTCCTCATGGAGCGTAAAAAGCGTGGATAGGATGATAATCTAGATTATTTTCCGAGATTTTCAACTTACTGTCTGCGGGATCAAAACAGAATCTCGCGTTTCCAACTGGTGATTTATTGAAGTTAGTGCAATTATAACTTGCTTTGATCGTTATGCTTTCTGTTACTTTGACTTCTTTATAAGCTCCGTACGGAGAAGGGTAATAACTTGTTAAAGTAAGCTTCTCGGCGACCGAGTAAACCGCGAAAAAAATCATAATAACACCCAGGAAGGCTGCCAGGTCTTTCACATATATCGGCCGATTCATGTGTTTATCCTACATAAAAACCAACAGGACCTCTCCCTGATTTTCGCAAACAAAAAGCAGGGCTGCCCCTAAAACCCATGTTAATTTCTCGCGGGCACGGAAAATATCTTAAAAGGAGCGAATTTGCAAAATGTCATGTCAGTGAGCATTTTGAGCCTGGATTCAACTTCTTCCTTGGCCAGATTGAGCAGATAATCAACGCTAAAGGTGGATATGGCGTATGATGACAAAACATTGCCGGCATACAAAGCCTTCTTTATCGCAGTATCCCTAAACGGATCTTTTTCATTTACCAGGCTGCCTAAAAACCCTCCTGCGAATGAATCTCCCGCTCCGGTGGGATCCACGACTTCACACCCGGGATAAGCAGGAGCCATATAAAAGCGGTTAGCTTCCCTGTGAAACGCCTGAGCCCCGTGCTCCCCGCTTTTAACAACTACAATACGCGGCCCCCAACCGCTGATCTTCCTTGAAGCAGTAAGCACTTTTTTCTCGCCTGAGAGCTTTTTTGATTCTTTTTCATTGATAAAGAAAATATCAATATGGTGCAAAAGCTCTTTTAAGACATCGAGCTTTGTGTCAAGCCATAGGTCTATGGTGTCAGTAGCCACGATCTTCGGCTTTTTCATCTTCTTGAGCACTCGCAGCTGTAACACAGGGTCGATGTTGCCCAAAAACAGGAATTTTTCATCAGCATAGGAATCAGGTACGGATGGATCAAAAGTCTCAAAAACATTAAGGCATGTTGAACGAGTGCAGGCTTCGCTAAGATCATCTCCATATGAGCCTTCCCATGCAAAAGTCTTGCCCTTCATGATCTGCACTCCCTCTGTGTCGATCCCGCGATCATGAAGTCTGTTAATATAATCTTTTGGGAAATCTTCCCCTACAACGCCGAGCATACGCGGCTTGATAAAGGGAGCCAAAGCCAGGCTCGCGTAAACAGCGCTTCCTCCTAAAACATTATTTCTTTTTATCTTCGGCGTGGAAATCGTATCCAAAGCAATGGACCCTACGACAACTATACCCATAAAACCTCCAAAATTACTAATTGCGTCTTCAGGTTATTTTAGTTCTTTATTCCACCCCTAACAATAACACTAAAATGCTCAATATAGCCGATAATGCTAAATGCTGAATTATAAATGCTAAAAATAAAAGATTTTTTCATTTAGCATTTAGCCCTTATAAGTTTCTATCCATGCCTTGTGCCCTGCCCCTATTTTTTGGGATAATAGACATATGGCAGTTCTTAGAATATGCAAATACCCGGAAGAATCACTGCAAACAACCAGCAAGAACATCAAAGCATGGTCTGATGATCTCACAAGCCTTGTGGGAGACATGCTTGAGACCATGTATGGGGTCAATGGCATCGGACTCGCCGCCAATCAGGTGGGGCTGCCTATAAAAATGGCTGTGATTGATGCCAAACCCAGCGGCAAAAGCAAAAGAATAGTGCTCATTAACCCGAAGATAATCGAGGAAAAAGGGCATATTACTGAATCAGAAGGATGCTTATCTCTTCCCGGCATATTCTGCCAGGTAAAACGAAGTGAGATGATAAGGATCCTCTCATATGATGAGAATGGCGTGCCTTTTGAGATAAAAGCTAAAGGCCTTTTAGCGCGCGCTCTCCAGCATGAAATCGACCACCTTGAAGGCAAGCTCATCATTGACCGCCTTGGCCCCTGGGATAAAATAAAAGTAAAGCGCGAAATAAAGGAATATCAGAAAATCTGGGCTCCGTGCGCCTAATCTTCTTCGGCACATCAGAAGTAGCAGCCGCTCATTTGGCTGCGATAAAAGAACGATCCGCTCATGAGATCCTTGCTCTTGTCACCAAAACAGACAAACCTCAGGGCCGCGGCCAAAAAATAACCCCTCCTCCGGCAAAAGCAGCAGCTCTTAAGCTTGGCATTGATACGATCCTTCAACCTAAAACCCAGCTCAATGACCCCGAATTTTTAAAGACAATGCAAGGTTTCATGCCCTTTCTGGCAATATCCGTTGATTATGGAAGGATCTTCCCTGCGGAATTGCTCGCGATCCCCGAAGAAGGATTTTTGAATGTTCATTTCTCGCTTTTGCCGAGGCTGCGGGGCCCCAGCCCTGTTGAGGGCGCTATACTCTGCAATGAAACACGGACAGGAGTGACTACATTCTGGATAGATGAGGGAATGGATAGCGGCCGGATATTCCTGCAAGAACCAGCGGATATAGGCCCGGAGGAAACAGCGCCTGAACTCCAACAGCGCCTCAATGACCTTGGGATCAAGCTTCTCTTAAGCAGTCTTGAAAAGATCAACAATAAGGAAATAACAAAGACTCCTCAGGATCATTCAAAAGCCACATACTCAAAAAAAATATTGAAAGAAGACGGTCGTATCTTATGGAAAGAAAGCGCTGACATTATTGTGAGGAAAATACGCGCTTATCAGCAGTGGCCCGTATGCTTTTGCGTGCTCGGAGGCAAAAATATCAAGATCCTCAAAGCTCAAGCATTGGACAATGATCAGAGCAAGGGGAGCCTCGGCCAGATAACAGACATTGTCAAAGGAAAGGGTTTCAAAGTAAAATGTGGATCTGGCAGTATTGTGATACTTGAAGTCAAGCCTGAAGGCAAAAAAGCAATGCCTGCCTGGAATTTTATTCAAGGTTTAAAACAGGATATTTTAAGGGAAAATATAAAGTGAATATAATGCGTCCCCTACTGGAGACGTATTGTATTCATCCCGAACTTGTTTCGGGATCCAGGTCTTTGTTCGCCAGATTCCCCAGCCTGAAGGCCGGGGCTTCACACTTTGTGTGCTATGGGATTTTCTGGCCGGACCGATAAAAATATAAAAATGACTCATATTGAGAAACAATAATGAAATATCTGGCAAAGGGCCTGTTATTCCTGCTTCAGTTCGCGATCCTCATAGGCGCGGGCTACATAGCGCTTGAACTTTCCATGCAAGCCATGGTACATTCAAGAAAGGAAGTGCTCGTAACTGACCTCAAAGGGCAAACCATCTACCAGGCCATAGATTCCCTGTCGCAGATCAACCTGGCGATCGCTAAAGAAAGCGAGGAATACGCTCCTGAGATCCCGGCAGGGCTGATCATCAAGCAATACCCTCTTGCCGGAGCTAAGGTGAGGGAAGGCCATATCGTACACGTTGCGATATCACTTGGCAGTGAAAAGATCGCTGTTTCTGATTTAACGGAAATGCCCATAAGAAGAGCTGAGATAGAGCTTAAGCTCGCACAACTCCTGCTGGGCGAAGTGGAGGAACGCTATTCTCTCAAAGCAGACCGCGGACATATCCTGGGCCAGGATCCAAAACCATTTTCCCTTGCTGAAAAAGGAGACATGGTGCATGTGACCATAAGCCTTGGCTCCCCGCCGAGAGGCAAGTTCCTTGTGCCTGATTTCACTCAAAAACCGGTGGAAGAGGCCATAGAATGGTCCAAGGAAAACTCGATCTCATTTACGATCGAAGAGCAGGAAGACCCGTCAATGCACGGGCTTGTGATATCGCAAAGCCTTCCCGCAGACACCATACTTTCCAGAAGACGATTAAAAAGATCGAATCCGATCGTGGCGCTGGTAATAGGCAAAAGGATCATCGAGGAAGTAAAATCCCAAAGAACATATGAATACCGCCTGCCGGCAAGACCCCAGAGAACCCGCCAAATGCGTATAGCTATACTCACTTCCAGCGGCGAAAAAGAGATCTTTAAAGGGGATGTATCCCCGAGCGAGAAACTGTCCGTGCCGATACCCAACTCACTAGGCGCTGGCGCGCTTCGCGCAAGAATATATCTCGACGGAGTGTTAACGGAGGAAGAAACAATTGAATAAAAATCCCAAATGCATAAAACCCAATAAGATCAGGGTGCAAACCAATGGTTCCCCCATAATCGCAGCCAGCATCCTGGCAGCTGATCCATTGAACCTTGAAGATGCCATAAAGGAATGTGAAAGAGCCGGGAACATAGAATGGATCCAAGTGGATGTCATGGACGGGGATTTTACCCCGAATCTGTCATTCGGCCCTGCTCTTGTCGCGTCGATCGCGCAGCGCAGCCGCCTGGTGATCGACGTACACTTGATGGTCTCCAAACCATATTTACTGATAGAGGAATTCGCCAAAAGCGGAGCGCATCTTATCACGGTCCATTCTGAAGCCAAGGATTCCCCTGAAAAATGCCTTAAGCTCATCAATAAGCTCGGCAAACTCTCGGGAATAGCGATAAAACCAAGCACTCCTTTGACAAAGATCAAAAAGCTTCTTAATCTGGCAGATCTGCTGCTTGTGATGACTGTTGACCCGGGATTCGCCGGGCAAAGCTACATCAAGAAGTGCACGCAGAAAATAAAAGAAGCGCGCACAATGCTCAAGAAATATCCGAATGTCAAATACCTTGAAGTTGACGGCGGAATAAATGAGGGCACGATAGGCGAAGCCCGCACAGCAGGAGCCAATGTGTTCGTATGCGGTTCAAGCGTGTTTAAAAACGGGCCTGCCATGAGCGCACAGCGCCTATGGCGCGCTCTAAAAAGGTAAAATCAATATATGCTTAAAATCAGATTCAGAAGAGTGGGAAGAAAGAAAGTGCCGTTGTTCCGGCTTGTTGTGACCCAAGCATCAAAAAGCGTGACAACACCCCCCATTGAAGTTCTGGGCGCCTATAACCCGAAAGCAAAGGAATCAAAACTCACGAACGTGAAAAAAGAGCGCCTGGATTACTGGAGAAAAAACGGCGCGCAAGTAAGCCCATCTGCTGCGAGACTTCTAGCTAAACAGAACCTGCTTTAACAGGGTCACGTCTAAAGTTTCAAGTTTTTGTTGCAAAAACTTGAAACTTTAGACGTGACCCTGTATGCGTTTTGAAATAATCACCTTATTTCCCGAAACATTCACGGGATTTCTTCAAACAAGTCTGATAGGAAAAGCCATTGCCTCAGGCAAGATAACAACTCATCTTCATAATATCCGCGATTTCACAACAGGCAAACATAAGCAAGCTGATGACAGGCCATACGGCGGAGGCCCCGGTATGGTACTCATGGCTGACCCGATCTACAAAACCATAGAGCACATAAAGAAGCGCTGTAAAATACCTAAAACCAAACCCGGGATAATCGCCCTTGCCCCGCGGGGAAACAGGCTCACTCCAAAACTCGCAAAAACCCTGTCAAAACAAAAGCAGCTCGTGCTTTTATGCGGACACTACGAAGGATTTGATGAACGCATATTCAAATATGTTGACCAGGAGATCTCGATCGGAGATTATGTGACCCAAGGAGGAGAAACCCCTGCCATGGTCTTGATCGAAGCGATCTCAAGATTTATCCCAGGCGTAATAAAGGAAAGAGCTTCTGTTAAAGAGGACTCCTTCAGCATCGGGGTCAAAGCTTTGCTTTGCGCTTTTCAGCAGGAGAAAAGCGCAAAGCAAAGCTTTGACCCCGCTGCCCTTTTGCTGGATTGGCCGCATTATACGCGGCCAAGAGCGTGGAGGAAGATATCCGTGCCAAAGATACTTCTGAGCGGACACACAAAAAAGATAGAACAATGGCGGCTTGACCAAGCCCTGAAAGCCACCCAAAAACGCAGGCCCGACCTTCTGAAAAAATAGCCCTGTTCCCCTGCGACAATCCCCCATGCGACTACCGGAGCAGAACAGAAATTCAAGGATATCAGAAAAAAACTGCCCTTGATTATAAGGACTTCCTGAAAGAGCGCACAATAGGCATCAATCCGCGAGGCAAACGTGTATGGTGGTATACGCACAGGCGTACCAGGGCGCTCAAACGAAGCATTGAACAGGCCATGCCTAATCTATTTGTTTTCCTTGATTTTAAGGGTTTCCCGAAAACAACCAATCACATTGAAGGCGGGATTAATAGCCGATTAAAGGAATTGCTACACAGGCACAGAGGTCTTAATATCGAACGCAAAAAAGTGTTGGTAGCGTACTTTCTTTCAAATAAAAATGGGTTCAAAAAACCAACACGAAATGTCCATTAACTCTTGATTTTTCACGCCGGAGCCATCTTCCATTTTTTATATCATAGCGGCATGGATCCAAAACCTTGGCACAAAAAATCGATCGAACGAAAAGACTTGATCATCATCGGTTTTTTCGGATTCCTGATCTACGGAGTGACCCTGGTAGCGGAAAAGCTCACGATCACATCTTATTATCCGTCTCCTTACGGAGTTTACAAGGAGCTGCACTCAACAGGAAACACTCTTCTTGCCACGCAATCCGGCAGTAATGTCGGCATAGGCACAACAAGTCCGAGCTCGGGATATGCGCTCGATGTCAACGGTAATTTAACAGCTACCGGTATAATAGAGACTCCGAACCTGGATCTATATCCTAATTCCCCTACACCCGAAGAAGGAAGGATCGATTATGACTCTGGGACCAAAAAACCGTATTACCACGATGGAACAAATTGGACTGCGTTTGACGCGCCAATAACAATGTCTAATATTTATCTGCCCGACGTAGTTGCCTGCCAAGACCCAGTTTCCGGTCCATTAACATTTACCCCAACAGCAAGCGGTCAAATACTCATAATGGCACAAGGTCGAATGACAGGTCCATGTGGAAATAATGCTGGATGTTATGGGCGCATTCTTCGGCTTTGGGCCCCTACGGAAGCCGCACGTATTGACACCACGCTGTGCTGCGGATGGCAGCCATACACCATTATAACGCCTGTACCGATAAACGTCACGGCTAACACCCCATACAACATCTCCGTAAGCTTAGCAGGAAGCTACTATAGCCAGCTCATTGAAAACAAAACTTTAATCCTCTTCTTCCCATAAAAATACAATCGCATATCAGGCTGATCTGATTTTTGCGATAAACTGAACCATGATCCAGAATAAACAGCAAAACTTTTTCATTTACTCTCACCTGGCTTCTCTCCTCGAAGGAGAAGAAAAGAAAAAGAAGGAACTAAGAAGTCCGGCTAAGCGACCAGAAACACCCCTTGCCTTAGCCCCCTTTAAGAGGTAGGCTAATAAAGATGACTAATCTTATAGGCGTAGGCATTTCATCAAATCCTGATCCCCTTCAAAGAGGACGTGAAGCAAGCGACATTGCAATGGGAGACGCTCGTGCTGTGCGCGCTGACACAGTGATCGTGTTCGCACAGGCAGACGGAGCAAGGGAATATTCCCAGATACTCAAGGGCGTGCGAGAAGTCACAGGAGCCGCTAATATCGTGGGCTCATCAGCAAGCGGCGTTCTTACCATGGAAGAAGAACACGAAGAAGGTCCTGCTTGCGCTGTTATGGTATTTGGCATTCAAAAAGACACGATATCAAAATGGCCGAGTTTTTTATGGAAGAGCAATGGTGACAATGCCCGTTTAGTGGATGAATTCAAGCGCAGGCAATTAGGCTCCATTGCTGTGCTCGGAGACCCTGGATGTTTTGAGCCTGATAATTGGGAAGAACTTTGCAAACATTTTAAACTTCCGCTTGTGGGAGGAGGAGCTTCAGCATTCCTTCAACAGCTTCCGGGAGCTCCCATATTCTTCGGGGATGAAAGCCTGCGCGAAGCATGCTGTTTACTCGGATTCCCGAACGACCTGGAAGCTCATACTGTGATCGCTCAAAGCTGCAGAGCTATCACAACCCCGTATAAGATCACAAAAATGCAGAATAACATGATCCTTGAGCTCGAAGGAAATCCCGCTGCGGTCGTACTTGAGAAAAACTTGAAAAAAATGCTCTCAGAGAACAAAAGCAACAGGTCATGGGAAAAGCCCTTGCCCCTGCTCGCGGGGATACTGGCTGCTCCCCCAAGGGAAACAAAGATCCAGCCTCCATCAGAATTTTACGTACGCCCCATACTTGCTGTTGATACCCACTTAGGCGGGATACTCCTTGGTGACAACCTGAAGGAAGGCTCCTATATCGCCTTTGTGTTAAGAGAAAAGGAATGGGCAAGCCAGAAAATGGGTGAATCGCTCGCGAGCCTTAAGAAGAATCTCGATGGACGCAAGCCTAAGTTCGGGCTTTATTTTAACTGCACAGGCAGGGGCGCTGACCTCTATGCCGTGAAGAATCATGATGTTGATATGATCAAGACCTATCTCGGCCAATTCCCCTTGATAGGGATGTTCAGCTCATTCGAAGTTTTAGGACGTGAGACCTCTTTCGCGATGCACGGATTCACAGGTTTGCTGGTTGTGTTCACTGAAGCTAAGCAAGCCTCACAAGTGAAGAATTGATCCTCAGTATATCCTTGCCTTGAAAGCTGCAATCCAGGATCGACCGCCCATCGAATATTCTCTGTAAAAAATCAAAACTTTATACTCAGCGGAGAAACTTCATCCCCCCCACCTAACCTCCCCCACCAGGGGGGAGGGAAAATATAATGTACTGGATCCCGGTTCAAGTCCGGGATAATGAAAAATAGGTTAGTTCTTTTTCAAGGCTTCAAGGGCTTGTTTTACCCGCGGGATGTATGGATAGATCTCCATGACTTTCTCAAGATGGAAGATAGCCAGCTTCCTGTCATTCTTCCCAATGTATATCTCGGCAAGAGCAAGATGCGAATGATAAAAACTGGGCTTCATCTTAATTGCCTTTAAGAATTCCTTTTCAGCCATATCGCGATGCCCCATGTGTTGATAGGAGTTAGCAAGATTATGATGAGTTTGGGGGTATTGATCAGCAATGTTAATAGCGCGCGTGTAGCATTCTATGGCTTGAGCGTGTTTGCCCATATTAGCCAATGCAATGGCAAGATTGTTCCAGGTTTTGCCGGAATTGGGCTCATGTTTTAATATGAAGCTGTAATATGAAAAAGGCGATTGCCAGTTTGGATTTCGCAGATAACTCGATGCCCCAAGAGCAATGACGGCGAGCACAGCAATACCGGCTAATATCCTGCCAGCGATTTTCTGTTTTGCAAATATTACGATCATCCCCACCCCTGATATTATCAGCCCCACAGAAGGCGTGTAAAACCAGTGCTCCCAGAAAATCGCATTGATCTTAGCCACCAGATTGCTCATCGGAGAATAACTCGCGAAAAACCAGAAAATTCCCAGCGTGACAGCTCTGTTCTTCTTCCACGCAAACAAGCCACCCGCGATCAGGGCTGTTATGATCATCAGCGAAACAACCACATCTGTAAGCCAGAAATTCACATACACTGGCCACGACCTCTCAGGGTGCAGGCCCATGGGGACAATAAGGATCTTTAAGCCAAAACCGATTATCGTCCAAAGAGTGTAGAGCCTGTAAAGGATATTCTGCGTATATTCATTGGGCACAGTATAAAAATCAAGGGTATTAGCGAAATTAAGCGCGGTAAGGCGCAGTATCACGTAAATCCCGGCAAGGACCCAAAAGGGCAGATGCAGATATAAAAGCTTTTTAGCCAGCCCGGACAAAGCAGAGGTTTCTTCTGATTTTCCCGCGGATATTGGTCTCTTCTTGTGCTTATGCTTATGCGCCTGCTTCTCAGACCCATATCCGGCATCTGACTTATTCATCTCAACAACAATATGGCACGCAAGCACAAGAGCCGGAAATACAATAGCGCTTTCTTTTGTTAAAACCGCCAGAATGAATGAAACCATTGCAAGCATGTACCAATAAATAAATGGGGATTTCATCCATTTTTGCGGAACCCCCTCACCCTGCCCTCTCCCGCCAAGGGAGAGGGAAACAGAAGGAACTCTTACGGCTTTCAAGAACGCGAGTATCCCCGCTAATATCCAGAAAAGATGCGCAGGCGAACAGACTCCTGTCGGGATCGCCACTTCCTCAACATGTATCGGATGCACAACCCATATCAATGCTGCCAACCCGGCCATGACAGGCGATATCTTATGTTCAAACACCTTAAAAAGCAACAGGTAAATAAATAAGCCGCACAAGGCATGAAACAGCACATTCGTGAAATGAAACGGCCATGGAGTCACGCCTATTGTCTGCACAATGAACATGTACATCATCATCTGGAACGGCCTGTAATAATTCGAGATCGTGCCTGCGCCTGCTTTATAATTCTCAGTAAAAAGCTTGGGCCAATGTTTCCAGTCCTGTAAATACGCGTTACGGAGCACGATCTCTTCATCATCCCCATACATGAAATCACCCTGAAAAGTATTCGAGTAAACCAGGAATGCGCAGAAGAATACAAAGAGACCGATAAGCCACTTTCTATTGTTCGCTGTTTTATTCTCAGATACAGGATCTGTCATTGGATATTTTCATTGATACTCTTTATACTTTGGAAAACTTTACCATTCCCACCCCACATCCCAAATCAAGAGGAAGGAAATACTTTATCCCCCCCGCCTTAGTCCTCCCCCTCCAGGGGGGAGGAGAAAAAGAGGAGAAAAATTTCATTGGAGCGCTATCGCGCATTAATATATTTCGAGAGGGCGCGGATGGCGCGGTCAGCGGATCGGAACACCGCAAACCCGCTTTCCTCCAATGCTCGTGCGTAATCATCATAAAGGCTTCCTGCCGCAATGCAGAACACAATAGGTTTTCTATATTTATCGGACAGACCCCTGGATCTGATCATAACAGGCGATCGCGTGAAATCTTCTTTGCACTCGCCTTGAGATGGCAGGGTTTGAAGCTGGGGCGTCATGGGAACAAGCGACACAACAAGGCAATCTACATTCTTGGAAGAAAGCGCTGATTCCATCATGGATATAACAGCATTATCATTAGCCATAGGAGTGATATCAAGGGGATTATTCACATCCACGATATTGCTTAATCCTGACGCGCTGATCGCCTTAACAAGTTTTTTGCGCAGTGTTTTATCTACTTGCGCCAGGTTTATGCTGGAAACGCGGTCAATATTATCCGCCATGCCCACGGTTTCAAAGCCCGCATTGCTCATCAAGAACATATTTCCTTTTTTAAGTGAAAATTTGCCCATAAATGAGGATAATTTCGCCATGTCATTGAACTCATCAAAAGAATCAGCGAACACGGCTCCTGAACGCTTTAGAACAGCTTCTGCTGTAACCCAATCCCCTGCAATAGAAGCTGTATGCCCGGTTGCAGCGCTTGAGCCTGCTTGAGTCCTGCCTGCTTTGTAAACAATCACAGTTTTCCCTGCTGCGACTGCTTTTGAGATGCTTCCGGCAAGCCTTGACCCATCCTGATGAGCAAAACCTTCGCAATAAACCAGGATGTTCTTAATATTCCTGCGCTTACATACCTGATTCACGTAATCAACAACGGTCACGTCCATCTGATTGCCCACGGACACGATATACTCCGGCGCCAGCCATGGCATGCGGCTTAAAACAGAGAGAGTGAACGCGCCGCTCTGGCTTATGAATGCTGTTGGCGCGATATCCGCGTTATCGCGCATTGGAATACGCATTTTATGCTCAGGCACGAAAAAAGTGTTTAGCTTGGCCGGGACTGAGACGATCCCAAGAGAATTGCCGCCATTGAGGGCAAAATCTTTATTTGAGCGCTTGGCATCTGCGATGATCCTGCTCACTTTATCGCGGATATTCTTGCTTCCTTTCTTTTCCCCCATTCCGCCGCTGATAAGCACGATTCCCCGCACCTTGCGTGATCTCGCAGCATCCTTGATAACAGAAGGCACTTCTTTTGAGGGAACAGTGACGATCATGGCGTCGACTTTCCCCGGTAAAGACGCAGCGCTTTTATAGCATTTCACCCCGTCTATCTCTTGCGTGTTCTTCTTTAGAATATGGATGCGTCCGGAAGCAAAACCTGAAGCGAGCATGTTTCGCAGTATTATGCGCCCCATATTCATGCTTTCGCTCACTCCCACGATCGCTATGCTTTTAGGCTCAAGCAATGACGAGATCGCCTTAGCCGTGGGATAAACGCGTTTGTCTTTTAATGCGCGCTTAAATCTTAAAAGTCCGTCAAGCGCGATCAAATTTCCGCTCGAAACTGCCAGCGGATTGATCTCGATCTCCTCAATGAGCCACTTTGATCTTCCATCAGGCCCAAAATGATCCAAGAGTCTCGCGAATGCCGCAACCCATTTGATGATCTCCCTGTCCTGGATCAAGCGCTTTGAACCGCGCACTTTCCCAAGACAATAGTTTAATATCCATGCCCGGGTCATGGTTTTTTTCAGATTATTTTTGTTTGCGAGTTCCTTCGCGGGCGCGATAAAGGGCGCGTATCCTCGTTTTAAAGCAGACATGATGCTTTGGGCATGGGTTCCGCCTATGCCCAGAGACAGGACATGGCCGAATGCGTCATCATAGCGGCCTCCCAAAAGCAATTCATGGCCCAATGAAAAGGTCCTGGTGCTCACATACTCGCATAAAAGGATATTGCGCGCTTTTGGGAATCTCTTGCGCATATTCTTTGCCGCTCTTATTATCCTATCGCAATCCTTGGCAACAACAGCCACTCCTCCGGAATCGCTTTTATGCATAAGCCCGGGGATCGATACTTTTAACACGATATCGTTGCCCGGCAGATATTCAAGGGCTGCATCCAAGAGCCTGCTTGCTTTCGGGAGATTCTTTATCGGCAGGATGAAATGCATAGGGACTTTTAATCCCAGCAGTTTTAAAACCTTATATACTTCAGGCTCTGTGAGAGAGAGCCTGTTTTCGCGGGCAGATCTGTCTAATATCGCCTCGATCTGCCTCATGCAACCATTTCCATCTTGATCCCCTCAAGCCCTGACTCAAAACCCCGCAAATTAGCTCTTAGCGCTGTTTCCCCGGCAGAACCAAATGACTCCCTGATAACAGCCTGGAAACTGCTTTCTTTAAGCCCGGCATAAGGAGAAGCAGCCCCCAAAAGCACCATATTCTGCACATAAGGATTACCCGCTTCTTTAGCCATCGAGACAGCATCAAGAATGACTGTCCTCTTAAAATTTTTAAGTTTGTTGAGGACATGTTCATGATCGGGATAATTCTTTATATTCTTCACAGGAACCGAATTAGTCACGATCACTCCTGTTTTTGAAAGGTATTCAGTGTATCGCAGGGCTTCCAATGGTTCAAGTCCGATGATAAGATCACAGGTTCCTCTTGGAATAAGGGGGCTGAACACCCGGTCGCTTGTTATCTTTATATGGCATTCCACGGACCCGCCCCTCTGGCTCATACCATGCACTTCAGATTGCCTGAAATTGAACCCTTCTTTTTCTGCAACACGGATAAGGATGCCTGACATGGTCAGTATTCCCTGCCCGCCCACTCCTGCAAGTATTATGTTCTTATTCATAACGCGCTAATTTGAATCCTTGGAACTTTTGAGTTTTCTACGCGTGGATTGCACGCATTCTCTTCTTGAAATGATCACAGAAAGTCCTGCGAAATCCAGTTCTTGTGAAATGATCCCCGCGTTCTCCTCATGATTCTTTGGGATCGGATTAAGTAATCGTATGTGCTCTTTGTCAATACCTAAACCGCGCACGAGTTCAAGGATCCTGTCGCCCTGGGCAAGAGTAGTTTGCGTGCCTGTCATGCCAACAGTCAGATTATCAAGTATGAGCACAGTAATGGGAGTATTGGCGACTGCGGCTCCAAGCAAGGGAACAATACCTGAATGCTCAAAAGTCGAATCCCCTAATACAGCAACCGCGTATTTCAAACCTCCATCAGAAGCTCCCTTAGCCATGCCGATGCTTGCTCCCATCTCAACGCAAGTGTCTATTGCGCTATGCGGAGGCAAAGCTCCAAGCGTATAGCACCCGATATCAGAGAAAACAACGCATGGCTCCTTATCTTTCCTGGCTTCGTTGAGAGCTTTATAGGTGTCAATATGCGGACACCCCGGACAAAGCGAAGGAGGTCTTTTTGGGATATTAACATGCTTTTCCTTTGGGAAGATTTTTTTGGTTTTTAGCAGAGAGCTTACAGCCTCTATGACAGAATCCGGATCAAGTTCCCCTGTTGAAGGCAAAGCCCCTGTTTTTCTGCCGATAATAACAGGACCCTTCCCAGCACACCCAAGCAGATAATCCTCAATATAAGGATAACCATCTTCAATAACAAGTATCTCCTGCTTGCCCTTTAAAAAGTCTGATATTTTTTTTATTGGGAGCGGATAACACCCGATAGCAAGATACGGAGCCTCTTTATCGCAAAAAGCAAAAGCATCTTTTAAATATCCCAAGCCTACGCCGGCGCAAATAATGCCTTTTTTGCTTTTAACGGCTTTAAAGGTCCTGTTCCACGGGCTCGAATCTGAATATTCGCGCAATTCCTCGTGTTTGCGGATAAGCTTTTCAAATTGTTTCCTGGCATTAACAGGAAGAAGGGTCCACTGCGCAAAATCTTTTTTAAACAACAAGTCTTGCCGCGTATTCCTGGCGGATCTGGGCTCTACTTTTGCGCGGCTGTGAGCAAGACGGGTCACGAGCCTTACCATAACCGGAACATGGTATTTTTCGCTCAGCCTGAAAGCTTCGCGCGTCATGTCATAACACTCCTGCTCATCACCCGGCTCAAAGCATGGGATCTTCGCGAAATGAGCATAATGCCTTGAATCCTGCTCGTTTTGCGATGAGTGCATGCCCGGGTCATCAGCCACAACAACAACAAGGCCTCCATTGATATTAGCAAGCGCTGAACACATGAACGGGTCAGCAGCCACATTCAAGCCTACGCATTTCATGGAAACAATGGAGCGCTTCCCGATATAAGACATGCCAAGAGCTTCCTCGTAAGCCACTTTCTCATTGCCTGACCATTTTGCAGCCACGCCCTTTGAAGAAGCCAAACGTTGGATATACTCGAATATCTCGGTTGACGGAGTTCCCGGATAACTGAAAGCTCCGCTGATCCCGGCGTCAATGGCAGCCTGGCCTACAGCTTCATCCCCAAGTAAAAGTTTTTGCGTCATGATTGTGATTCCTTGTAAACCCTATTATCCAACAAAACAAGGCTCTTGGCAAAATGAATATAATACGTCCCCTACCGGAGACGTATTATATTCATCCCGGAATTTAACACATTTCCACATTTGCAATAAAGATCCATGTATTAAATATCCGGGATCCATTTCCACGCGTCCCCTATGGTTCGACTCCGCTCACCACATCAAGAAGGATTCATCCTGGGCATAATGGTCAAAAATTGTTGCTGATTTGTTGACCCCATTATTTCTTCATGTCATCCTGAACTTGTTTCAGGATCTCAATGAGAATACCGCTATTTTAAAGTCTCTCGACGGAAGCTTTATGAGATCCTGAAACAAGTTCAGGGCGACAAAGAAGATGCATACGCACTGTTTCGCGTCCAAAATGATTTCTAATTATCAAACAGTTTTGATAATCGAGGGGTTAAAAGCCCATTTTCTATTCGGAAAACAGTCTTTTATCAGCAACACTTTTTGAGTATTATGCCCAGGATGACAGCACAGCGCAGCGGAGCAGCGCTATTCCCTTGGTATCAATGAAGCGAATAGTGCAGCGAAGCGGATGTCATGGTTACAAGATTAATTATTGGCGAGCTTAAGAGCTGCTTTGTTGGCTTGTTTGACAAGTTTTTGCTCGTTGATATTCACGAGCATTCCGTTTTTCACGACTATTTTTCCGTTCGCAATGACCCACTTTGCCCTGTGACTGGCTCCGGCGAACACGATCGAGGCGAGGGGATCATGGCAAGCTCCTGCAAAATCAATGCGATCAAGATCAAACACAGCGATATCAGCTGCTTTTCCGGGCTCAATAGAACCGATATCATCTCTTCCCAATGCTTTTGCCCCGCCTCTGGTGGCAATGCGCAGAGCATCTCTTGCTGTCATTGAATCCACTCCGGTTTTCACTCTGTGCACAAGCATACATTGTCTTACTTCGCCAAGCATGTCAGAAGCATCATTGGAAGCTGAGCCATCAACCCCGAGGCTTACGCAAACTCCTGCATTTAAAAAATTCCTCACAGGGGCAATACCTGAGCCGAGCCTTAAGTTCGATGTGGGACAATGCGCAACACATGCTCCTGCTTGAGCCATACGCTTGATCTCGCCCGGATCCATGTGAACACAATGAGCGAACCAGCTTCCGGGACCCACCCAGCCAACACTGTCAAGATACTCCAAAGGCCTCATACCACACATACTCTTGCAGTATTCTTCCTCATCTATGGTCTCTGCTAAATGGGTATGCAGTCTTACTTTCCACCTGCAAGAAGCTTCTGCGGTAAGCTTTAAAAGGTCCGTTGTAACGGAAAAAGGAGAACACGGGGCAAGAGCTATCCTGCACATGGAAAACTTCTCAGGATCATGGAATTTTTTTACCACTCTTTCGGAATCTTTCATTATCACGTCTTCGCTCTGCACTACCTCGTCAGGAGGAAGCCCGCCCTTGGATTTTCCCCTGGACATCGAACCTCTGCAAGGATGAAAACGGATCCCTAGTTTTTTGGCAGCATCGATCTCGGAATCGATCATGTTACTGCCTCGGCCTTTGGGGAAAATGTAGAAATGATCTGATGATGTTGTGCAGCCTGTGAGCATTAATTCGCCTAAACCCACAAGCGCGCTGGTATAGACCGCTTCAGGAGTCACCCTTTTCCATATGCCATATAGATGAACAAGCCAGTCAAAAAGTTTCGCGTCTTGGACTTGTGCAATGGCGCGGGTAAGGGTTTGGAACAGATGATGATGCGTGTTTACAAATCCCGGCACAACAACGCACCCTGAAACATTTATAACCCTGGCTCCCTGCGCTCTTATGTTTTTGCCTACTTTTTTTATTTCCCTGCCTTCAATGAGGATATCACAGCCTGATATCTCATCCCCCTTGTCGTTCATCGTGCCCACAACAAGGGCGTTTTTAAGAAGTATTGATTTCCTAGATCTTGACATTCGCCTTATCATTGACTTCCTGGATCTCCTTGTCCCAATTTTTTACCTGGCTGTAGGTATTGGTCCAAAAATCAGGATCCCAGAGGCGATTGAGTTCTTCTATCGATTTCCCCTGCTGTTCGACCCATGTGAAATACTTAAGATTGTGTATGGCCTTCTTTGAGTAGTAATCGAGTTCTTTCACATAATCTATGCCCGCGCCAAGTATCCGTTTTTCAAAATCGATCAATGCGCGCGTCTTTGAATATTTCCCTTTTTCCTGTTCCAGCTCCTTGATGCGCGACCCGTAGAGATCCGCTGAATCAGTGAAAACAGTGAATATTATGTCATCGGTTCCGAGCTCATAATATTTCGCGAGTTTTATCGATGAGAGCATGTTGCATATGCCTGAGATCCCGAACAGCCCGAGATTTTTAATGATCTTGGAATCGATCCCAGCTTCTTTCAAAGCCTTGATCCCTTCAGGCTCATTAAAAAGCCTCAGGATATTCATGCAATCCTCATCATCAACAGCTATCACAAAATCAGTGTTCCTGGCATTGTGGATCCATGGCACATGCTTGTCTCCTATGCCTTCGATCCTGTGCCCCCCGAATCCATTTGAATAAAGAGTAGGGCATTGCAAAGCCTCAACAGCCGCGATCTTCACATTGGGATAAGTGTCTTTGAGATAATCCCCTGTGGCGATCGTGCCGGCGGAACCTGTGGCTGACACAAAACCAGCAATACGCTCGTTCCCGGTTTTAATACTCTTGAACACGCTCTCAACAGCCCTGCCTGTGCAATTGTAATGCCAGATCGAGTTGCCGAACTCATCGAACTGATTGAAAATTATGCAATCCTGCCTGGTATCCCTGATCTCCCAGCATTTGTCATAGATCTCTTTGACATTGCTTTCGCATCCCGGAGTCGCTATCACTTCAGCTCCGATGGACTTGAGCCAGTCAAAACGCTCTTTGCTCATTTCCTGCGGAAGTATGGCAACAGCATGGCAGTTAAGCAGAGCGCAGTCAAAAGCTCCTCCTCTGCAATAATTGCCTGTTGAGGGCCACACAGCCTTATGCATGGTAGGATCGAATTCTCCTTTAACGAGCTTGGGGATAAGACATCCGAATGCCGCGCCGACTTTATGCGCTCCTGTTGGGAAATGCTTCCCAACGAGCCCTATTATCCTTGCCTTGACCCCTGTGAGCTCCCTGGGAATCTCAATAAAGTTCACATCACCGAAAAGTCCGCTCTTTATATTGTTCTTCCAGTTTATCCTGAACAGATTCAGGGGATGCGCCTCGTTTAGATCTATTTTCTTGAGCTTCTGCGTGATCTTTTTATCGATCTTATTGGGATCAGCAAGCTGGGCGAATGTTGGAATGATAATACCCAGCTCCTTGAAATGTTTGATCGTCTTACTTAATGCTTCTTTCCTGTCCTTTAATGTTAGCATCAGAATTTTCCTCCAAATTGCTTTTTAATATCCTTGATTCCCGCAACCGCGCAAGGCTTGTTTATGACCTTTACTGCGCTTGCTATGTCTTTTAATCCGTTGCCTGTTATCAAAGCGACTATTCTCTCCTGCTTTTTCACCAGCCCAAGCGCTTTTGCTTTTTGCAAACCCGCGATACTAGCGGCTCCTGCGGGCTCAGCAAAAACTCCGCTGGTATTTGCCAGCATGTCCATTGCCCGGAGGATCTCATTATCCGTAACTGAAACAGCGAATCCCCCTGATTGCTTTAAAGCCTTGACCGCAGCTTCCCCGTCTCTTGGAATGGACACTGATATGCTGTCAGCGATCGTTGCAGGCTTGACGCCCCTGATCACTTCGTCAGATTCAAAAGCTTTTTTCACAGCATTGCTTGAAACAGCCTGCACAGCAACAAGCTTTGGAAGCTTATTGATAAGCCCCATGCCATAGAATTCCTTGAATCCCTTCCAGATACCACTGATGATATTGCCGTCGCCCACAGGCACGAACACCTTATCAGGCGCTTTCCAGTTCAATTGCTCGCAAATCTCAAAAGAGCATGTTTTTTTCCCTTCCCTGGTGAATGGATTATATCCCGTGCTCCTGTTGTACCATCCATAAAGCTTTGATGCTTCAAGGCACAGATCATAAGCCCGGTCATATGTTCCATTTACAGCGAAGACTTTTGCCCCGAATATCAGGACTTGCGTGAGTTTAGCTATCGGGGCTGATCTGGGAACGAAGATCATTGTTTTAATGTCTTGCCCTGCTGCCAAACAAGCTAAAGATGAAGCAGCATTCCCCGTGGAAGCGACTGTGATGACTTTTTCGTTCAAGTCCAATGCATGCGCTAAAGCTGCGAGTGACGCCCTGTCTTTAAATGACGCGCTGGGATTAAGGCTGTCATCCTTCAGGAATAGATCAGAAAAGCCTAATTTTTTGCCAAGCGCGCAAGCATTGTATAAAGGAGTCCATCCGACCCTTGGGAACTGTCTTGGTTTGACTGAGGGCAAAAGTTCGCAATAGCGCCAGATACTGCAATCCTTATTGTTGGCAAAGTAACGCTTGGTCAGCTTCTTTTTTATTTTTTTAAGATCATTTATTACTTCGAGGTTTGCGCCGCACAACAGGCAAACGTATTTTGTCTCAAAAGAATCGAATTCCTTGAGACATCTGATGCATCTGAGATGATATTTTTGCGCGCCCATTAGCAGTTTGTTTTTGCAGCCAGATCTTGTATTCTCAGGATTTCTTCTTGGTCTTATAATTATATTTGCTCATTGTTAGAGCCATGATGGCTTTTTGAACATGGAGCCTGTCCTCAGCCGCGTCATAGATCACGCTTCTTGGCCCGGAAGCCACTTCATCAGTGACTTCACTGCCCCTGTCAACAGGCATGGGATGCGTGAATATTGCGTTGTTGGTGATCTTCATCTTTTCAGCGGTTGTGATCCACTTGTCATGTTTGAGAGCCATTTCTTTTTCTTTTTCTTTAAGCAACCCGCTCCCATCAGGATTGTAAGCTTTCGGACTCATCCAATTCCTTGAATACACGATATCAGCGTTCTTGTATCCCTCGATGGAATCATGAGTAATATCAAAAGAGGTGTTATTAGCCCTGCAGTTCGTTCTGACATTGGCCATGACCTCAGGGTCCAGTCCATATCCTTCAGGATAAGCCAGCACTACATTCATTCCAAGGCGTGAGTTGATGAGCAGACTTTCCTGGATACTGCACCATGAGCGAACAAGAGCTCCTGATGCCCAGGTCACAAGAATGGTTTTTTTCTTGATCGAGCCCAAACGCTCGCGAGCTGCCATAACATCAGCGAACCCCTGGCATGGATGGAATTTGTCATGCGCCATGCTCACTACAGGGATCGAGCCGTGCTCGCAGTATTCGCGCAAAAGCTCTTCCCCGTCACCATACTGAGCTACCTTGTCTTCAAGGATCCTTATCCCGATACCGCAGCCATATCTGCTTATGACCTTTGCCGCGTCTTCTGTGGTCTCTCCTGCAGTAGTCTTGGTCTTAAGCCTCATCGCGGTTGGCGCGAGGAATTGCGCATGAGCGCCGAGCTCAGTCGCAGCAGCTTCAAAAGACTGCCTTGTCCTCACTGACGGGTTATAAAAGAACATCATGAAAGTCTTGTGCTTGAGGATGGATGTATATTTTGAAGAATACCTGTTTTTCTTCATATCCTTAGCCAAGCTTAAAACAGCCTCGATCTCAGGCACTTTCCAGTCCTGTGTGCAAAGCAAATGTTTTCCAAACAGATTCATTATAAATACCTCCTAATGTACATGTGGTTAAAACCGGGTCTTTTTTGATAAATGGCGCTTCTGGCAAAGCCAGGCTGGCATCTCTACCTCTATTATAGCGGAAACAAGGGTGTCGCAGGATGTCAAAACACCCCCATCTCTGGTAGCCTCAGACTTTCTTGTGGTGAGCGAACACAGCGAGTCGAATCCAAGCCTGTGTTCCTTTGAAAATGAAGTTCTTTATAAAAGACACAGGCTTCCATATTTATAGAGATGCTAGCCCCGAAGGGCAATCCTGTAGTATGCCCTACAGGGCAGTCCTCGCAGGACAGTCCAGCAGGCAGTCCTGTGGTATTCCCCACAGGACAACAGTCTGGAGGGGGCAGGCTAAAGCCTGAGCCTACCAAAAAACAGAAAACACAGGAAACAAGTGGAAGCTCTTTATGGTGCGCCCAGGTGGAGTCGAACCACCACCTCAGCCTTCGCAGGGCTACGCTCTATCCCTTGAACCATGGGCGCGAATTAAAAGCATCCCCCTAACGAGAATGCGTTTAATTCGTCCTGAGCGACCGACCCGCCCTGAGCGAAGTCGAAGGGAGGGAGTCGAAGGGCTCAATCAAACAGGCAAATGGCTGAAAAAGTGTCTTCCACCATGCCATCTTACACCCTGATTTTAGCATCTAGCAAGGCCCGGTCAAAGTATTTCGGCGGGTTGATCGCGCAAGGTTACCGCGCGTCTTTTACTTCCAATTCTAACGCCAATTCGCAGATAGAACATTCATATCCCCGCGACCAACAGGGGATCATCAAAAACTCGCAATATTCATGCTTGGTCAGGCGACACATCTCTCCTGCCATCCACCGCAAGGTCCTTGCATACTGCTCCCCGGCAGTGTGTATGAGGGTTTTACTCCTCATAAAAAAGGTTGAATTAGTTTGGCGCCTATCACTCCGGATCTATGGCTAAATATTTGAAGAGATAAATTTTTTACACTCCCCATGATCCCACAGTTCGCAGCGGATTTTAGGATATCTTTTTGAGAACTCTTTTAAACCAGCTGAGGTTTTTTCGTGACCCGATTTAATTTCTATGGCAACAGTCTCTTTGGGTGTTTTTAGAATATAGTCCACTTCAAAGTTTCCATGTTTCCAATAGAAAAGTTCGCTATTTGGAAGAAGTGTTAGGTGAAAACCGATCACTGTTTCCAGGATATGGCCATACCAACCCCTATCATTACGCAATCTCTCCCTGGGCTGATATGCGCTGATTAAAGCGGGATTAAGAATAGTTATTTTTGGGCTGGACGCTTTTGTTTTAACGTGGGAACCGCTGAATTTTTCAAGGCAGCGGATAAGAAAACATTTCTCGAAGAGGTTTAAGTAATGTTTTATGGTAGCTGCGTTACCTTTGTCTTGCAATTGGCCCAGAAGTTTTTGAAGACTCACAATTTGCGAGGGATAGCGCATGATGAGCTCAAAGGTCTGCCTGAAAAGCGCGGGGTTCCTGATATTTTGCTGTCCCTGGATATCGCGGCTTAGCACAGGCTCAATAATGCTGTTTAAAATGTAGCTTTGCCAACGCTCATGATCTTTTATGAATGGAGCAGCTCCCGGATAGCCGCCAAATTGCAGATAATCCTCAATACTCCAGCTGAAATAGTCTTTGCACTCTCCATAAGTCCAATGACTGGCCCGGGTCAACTCGAATCGCCCCGCAAGACTTTCACTTATCCCCTTTTGTAGATAAAGACTTGATGAGCCAAGCAAAAGAACTTTAAGGTTTCCCTTGCCCCGTTCTTGATCAAATAAAGATTTGACTATTTCATTCCAGCCTGTGACCTTTTGAACCTCATCAATGATAAGAAGGGTATCGGGTCCCATGGCAAGTGCCTTCTCCCAATTCCATTTGATCCATTCCCCGGGAGGAGGTGTTGGGCTGTCAGCGGCGATCATCAATTTATGTCCCTGCCACTGACGATAGATTTCTTGCGCGGCCGTTGTTTTTCCAACTTGCCGCGGTCCAATGAGTATTTGGATTAAGGGCGCTTTCTCGCGGAACCTTTGATAAAGTTTTTTCTGAAATGGCCTTACAAGTTTCATGTCATGATTTTATGAGATTAATCTCACAAAATCAAGGTGCCATATTCCCCTCCCTCCAATGATATGAATTTAGAATATGCCTATTTAGGATACTGTTTTTTGCGGTCGGTCAAGGGGGATCGGTTCACTAATAGTGAACAAAAACAGACCAATTAGCGGAGAAAATCGTACAAGGAAAAACTTAATCCCCCCCACCTAGCCCCCTCTCCGGTTCCCTGCGAGGACTGGCATCTCCATAAATTATAGAAGCCTGTCCCCCACCAGGGGGGAGGAAAAAAAGAAAGGGGTTTTTGAGAAAAAATCTGGGGGCAGGATGACCCTGGAATAAAGATGAGATAGCGGGTGGATGCGGATAAACGTAGATAAGAGGGGTTTTCAGCGTTCCTTTTTTCAGAACCTTTCCAAATACGCTTTTCTGGCGATCTCGGTTATCCTCTTTTTAAAAGACCAGTCTTTGACATGGAACACATTGCGCCAGCGCTTCTCTTCCTTATTATACTGCGCCGGGAACGCTATCCACCAACTTGAAGGCTCTGCGCTCCATTTTGATTCCATGAGTGAAAACTTTACAGCGATCTCCTCATCGAGCCATAACACCCCATTGGCTACTCTCATTCCCCTTTTTTTAACAGGCTCGATACTGGCCAGACGGAGCTCAACAGGCTTATTGGTCGCCTTGAATAATATCTCTTTTTTATCAGGCTTGGCTTTAAAAAATGTCAATGCATTATAGATCCTCGCCTCAAGACTTTGTCCCAAAAAATCGATCTCAGGATAACTCCTGGCGCTCTTTGTGATCGAAGCGGGCAAGCGCACTCCAAGATCCATTTGATCGTCCTTTTCCGCGCCGGGCTTGAGATCCTTTAAATAGGCTTGCGTTCCCTTGATCTCAAACCTGTCAAAATCCAGGTCAAAATCAACAAGATCTCCATTGCGCTCATTGATATAGATCGCGCGAATATCAAGCGAAAATGAGTAAGTAGCAAACAGTAAACAGCAAGCAGTAATCAAGAAAAGTGGTCTGGTTTTTTTATTCATGCTATTTACTAGTTACAATTTACTAGTTGCTGTATTTAAGCTTTACTTTTGGTTTTCTTCTTGAGGTCGCACGCGATCCTGACAAGTTCTGATATATCATTTATATCGTAATCAGCGCCTGATTCCTTTGTGTTAAATTCATCTCCATAGCGCGCGAACACAGTGGTCATTCCGAGCTTTTTTGCTCCGACAATATCTCTTTCCGCCCAATCACCTATCATTACCGTGTCTTGAGCCTTGACTCCAAGCCTGTCCAGAGCAAGTAAAAAGGGTTTTGAGGATGGCTTTCTTTCTCCTGTGTCCTCAAAAGTCACTACTGTGTCAAAATAATGAGCAAGCCCAAGGGAAACAAGCCTCATCCAAACTTGCAGCCTCGGAGCATCAGACACTGTCGCCATCTTGTACTGCATTTTTATGATCTGTGTTAAGGTGGTGTGCACATGAGGATAAACTGACAAGTACGCATCCTTTGCTCTGCGATAGCCCACGATACCAGCGGCGAGGATCCTAAAATCGATCTTCCCCAATTCCTGCTCAAGAACCTTATTGAATATCTGCTGATCCTCTATCCCTTCTTTCCAGTAGACCTGAAAGATCTTCTCCTTCAAGCCTTCCCTTGAACCGGGCAATCCAGCGTCGATCATGGCTTCTGTGGCTGAATCCACAGCATGGCGCTTCATTCTCATGAAATCTACGAGCGTATTGTCTATATCGAATATTATGGCTTTCATTATACCCCCCTATCTAAACGAGGAAAATTCTTTATAGCAGACGCAGGCTAAAGACCTGCGACTACCGGAGAAAAGCCCTTATTTAATGTGTTTTTTGACGATTATCCCGAGTTTTTTCACAATAGCCTTATCCATATGCTTTTTGTTCGTGATAATTGAATTCTTCAGAGCATTCACACACGGGCACGGCGTATCCCATTTCCTGACTTTCGCTAAACGCTCCACAGCCGTGAGCAGTATCTGTTTGGCGAAATTCGTGCTGATCTTCAAATTATTCATGACCTTCTCAACGCTTACTTCTTCTCCCTCTTTCCACACATCATAATCCGTGGCGAACGCAAGGGTTGAATAGCATATTTCAGCTTCCCTGGCGAGTTTTGCCTCGGGTAAAGCTGTCATGCCGATGACAGAGCATCCAAGCTTCCTGTATTCCATTGATTCAGCCAGGGTTGAGAAAGCAGGACCCTCTATACAAACGTATGTGCCGCCTCTGTGCACATTAAAGCCAAGGTCTTCGGCACAGGTCGATACAAGATCAGAAAGATTCGGACAAGTCGGAGGATTAAAAGACACATGAGCCACAAGGCCGAGGCCAAAAAAACTGTTTGTCCGCAATTTCGTTCTATCCAGGAATTGATCCGGGATAACGATATTGGTCGGAGCGATCTCCTCTTTCAAGCTTCCGGTAGCCCCGACACCGATGATATGCCTGACTCCCAAAGATTTTAATGCGTAGATATTAGCGCATGAGTTGACATGCGTCGGAGGGATAGAATGCCCCTTACCATGCCTTGCCAGGAACGCCATCCGTGTACCCTTTAAATCCCCTATAAGGATAGGTGATGACGACAGTCCAAAAGGCGTTTTCATCTTGATAGTTTTTACCACCTTGACTGCCTCTATTTCGTAAAGACCTGTTCCTCCGATAATGCCTATTTCTATTTGAGAGCCTTTATTTTTCGCCATTTCCTTTTGATTCCTCCATTTATATTACGCGATAAATCACGCTGCTTGAGGGAGGCCTTGATCTTGAGAACTTATATGCCTCCCTGAAAAATCCTTCAGCCATATTAACACTTTTTTTATCCGCTGTTGAGGTATGAAGACGCCCCAGAGGTTCTCCCCTGGAAATCTTATCCCTTCTCTTCTTCTCCAATATCACGCCTGCTGAGTAGTCTATGCGATCATTTTCCTTGTGCCGCAATGCTCCAAGGCAAAGTGTTGCCTGAGCTATTTTTTTAGCGCACACTTTAGCCACATAGCCATTGCAAGTACTTCTCATTGTAATGACCTTCTTGGGTCTGGGTAAATACGCGCACACATCCTTTGATACCTTGCCTGTGGCTCCCTGGTATTTAAGCATGCGCATAAAACACTCATGCGCTGATCCGTTCTTTAAAGCGCGCAAAGCAAAAGCATAAGCTTTTTTCCTTGAATCAGCCTTGCGGCTCAAGATAAGAAGCTGCGCCATAAGCTCAAAAGCCACTTCCATGAAATCCTCGGGGCCGTCTCCAGATTCAAGGATCCTCACAGCCTGCTCGATCTCGACTGCATTGCCTGCGGCCCTGCCCAATGGTTCATCCATATGAGACATCACGGCTTTTGTCTTAACACCAAGACATCTGGAGGTCTGAAGCAGACTTTTAGCCAAGATCAAGGCGTCTTTTCTGTGCGCGAATATCGCCCCGGAACCGAATTTCACATCAAGCACCAGCACCTTGATATCTTCAACGAGCTTTTTCGAGAGAATGCTAGATACTATAAGAGGAAGCGAATCCACTGTGCGTGTGACATCGCGCAAAGCATAGAGCTTCCTGTCAACAGGAGCGATATCCTTTGTTTGTCCGAACATGGCAACCCCGATTTTTTTAACCTGGTTTTGCACGCGAAAACGATTTAAATCCACACGAAACCCCGGTATGGAAGAAAGCTTGTCAAGCGTTCCGCCTGTGAGCCCTAAACTTCTGCCGCTCATCATGGGAACAGCAAGGCCCAAGGCCGCTGCCCAGGGCGCAAGCACAAGACTGACCCCATCGCCGACTCCGCCTGTTGAATGCTTGTCAACTATGGGTATCCGCACGCCGCGCAGGTTTATCCTGTCGGAAAAATGCGTCATGGCATCAGTAAGGTCCGCTGCTTCCTTATGAGTCAACCCTTTAAGCCTTATTGCCATTAAGATCGCGGCTATCTGGTAATCCGGGATCGCAGAGTCTTTCACAGCCTGCGCAAAAGTAAATATCTCATGTTTTGACCATGCATTACCCGCTTTTTTGGGCTCGATAAAATCAGGGTATGAAAAACGCGGTTTGCTCGTCATCGTCAGATTATGCTGTCAATGAACCTCTTAAGCACACGTCCATAAGATTTCTCGACTTGCGCCCCCATATCCAGAACTTCCTGGTGGGACAAATTACACTTGGGAGCTATCCCGCTCGCCAAATTGCTTACCCATCCGAAACCCGCCAGCTTCATATCAAGAGATCTTGCCACAAGAGCTTCACAGGTGACGCTCATGCCCACAACATCAGCTCCCATGGCTTTATATGCCATTATCTCAGCCGGGGTCTCATATGTGGGACCATCAAGGGAAATATAAACACCCGGAAATGCCCTTGCCTTTTCTTTTTTCGCACTTGAGAGCAGGTTTTTCCTCAGGGCTTCGTCATACACATTCGTGCAGTCGATAAAATTCGTTGTTCCGCGCAATGGATTACCTGATTGAAGATGTATGTGATCTTTAAGAGCTATGAAATCCCCTACGCGTAATTTGCGATTAATAGACCCGCAAGCGAAACTCAGAACAAGCGTATCCACTCCGAGCTTGTTAAGCGAACGCACAGTGCTGGTGATAGTGTCCATGGAAAACCCCTCGTAATAATGCAGCCTGCCCTGCAATATCCAGAAAGTCTTGCCCTTGTGGGTCACCTTAAGGAGGTTGCGATGATGGCCCTTTGGAGGCCGCCTGTCGCCAAGATCTATTCCAAGGAATTCCTCAAAACTGCATTCCTTCTTCACTGAGGAAAAATAATTCACCGCACCGCCCAAACCACTGCCGAGTATTATTCCTATAGACATAAAAATTCCTCCCTATAAAGAAACGCGAATGGACGCGAATTGTAAAGACACGCGAATGAACGCGAATTAGGAAGACGCGCGAATTGGCACGAATAAGAACACGCGAGCAAAAACATATCAGCGAATCGGCAAAGCCATCCCAGGTCTAACCCGGGAGCTTCCGTGATCCGGAATCCTTTGCCTTGGAATGACAAAAAAGAGAGATGCTGAAACAAGTTCAGCATGACAGATGATCCCGAACAGCCATTCTTATTCGCGTAAATTTGCGTTCTCTTATTCGCGTTCATTCGCGTGGATTTCATACTGTTCCCATCCTTGATATCGCGTATTCAATGCCATTGCTTAGGACAAGACTGAATACGCTCATAGCCTTTTCAAGCATGTCTTCCGCTGCATTCTCCTCTGATTTTTTAAAAGTAGAGAGTACAAAATCCGCACTATCCATGTTCACAGGTTTGGGCCCGATACCTAAGCGAAGTCTTGCGAAATCCTTAGTTTTAGCGTGCGCTATCACTGAATCCATCCCGCGATGTCCGCCGGATGATCCGCTTGTTCTTAATCGGATCATTCCAAGTTCGATGCTCACATCATCATAAGCTACGAGCAAGCGATCGATCGCTGCGCTGCCGAATTTCCCCTTAAGCCGGCCTATCGCTTCTCCTGAGTTGTTCATATAAGTCATGGGTTTAACTGCCATTATCTGCGTATCGCCGCAGACAAGCTGCCAGACCTGGACTTGCTTACTGGAAAAATAGGATTCTTTGACGCTTTCGGATTTATCAATAAGCTTATCAATAAATCTAAAACCCAGATTGTGCCTGGTGGGAAAATATTTCGGCTCAGGATTGCCAAGGCCTACGACAAAAATATCCGGCAGCTTTTTCCCTGCCTGGCCCCCTCCCGGCGCTTTTGCCGGGATCATGCCGGAGATCCCATAAAGAGAACTGAGTTACTGCTTCTTCTCAGGCGGCTGTTTCTTCTCAGGCGACGCGGCAGCCTCCTTACCTTCAGCAGGAACCTCCTCTTTCTTGCCCTTAGACATCACTTCAGGCTCTGTGGCGACTGCTTCATCGGGCTTTACTTCCTCTTCCTTTGCAGGAGCCACGACATGGACGACAACAGAATTGCGGTCTGTCAACAACTCGACGCCTTCGGGTATCTGCAGGTCTTTCACGAACATTGACTTGCCGATTTCCAGCTCCGTGATGTCGACCCTGACCTCAGAAGGAATGGCTGTAGCCAGACAGCGCAATTTCAATTCCCTGATGAGATGTTCAAGGATTCCGCTTTGTACCTTAACGCCTTTGGCTTCGCCGAAAAGCTTGATCTTAACAGATACTTCAACCCTTTGCGTCAACGCGACCCTGAGCAGGTCGATATGAACCGCCTGCCCGCGCACCGGATCATACTGGATCTCTTTTATAAGCACGCGCGGAGCTTTTCCCTTGCCAATCGCTGCCTTGTCTTCGTCCTTAAAGCTCACGCGAAAAAGCAAGTTGGTACTTACTGATTTGCGCAGGATCTTATCGAGCTCCTTCCAGCTGATCCATACGGGAACAGATTTCTCTTTTCCCCCGTATATCACACCCGGAATCTTTAAATTCTTTCTTGCGATAGTAAGATCGCCTTTGCTAATATTTGAACCCCTGAGCTCCGCTAAAATTTCCAATTCTTCAGCCATGATGTTCCTCCCTGATAAGACACGCGAATGAACGCGAATTAATTTAAATTACTTTTTATTCGCATCAATTCGCGTATCCCTATTCGCGTTGATTCGTGTATATCTACAATTATTAATAAAGATCTTTATAAAGCTCACTGATGGACTCACCGCAGTGATTCCTCCTGATCGCCTCGCCAAGAAGTCCCGCAATTGACACAGTTCTGATTTTTTTGGATTTAGATATTTTCTCTGATAAATCAATGGAATTAGTTAGAACCAGCTCGCTAAGCGCTGACTGCTCGATATTGTTCAAGGCGTTCCTTGTTAAAAGTCCGTGCGATATGAGAGCTGAGCAAGAACTCGCTCCGCGCTTCATCAAAGCCTTGGCCACCTTTGTCAGTGTCCCGCCGGTATCGATTATGTCATCCACGATAACCGCTTGCTTCCCCTTCACCTGCCCCACAACATTATAAACATTCGCTTCATTGGCCCTTGGCCTTCTTTTATCAACAAAAGCAAGCTGGCATTTGAGCACTTTGGCGAAATACCTGGCCCGTTCCACTCCCCCTACATCCGGACTCACGACCACGACATCTTTTATGTGCCTCTTGATCAAGTGGCTCAATAATACCTTGGTCACAAAAAGGTGATCCAGCGGTATGTCAAAAAATCCCTGTATCTGCCCGGCATGAAGATCCACTGTTATGACACGGCTTGCCCCGGAACTGGCCAGAATGTTAGCGACCAGCTTTGCCGTGATAGGAGTGCGGGGCTGAGCTTTTCGGTCTGCGCGCGCATACCCGAAATACGGAATAACCGCTGTTATCTTACCGGCTGACGCGCGCCTTAACGCGTCAAGCATAACAAGAAGCTCCATCAGGTTTTCATTCACAGGCGGCGCTATGCCCTGAAGAACAAAACAATCTTTTCCGCGGACATTCTCTTTTATCATCACATGGACCTCTCCATCCGCGAAACGGGTCACATCAGCGTTTCCAAGAGGTATTTTTAGATACCTGCCTATCTCCAACGCCAAACGCCTATTGGAATTACCGCTAAAAAAAGCCAGGTTGTTTTCCCTGCGTCTCTTATTTTTGAGCTTCATATATAAATTTTCACCTTATGGATACGAACAAATAGTCTCATAGAAGACTATAGCGTTACAGAGCTATAGTCTTATCATGCTGTAAACACACAACCGCTAATGCTATAACTCAATAACGCACTAACGCTGTAACACTACAGCGTTGTGGGATTAGTTGAGGTTTCTGCGCTTATTTACCTGATAGCTTCTTGCGACTGCAAGCGTATTAGACGGCACATCGCGCGTGATCGTCGAGCCCGCGGCAATGAGTGAATTTCTGCCGATCTTAACAGGCGCGATCAGATTGACATTGGAACCAATGGATGTGTCATTGTCAATAACAGTCTTGTTTTTGCGAACACCGTCATAATTACAGGTAATCGTACCAGCGCCTATATTGGCTCTTACTCCTATCTCACTGTCGCCGATATAGGACAGATGCGGCACCTTTGCTTCTTCACCTATGTGTGAAGATTTGATCTCCGTAAAATTACCCACTCTTGCCTTTGAATCCACATGTGTGCCCGGCCTTAAATGCGAAAAAGGCCCGATATTGACGGAATCAGCCACTGTGGCTTCCCTGATATAGGAATAATGCGCGCGAACGTTATTGCCGACTGTCGATCTCTCGATGTAAAGGTTCGGCCCCAACACGCAGCCCTTTCCGACGACTGTCCTGCCTTTAATGATAGTTCCCGGATAGATCACGCTGTCTTCACCGATCGAGACCCTGGGTTCAATGAACACGCTGTGCGGCAAGAATATCGTGACGCCTTCGCTCATGAGGCCCTCCAGCGTCAGCCTCTGCAGTACGCTTTCAGCGCGCGCAAGATCAACACGGCTGTTGATACCCAGAACTTCCTCGCCGTTTGACGTAAGCCATCCTCCGACTCTTAATCCCTGATTGCGTAAAATCTCAAGGGTGTCGGTCAAGTAATACTCCTTCTTTGCGTTGTTCATCGTGATGTTCGGGAGCACTGCGGAAAGCGTATCCCATTCAAACGCGTAAATACCCGAATTGATCTCATGGATAGACAGCTCTCGCAATGATGCGTCGATCTCTTCAACGATCTTAAGAAGGGCATTGGTAGGGCCCCTGACCACACGCCCATATCCATATGGATTGGCGAGCCTGGCAGTCAGAACTGTGGCCCTGTTTCTTTCGCGCTTATGGAAGCTAAGCAAATCCTCCAATGAGTCTTTTGATACAAGCGGAACATCGCCATAGAGCACAAGAAGGGTGCCTGTATCTTTGAACTGACCTTTTATGCTTGCCACAGCGTGAGCTGTACCAAGAGGCTTTGACTGCCTGGCAAACGTTATCATCTTTGCTGATGAGAACTCTTCCATTACCTTGGCCTGGATCCGATCCTCATCACGCCCCAAAACTATCACGATTTTTTTCGGTCGCAATGCAATGGCAGCGCGAATCACGTAGAAAAGCATTGGCTCTCCACCAAGCGGATGCAGTACCTTGGGGATACGAGAAGCCATGCGGGTTCCTTCACCAGCGGCTAAAATAACAACTGTTAATGATTTCATTCTAGCGGTGATTTCCTCCCTTTATATTATTTGACACCCGTAACTCAAGAGGACTTTTGTGTCACCTCGGCAGCAGGCTCTGAAGCTTTTTGCGTCGCCTCAGCAGCAGGCTCTTTTGCCTTTTCTTGAATTTGCCCTACGCTGTCTGAGAGGTTTTTCACCTCTTTTTCATACGCTTCAAAGACTTTCTTTTCGAGCAAACTCCTGAATTCATTGGAAATTGGATGTGCTACATCGCGAAACTGTCCGTCAGGCCCCTTGCGACTGGGCATACAAAGGATCAGACCTTTCTGCCCTTCTATGACCTTCATATTATGAATGACAAAGGCATTGTCCAGAGTAACAGTGACAAAAGCCTTGAGCTTCTTCTCATTTCTTAGATGGATGCGTATCTCTGTTGGTTCCATGTTTTCCCCCTTAATTCCTATGACTTATATGTAATGCTATCGCAAGTTTCACATACGTAGCAGTTAAACCCATTAAATAATTGCGTACCATTTATCGATCTCGCCATCTTATGGCATTCGAACAGGCTTTTGCCTATGGCAAAAAGGCATGAGCCGCTTCCGCTAAGCCCCACTTTCAATGCCTTGTTGTTCAAAAGCCAAAGCTTCGCCTTTACTAAAACAGGATGTCTTGCGAATACGACCTCTTCAAAAGAGTTATATGTCAAACCGCGCCCATTAAGAGTGCGATTCCCGCTACAACCGCTCAATGTCCTGTCGAGCAAAGACGCTACATCAGTAGAGAGTTTACGAATAATGTAATTAGGTGTCAAGAAAACTCCCCCCCTTCTCTTGCCGGCACAGGCAAAGCTTTTATCCAGAAGCGAGTATGCGCGCTGCGTGGAAGAGGCAAACCCGGGATAAAGGATCAAACAGGGCAGTTTGCCTGGAACCTTTATCTCCTTGAGCCTTTCGCCATAGCCATCCGCCCACCAGAATGGACCCCCCTCCTTTAAAAAGAACGGGACGTCAGACCCCAAATTTTGAGCCATGCGCAAAAGAACATTCTTTTTGATGGGCATACGATAAAAAACCGCCAGCCCCCTTAGCGCGCACGCGGCATTAGAAGATCCTCCTCCCAGACCCCCTCCCACCGGTATGTTTTTAAAAAGCTTTATCCGGGTTTTCCTATTTTTAATCGAAGGGATTGTTTTTTCCACAAGATCATGCGCCTTGATGACAAGGTTTTCCGAAAGTCCGCAAAGAAGTTCCTGTCTTGACTCACGCGGATAGTGTTTTGAAAATCTCAGGTGAAATGTAAGTCTCGGGGTCTCAAAGATCGCTTGAGCGCCGGCGTCTTGCGCGGTCCTGCCCTTGTTATTCTCCTCGCTGATTTCCAGCGTATCAACGAGACTTGTTCTGGCCATCAATGTCTGCAGGGGGTGCAGGCGGCTTCTCTTTTTGGGATCAATCCGTAAATACAAGTTTATCTTGGCGGGACATTTTAGGATCAATTTGCGCATAATAAAAGAAGATGTCAGATGCAAGATGTCAGATGCAAGATAAAGAAAGATTCCTTTTTACGATCTGATATCTGATATCCGGTATATGACATCTTTATAATAATGGGAGCCTTAGCTTCATGCCTGCCGGCATTTTCCTGTAATTGGGGATCCTGGCTTCATTTGTTTTCCATAGGGTATGCCAATGCCATGGTGTATTGTAAAGCCTCTTTGATATTTCCCAAAGAGTATCCCCTGCTCTTACCATGTAGAATTGAGCGACGCTATCCCGGAGGCCGGGATCATCAGCTATGATTTCCTCGGAACCGGTTTTATCAACATCCTCAATTTCCGAGGACGGCTCGATCGCCGCGGCCGTTAAACTCGGAGGCTCAATGACACGCGCGCTTTTAGCCATGATCGGAGCATGTTTGCGGCCCACTATCGAACCCGCTGCATTGATAAGCACCATGGCATTAAAAACCATCTGTCCATCCCCGTCAGTAGCCTTATCCAGAAAAAGTTGAGCGCGTTCAAAAAAAATAGATGGATCAACCAGGGATTTCTTTATCCGGGTTTTTTCCTCAACGCTGATCTTGCCCCAAATAGTTTTCAGCTTCTCAAGCTCGTTTTTAGCGTAGAAAGTCATTTCTATCGCGGCCTGATTGTCCGAATTCCTCTTCTTAATGTCAGCGAACTCCAGGATCAATTCGCGCACCTCTTCCTTTCTCTTATTGGATTCATCCAATGATATCTTTGAGATATACGAGATATAACCCAGAATGCCAAAAACAAATACAAAAATTATAAGAGTCAAGCGTGTCACTTAATACAATATGCTAAAACATGGCTCTAAAGTCAAGTAGTTGAGAAAACCTGGAATCGGGGGACACTCCTGAATAGAATGATGAATGATGCCCTGCGGAATATGCCACAGGACTGCTTCGTTGAATGATAAAATCAAGAAAGAGCATGCTGAATATTGACACAAAAAAGAATAAAATTAGGCTAATTTCTTATGCTTCATAGAATGATCCGGATCGCAGACAAAATCCCCACTTGTGACGATCTCGCTATATTTGTCCTGAGGCTTGCGATCGGAGCTGTTTTCTTCGCTCATGGCGCGCAAAAACTTCTGGGATGGTTTTACGGAGCAGGGCTGGCCAAAACGATCGAAGCGTTCCATTCGCATCTTGGCATACCTTCGTATTTGACGATCCTTGTGGTTCTGATCGAATTTTTCGGAGGGATATTCCTGATCATGGGACTGCTATCAAGGCTTTGCGCTCTCGGGTTTTCGATCATAATGGTTTTCGCCATTTTGCTGGTACATCTGCAACACGGATTTTTCATCAATTGGTTCAATATGCCGGGCAAAGGCCATGGAATAGAATACAATCTTGTATTGATGGGAGGATGTTTGGCCATAATGCTCACCGGCGCAAAATCCATCTCCCTGGACGATTTTCTATATAGAAGATTCTTAAAAGATGGGAATGATCAAGAAAACTAACTATAAAAAATATCTATTCTGCGCTGCAATTTTTTCCTTAATGCCTTTGCGTCCTGGCAGCTCAGCGGATCTATCTGCCAACAACTGGACTGTTGACGGCGAGATGAGCGCTAACTACCGCGGTATCGGAAGAACAGAAGCAGAAGTGGAAGTTGAGAACCAGCTTTACGTTTCTGACATTTATTTTTCATTCAACAAACCATCTGAAACCAGGCTGCCCAAATTCATTGAATTCACCATGGACCTGGAATCAAAACCTGTTATAAACCAGTTTTATCTCAACTACGCGAAAATCGAGAAATTCTTTTTGACCCTTGGAAAATCAATGATACCTTTCGGCAGGGGAAATGAAATATACAAGCAAAGTGATTTTCTTTCAATAACAAGACCTCTGCCATACAGCTCGCCGCAAAGCCTTGACTTTATCGCACGGCTTAATATTGCGCAACCTGTAATGGCCTCGGGATTTGCCGACCTGGGGATCATAGCCACAATGCTTCCAAAAGCCGAAAAAGCATACGTTCCGTCAAGGATCGATCTTTACGTATCCAATGGATTCGCTGAAAACCCGCTTCGCGGCAGGGGGTTCCCCAGGGCAGAGGGCCTAGGAGAGCCAAGACAGCAAGGCGGCGTTCTGGCGGATTACGGACATGAGCAAACGACTTTGGCAGACAACAATGACACCAAGATGGCAGGCGGAAGGGTTCGCTTTGCCATAGGAGACCTGCGCATCCCGTTTTTGCCTGAAGGCATACATCTTAACGGCGCCCAAATCGGTTTTTCCGGTTTTACAAATAAGTACGATGTGGAGGACCGCCTTGACCAAAGGGTGTTTGGCACTGATTTTGTGTTTCAATATGACAGATACTCGATCACAGGGGAATACATAATCGTGCCCATGATGAATTACCGCATAGCCAGGAGCTCCTCTGTCGCTGACCGTGACGAGCAACCCCTTCCTATCCACAATGAGCGTCTCAGAGGTTATTACGTCTCAACAGCGCTCAACCTTCCAAGATGGTTCTACGGCACTGACACATATCTATTCATGGGCATAAGTTCGATGATGCGGGAAGGAGAACAAATGGCCACTGACGCGTGGAAAAACTATACCTTCATAAGAGATACCGCGCCGCGCATAAAACGAACCATCTCAAAATATACGATAGGAACACGCTCGAAAATAAAGGATTTTCATTTCAAAGTCGAATACTCCTACTGGAATCTGAGTCTTGTAACCGACATATATCAATGGGCGGTTTCAAGCGTGGTAAGATTTTAGAGTACGAATGAGCGCGGACAAAGAAAGATATTAGATGTTAGATGTCAGATACAAAGAAGATATCAGATATCAGATATATAAAGTATTCCGCTATATTAAAATCAACATCTGCGATCTGGCATCCGGCATCTTTCTGCGATCTGCCATCCTGCATCTAATATCTCGCGTCTTGAAGCCCACCTTTTGCCTTTTTCTTGTTTCATCATTCATCATTCATCATTCATCATTGTCCATTGCTCATTGCGCTTCGTATAAGATATTCCCGTTTGAGAAAAAAAATGTCAAAGGAGCGCTCCTGCACATACCGGACAAAGACACTTGGGCTTACTTCTACCTCCCCCCTACCGAGCATTCAGCGCTCAACACTCAGCGCTCGGTACCCCTGGTGCTTGTTCTTCCGATCCTGGGCGGGCAGAATCTCTGGATAGAGAAAAAATTCGCATTCGCTCTGACTAAAAAGGGGATCGCAGCTGTCATAGTTATCGGCCCGGAGCAATTCCATAGAAGAAGCTTCATGGATATTTCAAGCGGAAAACTTTTCCTTGGCAGAAATCCTGAAATCCTGTCAAAGAATTTCCTTCAGGCAAAATCCGAGCTGAAATCCCTGATTTCATTCATACAGGAAGAAGACCTGGCTCCTCCGCTGGACAGGGTAAACACCGAACAGATAGGAATACTCGGAATAAGCCTTGGAGGAATACTGGGCTCGCTGACATTTGCTCAAGACAAACGCATCAAATGCGCTGCTTTCCTGCTTGCCGGAGCTGACTGCGCCATGATACTGGCGAAAGGCAGTCTCACCAGAAAAATCATTAAGACCCTTGGGCTTGATTATGATGCTCTTTATCCGATGTTAAAGGACCTGGATGTGGAAAGAATAAGAAGAACCTCCGGGGATAATATAACGGATAAGCGTAAAACAATGATCATACACGCGATATGGGACAGCATAATACCCAAGACAGCCCGTAAAAAACTGGAAAAAGCATTCCCGGCGTCCAAGATCACCAAACTCCCTGCGGGCCACTTCACTTCAATTGTTTTCATAGGTTATATAAGGGCAAAAGCAGCGAATTTCTTCAAAATGCGATTAGCGGAAGACAATACGGCGGAAAGGTAGAAAAATAGAAAGGTAGAAAGCAATCAAGGATTAAAGATATAAAATGAATATCATGCGTCCCCTACTGGAGACGTATTATATTCATCCCGGACTTGATCCGGGATCCAAATAAGCTTTGAAACTTATGCAAACGTGGAAAGTTCTTGCAATCCTTATGCCTTATGCCTTGTGCCTTGTGCCTCTTTCTTCGCACGCTTCCACCTTTGAGGATATCACAGCCGGAGCCAGAACTACGCGGCTAGGCCAGTCGTATATAGGCTCCGCGCAAGGACATCAAAGCCTGTACACGAATCCCGCCGGACTTGCATCGATCACAGAGGAAAGTGTTGCCTCGGGCTTGGCTCATTATTACACGCAGCCATACTCCACATACCATTTTTCCTACATGAGGCCTGTATTCAGGGGGATCACAGCGGGAAGCGGGTGGCAGGCAGCTCGTTCACAACAGCAGAATATAGACCGCTTTTATGTGGGATGGGCGCAAACCGATAAATTTCCAATGAAGATGTTCGAGGAAAACCCGTTCAGCTGGGGGGTGGACGCTCATGTCGTACATCAAAGAAAACGCCCCGGCCTTGGGAGTATCTATTCAAGCAAACTCGGAGCAGGCGTAGGAGCCGGAGCCCTTCTTTCATTCCCAAAAGTAAAGGTAGATATCGGAGCTTCATTGACAAATATCGAATCATCCAATCTTGATCTGCATGGACCGTTCCTTTGTCTCGGCGCAAGCAAAAGAATAAAACAATTCAAGGTGATGATGGATTATCGCGCAAGACAGGGCAATGCAACGATCTACCCTGCCATTGAGATGTCCTTATTCCATGATATCGCCAGGATGAGCATCGGCCGAGGCTTCCGTTTTGGGCAACTTAAAACAGTGGCTTTCGGTTTTGGGTTCAACCTTACGCCGGTGGAATTTGATTTCGCTTTTCAGCTCCCCATGAAAGGCCTGCATCGCAGCGAAGGTTCTGCCTCGCTCTCGTTCGCATACTCTTTCGGCAGAACGCGTTTTTATGAAGAATTCGTCGGGAAAGCAGCGGAGGAATCCCAGAGGATAAGCGGGGAACTCAACTCATTGAAAGTCAAAAAAAGGCAGACTAAAGACGATCTTTTAAAAGCGGAACGCGATCTTGGAACGCTCAGGAATGAAATAAAAGCCCTTGAGTCAAGACAAAGGGAGGTAATGTCCGAGATCGAACTTAAGGCCCTTGATAAAAAAGCAAAAGCCCGGGCCCGCGCAGAACGCGAAGCCAGGAAAAAAAGGCCTCCCAAGCCGGCTTGGCCGAAAAGGCACAGGGTCTCCATGGGAGATACTCTGAGAAAAATAGCCACAAAATATTACGGTGACCCCAACCTTTGGGATATAATCTATAAATCAAATCCCGAGAAAATAGAACGCGGCCTGCCAAAAGTCGGGGAAATCCTGACCATACCAAATCCAAAATGAATATAGTGCGTCCCCTATGGTTCGACTCCGCTCACCACATAAAGAAGGAACTGTCCTGAGCGAAGTCGAAGGGCCGGAGACGTATTATATTCATCCCGGACTTGATCCGGGATCCAGATATAAAGGTAGACAGTAAATGCAGACACAGAGAAAGACAATTCTTTCTCGCCTTCCGCCTTCCGCCTTCCGCCATTTGCCTTTTCTCTTTGGGATCCTTATTTTTTGGTTATGTTCATGCGAAAACCCCAAACCCGGCATAATCCTGCCTGAAATTCCCCCTCATACCCTTAAAGACCCGTCAAGCATCACATATGACGGCAGATACATTTATATTGCAGACTGGACAGGCTCGGGTATCCTGGTTCTTGACGCGCGATCACAGGATTCCGAAATAAACACGCTGTGGATCAAAATGGAAGACCGCAGGCCTATACATGTAGCAGCGATCGACAAAAACCTTATTGCGGTTGAGACTGACGCGGAAGACCTGTTCCTGGTTGAGTTCGACCCAGGATCCGCGAATAACACCAAAAACGTGACAAGACTTAATTACGCATTTGAGCGCAAGGCAGGGACCCTGAGCTGTTGGGACGGCATATATATGTGGTTTTTTGAAAATAATGCCGCATTCCCCGCAGTATTGCTTGATAACAGGAATTTATCCAGTTTGCCTTCCATGAAGATAGGCATAAGGGATAATGCCTACGATGATGACGAAAGCCTGGCCCTGGCCTGCGGATGGGGAAGCGACGCGCTGCTGCTGAGGCATCCTGGCGGCTATGACGCGATTTTCAATATACTAAGCACAGGCGCGCAAAGCTCCAGGATAAAGCTGAGCAAGGATGCGGGTCACCCTATCTCCCTGACATCGATCGGTCCGGGGAAATACGCGATGCTGGCAAAAAAGGAAAATTCTTTTGAACTTGTGCCGATTAACCAGGAACAAAAATAATGACCGGAGATAAAAAAACCAATGCTTTAACCGACCTATCAATCTGTTATTTATATCCTTTTGACCTTGGCATGGAACTTAAACTTCCGGACAAGCTTCCAAGATACGGCAGGGAGATCGCCAATAAACAAGACGCGGCCCACGTGCTGTACAAGGGGCAGAACCTGGGGCCTGCGTCAATATCCGCATTTGTTTATGCTTTCGGAGTGGGCATGATCAAAATCAGTTTTAATTTCAAGGGAACTCTTGGCAGCGCATGTGACCTTTCAATAAATGCTGAAAATATAAGATTAGACCGTTACACTCTTCCGATATACCTAAGAAACGAAGCTGAAGCCGTCATAGCCAGAACAAAGGCGTTCGCAAGCTTCATCTACGCTGACAGGCTTGAAGGAAGCGACGAGATATTCAGATTGTTCTCGATACCATATGAGCAGGAAAAGATAGACGCGTCGACATTCATCAGGAAAAACTATAAAACTCTTTTTGGCATAGTAACCGGTGAACCCTCTTTTAATGAACTCAGTGATTATGCGCTAAAACAGGAATCATTAAAAAACATCGGATATTATGACAAGGAAGCGATTTTGATCAAGCGGTTTGGCGCGATAATATATTCAAAGGAAGATGCCATATTAAAAGACCTTATATCACTGGCCCTGGCCCAGTTCTATAATCTTAAATCCTCTAATTTCTTTCTGGAGCGCTCATTGCTCAGAGCGCAACGGGTGCTCAACGAACAGCCCCCATTCAAATACTTCTGGAAAATCCCGAAAGCCTATCAGAGATTGTCCTCTGAGCAAACCGAATTTTCTAAAGCAAAGATCGCTCTCACCGAAAGTCTCTACAGCACATCTGTACCCGGGGGAGATATCCCGGAAATCGACTCTGACTGGCATTTGCGCAGCGTCCATAAGGAGATCCTGTCTACTTTTGAAACAGACGAGCTTTTGCAAGCGGCTCGCGCGAGACTTGAAACCGTGGACACGATCTACAGTAATCTGCGCGACCATCTTTCAACCGTATTCTTTATATTCCTTGATTTTGTGTTCTTGGCATGGCTTACCGTGGACCTGGGATACTACGTGCTGTTACTGATGAAACTCAGTAATTGATCAAAACGCATCCCCTATGGTTCGACTCCGCTCACCGCATTAATGAGCGGCCGTAGGGCCTTGCGCGAAAAAAATATGATGACCTGCAAAAAACCTTATCCGAAAAGTTAAATGTAAAGACGTGACCCCGCGGCATTCCCCTGAAATTGAGCAAATAGACCAAATCCCGGATAAGAGTTCAGTATAAAGAGGAATCGGACATTAAGACATCCTTTTTTATTGATCGTTGAACTCCGGCCAATGAAAACTAGTTACTTTATATATACTTAGCCAATGACCAACGCCGCAGCCAACAAAAAAACCATCCTTGCGATAGCTTCGCTGGCCATGGCAGGCACATTCCTGGTCGGAGGATATGAATTCGTAAGGAGCGTCTCATCCTCGCTTTTCATCAATGCTTACGGATCAGCCAATGTGCCTTATGTTATGGCAGCCATGCCGCCTGTACTGGCCCTTTATATTTACATATACGGACGCATGCTTTCAAAATTTGGGGCCATGTACACTCTTTTGGCTACTTCCCTGTTTTCCGCATGTATGTTCCTTGCGTGCTACATGCTGATAATCCAGGAATACAGAGCAGCCACCGCTATCCTTTATATATACAGACAGATCTACATAGTGCTCATCATTGAACAATACTGGTCCCTTATCAACAGCACTCTAAAGTCCGATCAAGCAAAACTCTATAACGGCCCGATCACAAGCGCAGCCTCTTTAGGGCCCATATTAGCGGGATATCTGGTGCATAAGCTCGCTGAATCGATCGGCACAGAACAGCTGCTTTTATTCGCAGCAGGAGCCCTTATTCCTGCCGCGATACTCTCATATACCGCATATGCCCTAGTGGGCGAGCCGCAGCCGTCCCCTGACGAACAAGGCGGATTGCAAGGACATATCAATCTTTCTCTGTTTAAAAAAACCAGAGTGCTCTTATTTCTTGCGATCATCATAGGCATTACTCAGATCATAGCCACAATGTTTACCCTGAAATTCTACGGACTGCTTGAACTCTCTATTGCCACAAAGGATGCCAGAACAGCATATCTTGGAGCGTTCTGGTCATACACAAACGGCAGCGCGTTTCTTTTGCAGCTTATCGGGGCACCAATAGCATTAAGAATATTCCCTTTGCGATGGATACACATAGGATTGCCCTTAATTCACTTGGCAGCGTGCATTGCAATGCTTATCCATCCTGTTCTCTTTGTCGCAGCGTCTTCATTGCTGATATTCAAGAGCCTTGATTATTCGATCTTCCGGGCAAGCAAGGAGATCCTCTACATTCCATTGTCTTACGACGCGCGATACAGGGCGAAAATAGTGATAGACGCTTTTATGTACCGCTTCTCATCAGGCGCTGTGGGCGCTGTTGTCTCAGGATTCACGCTTGCATTAGGATCGATCTCGATCCTAGCCTATCCGATAGTGGCCCTGGTCTCAACTGTTGGATGGGCAGGGTTGGCAATACCATTAACAAAAGAAAGTAAGAAGTTGGAAGTTAGAAGCTAGAAGTAGAAATATAGAGAATAAAGAAATTCCACTGTTAAAACTTCTAACTTTTTACTTCTTACTATTTCTCTATAATGAGCTTGGAGGGATCCAGCACTTCCAGGACGAGTTTTCGCAGATTATCAAGCAATAAAAGTCTATTAACCTTGACCGCCTCGTTTTCAGCCATCACCATCACGCTGCTGAAAAACTTCTCAAGAGGCCCTGCGAGCCCTGCCATCTCTTCGAATGCAGCCTGATAATCAAGATTCGCAAGTTTGGCCTGCAATGTCTTTCTGGTGGATTCTATCTGATCGAATATCTCGCGCTCTTCATTGAGTTCGAACAAGGCGACATCCACATTCTTGCCTGAGTTCAATGATATCCCGAGTTTTCCGGCTTGACGCAGGATATTATTGGTCCTCTTGAATAAATTGCCCAATGTTTTAAGGGATTCGTATCTTGCGCCCTTGAGCTTCTTAAATCCGGAAAGGCACGCATGTATCCTCATGACATTAAGATCCTTTGACAAACTTGCCGCAATAACGGCTTTTATGGCGTCGTTCTTGAATCCGCGTTTTTCAAAGACAAGCGCTGCTCTTCCCTTTAGGTAACTGAGCAATTGTTCCCCGGGATCAGGCAGGTCTGTTGAAAAATTCGCCCAAAGCAGGGCACAAACCTGTTTTATCGAGATGTCCGAGGAGTTGGAGGCAATGATCATCTCTATGAGGAAATCCGAAGCTTTTTTAAGTCCCATCGGGTCTTCAGTCGCCGTGGGCACATTGCCAAGAGCGAAATGCGCAAGCAAGGTGTCGAAGGTGTCAGCGATTATCAGCGTTCTTGCGCATATATCTCGCGGCATGACGCCTGAGCTGGATCTTGCCATATCAGCGATGATCGCGCATACGCGCTTATGTTCCTGCGAAGACGCCGCGTAAAGAGAAGCTGCTTTGCCCGCAAGATCGGGATACTCCCCGACAAGAGAAGTCCCCAGATCCGCCTTATGCAAAAGCACAGCGCGCTGCAAATGCTGCTGCTCATCATCTGATATCCCCATCAAGGACGCTAAAGCGCTCACACCGAGCTTAACCCTCTCTGTCTTATCATAAACGCTCCCAAGCTCCCTGGAGAACATTATCCCCTTAAGCTTGTCTCGGTAATGTTCTATGGGGTTTTTCCGGTCCTGCTCCCAGAAAAATTTTGCGTCAAAAAGCCTTGAGCGCACCAATGCCTCGTAACCGCACAGAACCTGCCCGGCCTTGCGCTCAGAAGCTGTTCCTATATCAGCTACCACTGCAAAACGATTTATCAGCGATTGCGACCTGTCCACTATACTGAACACTGTTGACTTTCTGAGAATATGGGTCACTATATCAACAGGCATGGAAAGGTATTGTTTTTCAAATGTTCCAAGAAGGACTTTCGGACTTTCGGTCATATAGCATGCAGGATCGAACGCGTCAGCCTCGTCGTAACACCTAAAACCTGATTTGGAAAGGATCTTGGCAAGCGACGTTAGCATTGATTTCTTCCTCTCCTGGAAATCGAGGATAACGCCAGATTGATACAGTTTTCTGAAATAATCACCGGATCCTGTCACCTTTACAGAGCTTCTGCCGATCAATGTCCGGTTCGATGCTTTGGGGATCGGGCCGATCTTCAATGGAAGGATCTTTTTCCCCCAGAGCGCTATCACAGACCTTATGGGCCGCGCGAACCTGAAACCGGAACTCTCCCAGCGCATCGTCTTTGGGAAAGAAATAGAGGAAATTATCTTTGGGATCTCGATTTTTATTATCTCATCGACTTTTACTTCAGGAACCACTATTTTAGCCGCGACATACGGGCCTTTAGGCGTATTCTGTATGAACAAGGCGCTCTCATCCACTCCTTTGGCTTTCGCGAAACCCTTTATTTGGGGCTTAAGCGAGCCCTCGGGCTCATAAAGCATCTCTGAACGCGGTCCGATAATAGTCTTTTCCCGGGCAGGCTTTTTCTCGGGAATATCCTTTATGTAAACAACTATCCTGCTGGGAGTCGCCGCAACCTTGACGCCGACTTTGCCCAAACCGTGCTGATCGATCAAGGACCTCATCTTTGATGTTAGATGTTGTTCTATCGCCTGAAGAAAACGCCCCGGTATATCCTCGCAATAAAGCTCCAAAAGAAAATCCGTCACGCTTTTGCCTTTATCCGTCATTCTTTCCCCTGTATGCTGCCTGCTGTATGCTGTCTGCCTGCCTGCTCATCATTCTTCTCTATATATACTCTGGCGACTTGTTTGGCGACATTTCTCGTGTCAGCGATCAGCCGGTTTCGCTCCTCGATACTGATGGCGCCTCTGGCGTCAAGACTGTTGAAGATATGCGAAAGGTTCAAAATGCACTCATACGCCGGCAGGACAAGCCGGCGCTCGATCAGGTGTTTTGCTTCGCGCAAAGTCTCCTCAAAAAGAGCAAAACCACGTCCAGCGTCATACTCTTCGAAATGATAATGCGAGAACTCGCGCTCATAATTCCTATGGAAAACATCTCCATATAAATAATTCTGATCCCACGCTATATCGAATATCGAGTCAACCCCCTGAAGATACATGGCTATCCTTTCAAGTCCATAAGTGATCTCCACAGGTATGCGTCCAAGTTCCATGCCGGCAAAATTCTGAAAATATGTGAATTGGGTGATCTCAAGACCGTCAAGCCATACTTCCCATCCAATACCGCTTGCCCCAAGAGTAGGACTCTCCCAGTCATCTTCCACATACCTGAGCTCATGATCCCCGATGGATAATCCCAGGCTCTCCAAAGAACTCTCGTAGATCGCGCGTATATCGCCCGGAGCGGGTTTCGCTATCACCTGATATTGATAAAAACGCCCCAATCTGTTGGGAGAATCGCCATACCTTCCATCTCCCGGGCGCCTGCAGGGTTCAAGGTAAGCCACATTGCATGGTTTGCCTCCCAAAGACCAAAAAAACGTGTACGGAGAAGAAGTGCCGGCGCCCTTTGGCATGTCCCACGTGAATACTACCAGGAAACCGCGCTTTCTCCAAAAATCCTCAAGGCGTCTGACCATATCCACAAAATAAAGTTTTTTTTGCATCACCTTGCCGCCTTGCCGATCGAAACTTCCTTGTTTATCCCGGCCCTGATGCGCCCGGCCTCATTCTTCAATATGAATTCGGTCCTGCTTAAATCTGCGATGCTGCAGGTCTCCCCGGGCTCAAGCTCATCCTCGATCTGCGCAAAAACCTCGTGCTCTTTGGCAAGGCTCCATCCTGACAAGTTCAAGATTCTGGCCCTCAGCCACAAGGATACGTATCTAGCCGGGCAAGTTTCATAATGCATTGCGCCCAGCGCAGCCAGTAACGATGAGAACTTTTCCTCGGATCGCGTGTCGAATGGTGTTGAAAAATCCCTGACGAACGAAAGGATCAAAAGCGAGTTGTTAAGTCGCGTAAAATCCTGCCTGATGGAAGCGAACTCCTCTGTTATCTCACCGGTTAAAAGACTTAATATCCTGTTCTCCCTGGGATCTCCGTACAAGAGGAAATCGCATAACATGCCGGGCTCCTTAAGGGGCATAAGCCTTGCGCTTCCCTTCCTTATGCTTTTTGCCTTGAGCTCAAGTAAACCGAAATTTTTGGACAGCACGCGGATCATGGCATCTGTTTCATTAAAAGGTTCCCAGCCGAGCGTGATCGCTTTTGTGGAAAAATATGACATAAAACTATTTATTTCCGCCCAATGTAAATACTATGTTAACATTTGCAGTAACCAAGTTATCAAAGCGTAGTGATCGGCAAATACAGGCAACTATTCGCGTCTCTCTGTCATTCCAGTGAAGGCTGGAATGACAGAAAGGAATCCGAATTACAAATAAAGAACACCTTTTTACTGAACTCTATTTTGTGAATTCATCATGTATCTCACCCATGAATTCTTCGAGGATATCCTCAAGAGATATCATGCCGGTCACCTTTCTGTTCTTATCTTTAACGATCGCTATATGGATGCCGGTATTCCTGAACTCATCCATCAAACGGCCCAGCTTATCTGTCTCGCTGCAAATCAACGGGGGCCGCACTATATCCTCGATCCTTACCAGGTCTTTCGTGGCAATGGTGAATAAAAGGTCTTTCACGTATAAGATGCCTTTTATATCATCGATGCTGCTGCTCGTTGTCACCGGAATCCTGGAATACGGCACGGACATCGCCCTTTTTATCAACTGCTCCTCATTATCATCATTGATATTCATATAAAAGATCTCTTTGACCGGCCTCATAGCGTCCCTGGCTTTTCGTGAGGAAAAACCAAGCATCCCCTCAAGCACTACACGCGCTCTCGGGCGTATCCTGTGCGAAAGTTCCTTATCCCGAAAAAGCGCTTTTAATTCGCTTTCCTTGAAATAATGAGGAATGCTCGGCATCTTGATACGAGTAACGCGCTCAAGGACCGCGCCTATCGGAATAAAAACTCTGCGGGTTGCCTTAAAACTTAATCCGAACGGCAGCAGCATCACATATAAGACATTTTCCGGAAAACGCCTGGCCATGATCTTGGGGAGCAGATCTCCTATCAAAAACAGAAAGATGCCAAGGATGAGCGGAGAATATCTTGCCTCAGGCAAGAAAAACAGGCCGAATGTGCACCAAAACAGACTGAACACGGTATTGGCTATCAGTATCAAAGTTAAAAAAGCCGCTGGATGCTTTTTCCATTCATCCAGAAAACTCAAATATACGCGCGCCAACGCGCCCGTGAACTTCCCTGTGCCCAATGAACTGAACATCCTTTTTTCTTCGGCAAATCCCATCGAGAGGATCGCTGTTTCCATGGCGCTGGCAGCGCATGAACCAGCCAAGGACCCCACAGTTAATGCTTCGAGGATCATATAAGCGCCCCTTTTTTCCTCTTCCTTGTCTCAAACTCATCCAGGATCTCTCCTGTCACCTCTTCTAAGATATCCTCAAGGGTAACAATACCCACCCATTCACCCTGGTCCACAACATAAGCGATCGGAGCTTCCTTTAAAAACATATTAAGGGCTTTGCCCGCGGACTGATCCGCGTGTACGGCGGGAATAGGACGCATCTGCTTGCGTGAAATATCGGAAAAAATACTCCTGAAGTTCTTGCCGATGATCTTGCGGAACAGATCCTTTGCGTGTATATAGCCGATCGGATGATCGTTTTTCGTAACTATGGTCCGGCTGTGTCCGTCTGTCATCAGGTTGAATATGGCTTTTTCCCTGACAGCTACATCTTTTGTCCTGAAATCCAGGTATTTACAATCGATCGTGCCCACATGCGCCCTTGGAGTCATAATGTGTTCCATATTCACATCATCCAAGCGCAGATACTTTGACATCATGGGGAACAGTCCCGCGGACTCCGTACGCGTCACATTGATAAGCTCTCTGAGTTCCTCAAACGACAAAGCGAAACTTTTTGCCAGCGTGCCTGTCTGCAAAGGTTTCCCGCCCATCACCTTTTCCACCATCCAGAAAAATATCCTGAAAATCGGATAAAGAGGAACCAGTAAGGCATGAAGCACCCTCAGGCACCATAGGGCCAAGGGTCCGCTTGAGATTCTTCTTGCCCAAAGCTTGGGCATGATATTGAGAACGAATATCAGCACTGGCGTGCCGATGATATAGGCGATAATTTGCCTCACCATCTCATCAGCCACGAACATCGCTATCACGGCAACAAGCGCCCATGCGTAAAATGCTTCAACAATATTCGACGTGAGCAGCAGCAGTGTCAGATATTCTTCCGGGTGATATATCCATCTGAAAGCAGCCTTCCAAACAGGACTTGCGGCCAATGCCTTAAGCCCCTTTATGCGGGCCGTGGACAGACTAGTAATAGCGCCTTCTGTAAAATTAGTTAATGCGAGATATAGGCTTAGAATGATCCAAAGTAAAATGGCGGACATAAAGGATGATGAGGAGATGAGGGGATGATGAGATGATGCGAGAAGAGGATTTTCTTCCCGTCACCTCATCGCGTCATCTCCTGATCATTCTTCTTATTTGCCTCTTCTTAATAGCGCCTTGACCCGCAGAAGCAATTCTTCTGATTCAACGGGTTTGGCCAGATACAAGTCAGCCCCCTGATGCACACCCTCAAGCTGATCATTGGGAGCCTGCCTGACAGTGAGCATTATGACAGGAAGCATTCGGGTTTTAGGATTTTCGCGCAAGCGCCCAACAAGCGCAGGGCCATCCATAATAGGCATGTTCCAATCAGCGATAACAAGCTCTATGTCCTGTTTGCCAATCAATGCAAGAGCCTCTTCCCCATTCCTGGATTCAGAGACCTCATGCCCGCCTTTCTGCAATATAACAGAAAGTATCAGCCTAAAGTCCTCTTCATCGTCAACAACGAGTATCTTCGCCATATCTTTTTAAGTATATATAAAAGTGGTCAGTAGTCAGTAGTCAGCTTGGAGACGAGGCCTTTTTGCCAAATTAACAGATCTCTATAAGACTTGACTTTCTGATTATTCATCACTCACCCTCTCCGACTCCCCGCTGATCACTGGCCACTGACCACTCCCTGCGCCTTGCGCAGCACAAACATAAATGTCGTCCCCTTGCCGACCTGAGACTCGACCCAGATCTTGCCCCCATGACTCTCCACGATCGATTTGACGATAAAAAGGCCCAAACCGGTTCCCCTTGCTCCGCCTGAAAACGCATGCGTTTCCTTTATTTGCCCGAACTTGCTGAAAAGCACGTCACGGCGCTCAGGAGGGATGCCCGGACCATTATCCGTCACGTAAAATTTAACAAGATCATCAGTGCCCGGCTCTATTTTAAGCAAGACCTTGCCATTGAACGGAGCGAATTTTATGGCATTATCGATCAGATTGACCAGAACCTGGCGGACACGGTCGATATCAACAAGACAGAATATGCTGCCCTGGGGCATTTCCAAACTTAAATTTATGTTTTTTTGCTTGGCCTTCTGAGCGAAGAACTCAAGGGTATATCTGGAAATACCCGTAACCTCGCCTGACTTTAAATTGCATTCGAGCTTGCCTCGTTCTATCTTGGCCACCTCAAGCAAGTCAGTTATGAACCGGTTCAATACAACCATATTGTTTTTAAGTCTGGATAAAAAATTATGCCATCTTCCCAATTCTTCCTTGCTCGCAGCCTGCCTGGACACAGCCGTATCCATTTCTCCCAAAACAAGATCCACGAAAGACTGGCCGGCGGAAAGCGGGGACCTGAGCTCATGCGTAACAGAAGCCACGAAATCCTGTTTCATCTGGTCCAATTCCTTTAATTGCACGACCATCCTGTTGAACGCCCTGTTAACAACCGAGAACTCATCATTACCGTCTACCGGAAGATGCACCGGCTCGCCTTTTCCAAGAGCCAGAACGCCGCTATGAAGAATCGACAAAGGCTTGGATATGGAATACGCGATCAGAATGCTTGAGATGATAACACCTGCGATTCCTATCAGGATACCCGCGATAGAGATGAACCTGGTTCTTGATATAAAGGCGCGGGCCCTCTTGCGCTTTTGCAACAATATCTCTGATTGCTCCTGCGTGAATATTGAAAGGTCCTTTAGCAGCTTGCCGGCTTGCGTAAGATAGCTCTCGGAAATAAAATCCGGCAATGGCTCATTATCGCCATATTGGTTCATTGAAAATACGGATTTTGACACGATAATAAGGTCTTTATAGCTCTTTTCCCAGGTAACAGGCCCGAATTCCCTTAATTTATTTTCCACCAGTCTTGATAATGCGCTGAATTCCTCTGACTCGTGGGAATCGCGCGTAACCAGGAAAAACTGCACTCTGGCGAATTGCCTCTCAACCGCATCTGAAAGCTCCTCAGCTTGAGCTGCTTTAGCGGAAAGCTCAGTGATCTCGTCCTGATATTTGTGCTCCAAGCGCTTTGAGAACACAAGCACAGCTCCTATAAAACCCAATAACAGCGCCATTATGACTGTTGTCAGGATCAATCTGCTTCTAATGCTCATAAATAATAAGGAAAATATAGGGCTAAATTATAAATGCCAAATGCTAAATTATGAATGCAAAAAATAGGATTCTTTGAGTTTGCACTTTTTTTGTCTGTGCTTTTTCATTTAGCATTTAGCATTAACTACCATATTTAGTATTTCTCAATTTTCCCATTGTTTTTAACATATTTCCCTGCTACGCTTATATGCAATGAAAGCATATTATAACGAGGAGAATGAGCCGCAAAATCCACAGCCTAATCCCGCGTCTATTGACAAGCAGTGCCAGGAAATCGCGATTTCCCAATTAATCGAACTCATAAAACAGTCGAAAGATCCGAATTTACAGCTGGAACTCACTAAGGAGATAATAAAAATCACGCATCCAAAAGCCAGGGAAACAGTGCAGATCCCCCCGGCAGCGCAAGTCGCTCCCGCAGAGCAAAATATCCCTGTGATCGTCGAACCTTCAATAACACGAAGGTTCCATTTTCCCTCGCTTAAGAACATAAAGCTTCCGGCGTTGAGCATGGATGCAAAGATAATCGCAGCAGGCACGATCCCAATTGTTTTCATGACAGGTTTGTATTTTCTTGGTATTAAAGACATCAATAAGGATAAGACCCTGAATGTGATCCGGAACTCAGAATGGGAGATGCTCAAAACAGATATAAAGCGCGAGCTTATTACAAGCACAATAGAGAGCTACGGAGCCAGGGTGATCGAGCGGCGCAGATCACTGCAAGATTCCATGGATTATATAGACAAAGGAGATATGAGCAATGCAAGGCTGGAACTCGCAGCTGCGCTTGCGATCAAAGCCAGAAACAGTGATCCCTCCAAACAAGCAGCTCCGATCATCAATTTAACGACCGCAAGAGAAGTCCCTGCTCAAACACAAGAACGTATTGTGGTAATACCGCAGACTCAAACCTCAGCGCCATCATACACGCCGCAAACCCGGACTATCTACCAGACCGACAACAGGAATATGGATGAATATCGCAAAACAATACGTGATAATTACTTTGAAATCATAACCGCGGAACTCTCTTATACAACAACAGAGATGTTCGGCGAACACTCACAAAGGCGTGTAATCCTGCTCGAAGATGCCAAAAAAGCAGCTATGGCTGATGATTTGCAAACCGCTTACATCAAGATAAAAGAAGCCCAGTCGATCAAACCGCAATAATAATAGTCAGATGTTAGATGCTAGCAAACCAAAAAGTTTAATAAAAAATTGATCATCATTAAGCTGGCAGGCAGGCAAGCCTTCCTAGACCTACGGATGCGAAAATCTTTAATGTAATAGTTATCATCTGCTTGTTGTTGGCGATATAAAGACAATTCTTCTTTGTAACCAACAACCGCAAATTTCACTTTGTGAAATTTGCTTATCTTGCCACTATAACCGTTCCATTGTAAGCTTTCCCTTCTCCTCTGAGTTGATAGATATATATACCTGATCGCACGAACCGTCCGCCGGTATCTTTTCCATCCCAGGTTATATTATTGATGCCATAGGATGAGATCCCGGTCCTTACAACAGCCCCTGTAACATCATAAACGCTGAGCTCCACTTGCGAATCATAAGGATTCGAGAAACTGAAGAACACCTTATCATTAGCACCGTCCCCGTTTGGAGTGAATATCTTCCCGCTTACGCCATTGGTCGGACTGAAGTTAAAGCCCATGTTTGTCGGCGGAGCAAACCCCGGACGCGCGCTTGCCAGGACCCCTGCTAGTATCAGCAACACCCATTTACATGTTTTTCCCATTGTCATATCACTTTACCTCCTATTATAAACCTGTTCGCAATCCATATATCCGCGCAAATCATAGCACTGCGGACCCGCGGATCTCCCGCGGCTATTGCGGCACGGCATTGAGCCCGCGGGTTCCAAGGGTCCTCTGGGTCCAACCTTCTGCCTGATCGGACAGAAGTTGCCATGCCGCAACAGCAGCGGGGCCGCGCGTTACCGCGCAACTTTATCCGCTGAGATCACAGCTTAAAGTTTTAGCGTTTTAAGATACTTCTTCTAATCTTGCGTCTTTTACCTCCTTTTCTTCATTTTGCCACTCAATACTTACCCTCATTAATCCATATAGAATGCATACACAAAGCATTCTTGAGCACCTTTGCCTTGCGCCTTAGTGCCCTGTGGGAAATACCACAGGACTGCTCTGCTGAGACTGCCTTAGTGGCTCAGTGCCTTAGTGGCTTTCTCCATTATTCCAGCTTCTTAAGCTCCTCCTTCACTCTTGTGAGATCAACATTGTGCTTCTCGAACTTCTTTATTATTCTCTTTAACATCTCGATCCTGGTGCCGCTTGAAGCGCCATGCTCGACGATCTTTGTGTAATAATCCCAGGATCTCCTGTATTCCTCCTCAACACCTTTTTCCTTTGACATCAATCCATCAAGCTCTTTTCTTGCTTTACCCAGATCAAGGCCGCTGACCTCATACCTGGATATGATCTTATTGAGAATGCCCATGCGCTCTTTTGCGCTCGCTCCCATGGATACCCGCTTTTTATAGTAATTCCATGATAGGTCATATGCCTCCTTCATAGCGCGCATCGCCTGTTTCTTCTGAGTGTCAGCTTTGCGGGCTTCTTTTTCGATCTTCTTCTGTTCAAGCTTGATCTCTCTTTTCTGTGGAGCTTTTAAGTTCGGCGGCGGAGGCACAACAGGTATTATCATAGGCGGCATGAGCTTTTTAGTTCCGGGCTGCCCCTCCTTCTGAAGTTCAAGCTGGTCTAATTTCACCTGCACAGCTCTCTTCTCCCTTAATGCATCCTTTAATTGTTTTTCCGCCTTGATGCGCAATTCTTTCTCTTTCTCAAAAAGCAGTCTTGCCTCCTCTTCGTCATTGGCTATGGCTCCGAACTTAAATGTCAGTGCGAGCTGATGCGTGCCGTTTGTCTTGGCAATGCCGGTTATCGGCAGCAGAAATCCGTAATGCATGGCTACCCTGTTGACCTGATAACCCAGGCCTAAGCTCGCCTGCCTCAGATTCCTGGCTCCAAATTTAAATCCTGCCCTAAAAGCCACAAAATCACTCTGATTTACGTTCCAATTCTTCTCGAATCCCAGGGCCAGATTATTGTCAAACCTTCCCGGAATGGATTCCCTGCGGATCCCGTCTACTGAAAACCGCGACTTAAGGATCTTCGCTGAAAAACCAAGCCTTATTGTAAGCGGAACCACGTCCTTGTCTGATTCGGACATAGCCATATTGGGCTGATTGATATTTTGAAGGCTCAACCCGAATGAATAGTTGTATCTCCAATTATAAAGAGCTCCGAGATCCACGCTTGTCGCGCTCTTTGACCTTCTCTTGGCTAAAACCGGATCAGCGCTGCCAAGAGACTGGCCGGAAAGGTTAATGGCATTCTGGATCTCCGGAGTTGTGCCGAATGAGCGATTAAGCCATTTTAAGGTACCGCCGAGATAGAGTTTGTTCATTGATTCTTTTTTCACCGCTTTAGCGTAAGCAAGGCTTCCCATTGTTTCCGAGAACAGGCTGTCAAGCTTAAGCCTCCAGTAGCCCATGCCAAGGGTTCCGTGCCTGCCATTGGAGCCTAAAGGCTGGCCATGGCTCAGCAGGGAAACCCCGATATCTGAATCATCAGAAAGTCCCATGAAGAGCTTGGAATACATTGTGGCAAGCTCAGGGTTCTTCATCATTCCAAGGCCCGCGGGATTGAAATAAATGGAATGTATATCCCCGCCAACAGCCGTAAAAGCATCTCCCATTGCGCCGGGCCTGGCTCCGCCTCCAACATCCTCGAAAGCTCCCCAACAAAGTTGGGGCCCCAACGCGAATAAGAACGCGAATGACACGCGAATAAACGCGAATAACAACATCGCGCTTCCACGCGTACGCTCATGGCTTTTTCGCGCATTAAGTAATTTATTCTTCCAATATTCGATATTAAATATTCCATATTCTGGTTTCATGATACTTTCCTCCATGTCTACTTTTGAATCATCGCCATGCCGGGTCTTTTTTATACCTGCAACACAGCATAAATCAGCGGGTCTCCCCGCTATTGCGGCACAGCATTGGGCCCGCGGGTTCCAAGAGTCCTTTAGGTCCAACCTTCTGCCTGATCGGACAGAAGTTGCTATGCCGCAATAGCAAGGAAAATTTTTCTCATTCGCGTCCATTCGCGCTTCTTCTCCATTCGCGTCCATTCGCGTGTTCTCCATTCGCGTCCATTCGCGCATCTTCTTACCTAGCCACGACAACTGTTCCATTGAAAAGTTTTCCTCCTGCTTTTATCTGGAAAATATATATTCCGCTTCTTACTGTATTACCGCTGTCATCTTTGCCATCCCACATAATACTGTCGCTTGCGGTTCCTTGTTTGAGCTTTGCGACATAAGCTCCTGTAAGGTCATATATCTTACCGTCCACGCTCAATCCTTCAGGATTCTCATACCTGAATATCACATGGTCATTCCATCCATCGCCGTTAGGCGTGAATATCTTGTGGGATTGTCCGGATTTATCTATCAGGAATCCTTGCGCCCTGGCGACTTTTCTCAGCTGGAAGTGTCCAAGATGCGCGATCTTCTTGGTAACAGTATGATTGACCATGTCGACTTTTCCGCCAAGCTTGACCCACTTCACTCCGTCATTCCAATAAAGGCCCATATTCTGCGCAGCAGTAGCCTCATCGATCGAGCCCTGAGTGACCTGAGGAGTCCTGCTCGCGCTCTGATACCCATTGACCACCTTGCCCGCTACAATACTGTAATGCAGGACCACTTCAGCCTCAGGCGTTGGCAGCAGGAAATTCGTTACGACCTCTCCTGTATCCTCTCTCTTTACCACGAATTCCACTGACCTGAACACTATGCCCTGCTCCTCTTCATCCTTATCATTAGCTTCAAGAACCACTTCCGCGTTAAGTTCTTCCTTAACATTTACCAGCAACTGAGCGGGTATGCTTAAGCGGGTGACTCCATCATTGGCTATAGCTGATATTCTCAAGCCAGAATCAATGGTCATGGAATACTCAGATTCATTGCCGGAGAGATCCACGGCAGTTACCCTGTAATAATACAGAGTGCCTCCCACAAGATCGTGATACACTTGCTGGACTATTGTGGAAGTCGTGAGTTTTACGAAATCAGATGTGGCTCTTGTAGAGCGATATACATTGTATCCGTCAATAGTTTCTGTCGAACCCTGCACATTCTGCGTCACTGAACTCCAGTACAGGGTGAATATCGTATCATTGCTTGAAAGCTCTCCATAAAGGCCGACAGGAGCCTTTGGCGGCACAAGATCCGGTGCAACAGCCGTAAACGTGCCGATTGTTGCCGTAAACATAGATGACACGCCATCGCCGTTTGTCGCTGTTAACTTGTAATAGTAAGTTGTGAATGGGCTAAGCTCAACATCAGCGTAGGTTGAGGTTCCAACGACAGTGTCTATTTCCACGAATGGCTGGCCATTAGTTGAACGATAAACGTTATACGCAGTCTCAACGCTGTTTCCGTTAGTACCCCATGCAAGGAAAGCCTGGTAATGCGTGACTGATGTAACAGCCAGATCAAGCGGAGTATTAGCAAGCGTGTATGCAAAGGCTGAATTCGAATCTCCGGATATTTCCGAGTAATTAAACGCCCTTACCACTCTGGTTGCCCGGATATTCGCGCTTAAACCTGTCTCCTCCCAGATTGTGACATCAGCGCCAACCTGGCCCACAAGCCCGACTTGTCCGGTAGATGAATATATTCGGTAGCCCTCTTCATCGCTGACATTATCCCATCCCCATGTGATCGATTCTGTTGTTTTACCTATCACCCTGAAATTAGCCGGTATCTGAACCGGCGGCGCTATAGTTGCAACACCTGACACAGCAGTTGATGTAGAACCCTCAAGTCCTGCATTATCTTGCGCTGTTAACTTGTAGTAATATGTTGTCCCGATCACAACGTGCGTATCCACAAACACATTGACTGAAGTTGTTGAGAACGCAACCACTGATTCTTCGGAAATTGATGATTTGTATATGCGATAAAAATCTATGTCATACTCTATGCTGGCATCCCAATTCAGTGTTATTTTTGCGAGGCCTGAGGTAGCTGTTAATCCCCAAGGCGCAAGAGGAGGCAGGTTACCTGCCGCAGTATAGTTATCCACATTGAAACCAAGCGCAGGTATCCTTACCCACCATCCGGGCCTGCCTCCGGGATCATATGCGCGAACAGCAAAATAATATGTTGTGTCTGGCGTGAGATTCATGATGCTCATTATCATCACGCCTCCGGGCGTTCCCGGAACAGGAGGCACAGTGGGGCTGAAGTCGCTCAAAGGTCTTGCACTATCAAAATCAGCCTGATTATTTATATTCCCTGTTGATGAGACTTTTATTTCATATAAAGCAGGTCTTTCTATTACGGGCCCTAAGTTCCCGTTCGGCTCTGTCCATGTAAGATTTACCACGCCACTGCCGACAACAGGCGAGACTACCAGGTCCAGCACAGGCGCTGGTTTATCTGATCTCACAGTCACACCGATATTTATGGCTTCGGATCCGTCAGCAAACAATACATTCGGCAGTGTGCATAATATCAATGCTGCTGCTGCGTAACGCAGTAATCTCGCGATCGAACCAAAACTTGCCCCTCTGCTGATATAAATGAGCCCGCGGGTTCCAAGGTTTCCTTTGAGTTCATTTGAACTATCAAACAGAGGGGACAAATAGGGTGATGAGAAATCGCCCAGCTTTGCTGGACTGATAAATCCGGACCGTGCCGGTACTGAGCCCGCGGGTTCCAAGGTTTGCCT
>JBHPMF010000038.1:0-23109 GCA_042563375.1 Elusimicrobiota bacterium | reverse complement strand
CCGGATTGACAGCTTCCATGGTCGGAGGAAAGATATATGCCCTGGGAGGCATCGTGGGCTCAGCCACTGATAATGACAATGAGGAATATGATCCTGTGTCAAACACTTGGGCAACAAGGGCTGATCTGCCTTCAAAAAGGCAGTATCTAACAAGTTCGGTTGTCGGGGACAAGATCTATGTCATAGGAGGCAATAATACCGGCAGTGTGAACCGGGACAAGAATGAAGAATATGATCCCGCATCAAATACCTGGGTCACGCGCGCTTCAATGCCTATAGCGCGCTACAGGCTGGCAAGCTCAGTGATTGGGCATAAAATCTACGTAATCGGCGGTTTTAATGGCAGCCAGTTCAATACCAATGAAGAATATGACCCGGCCATAAACACATGGACTACCAAGGCTGACATGCTTACAAGCAGGGATTATCTGGCAACGGCTGTTGCGGGAGGCAAGATATATGCGATAGGCGGCGTTTGGGGGGGCGATATCAAGACAAACGAGGAATATGACCCTGGTACTGACACCTGGGTCACCAAAGCTGATATGCCCACAGCACGGTCCGGCTTGGCTGCGGCAAGCGTGGGAGGCAAGATTTACGCGTTCGGCGGTTCTGACTACTCCGCAAATGAAGAATATGATCCGGTTGCCAATACCTGGAGCACGAAATCTTCAATGATCACTGCTCGAAATTATATGGGCAGCGCTGTTGCCAGTGGAAAGATATATTTGATCGGCGGAGACGGCGGAACAACCAAGAATGAAGTCTATGATCCCGGAGTCTCCTACAAGTTCACAGGATCGGATTTTGATGCTAATGAAGCTTTTACATTCTATGTGAAAGCAAGGAATCAGCATGGAATGGAGACTCAAGCCGTATCCACAACCGTTTACACAGCAGCGTATCCACCTTCCTCAGCAGTATCCACATTCACAGCAGTGTCCTCAGCGGCTGTGACAGTGGCATGGGATGATAATGGCAATGCCGCGGCTCCTGTTAATGCAGTACAGTATCTCATTGATGTTTCAACAGTGAGTGCGTTCAATGCAACAGATGATTTTTCCACTGATTGGATGGTTGAGGTGTCAACCTATGTAGCGAACCTTAATTCCAATACAACCTATTACTTTAAAGTAAAAGCAAGAAATTCTGATTCCGTTGAAACCGCTTATCATTACCTTGGTTCAACCATAACGCATATTGAAATGCCTGCATCCATCTATATTGACGAACTCTATCCATCAACCATCACTATATCAGCGTATGCATCTTCTTTCACAAACCTTAAATCCACAGGTTCAGGCATCAATTTCAGCAGCGGTACTGCTTTCGGGTGGGCAGGGTGGAGCGTGACAGCGGATTCATGGACAATGAAAACCGACATGCCCACAGCGCGGACCGGATTGACAGCTTCCATGGTCGGAGGAAAGATATATGCCCTGGGAGGCATCGTGGGCTCAGCCACTGATAATGACAATGAGGAATATGATCCTGTGTCAAACACTTGGGCAACAAGGGCTGATCTGCCTTCAAAAAGGCAGTATCTAACAAGTTCGGTTGTCGGGGACAAGATCTATGTCATAGGAGGCAATAATACCGGCAGTGTGAACCGGGACAAGAATGAAGAATATGATCCCGCATCAAATACCTGGGTCACGCGCGCTTCAATGCCTATAGCGCGCTACAGGCTGGCAAGCTCAGTGATTGGGCATAAAATCTACGTAATCGGCGGTTTTAATGGCAGCCAGTTCAATACCAATGAAGAATATGACCCGGCCATAAACACATGGACTACCAAGGCTGACATGCTTACAAGCAGGGATTATCTGGCAACGGCTGTTGCGGGAGGCAAGATATATGCGATAGGCGGCGTTTGGGGGGGCGATATCAAGACAAACGAGGAATATGACCCTGGTACTGACACCTGGGTCACCAAAGCTGATATGCCCACAGCACGGTCCGGCTTGGCTGCGGCAAGCGTGGGAGGCAAGATTTACGCGTTCGGCGGTTCTGACTACTCCGCAAATGAAGAATATGATCCGGTTGCCAATACCTGGAGCACGAAATCTTCAATGATCACTGCTCGAAATTATATGGGCAGCGCTGTTGCCAGTGGAAAGATATATTTGATCGGCGGAGACGGCGGAACAACCAAGAATGAGGTCTATGATCCCGGAGTCTCCTACAAGTTCACAGGCTCGGATTTTGATGCTAATGAAGCTTTTACATTCTATGTGAAAGCAAGGAATCAGCATGGAATGGAGACTCAAGCCGTATCCACAACCGTTTACACTGCAGCGTATGCTCCATCCATTCCATTAACAGTTTCCACGTTCACAGCAGTGTCCTCAGTGGCTGTGACAGTAGCCTGGGATGCTAACGGAAATGACACTGCTGCCAATGCAGCGAACTATCTGGTTGATGTTTCCACTGTGAGTTCGTTCCAGGGAGCAGATGATTTCTCCACTGACTGGATAACTGAAGTGTCCACTCATATGGCGAGTCTTACGCCTCACACGACCTATTACTTCAAGGTAAAAGCAAGGAATAATGATTCAATTGAGACCGCATATCATAATCTTGGATCAACTTTGACCCTTACTGTTACTCCGGAGAACCTTGTGATCACCAGCGTATTTAAAACTTCGATAACAGCCACATGGGATTCTTTGAGCCCCACTCCTGATAAGTTCATTGTCGAGGCATCATCCACGAATTTTGACGGGACTGATGTTGTCAAATCATCAGAAGCTGAGAATATGGACTTAACAAGCCTTATTGTTGAGTCACTCACAGAGAACACAACGTATTATGTGAGAGCAGGGGCTCTCTGGAATGATACAACAGGGTACACCTCAGCTATCGCGACCTCAACCCTGATAGAGGATCCAATGAGGATATTCATTGATGATCTGCGCCCGTCTTCTGTAACAATATCAGGTTATGCTCCGACCCTAACCAATCTTTTCAGTACAGGCTCAGTCATGAATTTCGCGATCGACGGTATATATCAGAGCTGGAGCGTGACTCCGGGCTCATGGACTTCCCTGGCGAATATGATAACAGCGCGGTATGCTTTGACATGCTCAGTCGTGGGGGGGAGGATCTATGCCATAGGAGGTATCGGAAGCGCTCAGAACGAGAACGAGGAATACGATCCTGTCACTAATTCTTGGGACACGAGAAAGAATATGCCCACGGCAAGAAGATATCTGGCGAGCGCTGTTGTTAACAATAAGATATATGCAGTGGGCGGTTACAATGGAAGTGTCCTGGATGTCAATGAAGAATACGACCCGGCTGCTAATTCATGGGCAACTCGCGCTCCCATGCCCATACCTCGCCATAGTCTTGCAGTGAGTGCTGTTAATAACAAGATATATGCGCTTGGTGGATATAATGGACTCAGGCTTAATACCAATGAAGAATACGATCCATCCATAAACGCGTGGACATCGCGCAGCAGCGCTAATCTAACTGAGAGGTACGGCGTGACAAGTGTTGTGCTGGATAATAAGGTCCATGTGCTTGGTGGCAAAGATGGTCAGGACCCGCATAATGAGCATGAATCCTATGATCCTGTCACAGATGCATGGTCTACTTTGCACAAAGAAGTGCTGACCCAGCGTTATTATCTGACTAGCCAGGTTGTAGGAGGCAAGATCTACGCCATAGGGGGGGTTAATGTGGGCTTGTCGACTAATCTTGATGCAATGGAGGTATATGATCAGTACGATCCAGCTGTGAATGCTTGGGACACGCAAGCCTGGACAATCATGGACCCATTGCAGATAAAACGCGGCTATCCGGGGAGCGCTGCTGTGAACGGCAAGATCTATATCATAGGCGGACTCAATGGAGCTGCATTGAATTCGACAATGGAGTTCGATCCTGGAGTATCCTATCAATTCACAAGCCTGTCCCCGAACACGCAATATACTTTTTCGGTCAAAGCCAGGAATCAGTATGGGATCGAGACCCAGTCGATCTCGATCTCCTCATATACAGCAGCTTATGCGCCAATAGCTACAGCGTCAACATTCACCAATGTTTTTGCCACAAGCATGACTGTTTCATGGAGTGATAATAGTAACCCATCAACAGTGGAATATTACCTGGAAGGATCAACAGCGAGCATATTCAATGGTTCTGATGATTTTGCGCTTGGATGGGCTTCATATCCTGATATGGATATACAATCAGGAGTAGTGTCAACCCAGGCCGCAAACCTTACTGCGAATACCACATATTATTACAGGGTAAAGGCAAGGAACCTTGATTATGTTGAAACAGCGTATTGGAATTTGGGTTCCACTGTCACCAACGTGGAGACTCCTGTTTCCATCTATATAGATGAGCTCTCCACAAAAGCAGTCACAATATCAGCTTATGCTGCGTTGTTTACAAACCTGAAAAGCACAGGCTCAGGAATTAATTTCGGTATTGGAACCGCTGATCCGACATGGCAGGGCTGGACAGTGACAGCGGATTCATGGACTGTAAAAGCTGACATGCTCACAGCGCGAGCCTATTTAGCAGGCACTGCATTGAATGGCAGGATCTATGCCATGGGAGGTTCCGGTCAGAGCGAGAATGAGGAATATGATCCTGCCACGAATTCATGGATAACAAGAGCTGCATTATCAGGCGCGCGCCTGGATTTTGCTGCTGCTGCTGTGGGCAGTAAGATTTACGCCATAGGAGGTTTTAATGCCACTGATCTGAATGAGGAGTATGATCCTGTTGCGAACTCATGGGAAACAAAGGCTCCAATGCCAACAGGCCGTCATTATGCGACCGGAACAGCAGTGAGGGGGAAGATTTATGTAATAGGGGGTACAAACGGCAGTACCTTGAATGCGAATGAGGAGTATGACCCGGCTGCGAATGTCTGGGTCACAAGGATGTCTGTGCCAACAGCGCGGCATTCGCTTTCAGGCGCTGTGGTGGATAATAAGATATATGTGATCGGGGGCATTAATGGTTCTGCTCTTAATGCGAACGAGGAATATGATCCTGTTGCCAACACCTGGGCAACAAAAGCTTCAATGCCAACATCGCGCTATCTTTTAACAAGCGCTGCTGCAGGAAGAAAGATCTACTCCATAGGCGGTTATGATGAATTGACCACAAACGAGGAGTATGACCCTGCTTCCAATACATGGACAACCAAAACCTCCATGCTCGCGGGTCGCAATGCCATGACGAGCGTTTCCGTAGCAGGAAAGATATACCTTATAGGCGGTGTCTATGGTACTGCCCTAAAAACCGTTGAGGAGTACAACCCCGGAGTCTCATATAAATTTTCGGATCTGACCGGTCCTGACACCCTGTATACATTCTCTGTAAAAGCAAGAAACAGGCATGGCATGGAGACTCAAGCGATTTCCACTTATGTTTATACAGCGGCTAATCCGCCCGCGATCGCTGAAATATCAAGTTTCACCAATGTGTATGCCACGAGCGTGACAGTGTCATGGAGCGAGAATAACAACCCTGCCACAGTCCAATATTATCTTGAAGCTTCCACAGAAAGCGTGTTTATCGCAACAGGGAATGTCAATACAGGCTGGACAGCGGATATTTTCTCATCCACTCCAACAGGCCTTACTCCCAATTCAACCTATTATTTTATGGCAAAAGCAAGGAATTCAGATTCTGTTGAGACTGTGTATCATAATTTCGGATCAACAACAACATTGGCACAGCCTCCTGTATTGCCTTATACTTTCCCGTATGTTTTTACGTCTTCCATTGTTGCCTCCTGGAATACACCGGCTAGCGGGTCAGGCGGATATCTGATCGAAGCATCTTCCACTGATTTTGACGGCACAGATACTGTTTATTCAACAGAAACACTTACCGGAAGCTTGGCAATACTGACAATGGAGAATCTCACATTCAATACAACCTATTATTTTAAGGGCAGGTCATATAACAGGAATTTGCTTTTAAGCAGTTACACTGCGATGGGAGCAACTGCCACAGTAGCTGAAGCTCCTGAAGCTCCGTTCATCTTTGAAGAAATATATCCTGCGTCTGTGACTGTTTCCTGGAGAGATCCTGCATATTTTTCAGGCGGGTTCCTGATACAAGCTTCCACAGCGAGCGATTTCAATGAATATGCTGATCTTTTCTCAAGTTCCACTTATGTCACATCTCTGACCACTCTTACTGTTATGGGCTTGTCAGGGAACGCGACTTATTATTTCAGGGGGGCTTCCTACAACTGGAACCTGGAATTAAGCAGTTATTCGGTTATGGGTTCAACATTGACTGAAGTGTCCTATTCTCCGCAGAACCTGCTGGTAAGCGAAGTGCTTATCACGTCAATTACAGCAAGCTGGGATCCATTGGACCCGGGACCCGACAGCTACATTCTTGAAGCTTCATCCATGGATTTTGACGCAACAGCAACAGTGTATTCATCAGCCACTATAAGCACTAATGTAGTCACTCTTACTGTTGAGTCATTGACCCCGAACACGACCTATTATCTGAGATCGGGCGCTGTGTGGTCAGGGGAGACCTTTTATTCCAACTCGATCTCAACTCCTACATTTGCCCTGCCTCCTGTTGCTCCGTTTTTCTTCACAGCAGTGTATGAATCATCAGTCACTGTTGCGTGGGAAGCGCCTGTTGGCGGAGCGAATGGGTATATCATTGAAGCGTCTTCAAAGAATTTTGACGGAGAGAGTACGGTGTATTCGAGCGCTACGCTTGTTAATTCAGCTTACAGCATCACAGTGGAGAACCTTCATCATAATACCACGTATTATTTCAGGGGAGCTTCATACAACTGGAACCTGCACTTGAGCAGTTACGCTGTTATAGGGTCCACTTTATCAGCAATGCCGAAATATCCGTCAGGAGGAACGATCTCAAGCGTGTTCGTGTCTTCAGTGGGCATCACCTGGACTGCTTTGGACACTGCGCCTGATAAATATCTGGTTGTAGCGTCTTCCACTAATTTTAACGGAGGCGCCAGTTATTCTTCAGCCACAACAAATACGGATGTCACAGCGCTTACGATAGAGTCATTAACGCCGAACACGAGTTATTATCTGAAAGTGGGCGCATTATGGGCAGAGACCACGAGTTACGTGAGCTTTGATTCAACAGCGACCCTGGCTGAAGCTCCTTATGGTCCGTTCACTTTCACGGGTGTGCACGTCACTTCTGTGGCAATATCCTGGGATGAGCCTTCCGACGGGGTAAATGGCTACAGGATACAAGCTTCTTCCACTGATTTTGACGGCACAGGCACGATAATCTCAAGCAAAACCCTTGTTGATTCCCTGACTACCTTGACTATTGTAGGCTTGGCAGAGTATACGACTTATTATTTCAAGGGAGAATCATACAACTGGGATATGGCAAGAAGCAGTTATTCTGTGATGGGATCCACTTTAACATATCCCGACACTGTGGCTCCAACATGGTTTTCCGGAACAGTAGCCGGAGCATCATCAATAACATGGGCATGGACTGATGTCACAGGGGAACTTCATTACAGGGTTGTGACTTCCACTGGCTGGGATATTTCAGGAGATCTCGGACCGGACACGACTTACTGGGCGGAGACGAGTCTTTCAACCAATACCTTGCATGGAAGACGTGTTATGGTGAGCTACGGAGGCAGGACAGTTATCTCTTCAGAAACCATCAATGTTTATACTTTGACCGCTCCTCCCACGGGATTTGCTTTCACTGAAGTGAACATCACGTCAGCTGTCGTGTCCTGGGGGGCTAATACCAATCCGACCGGCACGAATTACCGTTTGGATAAATGGACGGTGGATGAAGCCACAACAAGCGTGACTGTGGATGTGACAAGCGCGACACTCACAAGGCTCGTGGCAGGGACCACTTATTATTTAAGGGTGCATAGTATCAACGGGGACAGCTTGCTTAGCGCTGTGGATGCTGATATATCAACTGTTACTGTCGGAAATATAGTCGCGCAGGAGAATGTGACTGCAGCGGAAAGCAAAACCATCACCTATATTGCTCCGTCAGGGGAAGTCAATGTAATCATCACGCCGAACACCTTCACTGAGGATGTGCAGGTGACAGTGCAGGTGCCGCAAACAGTGCCTGAAGCAATATCCCCAACAGCGGATCTTTATGAAACAGGTGTTGTTGTGGAGATCGTTCTGGATAAAGCCATACAACCTGTCAAGAATGTGGATATAACACTTACGTATCTTGACGCAGATGTTGTTGGCATGGATGAGAACAAGCTTATTGTGGCAAGGTATGATAGCTTGCGCCTGGTTTGGGTGCCTCTTGCCTCCGTCACTGATCCGGTGAACAACCGGGTAACAGGTAAGACAAATCATTTCTCAATGTTCCAGGTGATGCAGTTAAACCCGTCAGCTTCAGTGGGAGCTGTTAAAGTGTTCCCCAATCCTTTCAGGCCGGGCAGAGGCCATCAAGTGATGAATTTCTCTAATCTGCCTGCGAACGCGAAATTAAGAATTTATACTTTATTGGGAGAGCTGGTGCGCGAACTGAAGACAAACAGCTCAGGCCTGGCTTCATGGGATGGCAAGAACAAATCAGGTTACAACGCGGCCAGTGGAGTCTATTTCGTGCACCTTGAGGCGATCGATGGAAAGAAAGTGATAAAAGTGGTGATACAGAGATGATAAAGATAAAGGCACTAAGCCACAAAGCCACTAAGCCACAAAGTGAAAAACAAGAATTTATTTCTTTTTTTACATTAGTCGCCTTAGTAGCATTAGTCGCCTTAGTCGCTACTCCTGTATTCGCTAGTTTTAGTAGTAAAGACAAGGGAAGGACTACCGCGAAGTTTTTACGGTTGGGGGTTGGGGCGCGGGCTCTGGCCATGGGGGAAGCTTATTCAGCTTTGGCTGATCAGGCGGATGCGCTGTATTGGAATCCAGCAGCGCTCAATCTGATCTATGATCATTCAGCCACATTCATGCATGCTGTTTATCTTGAATCCAGTTTTTTTGATTACATGGCTTATGGGCAGAATCTGGGGGAAAGAAGCGCTTTTGGCGTTGGGGTTCAATATTTTTCAGCCGGAACGATCGACGAGACAGATGATACCGGAACCAGCAAGGGGCGCTTTAAGCCGTATGATATGGCCATAACTCAGGGGTTTTCCTATCTGGCCAATGATTTTTCTTTTGGAATAGGCGTAAAATTCGTCAGGTCGAAGCTTCTGGATTACGCTAATGCATATGCTGTGGATTTCGGGATCCTGTCTCCGGGTTATTTTGATGACAGTGTCAGACTTGCTTTTGTGGCAACAAATATCGGCACAAAGATGAAATTTGACAGGGAAAAGGAAGATTTACCCCTTACTCTGAAATTAGGGAGCGCTTTCACTATATTAAAGCCTTTAAACCTGTGCATTGACGCGGAATTTCCCAAGGATAATGAGTCCAGTATAGCCGCAGGTACGGAATATATGTTTCTTGCTCGTGATGAATGGTCTTTTACAGGCAGGGCAGGCATTAATACCAGGGCAATGAGTGATGTTGATGGGCTTACAGGCATATCTTTTGGTTTTGGCGTGATCCATGGCCAGCTTATATCTGATTATGCTTTTGTGCCTTTTGGAGACCTTGGAATGACGCACAGGGTTTCTTTTGGGTATAGGTTTTAGTAACACCATCCATAATATCTATAGCATTTTCTAAAAAAGGGGTGATTTGATATAATACTAGCACTGTACCTAAGAGAGTGCTAATAAAGAAAGTGCGGTACGCAGGATGCTGCGATCTATTCGTCTGTGCATTCGTGTGAAATAATATGAGAATACTAGACAGAGAAGAACTTATCAGGCGCAAGAACCGTATGCTGCAGACGGTTATCCTGGAGTTTGCTGATACAAGCAGGCCTGTGCCCAGTTCTGTTGTGCTTGAAAAAGACAGCATGGGACTTTCAGCTGCAACGATCAGGAATATCATGCATGAGCTTGAGGCTGAGGGTCTTTTAGCCCATCCATACACTTCAGCCGGACGCATCCCGACTGACAAGGGATACAGATTTTATGTTAATTACCTGATAGGACTTCAGGAAACCATACTTGAGGAAGCAACAAGGATAGAAGTGGAATACCAGGCCAAGCTCAGGGAAACCGAGGAACTTCTTGATCAGACATCCAAGCTATTGGCTTATCTTTCAAAATTCGCCGGCTTTGTGGTCAAATCCAGGGAAGGCAGCATGTTCGGCAGGCTTGAATTCGTGCCTCTTGAACATTCGCGCGTGTTAGCCATTCTTATTACATCAACAGGCACTGTGTTTCACAGGATCATTCAGGTAAAGAGCCATGCTGATTTTTCAGATCTGAAAAAATTCTCAAAATGGATAAATTCTAATTATAAGGGGAAAGCTTTGAATACCCTGTTCCAGGATCTTAGGGGCGGCATGGAGGGCGCTTTGAACCGCGACACCGCGCATTTGAAGCCTGTTTTTGAGGAAATGGCCGAGCATATCGTTGACATGACTGAAAACAGCCATGAAGACATAAAAATCGAAGGAGCTTCGAATATACTTTCCCTGCCGGAACTCTCGGTCAAGCCTGAGTTGTTGAGGAATCTGGCCAATGTGTTTGAGAACCGCCAGAGGTTCACGCACATGCTTCACGATATCCTCAATAAGAGGCAAGGCAGCGCAAAGGATATCTCGGTTATCATAGGAAGGGAAATAGCTTCGCCGCTTTTAAAAGATCTGTCATTAGTGTCAAAAACCTTTGAAACCGAAGATAACACCGTGGGCCTTTTGGGTATTCTGGGGCCAAAGAGGATGGAATACGGAAAGATGATGGCTTTGGTCGAAGGCTTGCAGCTCGCCCTTCAAAAGGCAATGAATCAGTGGAGAGATAAGGAGGACAAGTGGGAGAGGTAGGCAATAAAGAACCTGTATCAGTCGAGGAAGAAGCGCGTCAGGAAAAATTAGCTGAACAGGAGATACTTGAGCAGGCTTTGGAAGCCAAGGATAAGAAAATAAAGGAATATGAAGACAAGCTTCTAAGAGCCAAAGCGGAATTTGAAAATTTAAGAAAAAGAACAGAGCGCGAAAAAGCAGAAGTCTACGCATACGGCACCAGCCAGCTTTTGATGCGGCTTTTGTCTTTTACAGATACTTTTGACAAGGCATACAATGAACTGCTTAACAGCAAGGGTGTTGAAAAAAACATGAAAGAGGGTTTTACGATGCTCTTTGCGATGTTGGGCAAATTGCTCGCTGATGAAGGCGTAAAACAGATCGAAGTCTTGGAGGGGAGTCCGTATGACCCCAATTTTCATGAAGTCGTCAGAGTGGAGGAGAAGCCGGATTCTGACGGAAAAATCATCAAAGTCGAGCAAAACGGATTTATGCTCGGAGACAGGCTCTTGCGACCGGCAAGAGTTGCAGTTTCTAAGAAACGCGAATGAACTCGAATAAAGATACGCGAATTAACGCTAATAGCAGAATTGTAAAAGAGCAAGAGGTCATAAGGTGAATTCTCTTTCTCTTATTCGTGCGTATTCGCGTGGCTATTCGCGTCCATTCGCGTATGCCGTAAAACACCGGTGTGCGCATTCATTAACACGGTAAGAAGTTATAGGAGGTTAGGTTATGAGCAAGATTATAGGTATTGATTTGGGGACATCGAACACGGCTGCTTCTGTTATGGAAGGGGCAAAGCCGAAAATAATAGCAAGCGCTGAAGGAGCGAGCGTCGCGGGAAAGGCGTTTCCGTCTTTTGTGGCATTCGCGAAAGATGAACAGCTCTTAGTCGGGGAGCCTGCGCGCAGGCAAGCTGTGGCCAATCCGGACGGGACTTTCACGGCGTTTAAGAGGAAAATGGGCCAGGATTTCCATTATTCCATAAACAGCAAAGACTATACGCCGCAGCAGCTTAGCGCTTTTCTTCTTCAAAAAGTAAAAAGGGACGCGGAAACGTTTTTGGGTGATAAAGTCGAGAAAGCCGTGATAACGGTTCCGGCGTATTTTAATGATAATCAGAGGCAGGCCACCAAAGACGCCGGAACGATCGCGGGACTTGAAGTGGTGAGAATAGTCAATGAGCCTACTGCTGCATGTCTTGCTTACGGTATAGACAAAAAAACCAAGGAAGAAAAGATCATGGTGTTCGACCTTGGCGGCGGCACTCTTGATGTGACGCTGATGGAATTCGGCGGAGGCGTGTTCCAGGTGATCTCTACCAGCGGTGATACTCAGCTCGGCGGAACAGACATGGACAATACTCTCATCAGCCATGTTGCCGAACAATTCAAAAAGGAGACAGGGATCGATCTTCGCAATGACACGCAAGCTGTGCAACGCTTAAGAGAAGCGTGTGAAAGAGCCAAGATCGAGCTCTCCGGTCTTTTTGAAACAGACCTGAACCTTCCCTTTATAAGCATGGATCAGACAGGACCAAAGCATCTTACAATGAAAATAACCCGCGCAACCTTAGAAGAGCTTGTCGATCCCATTGTAAAACGCTGCCAGAGTTCGATCGATCAGGTGTTTTCCGATGCCAAGCTTAAACCCGCTGATATCTCCAAGGTCATCCTGGTCGGCGGACCAACGCGTATGCCTATCGTGCAGAAATTCGTTGAAGATTATGTGGGCCGCAAGGTTGAAAGAGGGGTGGATCCCATGGAGTGCGTTGCCATGGGAGCTGCGATCCAGGCGGCTGTTCTAACCGGAGAGGTGAAAGACGTGCTTCTTCTGGATGTCACACCTTTGAGTCTGGGTATTGAGACTCTTGGAGGGATATGCACCGCCTTGATCGACAGGAACACAACAATTCCAACAAGGAAATCCAACGTATTCTCCACGGCTGCTGATAACCAGACAGCAGTGACGGTGCATGTTCTGCAGGGTGAAAGACCCATGGCAAAAGACAATGTTTCTCTCGGCAGGTTCGATCTTGTAGGGATACCGCCTGCTCCAAGAGGCATTCCGCAGATCGAAGTGACTTTTGACATTGATGCCAATGGGATCATAAATGTCGCGGCAAAGGATCTGGGCACAAGCAAAGAACAATCGATCAAAATCACAGCTCCGCAGAAGCTTTCAAAAGAGGATATCAGTAAATTCGTCAAGGAAAGCGAGAAATTCTCCCAGGAAGATAAAAAATCCAAAGAATTGATCGAAGCGCGCAACGAGCTTGATGGAGCCATATATGCCACGGAAAAAGCTCTTAAGGATTATGGGGATAAGATCTCGCAGGATGACAGAGGCAAGATCGATTCTGAGATCAAATCTGCCAAAGATGTTCTCAAGGAGCAGGATACAGCCAAATTAAAAGAGGCAAGAGAGAAGCTTCTCACATCCTCGCATAAACTCGCTGAAGAGGTCTATAAAGAAGCCCAAAAGAAAGGGCAAGCTCAGCAGCAGGGAGCTCCCGGCCAGGAAGCGCCGCCCAACGGCTCAAACGGCAAAGACGAAAAACCAAAAGACACCGTAGTCGACGCTGAAGTGGTCGAAGAAGATAAAGATAAAAGCTGAATGTGGAGACAGATCAGAGATTACCTGAAAAGGCGTTGTCTGGTTTGTTAAATTCAGAATTAAAAATTAAGAATTAAAAATTATTGTTATGCCCCGCGATTATTACGATACCCTAGGCGTTCCGCGCAACGCCACAGAAGGTGAAGTCAAGCAAGGCTTTCGCAAGCTTGCGATCAAATTCCATCCGGACAGAAACCCCGGGAACAAGGAAGCTGAAGAAAAATTCAAAGAGCTCAATGAGGCTTATGAAGTCTTATCAGACAAAAGGAAGCGGGCTCAGTATGATCAGTTCGGGGTTGCCGGTGTGGGCAACCAGGGCAGAGGCGGAGGTCCTGGATTCCAGGGTTTCGAAGGATTCGAGGGTGCTGGGGATATATTCGAGGATATTTTCGAGGGATTCTTCGGCGGCGCAAGAGGCCGAGCAGGAGTGCGAGCAAGAAAGGGCTCTGATCTTCGCTATGAGCTGGTTGTGACTCTTATTGAGGCATATAACGGCGTTGAGGTGCCTTTAAAGATAAAGAAACAGGAAGTGTGCTCAAAATGCAATGGCACCAGGACGAAGCCGGGTACACAGCCTAAAACCTGCCCTGTATGCAAAGGCACGGGCAAAACCCAGATTTTGCAGGGTTTTTTCACCTTATCTCAGGCATGCGCAAAATGCCGAGGAGAAGGACGTGTCGTGGATAACCCATGTTCTTCATGTAAAGGTTCCGGACGTAAGGAGCAGCTGGCAGATATCAAAGTACGCATTTTGCCCGGTATAGTTTCAGGCACAATGCTGCGAATAACAGGATCAGGAGACGCGGGAGACAGGGGCGGTCCTCCGGGGGACCTTTATATCCATGTTATGGTCAAGAAGGATCCCAGATTCGAGCGCGATGGCGATGATTTGGCCCATGAAGTCCGCCTGAGTTATCCCAGGGTGTCTCTTGGGTGTGAGATAGAAGTGCCGATCTTGCCCAGCGGAAAAGCAAAAGTGAGGGTTCCGTCCGGGACGCAGCATGGAACGCTTTTAAGAGTGAGAGAGCATGGCATGCCGCGTTTTAAAGGCAGGGGTTTCGGCGATCTTTTTGTGCGGGTCATGGTTGATATCCCGAAATATGTGACGCAAAAGCAGAGAAAACTTCTTGAAGCATTAAGTGATTCTTACGAGGGAAAGGAAAAGGAAGAGGGAGATCCCGGAGACGAAGGGTTCTTTAAAAAGGTTTTCGGTAAAGGGTAGGGAGAAGCGCGAATTAATGCGAATTGTGAAGATACGCGAATGAACGCGAATAGAAGAGCCCGCTTTAACTGCCGTTAATGCAATTCATAGCCAGCTGTATAGACACTGAGAAGAAGACATTCGCACTGAGCGAGGGGGAGTCCCACCATATAATCCGTGTTTTGCGAAGAAAACCCGGGGAAGTAATACGTGTTTTCGATGGCAAGGGAAAGGCTTTTTTTGGAAGAATAACCGCTTTTGAATCCGATAAGGTGCTGGGAATCATCATCCAGGAGACAGGATTGCCTGTTGTGATCAGGCAGCGCGATTACAGGATATCCATTTATCAATCATTGCCAAAAGGGCAAAAATGGGAATGGGTGCTTGAGAAGGGCTGTGAAGTGGGAGTCGACAGATTTATTCCGGTTATTTCAAAACACACGATAAAGAAGATCAATAAGCGCAGTTATGCGGATAAGCTTGAGCGATGGAAGAAAATAACAGAAGCTTCCGCAAAGCAGTGTGAGCGCAGTGACATTCCTGAAGTTTTTGAGCCAGTTGATTTTAATGAGGCTGTTTCAAGCCTGGATTCCCGCGAGAGCACTGTATTGCCGCTTTTCCTTTGGGAAGGGGAAGAAAGAGAGACTCTTTCATCGTATTTAAAAAGACTTTCAACAAGGCCTGGTCATATCGTGTTTTTTATCGGTCCTGAGGGGGGGTGGAGTCCTGAAGAAGTGGATATCGCAAGAAACAGCAATATACCATTGCTGGGCCTTGGAACCCCGCTTCTTCGCACAGAAACCGCGCCGATCGTAGCTGCGTCCATGGCATTAGCAGTTTTGGAGCAAGATGGGATTTAAGAGAGGGATAGGAAAGGGTGAAGAGGTACGACTGTGAAGCTTCATGTAAAGACCTTTGGATGCCGTGTCAATCAATATGAGAGTGAGAAGATCCGGGAGGGGTTCGATAGGGTTGGAGTAAAAACATCTGATTGTGATAATGCTGATATTCATGTGATCAATACTTGTTCTGTCACTCATAATGCCGATAAAGATGCGAGGGTGGCGATCAGGCGGATCTTAGAGAAGCATCCTGAATCAAAAGTGATCGTAACAGGATGCTGGGCGACATGCTCTGCAGAAGAAATAAAGAGACTGTTCCCAAAAGTTTTGGTGGTAGATAATAGGAAAAAGGATTCAATACCGCAGATCCTTTTCCGGGGACACCATGCTCTTAGCGAATGCAGCGCTCCCGGAATCACTGATTTTCAGGGACATTCCAGGGCATTTATAAAAATCCAGGATGGGTGCAATATGAAGTGTTCATACTGCATTGTGCCTAAGGCCAGACCCAAGTTATCATGCAGACCGGTTGAAGATATCATCAGTGAGATAAAAGGCCTCCTTGCCAATGGTTTCCGCGAGATCGTGCTTTGCGGAATACGTTTGGGAGGCTACCTTGCTAAAGACAGCAAGGGGAACAGGGCAGATCTTATCAAGCTGCTTAAACTTATCGATCGTTTGGAAGGGGATTTTAAGATAAGGCTTTCCTCTGTTGAGGTCACAAGCCTTACTGACAGGTTCTTGGGCGAATATAGCGAAATATCGCGCGCTTGCGACTATTTCCATGTTCCTCTTCAATCCGGGAGTAACAGGGTTTTGAAGTCCATGCGCAGATGGTATAATAAGAATCAATTCAGTGAAAGAATCCGCAAGGTCCGCAGTGTTCTGGGGGCTGACACGGGGATCTACACAGATTTGATGGTGGGCTTTCCTGCCGAAACCGAAGAAGATTTCAAGCAAAGCGAAGCATTGGCGCGTGATTTGGATTTTTCCGGTCTTCACATATTCAAGTTTTCCGCAAGACACGGTACTGACGCTTGCGGGATAGAACAGGTTTTTACGACAAAAGAGCTTAAGCATAGACTCTTGCATATTCGTTCTTTAGATAGGGCATTAAGGAAAAGATTCGCTGAGAAGTTTATAGGAAAGAAACTTGATGCCATGCTGGAGGAAAAACGCGGAGATGTCTCGTATCTGCGGGCATCCAATTTTATTCAAGTGTTGTCTTCGCAGCAGAAAGAAGTTCCGGGATGGCGTAAGGTCAGCATTGAAAGAGAAGAGGGGGGCAATTTATGGAAAAAAACTGCATTTTCTGCAGGTTAGCGAAGGGCGAGATACCCGCTGAAGTAGTGTATTCGAATGATAAGGTTGTTGCTTTCAGGGATATCAATCCTCAGGCTCCGTTTCATGTATTGATCTGTTCCAGGGAGCACGTATCGAGCCTCTCGGAAGCAGAAGACAGCCATAGGGAATTACTTGGAGAATTACAGTTGGCTGCCAAAAATCTTGCCAATGAGCTGAAGCTGGACAGTTTTAGGCTGATCTTGAATAACGGCGCTCATGCCGGTCAGACTGTTTTTCATATCCATTACCATCTACTTGGCGGCCGCAGATTTAATTGGCCACCGGGCTAGAAGAAGTTAGAGGTAAGAAGTTGGAGGCAAGAAACAGGAAAATGCGAACAGGCAAATCGGATGATAAGAGATTCTTCTTGAAACTTCTAACTTCCAACTTCCTACTTTTTACTTCTGTAACGAAGGGGGTGATTTGATTGCCAGAGATTAGACTTCGTGATGGTGAATCCATTGAAGAAGCCATACGCCGTTTTAAAAGAGAATGCGAGCGTGAGGGCATACTTCAGGAGATTCGCAAACGCCAGGCTTATATGCCTCCTTCTGTAAAAAGAAAAGTAAAACAGGCTGAAGCAAGAAAAAAATCGCGCAGGCGAAAGTACCACTAAGCAATACCTGCTAGTTAATAAATTCCTTCAGGGAATTTATGAGACCCAAGGGTTGAAGCATAGAACTTCTCCATGACCCCCTCGGTCTGGAAGTTCTGCGATTATTTCGCAATGAGCATAATAAACCCAATATTTTGGTGTCAGGCGTTTTCTGTGCATGCATGGCATAGTTGATGCGGTGGCAAGTTGACGCGATGATAAGGAGCAAGGATTTCTTTCCTGTCCTTAGCGGCTAGGAACTTATCAATTTATCGATTTTATTATCATGGACCTTGAACCATTAAAAGCAAAACTGGATATTCTTGAACTTGCCCGGGAGCATTTGCGCGATCTTAAGCGCGCCGGAAAATCATGGGTGGCAAGATGTCCTTTTCATGAGGAAAAGACCGCGTCTTTTCATATTAACGCTGAAAGAGGCGTTTTCCATTGTTTTGGATGCAAGAAGGGCGGAGACGCGATAAAGTTCTACATGGAGATGGAGAAAGTCGATTTTGTGGAAGCGATCACTGCTCTTTGCGAGAGAGTCGGGCTTCCAAAGCCGGGGCCTGCGCACATGTCAAAGAACAGGGATGCCGAGCAAAGCCTAAAGGCTGACGTCAGGAAGGCATTGTCTCTTAGTATGAAGCTTTATGAGCATGATCTCTGGAACGGCGATGATGCCCTTGCGCAGAACGCAAGGAAATATCTTCACCAAAACAGGAAAATCGATCAAAACATCGCCAGGAAGTACAATATAGGGCTTGCAGGATCCCACCCAACGCGTACTTTGACTTATCTTGTCACAAAACACGGGATAAATCCGAGAGTTCTTGAAAAGGCCGGGATAGTCGTGCAAGCAAGCTCAGGAGACAAGTATGTGAGCTTTCTTCGCACAAGGCTTGTGTTCCCGGTGTTCGATCTAAACGGGCATTTGGCCGGGTTTGGAGGAAGGTATCTGGAAATGGGTGATGTGAAGTACGGCCCGAAGTATTTAAACAGCCCTGATACCATTGCTTTTAAGAAAGGCGAGATCCTTTACGGGCTTTACCATCACAGGGATGCGATCAGGGAAAAAGCGAAAGCTTATCTGGTGGAAGGCTATTTCGATGTTGTCGGGCTTGCGCAGGGGGGATTATCTTTGGCAGTAGCCCCTATGGGCGGAGCAGTGACGCCTTATCAAGCCAGGCTTCTTAAGCGTTTCGCTGAAGAAGTGGTCGTGCTGTTCGACCCTGACCAGGCAGGAATCACTTCTGCGATACGAGCTTCCAGACTTCTTATTAAAGAGGGTATAAGTGTCAGGGCATTAAGCTTGCCTGATGGAATGGATCCGGATGAGTTCATCCATGCTCATGGTCCGGGCAGTCTTGAGAAGCTGGAAAAGGAAAAAGCTGTTAGTTTCCTTGATTTTGAACTTCAAGCGCGTTTGAGGGGTCAAGATGTGCTAAAACTGGAAGTTAATAAGAGGATAAAAATAGTAAGAGAAATGACAGCTAGCCTTTTGGCGATAAACGGGGAAATCGAGCGCAGAGAATCTTGCGTGCATGTGGCCAGAGCATTGAATCTGGACCCTATCGGGGTTGAGAGAGAGCTTTCAAGTGCGCGTCGAGACGAGACTTTGGGCGGCAGGGGCGGATTCAAGGAGCCTGATATCCGCGCGACTCGCGCTAAAAGCATCGATCTTGAGGAGATCCTCCTGGCTTTGGCGCTTGACGACGGGAAGAACGTGGTAAAAAAAATGAAATCCCTTTCATTGAGCCCGCTTGATTTTGATAATAAATCCATAGGGCAGTATATATTCGGAAACAATACAGGACAAGAAGACGCGGTGGACAATGATTTTGAGAGCATGAAAGCAGGCATTGCGATCAAATACCAGTCATTGCTGGAGAACCGCCAGGTGGATTCCAATCTGGATCATTATCTCGAGGAGTTCAAGACCAGGAAATTGAAAAAAGATTTAAAGGGCCTTCGCCATGAATTAACAGCAAGAAAACAGAGGGGCGAGGCTTGCGATCCGGCGATATTAGATAGGATCAGCGAGTTATCCAGGTCGCTTAAGACTGCGAAAAAAACACGATAGTGTCATGCTGGACTTGTTTCAGCATTTCTTTTTCCGGCAGGGGAACTGAAGCGCGGAAGATCCTGCCCCCTAAAGGGGACTGCCCTGTAGGGCATACCGCAGGACTGCTCTGCTGAGGCTGCCCTATGGGGAATACCATAGGACTGCTCTGCTGAGGCTGCCCTATGGGGAATACCATAGGACTGCTCTGCTGAGGCTGCGTCTCTATGAGAATGGAAGCTGAAATAAATTCAGGATGACAGAAATGAAAATATTCAAGGAGTATTGACAAATGGAAACAGGCAGAGAATCATTAAAGGATTTGATTGAGATAGGAAGAGAGCACGGCTATCTGACATTCGAGGAGATTCAGAAGTCGCTTTTTGGTTCAGTGAGCCCGGATGACATGGACAACTTCCTTGAGACCCTGGAAGATCTTGGCATCAAGGTCGTGGACAGGGCCCAGGCAATGCGTTTCCATCCGCGCTCAAGGGAAGAGGGTTTGACTCCTGCTGCGCAGAGTGCGGACGGCGGAAGCCGCGGTCCTGAGATCATGAGCTCAATAAGGATGTATTTGAGTGAAATGGGCAAGGTGCCTTTGCTTACCCGCGAGGAAGAGGTTACACTGGCCAGGAACGTATTCGAGAGAACAAGGGCTCTTCGTATGATCGTTCTGGAATCCCCGATCACATTCAGGGAGATCGAGAACTGGGAAAGCCTGATCGAGCAGGAAGAAATGACTCCCAAGGAACTCATGCCAAGAGGAAGAAGGACGCCCTCAGAGCTTACAGCTATGAGAAAGCGGATATCAAAAGCAGTGCAGTTCATCCAGAAAACAGAAAAAAAGATGCGCAAATCTGAAGTTGAGCTCATGAAAGCCCCAACAGAGCGGCTGCAGATGAAATTAAAACTCAGATTGTATGAGCTGAAAAAAACAATAGTGCAGAAGATCATCGAGCTCAATCTTAACCAGGAAAAGATCCGGCGAGTAACGAATAAGATAAAGAGCATGGGCTGGAAGGTAAAGGAATGCGAAAGCGAGCTTTACAGTTATGAGATGAAAACAGGAGTCCTGCATCGCGAATTACTCGTGCTGTACACCAGGTGGCAGAAGGGTTCTGTCAGCGCGAAGGAAGTAAAGATCAAGACGGGATTCCAGCCCACAGCGCTTGAGACGCTTGTTGAGAATGTGAGAGATGTCTTAAAGAGGAAAGAAAGGGTTTTGGGCAATCTTCCCGTGAGCAGGGAAGAGCTTGTGAGGCTCTCTCAGAAGATCATAGACCTTGAGGAGATGATCCTTGAAGACAAGCTCAAGCTCATACGCGCGAACTTGCGTTTGGTCGTATCTATCGCCAAAAAACACATGGGTATTTCTTCTTTGGAGCTCTCAGACCTTATCCAGGAGGGCAGTTTAGGTTTGATCCGCGCTGTTGAGAAATTCGAATACAAGAAAGGGTTTAAATTCTCGACTTACGCCACATGGTGGATAAGGCAGTCGATCAACCGCGCCATAGCCGACCAGGCGCGCACTATTCGGATACCCGTGCATATGAAAGAGCTGATCTCAAAGTTGGCGAAAGTGCAAAGGAAATTCAGGCAGCAGGTCGGCAAGGACCCGACTGTTGAGGATTACGGGAAAAGCCTGAAGATCTCAACGGATAAGGTAAGGGGAGCGATAAAAATCATACCTGAGCCTCTGTCGCTTGCCATGCCCATAGGAGATGACGAATCAAGGCTTGAGGATTTTGTTGAAGACAAGCAGGGCATGGTTCCGCTGCACGCTGCTATCAATTATCTTAAGCGCCAGGAGATCGAGAACGTCCTTGAGACATTGTCCAAGCGTGAAGCGCAGATCGTGAGGATGCGCTTTGGATTGGAGAGCGGTTACCCAAGAACACTCGAGGAAGTCGGGAAGATGTTCAAGATCACGCGCGAACGCGTAAGGCAGATAGAGGCCAAAGCCATCAGAAAATTAAGACATCCGTCTAGAAGCAAGCTGCTTAAAGATTACATATATTAATTTTTAATTTTGAATTCTTGATTTTAAGTTAACAGAACCACATGATGTCATTCCCGTGAAGACGGGAATCCAGGACCTTTGTTTTTATAAAGATTATTTTTTGGCAAATTCAGGAGAGCGGAACTCTATTTGATAGTGGCGCCGGATCCTCGCCTCCGCGGGGATGGCAAGACGGGAGGAAAGTAACATATGGACATAAATACTTATGTAAACAAGAATTTTGATAGTTTTGTGCGCGATCTTTCCGGGTGGCTTGAGATACCGAGCATATCATCTGAGAAATCCCGCAAGGCGGATGTCAGGCGGGCGATCGACTATGCAGGCAATAGGCTTAAAAAACTTGGGTTTACAACTTCAGTGTGGAGCGTTCCCGGAAGCCAGCCATGCTTGTTCGCGCAGAGGATCGAAAGCAAAAAATCGCCCACATTGCTTGTTTACGGGCATGCTGATGTCCAGCCTGTTGATCCTCTAAGTGAGTGGATAAAACCGCCTTTTAAGCCATGGGTGTCAAAAGACAAGGGCAGGATTTACGCTCGCGGCTCATCCGATGATAAGGGGCAGGCAATGATGTATGTCAAGGCCTGCGAATATTGGATAAAGAACTTTAAAAAACTTCCGCTTAACGTGAAATTCCTTATTGAGGGAGAGGAGGAAATAGGCAGCCCGTACCTGGAAAAGATAATCCGTAAACATAAGGATCTCCTCTCAAACGCCCTTTGCTTGTTCAGTGACTCCAATATGATCAAAAGCGGGTATCCGGCCATATCATACGCCACGCGCGGACTTGTTTATTTTGAGGTTGAGGTGAAGGGTCCTAACTCCGATCTTCATTCAGGCGGGTTCGGCGGGATCGTGCTTAATCCGCTTTTCGCGCTGGTAGCTATCCTGCGCTCTATGGTGGGCAAAGACGGGAAAATACTGATACCGGGATTTTATAAGGGCGTACTCTCCATGTCAAAAGCGGAAAAGCAGTCGCTAAAGAGGATCTCCTTTATGGGGGATTATCTCGCTAAGGTCGCGGGAGTGAAGCCTTATGGCGGGGAAAAAGGCAGGAGCTTGCTTGAGCGCGTATGGGCAAGGCCCACATTCGAGGTGCATGGGATCGTGGGTGGTTTTCAGGATGAAGGCTCCAAGACTGTTATACCTAAACAGGCGAAAGCCAAAGTATCAATGAGGCTTGTGCCAAAACAGGACCCAAAACACATCATCTCAGCATTCAAAAAATATGTGAAGAAGGTAAACCCAAAGGGCGTGAAAGTGAGCGTAAAGCTAATATCGGGAGGGGGGCCTGCGTTTTACGAGGATACAAAGCATCCCTATTTCAAATTAGCCATGCAATCATTGAAGTTCGCTTTTAAGAAAGAGCCTGCCATGATGCGCATCGGCGGGTCAATCTTCGTGCCCGAGATCCTCAAAAGAATGTTCCCGAAATCACCTGTGATCCCCATAGGGTTCGGATTGGCTGATGATAATGTGCATGCTCCCAATGAGTGGTTCGATCTGGGCAACTTTAAGAAGGGGATCATCTCTTCCGCTAAGCTTATGGAACTGCTTGGGAAGTAGGGT
>JBHPMF010000037.1:0-24246 GCA_042563375.1 Elusimicrobiota bacterium | reverse complement strand
ACAAGATGACTTTCAGAAGGGACTTCGGAAGGATCCCTGCCAAGTGAAGCCCGAAAATAGCCGCCACGATCCCCAATGATGAGACAAGCATCACAAGCAAGGCTTTGGACGCGGATGTTTTAGCTATGATTTTAACGCCCACTATTGTAAAAATAAATCCCAGCAGAGACAGGGCGAGTTCTGATATCTTATAGATAGCAGCGTTTCGCAGCATTGTCGCCGTGCCTATCACGATGAAGAGTACGAGATAATAAGCATGGGCGGAAAATAGCACTGCAAGCAGGTCTGTGAATGTTATCCATCTCGACTCTAAAAAATAAAGAGCGAGCATCATCAGATAAGCGCTAGCAATGGTCAAAAAGAACCCCAAAAACCCCATTGCGAGCCAAAACGCAATGGAATGGCCCTCCATTTGCGCTCCAACGCCGCCCTCAGGGAAACCAACGGGCTTCGCGGAATAAAAGACACTTGCAGCCATGATGCTTAAAAAATAGATGATCAGGGAGAATTTGAAGATATCTTTATTGCCGGGCAAGCTCTTGAAATAAACCTTCCAATATGAGGGAATCAGGATCTCAATAAAATAATTCAGCATAATGATTCATCCTCTTTGACCCCGGAGAGAAGAAGGAGTCCAAGGATAAAAAATAATAGCATGGAAAATATCGCGATTCTCGGGCTTCCTGTCAATTGTCTGGACACGGCGTACGCAAGGGGCCCGAGTGTCGCTGAGATCTTACCCGATAAAGTCAAAAACCCGTAAAACTGAGCTTCCTGTCCTTTCGGTATTATTTTTCCGAAAAGGCTTCGCGAGAGCGCCTGGCTTCCTCCCAGCACCATGGCGATAACAGCGCCTGCTGCCCAGAACTCTGCTTTCTGCGTCATAAAAAGCGCCCAAAACAATATAGCGATCCAGATGCAAAGCGTTATTATCAGAGTTTTCTTGTTCCCTGCGCGGTCCCCGATCTTGCCGAATATTAGCGCTCCGAAAAAAGCCACGAACTGTATCATTAAAAAACACATTATGATCTCGTCAGGCTTGAAAAACAGGACTTGGGCCGCAAAAAGGCTCGACATGACGATCACGGTCTCGATCCCGTCATTGTAGAGGATGTATGAGATCAAGTAGCGGAACTGGTTTTTCCTTAAATTGCGGGCTGTTTTAAGCGTGTCCAGGACTTTTAAGAATGCTTGCGTGAATATCGCTTTCATGTTTCGTTTCGTGAGTATCGGCTGTTCTGAATTCACAAGGAAAAGGAACGGCATGGTGAACACGAACCACCATATCCCGACCACAAAAAAAGTCAGGCGCACATTAAAATGGTTGTCCGTTGTGATGCCGAAAAACATCGGCTTTTGAATCATTGCGAGGTTTAATGCCAGGCATAATCCTCCGCCGATATAGCCTAAAGCCCAGCCAAAACCTGAGATGCTCGCTATATTCGAGTCATCCGAGAGATCATTAAGGAAGGCATTGTAAAAAGCCAGTGATGACGAGAAGGAATAGCTTGCTATGACAAAAAGTATAGATGACAAAAGAAGGGTTCCGGGCTTGGATATCACAAGAGCGCTTGTTGCCAGGCTTCCAATGAACGCGAATCCCAGCATCAAGGTTTTTTTTGACTTTATTATGTCAGCGATCGCGCCAAGAAAAGGAGAGGTGATTCCGGCAAGAAGTGTGGCTGTGGCGATAAGCATGGCCCAGATCGTGTCTCCATAAAGAGTAGCGCCCAAGAATTTTACAGGAGCGGAACCCTTGACCACAACTTGGGCGAAGTAGACATTGAAAACAACCGTTGTGATCGTCGTGGTGAACGGGCTGTTGGCAAAATCATATAGAGCCCACGCCCATAGCCGGGTTTTGAGGGAGGTGGTTTTTTTTGCCATTCCCGCGGAGGCGGGAATCCAGATCAATTTTAAATAAAGGTATCTTTCTTGGGGAAAGACAAGACCTGTATAAAAATAGCGGTTCTGGATTTCCGCCTACGCGGGAATGACAGATGAAATAAATCCGGCGCGGAAACTTATGAGAACGATATGCCGAATTAGCCTATATCCGATATACTTTATCTCCCTTACGGCATCTTGTGCTGACTTCTATGCCTATGGAATCTCCTTTTTTTGCGTTTGCAACAGGAGCGCGGTTGATCTGCATGCTGACCACTTTCTCGACAAGATCGGTCGTATGTCCTTTTACCCGGATGGTATCCCCCGTTGCGAGCGGTTTTTTAAGGGTAAGAGCGATGGCGTTCACATGGCTGAAGAAATCCTCTATCTTTCCGAGAAAAGTTCCTTCTACAACCTCTTCAGCCTTTACAGCGGGCTTGGTTTTCTTTGATTTCTTTTTCGCGGCCGCGGCTTGTTTTTTTACCTTTTTTTTAGGTTTCTTCTTGGTCTTTACCACTTTCCTTTTTGATGATTTTTTAATCTTTTTCTTCTTTTTTATGGATTTTTCCTTTTTTGCCGCCTTTTTTTTAGCCATATATCCCTCCGGAAATAAAGTTATTGTGTTATGGGGTTATTGTGTTATAGCGCTATTCTTTATTTTTAACCTTTTAACCTTCTAACACTATAACACAATAACGCTATAGCTCTATTTCCCAATGCAAAATTTGGAGAATACCCTGTCCAGCACTTCTTTTGAGATGTCGCCTTCACCAAGGATTTCCTCGATATGGCGCAAGGCATAGCGCAGGTGCGCGCCGGCTGTGTCAAGGGAATCATCGACTGCTTCTTCGAGGCAGTCCCGAAGAGCTTTTTTGCATTGCGAAATCAGGTCAGCATGCCTTTCTTCGGTGATTATTGGCAGAGATTCAGTGGGCATATCCTTTTCTATGAAACCTTTGATCGCGCTGATTAGCGAGTCAATACCCGTGTTTTTCAAGGCTGAGATTTTAAGGGAAGCGATCTCAAGGAGGCCATTTTGCGGCAGTTTTGTGAAAGAGAAATTCGGCAGATCCATTTTATTGAATACAAGGATCACGGGCTTATTGTTACGCGCTATTGTTTCCGCTATACAGCTGTCATTACGATTGAAATCAGCGGTCCCGTCGAAAATCCAAATGCAAGCATCAGAGCGTTTTATGGCTTCTTCAATCCGGGATATGCCCATTTTTTCAACAGGATCCTCTGTGTCGGTGAATCCGGCTGTGTCAATGAGCTTTATAAGGTGCCCGTTCACCTCAATGGCTTCTTCTATCGTGTCCCGGGTTGTGCCTGGTATTGCAGAGACTATGGCGCGTTCCTTATTTAAGATGCTGTTTAATAGTGTTGATTTACCCGCATTAGGACTTCCTGCTATAACCAGGGATGTGCCGGAGCGCAGTTTGGCCATGTGTTTATAGGTTTTGCCAAGAGCGCCAAGGTCTTGGCAGATGGTGTTAATATTGCGATTTAAAGCATCAGTGCTTGTATTGTCTGTGATCTGCCGGTCATCGGGGTGATCGATCAAAACCTCAAGTATCGCAAGTTGGTCAAGTATGGAGTTTTTAATATTTCTTATTTGCGTACTGGCTTTTCCGGATAAAGCCTGATTATGAATATTTATGGATTTTCGGCTCGAACTTTTTATCAAGCCTGCTACTGCCTCAGCTTGCATAAGATCGAGTTTTCCATTAAGAAAAGCCCGTTGAGTGAATTCACCGGGCATGGCTTGCCTTGCGCCGCGCCTGACGGCAGCCAGCACGATTTCTCGTAGTATAAGCGGCGATCCGTGGCACATCAGCTCGACCATGTCCTCGCCCGTATAGCTTTTCGGCGAACTGTATTTGATAGCCACAGCAGTATCAATAACATCGGGGCTAGGGGTTGGTTGTTGGGGGCCAAGATCAGGATCTTTTCGCAGGATCTTTCCCGTCATTGCCCGCCAGGACCCTGCTTCTGTGATATTGGGTTTGCTTATGAAAAATCGTGAAACTATCTCAAAAGCATTGTCTCCTGACAAGCGGATAATACCAAGAGCGCTATGGCCTGGCGGCGTAGCGCAGGCAACGATCGTGTCCATGTTTTTAACCTGTCATCCGAGAGTCCGTTTTATTCGTAAAAAGCATTCATGCTCTATATCTGTTTAAGTCAGGGCGTTGACGCGAATGGACACGAATAAAGAGAAGCAGTGCCCCGTCAGCTTTTTTGAGCGGGTTTTATCACCAAGCGGCGCCAGACGCCTTCCCCGTCGGACTCAGTATAAACCCCGTCCTCGGATTCAAGTTCTTTATGAAGGAATCTGCGTAATATCGGATGCATGGGCTCGAGCTTGATAGCTCTGCCGGATTGACGCACATTCTTACATTCTGTGCGCGCGTCCTCGAGCGCTTTTGCTTCGATCTTGAGCCAGTAGCCGTTCACATCCATGTAAATAACGATCCGGGTATTTTGGATCCTTGAAGCAGCTACTTCAATGACTTCCTTGAGCGCGTCAAGCATGCGCCCATCCTTGCCTATTAAAAAACCGGCATCCTTTTGTTCGGCTGTGATGGATACGTAAATGCGGTCCTGATTCTTATGCCATTCAACTTTTATATCCTGAGGGGCAACTCTGACAGCAGTCAATATGTCGTGGACTATTTTTTTAATTTCCTCTATCATTGATTCTTCCATTGTTTTATCCTGCCTTTTTCATTGTTCTTGAGTATAGCGTCATTGCGAACATATTAAGTAAATTGCTCGTAAGCCAGTATAAGACGAGTCCCGAGGGGAAGCTGAGGAATATAAATGTGAACATTATGGGCATCATATAGGCCATCATTTTCTGGCTTTGATCCATGGGCGTTGTCTGGGTGATCTTGGCCTGCACAAGCATGGCTGCGCCCATCAGGATCGGGAGAATGTATGTCGGGTCTTTTTCTGCGAGATTTTTTATCCAAAAGATAAAATGAGCTCCGTATAGTTCGTAGTTCTCATTGAGCGATGTATAGAGCGCGATGAATATCGGCATCTGCAGGATAAGAAGGAAGCAGCCTCCAAGGGGGTTTGTGCCGTGGCTTTTATAGAGATTCATCACCTCCATGTTCATTCTTTTGGGATCGTGCTTGAATTTTTCCTGCAACACCTTAACTTTCGGCCCCAATTCCTTCATCTTGTGCGTAACTCGGAAGTTTTTTAATGTGAGCGGAAGCAGAAGGATCTGAAAGAAAACAGTGAGCAGCATGATAGCGAAGCCCCAGTTGCCTGTTATCTTGTAGCAGTATCTTAAGACCACTACTATGAATTTCTTCAAAGGCCCGAGTATGCCTCCGTAAAGGAGTTTTACAAGTCCAAGCGTTTCCATCGCCTGTTCTGATTTAAGCCCGACATAAAACGGGATCGAAACAGTCCTGTTGGGCTCTGCCTCAAGCACAAAAATCCAGGATGTGGCTTTTAGGTTCCTCTCGATCCCCACCAGTTCTTTTATGTTTTCAATGCCATACGCGCAGAATGCGTTATAACGCGTTATCCAGCCGAGCACTGACAGGTCTTTGCCTTCACTGATGGAGCTCGCGACCTCAACAGCCTTCTTTTTTTGGTATTCAATGATCTGGTTTTTTATGCCTTTGTAGCCCGCGAAACTTTTAGGCGCATCTCTTTTCGATGTTATGCTTGCCTTGCCGCCGAAATTGACCATTATCGGCAAAGCATTCGTCATGCGCGTCGGGATGAACTTTAAACTAAGAATACCATGTCCGTCACGCTCAAAACGTATTTCCTTGGTGAGCGTGCCCGCTTCCCCGAGGTCGAGTTCCAGTGATATCCCGTCATAATATTTTCGAACAACTTTCCATTTTTTTGCGGTATCAATGCCTGTGACAGTATCGCCGTAGTCTTCAAGGGGGGTCGTGGCAAGAAAATCGCTTGGAGAGGAGAGCACGGGAAGAGCCTTGGTTTTCGTCGGGTCCTTGTATGAGAGCTGGGTTATCGGGCTGCCCTCGCCCAGGCTGATATCCAGGGCTATGGAGTCAAGCTTGAGGCTTTCCGAGGGCATTTTCGCTGCTTTTTTATCCGTATCCATTGTTTGGCGCGTTTTGCCGTATTTTTTGGAGATTTGCCTGTTCACCTGCGGAGCAGTTTGCGGTTGTTCAGATAGGGTCTGTTCCGCGCCGGGGACAGCCGGGGTTTGTTTTTGTTTTGGGATAAAAGCAAACCACAGGGCGTATACAGCGAATGCCAAAATTATGGCAAGTATCCAATTCTTTTTAGGTACGCCTTCTTCTTCCATCATGGCAGCGTAAAACGTAAAACGTGAGATGTGAGAAGTGTCAGAGAGTCTGAAGAGATTTCTCTCATTTATTTCTCCTTATCGCATCATTGTTCTTATGGAATGGGTGGCAGGTTAGGATTCTTTTTAGTCCTTCCCATGCGCCGGTCCTTAATCCAAAATTGTTTATGGCCAATATCGTGTAGTCTGAGCAGCTGACTGAATAGCGGCAGCTCATGGGCAATATCGGCCGTGTTATCATCTGATACACGCGTATTGCAGCTATGCTCAAGCAAGCCGCGCTTTTTTTAATCCCTGAAAAAGCCAATCATCCACCTCTTTTTTATGTATTTTCTGCACGCTTACTCCGGACTTCATGGAGCACAAGCAGTCAAGGGGAGCGCGTTTCGTTCCTGTCAGCGTGGTCCATGATGCGCGTACAAGTCTTTTGATCCGGTTCCTGTCGACTGCTTTTGGGTATGCTTTTTTTGAAATAACAAAGCCAAGCTTATCGATACCATCCGAAACATGTATATAAAGCATGAGCGGTCCCGCGCATATGCGCTTTCCCTTGTTGAATATTCTTTTAATCCTTGTCTTGGTCCCAAGTTTCATGATAAAAAATCCGCATTAAATCCAAGCGAGTTTCCGTTCTAAAAGAAGCTCACAGATATATAAACAGCAAACAAGACCTTTTCTGCTAATTAAAGTCTTTGAGATCGAAACCCCCGGCCGCCGAGGGAATTTGGTTTATTAGGCGGTTGAAAGACGCGCGCGACCTTTTCTGCGTCTTCTGGAAATAACCCTACGCCCCCCCCTCGTGCTCATTCTGGCGCGAAATCCAATTTTTTTCTTTCTCTTTCTTTTATTAGGCCTATAAGTTGGTAACATAGACTTATATTATAGGATAGCTGAAACCTTTAATAAACTGCATATGCGAATAAGTATAGCGATCAAACTGCTTTTAGTGCTGCTTGTCGTGGTTGTTGTACCCATGGCATTCACGGGGTGGCATCTTCTTGGGGTGAACGAACAGGAGATAACCTCGAGTATCCTTGAGATCCAGACCAAGCTTTCGGCCTCTCTTGCCAGAAAGACAGAAGACTCATTCAATCGTTCGCAGCGCACTCTGGCGTTTTTGCGCAACACCCTTCTTTCAAAAGATCTGAATTTCATACAAAAATCAGAAGTCATCCAGTCTTATCTTGAAAGCAATCCGCAGATCAGGGCAGTGGCTATCGTGGACGGGAAAAGCGGCACAGAAGTACTCGGCGCCAGGCAGGAAAGCGAGGGCGCGCATAAGCATGAAGGCGGTCTCTGGGACCGGGCACGCAGTGAGAGGGGCGAGCTTTTTTGGGATCTGGTTTTAAAAAAGAAGGATAAGAAAAATTTCTATGTTTTCGAGTTTTATTTGAAGTTCAAAAAGGGCCTGTTCATCTATGCGCGGGAGAATCCGGATACGCTTTTTTCAAGCATTGCGTCTGAGCGTTTCGGCGGCACAGGCTTCGCCTATCTTGTTGATAAATCAGGCACGGCTCTGACGCCTTCAAAAAGAGCGTCTGCGTCAGCTGATATAAGCAAGCTGCCTTTGGTAAAAAGCGCCACAAAAACCAGCGCCAGCATAAGCTCTCTGCATTTCACAGATCCCGAAGGCCAGGATTCTGTGGGTTCATGGGCTCCTGCAATGCTCGGAGGAGTACCCTTGTGGGTGATGGTCGAACAGCTTCAGTCTGAGGCGTATGCTGCGCAGATAGCGATCGGCCGCAGAGCAACGTTCCTTTTATTGATCGTGATATTTTTGGAATGCCTGGTGGTGTTTTGGATGGCAAAAAAGCTTTCAAAACCCATATTAACGCTTACACAAGCGGCGACTATCGTTGCCAAGGGCAGTTTTGACATATCGCTTCCCAAGATAAGAAGTCGTGATGAGCTCGGAGAATTCACTGATACGTTTGAGGATATGACCAAACAGCTTAAAACATATTCAGAGATGCAGATCGACAAGATGCTTGCTGAAAAAGCCAAGACCGAAGCGACCGTGTATTCAATGCAGGACGGGATAGTGCTGATGGCCAATGGGGAGATATCCCTGATAAATTCCATGGCAAAAATAATCTTGAATCCGAAGCTGAGGCTTGAAGACTGGATCGGCAAGAGTTTTGAAGCTGCTGTTGAAGAGTCAAAAAGGGAAGTGGTTCTTGGCGCGATGCGTGACTTAGAGGGGCAAAAAAAGAAAAGCGTGCAGATCGATTTTTCAACAGCCAATACCAGGTTCATCGTGGAAATGCTCACACAACAGGTCGAGCTTAAAAAGGAAGCCGGCGTGGAGACCCTGGGAGCTCTGTATATTTTCAGGGACATCACCTTGCAAAAAGAGCATGAGGCGATGAAAGATGATTTTGTGCACATGATAACCCATGATCTTAAGAGCCCTTTAACGGCCATGAAGGGTTATGTCGAGTTTTTGCTCAACAAGGCAGCCGGGCCGTTAAGCGAGATACAGGTGCATGCCATATCGCAGATCAATCTTTCAACCGTAAAGCTTTTTACCATGGTGAACAATATCCTGGATGTGTTTAAGCTCGAACACGGAAAATTCGATGTAAAACACAGTGATGTGGACTTACGGGAGATTATTGACACTACCATAGTCACGTTCCAGGCAAAGGCAAAGTCCAACAATATAACGCTTAAGTCCGATATCGACGCGAACGGCGACAATTGGACATGCAGCTGCGATCCGAACCTGCTTGAAAGAGTGCTGTTTAATCTGGTCGGAAATGCCATGAAATATACGCCCGAAGAAGGTTCCATTACCATAAAACTCAGTGCCAGTTCAAAAGAGTTTTTGCTTGCGGTAGAAGATACCGGCGAGGGGATACCTAAGGAATACTTGGAAAAGATCTTCGCAAAATTCGGGCAGATCCCGGGGCGCTCCAAAGGGGGTACTGGGCTCGGGCTTGCTATCACCAAGGAAGTGGTAGAGATACATAACGGCAAGATCTGGGTTGAGTCAGAGCTTGAAAAAGGAACGGCATTCAGATTCACTCTGCCTAAGGCAAGAGCGTGAAGAAGTGATGGAGAGAATGAGCGAAAGATAAACAAAAGAATGAAGAAGATTTATCCTGCCTTTCATTCATCCCTCTGCTTTTTCGCTCCCCTACTCTGTATTTTTATCGCTCTATCGCTGTGTCTTTCCATCGCTCCATCAGCCTTCTCCAGGGAGGATCGCTTTCTCCAGACCATATATGTGCAATCAGGCGATACCTTGTGGTCCATATCTGAGCGGTATCTGAAAAATCCCCAGAGTTGGCCAGAGATCCTAAAATACAACACCCTTCCCTCAAGGGACCCGACTATGGCCTTGCCCGGCATGCAATTAAAAGTGCCCATACTGCTTATCAAGGATAAATTCCGTGCTGCAAAACTCATGCGCTCGCAAAACAATGTTTCCTTCAGGAAAAAAGGCACAGCTCTATGGAAATCCACCAGGCGCAATATGGAGCTTTTTAAAGATGATGGATTGCGCACAGGCGCAGCGTCTTCGGCAAGAGTAAGATTTGCTCAGGGCAGTGATCTGGCGCTCGGGTCCAATTCGTTCGCGATCATCAAGCCCGGGCGCTTAGGCAAAAAATTGGATGGAGGCATATCTTTGCTCGGAGGCCAGGCAAGGGCCACGGGAGTCAAGGTAATCACGCAGAATGCAAAAGTGTATCCGAGAAGCATAAATACGAATTACCGGGCAAGGATACGCGATGACTTGACGACTGTTGTCGAGGTATATAAAGGAAAGGCCGATGTCGAGGCTAAGGGTAAAAAAGTGATGGTAAACGAGGGGTTCGCGACAGAAGTTCCGATCAATGATATTCCCAGTGAGCCCACGAAGCTCCCGCCCGTTCCTTTAGGGGATTTAATGGAGTTAGATACAGGTGCGCAGGATCAGGATCCGGCAAAATTCAAGGCTTCCGCTATTTTCAAGGCAAGCCAGATACAATTTTCCACGGTCGAGGCAAAGCGCAGGGGAGTCGTATCATACAGGGTGCAGGTATCAAAGACAAAGGACTTTTCTCAAGTGCTTTTTGAAAAAGAGTATCCGATTGGAAGAGCATTTGATTTTCGCAATATGGGGATCAAAGATGGGAAGTATTACTACCGTTTTTCATATACAGACTTGCTGGGATTCGAGGGAGCGGTGAGTTCTGTCAGGGGGATCAATGTTGATACGCATCCTCCGGCCCTGACGGTGATCGATCCAAACGCAGACAGTGTCAGCATGAAAGCTCCCATGGGAGCGGAGAGGACGTTTTTAGTCAAAGGAAAAACCGAGCCAGGGACATTTACTGTTATCAATCTGACCCAGGTGGCCCTTGACGGCCAGGGGAATTTCCAGGACGAGATCGAATTGAATTTCGGCCCCAATACCGTAATAGTTGAGAGTCAGGATAAAGCCGGCAATGTGGCAAGTAAAAAGATCGAAATATCACTGGTTGCTGCAGGAAGTGGAAAGGGGGAGATGATCAGGCAGAAAGACGCGCCTATGATCCCTAAAAAGAAAAAAACAGAGAAAGAGGGAGAGATGTTGACATTTCCCATTGGCTTGGCAACCCTGGCTGTTATCCTCCTGGCGATCGCCCTCACTTTGTAGGTGTTAAAAAACATAAGCATGCCTTCATCAAGACGATTTAAGTTGTGCTCATGCGCAGTCTTGTTGTTTTTTGAAATCGCACTGGTATCCTGGCTGTGGTACGGCGAGCCTCCTGAACTTATTAAGGTCCATTTCTACAGTATAAGCTGGTGGCCGTATCTGATGCTCGTTGACACAATAGCTGACTTACTTTGGGGCAAGTCTTTGTTATGGAACAAGCCAGCAGGGTTTTTGCGAATAGCGCTTTTCTCGATCCCATTCTGGACCATGTATGAGATCCTTAATGTTGTCTTAAGAAACTGGGCTTATATCGGCTTGCCGGGAGGCGACATATCAATTGTCCGCTGGAGCGGATACGCGCTTGCTTATGCCAGCGTGCTGCCGGCTATACGGGTCTACTCGGACTTGTTGAATAATGCTCCGGAAACAAAGCCCCATACTGCGGGGCCTTCCGGGCGCAGGGGCATCACGGTTGCGGCTGTTTCGTTGTCCGCAGTGTTTGTTGCGTTATTTTTGGCTTTCCCGGGAAAGTGTTTTCCTTTGGTGTGGGGATTTTCCTTTCTCATAACCGAGCCGGTAATGATGAGGATCGCTTCTGCGAGGTCGTACTTGCTTGAGTGGCTGCAGGGGAAATGGATCTTTACGCTAAAAACAGTTTGTGCGGGCATGCTTGCCGGATTCACATGGGAGTTTTTAAACTGGAAGGCCGCAGCAAAATGGATATATACGCTGCCCCCTGAAGTGGATTTTTGCAGGATATTCGAGATGCCGATATTGGGCTATGTCGGATTCGGCGTATTTGCGCTGTGCGCTGAATCATTCTCAAACATTGTTCTATCGGATTTTGAAAAAAAGTATCCTCTTGCATGGAGGGCGATGATCGGATGCGGAGTCATCATCGTGATAATCGGATTCGCGTGTATAGACAGACATACTTGGATACGCTGAAGAATGATGATGGGATGAAGTGGCGATGAGATGATGAGAAAGAAAATAATAAAGGGAACACCTGATTTTAATGGCGTCTCGTCGCATCATCCCATCATCTCATCATCAATTTAGCCCATGAAACATGGAAACGCAAAAAAATATGGAAAACAAGGCATGAAACGGAAACCGCAGAAGGTGCTGCTCTTCGGGGGGGCTTTTGATCCTGTTCACAGGGGGCATGATAAGCTGTTAAGAGCTGCGTCCGAACAGGTCAGGCCGGACCATTTTCTGCTTGTGCCCACAGGGGACAAGCCTGCGCACAAAAAAACAACACTGTTCCCGGCTAAATTGCGCAAAGCTCTTTTGCACGCTTGTTTTGACGGTATAAAAAACATTGAAATCCTTGATTATGAAATAAGAAGAAAAAAACCCACATATACATGCCAAACACTTAGATTCATCCAGAAAGAATATCCAGGTTCCCATATTTATCTGCTTGTTGGTTCGGATAATATTCACAGTCTGCATACATGGAAGAACGCGAATAAGATCATAAACACCAGGGGCATAAGTATAGTGGCGGGAAAACGAATGCCATACAAGCCGGGCAAGCATGGGATACAAAACCTGATTTGGCTCAAGGGAGTATTCCCTCGGGCTGCTTCAAGCCGGATGCGCCCGATGATCAAGATCAAAAACAGGCCGTTTCCATGGAAAGAACTTCCTCCGGGAGCCGCGGCATTGCTCAAAGGCACGGCATTTGACGAGCTTATTGAAGTTTATTTAAAAGCAAGATTGCCAAGAGAACGCTTTAAGCATACTTTTGGGTGCGTGCGTTTTGCTCAGGAGCTTGCCGGGATCCATAATGTGGATTCGCGCAAGGTACGCATTGCCGGCTTACTGCATGATTTCAGCAGAACAAAGAATTCTTTCATCTGCAGGAAAGAGGCTCTCGCGCATGGCAGGGTTTCAGCGAGGCTTGCCAGGGTCATATTCGGGGTGCGTGACCAGCAGATACTTGATGCGATAGGTTCTCATGTTGAGGGACCCTTAAGCCTCAATAAGATAGCAAGGGTCATTTTTACTGCTGACGTGTGCGGTTATGACAGAAAATACAAGTCAGCTTCTGTGCTGCGAAAAATCGCCAGAAAAAGCCTGGAACAAGGGTTCTCAGCTGCGCTAAATCAAAAAATAGCTTATCTAAAGGCTTTTAAATATGGAGTACATCCAACAACGCTTGCCTTGGCTTTCAGATTGCTCAAGAATAAGGCGTTTTACGCGTGACCAAGGCAGATAAAACCAGAGCCATTTTAGCGCGTTTAAGCCTGATCGTGATAGCCGGTGTCCTGGGCTTCGTGCTGTACCTTGATCTTACAAGTCCTGCTATTTCTTCCTTAATGGAGGGCAGTGCTGTCGAGGTCCTTTTGATGGGGATCGATGAATCCGATCATAGCCACAGGGCAGACAGTATCTACCTGGTGCGTATCGATCCGGGAGACAATGCCATCAAAATTCTTCAGATACCCCGCGATACATTGGTAAGAGAGAAGCGGCGTAAAAAAATAAATTCACTTTATGATGCGAAACATCCTGACAGGATAATGAAGCATCTGGCAAAACTCCTTTCGTATAAGCGGAAAGACCATTTGTGGCATTATGCTTGCGTTGATTATGCGGGGTTCATAGGTATCATAAGCGATCTTGGGGGGTTCAGCCTCCCCGGTGAAGAAGAGGCAGGGGCTGATGCTTCCCGCGTACTCAGCCATATGCGCGCCAGAAATGCGCAGGGGGATCTGGGAAGGCTTTCCTCTCAACGCGAGATAGTGATAGGGCTTCTTCAAGAGATCATCAGGTCTCCGTTCAAGTTGATAAGGTTATTTTTAAAGGCAGGCAAGCTGAACAAGCATATTAACACGGATCTCAATCATTGGGAGGTCCTCGGCATTCTTGCGCGCGCGCGCTCTTATCTTAATTCCACACACGTTGTTTTTTTCAAGGCTCCGGGCATAGCTGACAGCAGGGGGAATTTTGTTTTCAGCAAATTGGCTTTTAAGCGCGATCTTCTGCCCGTATGGCTTGGTAAATCCGCTCAGACAGGCAAAACCGAGGAAATGTTCACGCAAAAAGGAAATTTGAAAAATTTATTGAAAGGGAAATCCAGATTGCCGGTAGCCGGAAAATCAGTCAAGTTAATGGTGCTTAATTCCACGGATATCCCTAAATTAGCGCTGGCAACAACAAGGTTGGTTCGCAGCCGTTTAGGCCTTGATGTGATTGATTTCGGCAATGCCCCAAAAACCATGGCACGAAAAAGTATCTTAGTGAACAGGAGTTCGGACTTGCATCTTGCAAAGGGTCTCTCAGTTAAGTTAAATAAAGAGCTGGGATTGAAGGTGGTGCATCTCGTTGCAGCGAAAAATAACGAGGCACCCTTCACCCTTATTTTGGGCACTGATGCCCACAAGTTGAGGAAAAAATGGAACTGGTAGAAATTTTAACTAAAGCTGTTGAAAAAGGCGCAAGTGATATTCATTTGGTGATTGGCAAGCCCCCTATGACCAGGATCAAAGGGGAGATCAGTGAGCTCGAAGGATTTGATGTTCTGTCTCGGGAGGAGTCAAAAGGATTGATATATTCGGTTCTCCTTGAAGAGTACAGGGCAAGATTCGAGGAAGACCTTGAGCTTGACACTTCAGTCGAGGTGGAAGGGTTGGCGCGTTTCAGACTTAACGTTCTTATGGATAAAGACGGACCTGAAGCGGTCATGCGCGTTATTGCTGCCAAGATTCCGGATCCGCAGCAATTGGGCTTGACCAAAGAGATGCTGGCGCTTACAGATATACCAAGGGGACTCGTGCTTGTTACAGGGCCCACTGGTTCAGGCAAGTCAACCACACTTGCCAGTATGCTTGAGACAATAAACAAAAAGCACAGGAAAAACATTATTACTGTTGAGGATCCGATCGAGTTTGTTTATGAGAACAAGATGTCAGTATTTCGCCAAAGGGAAGTCGGGCAGCATACCAAGAGCTTTAATGAGGCATTGCGCAGGTCATTAAGGCAGGATCCTGATGTGATCCTGGTGGGCGAAATGAGAGACCTTGAAACGATCTCCCTTGCCATAACAGCAGCTGAAACCGGACACTTATGCTTTGGAACGCTTCATACCATGGATGCTCCCGGGACAGTTGACAGGATAATTGACGTGTTCCCGGCGCATCAGCAGCAGCAGGTACGAGTACAGCTTTCCACGGCTCTTAGCGGGGTAATATGCCAATCATTACTTCCCACAAAGGACGGGAAGGGCCGGGTTGCTGCCAGGGAATTCATGCTCATGATTCCGGCCATAGCGAACCTTATTCGTGAGGGCAAAACTCACATGATATATCAGGCGCTGGATACAAGTGCAAAGCTTGGAATGTTTCCTTTGGACAGGTCTCTTCAGGATCTTGTGCGCGCAGGCAAAATAACCAAAGAAGAGGCCCTCTCGCACGCGAAAAACCCCCAGGCATTGATGACGCAGATGGGCGGAGGAAGGCCGGCATTTAGCCCGCACTAAAACACAGCGCACAACTGATACATGTCACTCCCAAAATCAAGGCTGTTAAGGCAATGGTTAACCTGTGCGTTATGGAAACTAAAGATATCGCACGCTGATTCGCAATAAGCTGTGATTTTTTTTCACTTTTCACTTAATCATGGCTAAAACCCCACAGGTCCTTAAAGACATATGTTTTTTGTTGGACAAAAAGCATGCGAAAAACATCTGCGCAATAGACGTGTCTCAATTACCCGCAATATCTGATTTTTTTGTGATAGCCAGCGCAAAATCAAGCACGCACCTAGGTGCGCTTGAAAAATATTTAAAGGATTTTTGCCGCGAACGAGGTATTTTCATCAGAAAGCCCATAGAGGGCAGGCTTTCCAGCAAGTGGATGATAGTGGATGTGGGTTTTGCTGTGATCCACCTGCTTAATGATGAGGCCAGGGCGCATTACAACCTTGAAGGACTTTGGTCTGAGGGGAGAAGGGTCGCCCTAAAGAAAAAAAAGATCACCAAAAAAAGTACCAAGAAGAAATAGACATGTTCCTCACCGAAGAAATAAAGAAGGCGATTTCAAAAGCCAGCGCAGATTTAATCCCCGCGGATTTGATTACCCTTGAAAAGTCTCCTGATTTTCTTGCTCAGAATTTTGATTTAAGCTTTCCGGCCGGATTCATAATCCTCAAGGCTTCTCGCGGTAAGGTCAAGGGGGATCCATTGAGCTTGGCCCAGGGTTTGGCGGATAAGATAAACAGCGAAAAGCCGGAGCTCATTGAAAGTGCGCAGGCCAGTAAACCCGGATATGTGAATCTTAAGCTCGCGCCGAAGGTTTTCAATGACGCAATAAATCTGTTTTTGACGGATGAAGGCAAGGTGCCGGGTTTTGATCCAAAAAATAGTGGTTTGCCCCAAAGCGTGCTTCTTGAATTCGTGAGTGTGAATCCTACGGGACCATTGCATTTTGGGCATGTAAAAGGATCGATCCTGGGAGATACATTGGCCCGCTTGTTCTCATTTCTAAACGTGAAAGTGGTGAAGGAATACTATATAAATGATGTTGGAGGCCAGATCGAGAAGCTGGGCGCTTCATTGCAGGCTTATTACAAGCGCGAGGTGCTCGGCGTTGCGGCAGATGTCCCGGAAGGCGGGTATCAGGGCGATTATCTGAAAGATATGGCCCTGGGTCTTTCCGGGGACAGCGAGTCGTGGCAGGCGCCCCGGTTCGCGGAGTTCGCCATGGAGAAAGTGCTGGGCATAATAAAAAGCGACCTGTCCGCGATGGAGATTATTTTCGATATATGGGCCAGAGAGTCGGTTCTCCATGATAGCGGCAAGGTTGGCGTGGTTCTCGATGAACTTGAGAAGAAAGGCTGCGCAGCGCAAAAAGACGGTGCGCTATGGTTCGTTGATGAGGCGAAGGGCAAGGAAGCTGACAAAGAATGCGTTTTGAGGAAATCCGACGGCCGTCCTACATATCTTACGAGCGATCTAGCGTATCACAGGGAGAAATTCCTAAGGGGTTTCGACTGCCTGATAAATATTTGGGGCGCTGATCATCATGGCGCTGAGAAAAGACTCAGGAGGGGTCTTAAGTCACTGGGAATAGATCACGGGAAACTCAAGGTCATCCTTGTGCAGATGGTACGCCTGGTGCGCGATGGCAATGTTCTCACCATGTCAAAGAGAGAGGGCAGCGTGATCAGTGCCATACAGGTGCTTGATGAGGTGGGAAGAGACTCCATTAGATTTTTCATGAACCTAAGAACGGCTAATGCCCAGATGGATTTTGACCTGGACTTTGCCAAAAAAAAGAACACGGAAAATCCTGTTTATTTAACGCAGTACGCGCACGCAAGGGTTTGCTCGATTACCAAGGAGTGCGAGAAGCGGGGGGTTAAGCTGCCGGCTGCTGACGAGCTTCTTGGTGTGTCATGCGCAGAGACCGATCAGAAGGCCAAGGAGTTAAAATCGGATTTACTCTTATTCTGGAATGCTCTTCTTGAATCCGCCAGGGATTATTCTACGCATCAGGTCGCACTTTATCTGGTAAGTCTTGCGCGCAGTTTTCATTCCTATTATGAGACCCACTCGATTCTTCATGCTCCAAGTGATGAAGTGCGAAGTGAAAGACTGAAAATCTGTCTTGCCGCAAAAGCCGCGATCAAAACGGGGCTGGGAATCCTTGGGGTGTCAGCTCCGGAGAAGATGTAGCAGGGCGCTATTCGCGCCACTTGTGGCTCATGGCTTATAGCTAATGGCTGAGCGGTTTGTCTTTATAAGGGGCGCCCTTTCCTTTATCACAATAGCGGATAGGACTGTTTTTGTGTCTTTATGGAATAGTGGAGACAAAAACTCAAACTCCGCACTTGATATTTAAAAGTAGGAGTTTGACCCTTCCGAACTGTCCTCTTTATTAATGTTGAGTGCTGGATGGAAGGGGTGCCCCATTCTTTATTAAAACAGCGGTGGGGGCTGTCCTTGGGTCTCTATAGATATTGTTCCAAGGACTAAAATCCCTTTCTTAGTTTAATGTGAATGTCGGGATTTTACCCTTCCGAACATTCGCCGCTGCGGCGAATGTTCGGAAGGGGTGGGATTTGAACCCACGATCCGCCAAAGGCAGATTCCGCTTTTCGAGAGCGGCCCGTTCAACCACTCCGGCACCCTTCCCCAAATAGAACATTAGACATTAGAGCATTTGAGCATTAGCGTTATGAGTTAATGTCGTAATAACAGTTTCCGAAATCAAAGCATTAGACATTAGAGCATTAGCGTATTAGGAATTTCAATGTCTATAGACAGAGACACCGCTGGTCTAATGTCAAATGTTCTAATTTCTAATGCTCGTGCCGCTATGCGGCAACCCGACTCCCCTTGACAAAAAGAAAAATCGGGGGTAAATAATAAATATAAAAGATTAGCCGGGTTACTGGATAAAATAAAAAGAAGGCAAAGGGCCAAAATGAAAGGTAACCCGGCATGTTTTTTTCAGGGCGAACATTCCTTTAAAATCCAAAGCGGTTGATCCCGGGGTTGCCCGGTATTTTGCGCGCTCTCAAGGTAAGCGTGAGGAGACCGCGGTGTTTGCGCGCCATTTTACCGTACTGTTAAAAACCCGGATTGCAAAAATCAGAAATCATACTTGACAAATCGCAGAACCCAGGGTATATATAAAGTAGCCGGGTTACTGGATAAAATAAAAAGAAGGCAAAGGGCCAAAATGAAAGGTAACCCGGCGAACTTTTTTCTACAATCAGGAATCCCACACGAACATTGCATATTTTTCTAAAATATAACTTACTAGCTTTATATTATCCTTTCGTTTATATCACTCGGATTTGAGGGAAACATGAAAATTACAATCAGGTTGATGATCGCATTGGCAGTGGCCATGGTGTCCGTTGCTTCTGTTTTTGTTTATTTTCAAATCAGAGAAGAGAAGATCGGGCTTGAGAATGCGCTCTATAGACAGTGCGGTATACTTGCCTTAAACCTTCAGGATAAAGTAACTCCTCTGATCAGCGGAAAACCCAAGGATACGCTTTTAAATATCGCGAAAAAATTCGGAAATCAAAACAGGCTTTCCGGTGTTGCGATCTATGACTGGAAAGGCGAAGCTCTTGCTGTTACGCCGGATCTGTCTCCTGTGCTGCAAGCCATGCCTGACATTGCCTTGCAGGCGGTGCAGAGCGGCCAGGAGAAAAGCGGTTTTAAGGATGTGCTTGATAAAAAAATGTATCTGTTCGCTTCTCCGGTGAAGCTGGAAGGAAAAGTATCCGGCGTTGTGCTGCTTTTCCATGGAGCTGATTACGTGCACGCGCGGCTTTCAAAGCTTTGGAAGCGGAATTTCTGGATCCTTTTGATCCAAATATTAATTGTCTCAGCTATCACTCTTTTAATTTTCAGGTGGAGCGTTACGGGCCCGATTTCGCAGCTCGGGGATTGGATGAAAAAATTAAGAGCAGGAGAAGAAGTCGGGTAGGTTGATCTGTCCCAGGAAGAATTATTCAAGCCCATAGCCAAAGAAGCAACGCGCATGGCTAAGAGCCTAACCGCGGCAAGAGCTGCTGCGGAAGAAGAGGCGAGACTTAGAGATGCCGGCGAGTCATTATGGACAGCAGAGAGGCTTAAGGAACATGTGAAAACAAAGCTGCAGGACAGGATGATTTTTATTGTGTCAAACCGTGAGCCATACCTGCATGTTCACAGGGGCAAGCAGATCGAGCGTATAGCCCCTGCCAGCGGCATGGTAACAGCTATTGAACCGATCCTTAAGGCGTGCGGAGGAACCTGGGTGGCGCATGGGTCAGCTGATGCTGATCAGGAAGTTGTGGATGCATATGACAGGATCAGGGTGCCCGAGGAGGATCCGCAGTATACTCTTCGCAGGGTCTGGCTGACGAAAGAGGAAGAAACAGGATATTATTACGGGTTCGCAAATGAGGGGCTATGGCCTTTGTGCCACATAGCGCACACCCGCCCAACATTCAGATTAGAGGATTGGGCGTGCTACCAAAAGGTCAATCAGAAATTCGCCCAGGCTGTCTTAAAAGAGCTTGAAGATGTTGAGAAGCCTTATATCCTGATCCAGGATTATCATTTTGCGCTGCTGCCGCGTTATATCAAGGAAAAGCGGCCTGATGCCAAAGTAGCTCTGTTTTGGCATATACCATGGCCCAATCCTGAAGGGTTCGGAATATGCCCGTGGCAGAAGGAGCTCCTTGACGGTATGCTTGGCGCAGACCTTATGGGATTTCACATACAGTTTCACTGCAATAATTTTTTGGACACCGTTGACAGCACCCTTGAGTCGCGCATAGACTGGGAGCATTTTGCCGTAAGAAGAGGCGGACATGTCACGCATGTTAAGCCGTTTCCCATCAGCGTGGCTCCTACGGAATCCCATACTCCCCCTGCTTCGGCAGAGGAAAGGAAAACGCAAAAGGAAGCGATCCTCAAAGAGCTCGGGGTCAATGCGAGCATCCTGGGAGTGGGCGTAGACAGGCTCGACTATACCAAGGGGATAAAAGAGCGCTTTAGGGGCATTGAGAGATTTCTTGAAAAATATCCCAAGTATCAAGGATTGTTCACATTTGTGGAGCTCGGAGCTCCGAGCCGCACGCATATCAAGAGATATCATGATTTTATCGGAGAGATCGAATCCGAAGTGGACCGTATTAATTGGAAATTCCAAACTAAAGACTGGAAGCCCATAGTATTCCTTAAAAAGCTTCATAGTCATAAAGAAATAGAGCCTTTTTATAAGCTTTCAGAGTTATGCTTGGTGACAAGCCTTCATGACGGCATGAACCTTGTGGCAAAGGAATATATCATGGCGCGTGACGATGAGCAGGGGGTGGTGATCCTCAGCCGCTTTACAGGAGCATCCAGAGAATTGCGCGATGCTCTTATTGTGAACCCGTATAACGAGGATCAGCTAGCCGATGCTATCCGATATGCCGTTGAGATGAATCCGGATGAGCAGCGTACGCGTATGCAGCATCTGCGAAGTACGGTAAAAGAAAATAATATTTTTAACTGGGCCGCGAACCTCATATCTGATTTGGAGCAGATCAGGATCGAGAAAAGGCGCTCTTCCTCGCCGGCCTAGCTTATATATCCCCAATGAACAAGCTTGAGGATATAAAAAACCAACTTTTAATAAATCGCGGTGATTCCTGCTGTCTTTTTATTGGACTTGATTTCGACGGGACTCTGGCGCCGATCGTTTCTCATCCTCGTCTGGCAAAGCTCTCGTCGCCCATAAAAAAAGCACTTAAAAAACTCGCGGACAGAAATGGTATTAAAATCGCTATTGTAAGCGGAAGGAGCCTTGGAAACTTAAAAACCAAGATCGACCTTGGCAGATTGATTTACGCCGGTAATCACGGCTTGGAGATCGCGGCCCAAAATAAGACCTGGCTTCACCCAAAAGCGAAACTGGCTAAAAATATAATACAGGAACTGGCTGAAAAGCTTTCTTGGGAAATAGAGGATTATAGCGGAGCATGGGTGGAGAACAAAAACGTATCCCTATCGCTGCATTACAGGAGCGTGGCCTCTAAAAGAGCTGTTAAGACGCTAAAGCGCACTGTTTTTAAGTTCCTAAAGCCTCATAAAAACAAGATCATGATCCTGCAGGGCAAGAAGGTTTTTGATATCAGGCCTTGCGTGAAATGGAACAAGGGAGATGCTTTGTTGAAGGTTGCGCGTAATGCTTGCAAGAAATGTCGTTTTATTTTTATAGGGGACGACGTGACAGATGAGGAAGCTTTTAAAACTCTCAAAAATAAAGCTGTTACCGTAAAGGTTGGCTTTGATGGAAGCACCAGGGCCAGATATAGAATCAAAGATCATGTGCAGGTGCAAAAACTCCTAGAGCTGATTTTAAAGCACGCCAAATAGCAGTCAGCCACTTACTGTATTTTTTCCAAAAGACAGGGAAATGCTTTAATAAAAACCTTATAATTCAATATCAATTATTATTGGAAAAAATAAATGGGATTAGAAGCAAAAGAGCCTTTTAAGTTTTCATGCAGATTAACCCTGACTATCATGACAGGGCATACTGCCAAAAATCTTGAGGAACTCCTTGAGCGCTTAAGGACCCTGCCGGACGAAGTCATATACCACCACAGCTACAGATATCTTTTTAATTATCAACACATCGTGCCCCAGCCTCCCAATGACTTTGTGGCGTGGGTGACCACTGTTCTGCAGGATGAGGAGCTCGGAGAGAAATTGCTGGCTATCGATACGGCCCGTTTCAATTCCATTGGGCACCTTCGCATCGCTCTTGTTAAAGCTGTTGACAAGCATATAAAGGCAGGGGGATTTGCGCGCCAGGCACCTCCGGGACGAGAACTGCATTTCATGCAGGCAGTGCGATTCTCACTGCCTACCCCCTACGTTGCCAATAATCTGGAGGAGTTTGTTGAGTGTCTGAAAAAGGTGAGCGCATCCAGTTTATATCTGCATATATTCGAGGCAAAAATAAGGCCTCCGCTCGGTATAAATGATTTCTCCCATTGGTTTGAGTTCGGTCTGGGTGAGAAAAAACTGGCTGATGAGGTCTCCACCCTGGATCCGTATAGCCAGACCATGGAAACCCTGAGGGCTCTTATAGTCAAGCTCGCCGAAAAACGAATCAAGGAATTAAAACATGCCTAAACTCGAAGATTACGGCGCATGCGCTGGTATGCACACGATCGATGAATTAAGACACCTTGCCCAAAGATTGAAAGACAAAAGCGTGCTCTATGTCAATTCCACGGCATACGGAGGCGGGGTTGCAGAGATCTTGATCCAGATGGTGCCTCTTCTTAAAGAGCTGGGCGTGTCCACGCGGTGGGAAGTCATCAAGGGGAGCGAAGAGTTTTTCAATGTCACAAAGAAATTCCACAATGCGCTCCATGGCGTTCCGGCCGATGTCACGGCGAAAGATTTTAAAGTGTTCGAGGAGACCACGGAGAAGAACCTCGCTGAGATGGACTTAAATTCCGATTTTGTATTCATGCAGGATCCACAGCCTGCAGCCATGGTCAAAGACAGGCATAAGTATAAGAACCAGTGGATATGGCGATGTCATATCGATGTATCGCAGCCGGATCAAAAGGTGTGGGGATTTTTAGAGCCCTACGTTAAAGAGTATGATGCTTGTGTGTTTTCAGCTCCGGCATTTGCCAGGAAGCTCCCGATCCCGCAGGCATTAATACCGCCGTCCATCGATCCCCTCAGCGATAAGAACAGGGATCTCGAACCCAGTGAGATCAAAAAGATCCTGGATCGCCTGGAGATTCCTACAGATAAGCCCCTGGCTACTCAAATATCAAGGTTCGATTATCTTAAAGATCCCATGGGAGTGGTTGACGCGTTCAAGGGCATCAGGCCATATGTGGATGCGAGGCTTCTTTTAGTTGGCGGCGCAGCAGCTGATGACCCTGAGGGCATGGAAGTCTATAATAAGACCCTGGAAAAGGCTAAAGGTGACCCGAATATCAAGGTTATACTCTTGCCTCCGGGAAGCAATGTGGAGATAAACGCTATTCAGCGCGCGTCATCGGTTATCATGCAAAAATCCACAAAAGAAGGTTTTGGCCTGACAGTCTCGGAAGCTTTGTGGAAGGGAAGGCCCGTGATCGCCAGCGCTGTGGGCGGGATCCCTCTTCAGATAGTGCATAAACATTCCGGTATCCTTACTCATTCGAATGAAGGCGTGACCTATTGGCTCAAGCGGCTCCTCCAGGAGCCCGGATTCGCGAAAACCCTGGGTGAAAACGGCCGCGAAAATGTAAGACATAATTTTCTTTTAACCCGCCACTTAAGGGACTATCTCCTGCTCTTCCTCTTTGTAGAACACGGCTACTCCAGCTTGATCAGAGTCTAATTAGGTAACTAGTAACTGGTAAGTAGTAATTAGTAACAGTTCCAGATTCAAGTATCTTTTTCTGTCATCCTGAGCTCGATTCAGGATCTCATTGAGTTTCCGCTGTATTTATTTAAAGATTTCTCCTGTTTCATTCGCCCAGAACAACAGGTCCAAGTGAGCAGGTGGGATCTTTGCCGTGCGCGCGAAAGCGATCATCTTTTTCTCAATCTCAAAATATTTCTTTGGGGTGATCGACCCTGGAATTTCCCTGATCGCCCCATATCGCTTCAAATTCTTGAGGATATGCCTGTCTAAGATCGCGATCTCCTCACCAAGTCCTATATTTCTCAGAAAATGACTCGCCTCTTTATACCCAATTCCCTTGATATTCCTCGCTAGCCATTCTCTGGCGTATTTCCCTCCCTCCTTGTGGGGGAGGGTGCGGGTGGGGGGCAATAGAGAACAAACCTCTTTGATCAGCTTCCTTGCTTCTACCACGTATCTTGCCTTATTATTCTTAAACCTGACTTTATTCAGATATCTTGATATCTGTTCGGCGCTGCCCCCGCGAAGTAAATTTTTCTTGCGAA
>JBHPMF010000036.1:0-24744 GCA_042563375.1 Elusimicrobiota bacterium | reverse complement strand
GTGGCCGTGGCTATGTGGACCGGGAAATTAAGCACGCGTATCATCATGGGAACATGTATGACTCCGCCGCCGATACCGAACATGGTGGAAACCGAGCTTATGGCGAAACTCAGACCGATACCAAGGCGCTCATTGAAAGAATAGATATAGCGCTGGCCGTCACTGTCATTAAGCACTCTTTTAACGAAATCTTTTGTTTTTTTTGTGCGCGGCGGATCTACGACGACTTTGTCACTATCCCCGTATGATGTGGCAAGCACGTAGCCGGCCAGAAAAACTACGAGCATACCAAATGTTATGCGTAAAAATGACATGCTAAAAAACCTTGGGATATATGTGCCCAGCATCGCCCCCGGAATAGTGGCAAGACCGAATTTCGTGCCGCTTATCAAGTCCACCCTTCTCTGCTTGAAATAAGCCACACTCCCGGAGAGCACATTGAAAAGCACGACAATAAGCGTGGTCCCAACGACTTCTTCGGGGGTTAGATCGGTGTAAAGGATGAGGATGGGCGCGATCAGGGGACCGCCGCCTATGCCGATGACGGTGCCGTAACAGCCGACGATTATGCCGACGATGACGAGGATGGGTATGAAGAACATGGTTGGGATTACCTTGCGCCCCGCCCGTCATCCCGGTGAAAACCGGGATCCAGCTCCGCGATTTTATAGAGATCCCCTTTTCGAAAATAAGCAAGAAAAGAACCTCTATTAAAACAAAGGAACTGGATCCCGGCCTCCGCCGGGATGACGGAAAAGAAGTTGTGGCGACCGAGCGAGTAGATCATTGCGTTCATCTCAGATCCTTGAGCAAACTCTTCAATCCTGCCATGTGCCTTTTTTCATCGGATATCATCTGATCCATGAGCATCATGGTTTTAGCATCACTGCTTCGCTTTGCAGCCTGGGCTATGCCGGGGTAGACCATGGAACTGGAGAGCTTCTCGAGTTTATAGAGTTCCTTTAAATTGGTTTTTGTCTTTTTAACTCCGCTTAGGAGCGCGGTCAGTTTGGAGGCGTGCTTTATCTCTTCCTCAGCGACCTCGCGCAGATAAGTGGCGGTTTGAATGTAGCCCTCTTTTTCCGCCTTGTCCGCCGTGGCAAGGTAAAGCCCGATGCGGGTCACCTTTTCGCTCAGAGCTTTTTTCGCGCTCGCCTGCTTATCAATAGAAAGCGGCTGGGGAGCGCAGGAAGTGAGGAGGAGGGAAGCAAACATGGACAAGGATAACGATAGAGCAACGCGTGAACTTAAGCCAGCAATAGCCTTCATAGTAATCCTGCTATTTGAGATTGCCGCGTCCTTTCTCCTTTATAAATATTGAGGAAAAAGTCCTCGCAATGACAGAACATGATCGTCCTCATAAATAATAAAGAAACGTGATATATAGCGTTGAGATGCACAAAAACATCAGCATGATCGGCATGCCCATCCTTGCGTATTCGCGGAAGGAGATGGATTGGCGAATGCGATAGACCGCTGAATCCTCGTCAATAGTGCGTTTGTGTTTTTTCCAGAATTTATGCACGATGGACGAGGTCAATGGCCCGCCGCTGGCAGCCGTTAAGAACGCGCTTGAGCCCGCCAGAACACCCAGGGAGAGCGCCCACCAGAAAAGGTCATTGGGCGCCTCGATGCCCAAGTGCATGATGACCGGGATAAACACCGCGGCCGTGGGACCCGCGTTCATAAAAGCGCACATTATGCCGGCAAACCACATCATCATAAGCGCTATGGCGAGGATGTTGCCTCCCGAGACATTCATGATGAAGTTGGCGAAAAGCAGTAGTATGCCTGAGGCCTCGGCCGCGCCCACCATCACGAACAGACACGCGAAGAACAGCACATCTTTGACCCCCACTATGCGCAGGATCTTCATCTTGTCCAGACCGCAGATGAACAGCAGTATGATGCCTCCGCCAAAAGCCACAATGGCCGGATTCACGCCCGTAGTTCCGGACAGAAGGAATCCAAGGATCACCAATCCCAGGACGATAAGCGCCCTCTTCGTGGCTTCGCGATCCTTTATGGCGGTCGATAATTCCCCTTGCACCCTCTTGAAGAGCGCTTCGAATTTGGCGCTGTGCTTATATTTTCTAAGAGCCCTGCCGCTTTTGGACATGTACACATAGATCAGCAGCGCTGTAAGCAGGATGATACAGCACGGCATCTCATAAAAGACGAAATCGTGGAACTGAAGGTCAGTTGAAAGCCCGATGAGCATGTTAGGGAAATCCCCCACCATGGTAGACGCGCCGCCCAGGTTCGAAGATATCACCTGACAGATCAAAACCGGTTTCGGATCGAAATCAAGGTCTTTAGCCAGAGTGAGTGTTATCGGGACCAGTATCAGTATGGTGGCAATATTGTCCATGAAACAAGACACTATATAGGTGAGCAGGGAAAAAAGCATAAGTATCTTCCAGGCATTGCCCTGTGTGGCAATAGTGATCTTCTTGGACATATAGTCCATGAAGCCCGCCTCAAGGAGCACTGCTGAGATTATGTTCATACCTATGATGAATATCAGTATGTGGTAATTTATCGCGTGATGCATCTGATCAAGACTGTAGAACCCGAAATGTATCCCGGCATAGATGGAAAGAACCGCTCCAAGGATAAAGGCGAATAGATGTCCGAAAATATCCACGAACACAAGAAGATACACAGCCGCGAAGATGCCGGCCACAACAAGCATGGGGAACGCGAAGTGGACTTTCCCGAAACTCGCTTTCGCCTGAGTGGAACTGCCTAGCAAGAAAGTTACCTTTTGCTCCTTACCGTGGCGCAAGAGCATGAATTCGATCTCATCGCCGGGAGCCAGCGGAGACACGATCTGGCGCAAGTGCCTTACATCGCTTACATAAATGGAGCCCACCATGGTGATTATGTCATCAGTCTTCAAGCCGGCTTTTTGCGCCTGGGAATCCAGTGCCACACTTTCAACATACACTCCGCGTATCTCCGGCAATCCGGCCTTTTCAGCTATAGCAGGATCGACAGACACCATCTTCATGCCCATCCACATAACGCCTGTTTCAAGCGGAGTCTCAAAAAGCACTTGCGCGGGAACTTTGGCGGCTACCGGAGAAGCGGATATCACATTGTCCGGCATATTCGCCGGAGGGGCCAAGTCGCGCAGAGTGCCTTGCCGGCCGGTCTGCGGTTTAGCCGCGGGCCAACTCGGGCTCGATCGCGGCTTGCCTGGCACTATCTGGTGGCAGGTATTACATGAACCCCTGTTGCCGTGAGGCGCTTTCATGCCAAGACTTATGGGAGGAGGATTCGGGGTTATATCTCCCGCGTCAACCGCTAATTGGCCTCCAATGTTCATGAAGATGTGGCAGGCAGCGCACGATCGGCCGCGCTTTTTGTGAGGGCTTATCGCCCCCGGCTGTATGGGAGGGGCCGCATCCACATTGGCGTAACCCAGGCGAGTGTAATAATCCGCGACCTTTAAAGTCAGTACGAAAACTTTCCCCTTCGCCGGAGCGGCGATCGCCTTGGCTCTTTTATTCATATCGGCGATACCTATATCACCGCTTAGGGCCAGGACATGGTTAGACCGCCAGACGGATATATCCACCCGCGTATTGTTCTGCAGTTTAACGGTGGCGGTCAGAAAATCCTTCAACGTGTCGATGGGATAGCCCCCGACCGACTGGACCATGTCTCCCGCCAGAAACCCGCATTCTGCCGCTTCAAGAGTGATCTCGTCAACGAGAAGCCCAGTAGTGCCGGATGGGATGCCGTACTCCTGTCTTAACTCAGAATTTAGCGGAATAAGCTCAAGTCCGTGCCAATGGCCCTCGGAAAACAATTTCTTGCTCGCGCCCTGCTCGGCAGGTGAAGGCAGGGTATCAAGCTGCATATTCTTATAGGTCTGCACATTCCTCCTGCGAACCGCCTCGCCGAGCGGAGGTTTGGCAGCGAAGATGGAGGAAATACTGAATAGACAGGCGAGAAAAATCACGAAACGCGTTATTCGTGTCATTCCCGCGGAGGCGGGAATCCAAGTCCACTTTTTCAATAAAGACTCTTTTCTTGTTTTCACAGAGAAAGAACCTCGATATAAAAACGGTAATGGATCCCCGCCTTCGCGGGGATGACAAAAAGGGCGGGGATGACAAAAATCGGATATGAGAGACACCGACTCGCTCTATTCACTCTTCCCTCTCTCCCCTATAATATTGCAAAGCCAGCAAACCGGTTTTTCTTACGCAGTAGAAATTCATAAATCCGCCTACGCCTATTCCGAGCGCGGGTATGGCTTTTGTGGCGGCCCTGAGACCGCTTCGCGCCTGAGCCAGCAATGACACTCTCTGCAGGGATTTTAAAAGTCCGATGCGGGCGTAGCGCTCCACGACTTTCTTTATCCCCTTTCTGGCAGCCACCTGTGACACAGTCTTGACCGTGTCTGCCTTCATCTCGCGCCCAAGAATCGCGAGGACTTCGATCATTCTCACCTCACTATCCGCGATGTCATACCCGAAATTATCCGCGATCTCAAGGCAAAGCTCGACTTCCTGCTGAGTGACCGCCACGAACTCAGCGCTGAGCGACGTTGCTATCGCGCTGATCTGACCCATAATAGGCACAAGCCCGACAACCCCGGTCGTGATACCTAGAACAGTGGATGGTTTAAGCTTCTGTCTTATAAGATAACGGGCAATATCTTCTTTGCCGGTCTTGTTGTTTTTAGCGCAGACCTTCCGCGCTCGTATCACCCTGGATCTGATGATATCAGGTGACGATATGATGCTCTTGAAACCCGCGTAAAGCCACGATTTCTCTAGATCTGTTCTTTCGGTTTGCATAACTCTTTAAGCTCGCGTTTTTGCTTTGAGATCACCCTGCGCAATCTTATGTTGCCTATCACGCCAATAATCGCAACGCACAGAGCGCCCGCGAGAAATGAAAAAAAAGCAACCATCGCCAGCGAGCTCGCCTGCAAATGAGCGCCAAGCAAAACCACCCCACACGGCGCCTGATTAAATATCGCAAAAAGCCCAAGCAGAACCACGAAGAAGAGGATAATGGAGAGATAGATCTTTAGCATGTTTTAATAAATCGCTTTTTGCCGACCGCTATGGCTGTTATTGTAAACCATTCAATTTCCGTCATTGCGAACCCATATATTCCGTCATTGCGAGGAGTCTTCGACGTGGCAATCTCAAAAGCGCGCTTAGCCTCAAGAACATCTTATTCGTCTACCTGTTGTATTACACATGGCACATTGTTTCCCCGCTATTCTCAGTTTCCCGTGCCCCTGAGATTGCCGCGCCCTATTTCCTTAATAAAAACAAGGTAATAGGACTCGCAATGACAGAGCTAGGCAGTCCTTAAGCAGCCTCTTCCTTGGCTGCTTTTTTCTTGCTCTTTCCTTCTGTAGTGCTTAAACCCGCGAATACGGCGACCAGGCCGCCGACGATCAATGCCACCGGCAGAAGTCCCTGTACGAGCTCGAGCACTCTCCACCACCAGCAAAGCATGCACACGATGCCCAATGCCAGCGCGATGAGTCCTCCGATAATATTAGTCATTCATTCCTCCTGTATTCGTAAATCAAATCAGTTCTGCGAGAAAATCTTTGGCGTATAGCGCCTTTTCTTTTCTTCCCCCTCTCCCTTGAGGGGAGAGGCTGGGTGAGGGTGATAAAAAGCGGCATACAAGCTGCCGCGCTACATAAATACGAAAAGGCGGGAGACAAGTCCCAACGACCGAACCAGATAAATCAATTCCGCTTGCCATCTCAATTCACCTCAGCCATGGAGCGGGCTGCTGGGATTACGGTCACTTTGTAGCCCTTCTCGAGCCCCTTCTCTATCTCCCCCTGTACGGCGAAACAGATCATGTTGCGCATCGTGCGGGGGATCTTCCCGTAAAAGTCCAGGGTCAGCTCCACTGTGTGGTCATGGAATTTCAAATCATGTTTTTTGATGTTCTGCCGGTAATATTTGCCGAGGATCCTGTTTATCTTTGTGACATTCTCCCCTTTGCGGTCAGTGTCAGAGGCGCGATCAGCCGGCACGACATAGACATTCACCTGGCCGATTGTCGGCATCCTGCCTGTGATATCGTCTTTCAACCTGTCTGCCACGCGATTGCTTTCTTCAACCATCATATCCGGATCGACTTTTATCTCTATGCTTATCTCGCTTTTCTGGCCCAATTGGCGGCCGAAAAGCGAAACAATATTCTGTGCGCCGCATATCCCTTCAGCTATCTTTCTGGCTGCTGTTGCCTCTTTGTCAGGCATGGAAGAGTCCATCAAACCCTTGATCCCCCTGCTGAGTATCCGGATCGTCAACTTGAGGACATGCCCAACTTCGAACACCGCGATAAGAGGATCCAGATGCGTAAAACCCATTTTTGTCACGAACACGCCTACCGCCACGCAAGCGCATGTGATCACGTCCCCCTTGGTATGCTCAGCGTTGGATATTATCGCGGGACTGTTTAAGGTGGTCCCGCAACACAATGAATACTTATAAAGGAACCAGTTGACCGTGAAAGCGATCGCCGCGGCCCAAAAAGCCAGCCAACTTGGCACTTGCACGGTACCCGAAAAAACACTTCTGGCAACTGCTGTAAGAAGGAATGCAGCGCCGACCATGACAGCAATACTGACAAATACCGCGGCGATGAACTCGATCTTACCATGCCCGTACGGCCGCTCCTCATTCACGTCTTTTGACGAATGATACATGCTGATGATTATGACTCCGGCTGAGATTATGTCCTGAACGGAATACAGCGCGGCTCCGATGAGCGCGTGGCTATTCGCCATGATGCCGATAAAGAGCTTGAATGATCCCAGGCCAATGCTCACAAAAAGCTCTATCCAGCCCACCCTATTACCGCAAGCCCGGCACTTTTCCTCGATCATGTTCTTTAGCATGATGATCTCGTAAACCCCTCCGTCATTGCGAGGAGCAATTCCTTTCGCTTATAAAGAACTTTGCGACGCGGCAATCTAATAAAGGTTTCCTCTATGAGATTGCCGCGTTGCAGGATCTCTATAGAAAACAAGGAACTGCGCCTCGCAATGACAGATGCGTTCATATCACTCACTCCGACAATAGCTCCACTTGGGCCTGGGCTACGTTTTCGAGTTTTAGGAACAGGTTATTGCGTATCTTCTCCCTGGTCTCGTGAGCTTGCGCGACGCTGTATTTTGGATCTACTTTTATGCCGAGGTCGATCCAGATCTGCTGGCCTGTGCGCCGTGTCTTAAGGTATTTGATATCAACAATGCCATTGGCTTCTTTGATGACATTAATGATCCTTTCCCTCTCCTCTTTCGGAAGCGAAGTATCCATCAAGCCGTCATAAGACTCCTTGAATATCTCTATCACAACCCTGATTATCGTGATCCCCACAAGTATCGCGGCAATAGGATCAAGATAATGAAACCCGAGTTTGGCGCCAATGATGCCGACAGCTACGATGATAGACGTGTAAACATCGTACCGGTTATGCCAGGCATTGGCTATGAGCACAGGGCTTTTCAGATTCTTTCCGGCGCACAGATTAAAACGGAAAAGCATCTCGCTTGTGACGATAGCGATAAGAGCGGCGAAAAGCGTGATTAATTTCGGTTTTGTGGCTGTGCCTGAATGCAGAACATTAAACGCCTCTCTGAAAAGAAAGAAAACTGCGGCCAAAAGACCGAAAGTAACGATGCCGGCGGCGATAAATTCCACCTTGCCGTGACCATACGGATGATTCTTATCCGCTGACTCACCGCTGATCTTGAGGCAAACAATAGTCACAACGCTGATAACAGCATCAGCCGCGGAATGAAAAGCATCAGCAAGCAATGCCGTGCTGTTGCCCAGAACGCCGACAACCGCTTTGAGTATCGTGCCGCCGATATTAACCCAGAGCGTGACCCAGGCCGCTTTCTTCCCGCAATTCACGCACTCTACAGAACGCATTTACGCATTACCTCGTGTAGCGGGTGCTATGCTTGGTGCGTCATTACAGCAGAAGCTGTGGTCCAGATCCTCTACTCTCCCGTCACCCCGGCGAAAGCCGGGGTCCAGATCCTCTGTCCTAATAAAGGTTCTTTTCTTATTCATTCTCGGAAGGCAAATCTCTATAAAATTGTGGTACTGGATCCCGGTTTTCACCGGGATGACGGAGGAGGCGTGGTGCTGGATCCCGGTTTTCACCGGGATGACGGAGGAGGCGTGGTGCTGGATCCCGGTTTTCACCGGGATGACGGAGGAGGCGTGGTGCTGGATCCCGGTTTTCACCGGGATGACAGGAAAAAATGGGATGACGGAGGGTAAATTGTGATGATAAAACAAAAAATCCATCATCATCTTGGCTCCACCGTGATATAGAGCGGGGTTCCGGCGCGGACTATGTCTAGCAAGATACCCTTTTGGGCGCTGGCGGCGAGGACCATAAATCCATCTATATCAGCGATCGACTTTCCATTGGCCTTTCTTATCAAGTCCCCTTTCTCAAGGCCCGTGGCCTGCCTTACAAGATTTTCCACGCCTATTATGACCACGCCGTTTTGCGACGGGTCAATGGCGAATCTCCTCATGTATTCAGGAGTTATATTGGCAAGTTCGATCCCGAGCCAGTCAACCTGGCGCGGGCGGATTATCGAAGGTAACGCGAAACGATCCGCTTTCCTGGGTTTTGTCTCAAGCGTCACCGAGACCCTTGATTTCTCCCCTCTTCGCACGACCTCGAATATGACCGCCTCTCCGGGCTTGGCCCGTCCGACGAGCTTACCGAGCTTCTTCACGCTTGAAACCTTCTTGCGATTGAACTTTGTGATAACATCACCGCGCGCTATGCCGGATTTTGCGGCTGGAGAATTCTGAGCAACCCTGTTAACAAGAAGACCTTTTTGGGCGACCCCGAGCTTGGCCGCGAGCTTTTTATCCACAGGAAGAACTTCCGCGCCAAGCCATGTCACGAGCATGCTTGTCTGAGCTGCCCACGCTCCGGCTATAAGCGGCTGATTAAGCGAACCGGGATCTCTTTGACCTTCGAAAACAAGATTCATGATATGTTCGGCTTGAGCGATAGGAAGCACAATGCCCTGCGCCATATTGATCCCGATCAGTAAACCGTCTATATTGAAAAGAGGCCCGCCTATCATGCCGGCAGACATACCCTTTAAACTCACATGCATCAATCCTTTTATGGACCTGTTGCCCACAGCTATCGAGCGGGAAGTGGAATCTATCAGCCCGGGGATCACTGTCTGGTTCAAACCGTCCACACTTCCCATAGCCAGCGCCCACTCTCCGGATTGCGTATGCGCCGCGTTTCCCATAGAAGCCTTTGAAAAAAGTTCAGGAGAGTATATCCTCAGGAGCGCCAGATTATGACGAGGATCATCAGCCACGATCTGAGCTTCGAATTGATGGGTATGATCCGCGGCAAAAAGTACCACCCTCGGATCAGGATTGCCCTCGATCGCCTGATGGCTGGTCAGTATATACCCTCTGACATCCACGATAACGCCTGAGCCGCGGGAACGAAAATGCATCACATTGCCTATCGTCTCGAACGCTCCTATGCTTACCACCGAATATTTAACCTGCGCTACGAGCTGGGAAAAATCCGCGCCGGGCACGCCTACTTTGGCGGCGACAAAATTCTTCTTGTCCGTGACATAGGGAACCATCTGCGGACTCGCCTTCGTGACGCTGTCGACCCTGCTGGCTTTAGCAGTTGATTTTTTCGCGTTGCATGCGGATGTAGCCGCAAGCAGGGCGAACCAGCCGCATATAAAGAGAGCGATCCTGAATATGCTTCTTCTCTTTGAGGACGCCTCATAGCACAACGCGCTGGACCCTACAGGCGTCACTTTGATATCCGTCAGTTTGCGCCGGACATGTATCGCGCCACGCACTATGTTGTCTGCGTTCACGCGCGAAAGCGTTTCCATTAAAGGCCGCTTTTTCCACGCTGAAAGATTGTCAGTCACACTGCTACCTCTATTAACCTCAAATACCCGCATGATCCCAGAAAGATCACTTCGCTGTCGCCTTGACCTTGCTCTTCTCTTTTTCCTTGGCAGAACCTAATCCGGCGATCAAAGCAACGATGCCCAGCGCCAGGATGACCAGTGGTAACAGCCCTTTCAATAAAAGCCACACATCCCACCACCAAAAAGTAACGCCAAAAAGTCCGACGATTATGAGTACCGCTCCAAGCATTATATTGTCCATAGTTCCTCCGTAAAAATTCGGGTCATTAAGACTACCACCTGATTGTCATTGCGAGGAGTCTGCGACGTGGCAATCTCAAGTGCACGCATCGCTATTGAGATTGCTTCGCCCATTTGGCTCGCAATGACAGAATGGGCATGCTATTCAAATCTTCAACCCCGCGGCTGTTTTTCCGAATACCGGGATAGCCCAGTATTCGCCGTTGATGGCGTGGATGATGCCGAGTATTATCATGATAAGGATAAAAACATTGCCTATGAATCCGAGAAGATGCCCCAGAATAGGTATGGCGCTCACTACGAGGCAGAAAAGCCATAGCACAAAGAGCATCAAACCCTGTCTCACGTGGAATGTGACAAAGGGATTACCTTTCTTGAATAAAAGCGGGATAAAGCACAGTATCCAAAGATACCCGACGCACGCCCATATTTTATCCGTCATGCAAATGTCCTGATCGCTCGCAATTTGTTCATTCATAAATTTGTTTTCTCCTTGTGCTCCTTAAATCCCTTCTCCATTTTCATCGCAGTCTTTCCTCGTGTCATCCTGAACCCTTCTGTCATCCTGAGCCCTTCTGTCATCCTGAACTTGATTCAGGATCTCATTAAGTTTTTCCACTTGGTCTACAAAAAAGGAACTGCCCCGTTGAGATCCTGAAACAAGTTCAGGATGACACAGGGAAGGTATCATGACAGGATGCGTTCTATACGCATAGCACTCCCCCATCAAATCCTCTTCTCCATGTAGTGGATCTTGTTCGCGTCCAAAATCTTCTTTATCTTGTTTATTGGGATGGCGAATCCTATGTCGGCGGTTAGTTTTGGGGAGGCGGAGATCGCTGAGTTCATACCGATGACCTCTCCCATCGCGTTGGCCAATGGGCCGCCGCTGTTTCCCGGGTTGATCGGCGCGTCTGTCTGTATCAGATTGTCATATTGGGCTCCGCCCACAAAAACCGATTGGCGCGTGGCGCTCACAATGCCGGCTGTCACGCTTTGATCAAGCCCGAACGGACTTCCCACAGCCAGCATCCAGTCTCCGACCCTTATCGTCCTTGAATCGCCCAGCATCGCGCAGGGAAAAGCGCCCTTGCTCGCTACCTTGAGGATGGAAAGATCGATATCAGGGTATTCAGCTACCACTTCAGCGTCATAAAAACGACTGTGATCTCCGTTGAATATCGTAACCTTTATCTCGCTGGCGTGAACCGTCACATGGTAGTTGGTAATAAGATATCCGTGGTGATTGATAAAAAAACCGGAACCCATCTGCTTATAAGCGCGCATGGATTTCTTGTCGGGTCTTGCTTTTGCCCCGGGAGGCATATGAAAAGCGCTTATGCTCGCCACAGCGGGCTTTATCGTGGCAACCGCGTTACTGAAAGACTGGCGCATATTCCTTGCCACGACCTGCGCCTGCGCGTTGGCGGCAGTGGGCCTGAACCGCACTTGATCTTCCTTTTCATGCTTAAGGAAAAACCATGATGCGACAAGAATAACCAAAGCAACAACTATCGCGAGCAAGGCTTTCCAGGATATTTTCATATTGTTTTTATCTGGTCGGACACCAGGGATTATTGCCCTGTCCCTGCACAAGATTGGCCTGCTGCGCCTGATTATTAAGAAGTTCTTCCTTTACCATGGACCCGCCGCATTTGGGGCATGATAATGAATACGCAGGAACGCCTCTCTGATGAAGCATCTTGAATCCACAGCCGGGGCACACCACATATCCTCCGGGGCCGAGTCCGTACCCGCCCATGCGTCCCATCCCTCTTTGCATCGCGGCCGGCAGAGCCGGAGTGGGTATTGTCACGCCCTCAAGCTCACCTTCGCCTATCATCACGTTGAGTTTCATGGTCTTTTCCCCGCGCTTGACTTTGACTGCCACTGTTTTTTCAGGATTGGCCGCCAGAACAAGTTTCTGAAGCTTTTTAAGGTTTTTCACGCGCCTGTGATCGAATCCGGCGATAATATCACCGTGCATCACTCCGCCCTTATCCGCCCAGGAATTCTTATACACCTGAGCCACGAACACGCCCTGGGCTGTATCGCCCACAGTCATTCCCACTTCCTTTATAAGAACAGTCTTGAATTTGTTGGCTACAGGAGCTGCTTTGGGAGAATAGGGGTGGCAACTGTGACAGGGCCCTCTTTCCGGATGAGGAGGAACAACCGTGCGCCTGGCGTTTGACGGCAGGGGAGTGACCATATTCGTGAATGCAGCGGGTTTTCCCTTCATCATCGGAGCTCTCGCGCCAGCAGATCCGCGTGTAAACGGGTGGCAATTATGGCATGAACCCTTATACCCATGCGGAGGGGTTATCCGCCAGAAAGCGCCCGGCGGTAATGGCGTTACTGCCTGCACAGCGCCTGCGGGCATGACTGCCCCGCCCATGTGCTGAAGCACTTTATAGGTTTTTTCCGGCTCGCCCCATGATTGGGCCACTTCACTCGCGCTGGGATCGTTTTTCACAAATACCGCCCAAACAAGAACAAGCACGATCATGGCGCCCACAATGATCATCGGCACCTTCATACTCGCGGCGCAAAATTTTGGCTCCTGGTCTTTACTTATCTCTTCTTCTGATTCCTGGTTTAAATCCTCTTTATCACTCATCATAGCCCTCCTGTAGCGTTTAAATTCGTGAGATGGGGGATGCCTATGCCTTCAAGAAGCTTTCTAACAACATTGCTCGATACCGCGTAACCATTCGTTGTCACGATCCCGATGATCTCCCCGCCATTCGAGATCAGCGGACCTCCGATAAATCCTTCCCCCGTGGCCATGCTGGTCCTGAATCCGCGGCGGCGGTCTATAGAACTTATGAGCCCTGAGACCATCATCTGCTTCATGCCTAAAGGACTTCCCACAGCCAATGCCCAGCCCCCCAGCATTGTTCTGGAAGAATCCCCCAGCATAGAGGAAGGTAACGGCTTGTTTGATGTCACTTTCAAGACCGCCAGATCATACATAGGGAATGTCGTAACCACTTCCCCATGGTAGATGTGGGTATGCCCTTTTTCAAATCTTGTGACTTTGATGTCCTGCGCCTGATTCACTATCTCATTTGTCGTCACGATATATCCCTGCGGACTCACGATGACGCCTGAGCCAAGTCCTTTCCAGGAATGCCCTGATTTATTGGGGTTTCCCGAAGCGGAATTCGCATAACTGCAAATACTTGCCACGGCGGGCTTAATAGCATCAGCCGCATTATTAAACGCCAATTGCTGGGCCACTATCTGGCCTCTGGGAGATGTACTGACAGGAGCCTGATTCTCGCTTTTTTCAAACATGCCTTCTATTTTTTCGACTCCGCGCTCTCCCAACAGCACCCAAAGCCCGAGGGCCGCTAAAAATATTAACAGTGCTACGGCCCAGAGGGAGAGCTGTCTTGGGTCCAATCTATCCTTAATAGAGATGTTATCCGTCATTTTTGTTCCCCACTGCCCGCGCACTCATTCTCCAAAGCACATCGACGATCATCAGCCCTTGCCAAATGCAGCATGGCTTCCATCTTATGTTTCTCTTTCCCGCTCTGATGATACTTGGCATGAAGAGAACACGCCTTGAAATATTCATCCGCCGTTTTTGTCGCGTCGCTTTTAAGAATGGCGCCGCCTTTAGCTTCCAGTACGTTGCCCAAAGCTTTCGCCATAACCTGCGCCTGCTTGTCGATCTTCAATACCTCTTCTTTTGGAAGCATCTGCTGATCATACGCCGCCTGACTGTAACTTATAGCCAGCATGATAGGCTCGAAATGTCTTGATACCCCATCGCCATTACTGCGCGACCGAGGCCCTGTTGCGTTGTCGGGAGGCATATAATCATCACCGTCCGTGCTGATCGCGTCAGATCTGATGAGTTTTAATCCCTTTATAGTCGTTACCATGTCAACATGTTTGCCGGCGAGAAAGAAAAAATATCTTGCGCTATGGGACAGCACTTTACTCAACGCGAAGAACACCAGACCCATCGCCTCGATGCCCTTGCCGATGACCCGGCCGAAGATCCCAAGGACGTCGCCCTTGGTGAATTCTTTCTGAGCTATTTTATTTCTCCTTGTGCCAGACGCGCCTCTCTGGCCGATCCTGACGCTGTCTGTGTCGATTGATAATATCCCATCGATTTAAAGCGAAACACGATATTGAATATGCTCGACGGGAACGTGACGAGTTGTGTGTTGTACTGCCTCAAGCTCTCAACGTAATTCTCTCTTGCTGTCGCCACCCTGTCTTCGGTGATCTCAAGCTTATCCATAAGATCCTGAAAGCTCTGCGTGGCTTTCAAGTCAGGATATCTCTCAGCCAGGGCTACGAGCTTTGAGAGCGCCTTTTGTATGGCTGAACCGCTGATCTTGCCCATGGCCCCGTCGAACTTCCTGACAGATTGGAGCAGGTTGTGCGTGTCAGCCACATATTTGAACAACATCTGCTCATGCCCCGCGTAATCCTTAGCCACATCCACTAACCTGGGGATGAGATCCGCTCTTCTCTGGAATTCTTTTTCAATCTGACCCTGGCTCGCGTAGCAGTATTGCTGGAGAGTAGCGAAGCGGTTGTAGTAATAAGCGCCTGACATAAAGAAAAGAACAAGAAGGACTGCTAAAACCATGACAGCCACTATCTTGGGTTTGGTCAGGGGTTTGAGCTGTTTGGCCACAAGCTCTCCGCCGTAGAGTTTCGTTACTTCATCGCCGATTTCGCTCACAGTATTTCTCCTGTTTTAGGATGGGTGTGACAGCTGAAAAAGCCGTTACTCCCTCTCCATCGCGATGGCTTTTTTAAAAGATTCTACAGCTCCTTTATGATCACCCTTCGAATCAAGCGTTAGCCCCAATGAGAAGTGATATTTCGGAACATTGGGCTTCATTTCGATGGCCTTCTGGAAATGCTTTATGGCCTTGGTATGATCGCCCTGCTTGTCATAGGCAACAGCGAGATGGTACTGATTCACGGCTGACTCCGGATTAACGGATACGCCTTTCTTGAACACAGAGATAGCTTCATCAAGAGCTTCACTGACCACGTGGATCTTTCCCAGCTCGATATAAGAGATCGCGTCATCGGGATTGACCTCCACGGCTTTCTCAAAAGTCTTCCTCGCTTCTTCGAGCTTGCCCTGCTTGAGATACGCTTTACCCAAAGCGCTGTAGGTCTCGGCGTCTGCCATTCCCTGTTCTATGACTTTGGTGAGCACTTTCACGGCCTGGTCAGAATAGCCCCTCTTCTCATAGCTGGCTCCGAGCTTCTTATATATCTTCGCTTTATGCTCCGGATTCACTTGCACAGCGTTCTTGTAACAATCAACTATCGCCTCTCCGGCATTGCGAGCCTTTAAAGCGAAGCTCCTCATGAAGATTTCCAGGTTCTCATTCACTATCACACCTCCGTTTTGTGTGTTTTTGAAACTTCAGGCGGCTCATCCGCCTTTTTCGTCTTCTTGCCCATCCAATTGTTGAAATCAGTTATTTTTTGGAATTTCTCGGCGATAGCGCACATCGTAAGGCCGTCATCATCGGTCTCATCGTCCATCTTTTCCGCGATGCGCTTTGCCGCTAGTTTAAGATCCTCTTTCGACTCTTCCGGCAGCGCCTGCTCACCGGTCACGGGACGCTCCTGCGTGTCAATATCGTCTTTGGCGACGGCTTCGGCGTCTTTTGGCTCCACGGCCTCATCACCAGCATCTGTGCGCGTCGGAGCGAATGCCGGCTTATAACGCGCATCTTCGAGCTCCCTGACCCTTTTCTTCAGGTCCTTCACGGCCATAAAATTCCTGACCCTGCCCGCGATGCTCCAGAAAGCCACATAGGTCGCTCCTGCGAGGAATAGTGCAAACATGAAAACAGAAGTGGGAAGGGTAATGGATCTGAATCCGAGGAGGTCGATGGTCACGGGCATCGAATTGTAGACACCCAGCAGGATGAACATCCCGGCTATGACCAATGTAACGATGATCTCAACTATTTGCATCTGTCTGTAACCTCGTTAATTCGCAGTGACCCGCTTCACCTTGCGCTCATGAGCGCGTGTCAGCGTATCACATTTTCGCTGCCCGGCGTATCCGCGAAGAGCCGTCGAGCAGGTAAAGGCAGTGTAAGAGCAGGATAAAACGCTTTTATTCCGGTATCTTTACGATCTACCGCCGATAATCACGCTATTCTTTCAAAAACAGAACCATTAAAAACAGCCCCGCTTATACTCGTGCAAGCACCTTATTATCTATAGTGCAATTTTTGTTCCAGATTAGCATAAGTACGCTATTTTCTAAAAACCGACGGGCAGGACAATTTCAGGTATGTAACCAGAGAGTCATCAACAGGTTGTTAACATTTTGTCTAAAATGTTAATAGATTGTATTAAGTTTTTAAGCAATAACTATGGAATATATTCCATATAGTATGGTCAATTCGCCATAGTCAGTCCGGGTACTCTAATTCACCTTTCGTGCCACCAAATCGAAAACATTGAATCCACGCTGCAGCAGCATTCAAATGGGTCAAGGCCCAAAACCTTCCTTCAGCGCGCTACGTTTGCCTTCCAGATGAAGTATCCGCCAACCACAACGGCGCCCGCCAGCACTACCGGTCCTAAAACGCCAAGACTGAGTCCGAGACATGCACCCTTCCCGGCAAGGCCGGCCCCAGCGGTATTGGCCGCCAGACATTTATACGCGGCAGCTTTACCGACGATGCCGGCTTTCGTATTACCAAGAACAGTAGTACAGGGGTTAGGACATCCAAGCATATAAGGCATTTCAATCCTCCTTTAACATCTCCTCATTCTATTAAAAACTTTTGCACGCGTCGGGTTCAAAATAAGTTCTTCACCCCGCACTTCAAACTCCGCAGGTCTTCGCACATCTCTTCACGGTTAAGCAGTATGATAACCAATAATGGCATCAAATGGAATATCAGGATCGTAGCTATGATGATATCGCTGAGAGACCATACAAAGCGGATGTTGAGAAATGGTCCGATAAATGTCACGACAAGGAACACGATGCGGTAGCCGGAGAAATTCTTGCCTCCGAGATACTTGAAACACCTCTCAGAGATGTGGGCAAACGCGGTGATCGTTGTAAAAGCGAAGATAACAAGACTCACGATTATGACCATGCGGCCTATAAATCCTGCGCCCGCGGCGAATGAGATCGCAGTGAGATGCGCGCCGGTATAGTGTTGCCAGTAAGGAGTGCAAAGGATCGCCAAGCCGGTGATACTGCAGATTATTATCGTATCAACAAAAGGCGCGACAGCCGACATGAACGCCCCCACAGCCGGAGACTCTTTGTTGGCCGCCTGAAAGAACGTGCCTGTGCCCGTGCCGGACATATGTGAGAACACTCCTCGGGAAACACCGAACTGCATCGCCTGCAGAACGCCATATCCGGCAACCCCCCCTACGACAGAGCTCGACACAAAAGCGCAAGAGAATACCTGAGCGAGCGCGCGTATGGCGCTTGCAGGATGTAAAAGAAGCACTATCAATCCGGTGATGACGTAGATGACGATTACGACCGGAGCCATCGCCGAACAGTAGTCGACGATCCTTTTGAGCCCGCCCATAATGACCGCGCCGATGCACAAGGTCGTTAAAACCGCGATAACAATATTGGGGATGTTAAAACCATCGCGCAACGCGTGGGCCAGGGAATTGACCTGCACCAGGTTATAAAGGACTACCCCCTGGATAAGTATGAGCCCCGCCACAAGTTTCGGGATGAAACTCCAGATGCCGGTCATGTATTTTTCAAGATACACCATCGGCGTGGCAAACGACGGGGACGCTGTATCCGCGGGACGATGCTTGATAGCCATATAGACCGACGCCATCCTGAAGAACATCCCGAAAAGCGCGGATACCCACATCCAGAACAAAGCGCCAGGCCCACCGAGATGGATAGCTGTGCCCACTCCCGCGATATTGCCAATGCCTACCGTTAGGGCCACTGAAGAAAGGAATGCTTTCCTGTGTGAGATGGTGCGCTCGCCGGATTTTGAAGCGTCTTTTTGAAATACTTCCAAAAAAACAGGAATCGCTTTTTTCCAGGCGATAGAACGGGTGAGATATACAAATAGCAGGCCCAATTCCAGATACACGATGCAAAGCATCGGGTTCCATATCCAGCTTGCTATTGTAACGATAACGCCCCTCCCTTACAGTCTAATTTTCCGGGAAACGACCTTGCAGTCCAACGGCTCATGCAAAATACCGGTGATTCCGCGTAGGCACAATACCTGCATTAAAGTGTATGGGCAATTTTTGTGCCATCAGGCATACCAAACGCCGGCGCCTTTTCTTCGCTGTTAGTCAGTACTTCACTTTCCCCAACCATGCGCCCATTTGAAGAAAAAGCCTGTCACCCCCTCGGTAGTAAACTCGGGCACCCAGACTAAGCCGAGGTTCCATGGACAGTACGTCACATCAATCCCCGACGCTGCTGTTGTGTCGGGCGCGGACTTCAGGTTCGCGGTTTCGAGGACCACTTCCGTGCTCGGGTTGTACCTTGTCTCAATCACGATGGGCTTCTTCGTCGGTTTCGCGGCGATGAGGAATGGAGCGAGCCGCCATTTCCATACGTTGAACTGCGGGACGATGCCCACGACTCCGACGGGAAGGTTGCCCTTGGCTTCCCTCTTGAAGCCGAGGACGATATCATCCACCTCTGCAGAAAGGCGCTCGAACCCGACCCCCAAGAAAATCGGCAGGCGAAAGCCTTCCCCGCTCTTGAAATCGAAGATCAGGGTCGTCGCGACGAGCATGGCGCTCCCTCTATAGTCACCCTGCAGCGGGCCACCCAAGACACGGTATGTGTTTTCGAAATTTTTGCTGAGGAAGGTGGTCGTGCGGCCATCCGTCTTCACGCCGCTTGCGAACAGGCCGATGCCCCAATGATCGCTCAGGCCGTAGGCGATCGCCGCCCCCAGGCCCTTGCCGTCGATATCGCTCCAACTAGCCTCAGAGGATGTGTCGCCCTTGTCGGTGATGTAGGCGGGAACGATCTTGAGTTCCAGGCGTCCGTCCCTAAGGGGATGGGTGAATGCTGCATTCGAGAACAACGTGTCCAGGTGCCCCTGCAATTCGGCCGGAGCGCCTTGATAGGCACTGGCAAAGGATGCGCTAAGAAGCGCGCATCCCAGGATGGACAGGAAAAAAATCGTTCTGATTTGGTTGCCCTTGTTGAGATGCTCAATGGAATACATGATCATCCTCCGATTCATTTTGGACAACATTGTTGCAACCAATAAGACCAGGATAACTTTAACAATTCACTTCTTGGGCGCAGCTACGTTTACCCCGCCATATCCCGAATGGCTGATTAATAAAACTGATTTTGAAAATGTAGGCATAGTACCTGTTTATTACAGAATTCAGGCAACTAGCAATTTTTCGAAACATTGGGATTTAACAAGTCCTCAAATTGACCTAGAGGCGAAATGGGCCCGGCTTTTGATATCACATATAAGGAATAATTTTGACGACGAGCTTTTCCTCAGTAATCTTTATGAAAAGATTGTAATCCGATCTGCCGTAAACACGCTTGGCCGCCAGAAGATAATCAAATCAACAAGAGACCCGGTGCTTGACGCAGGCCTTGCCTACCAATAATAAACGCAAATCAGTTCGCGGCTTCTAAGTGGAATATTCTGAAGATGGCATTCCCACAGTGGTCACGCCAACTACGCTTTCGGAGATGCCGTCTAGGTGGAGTAGTTTCTCAAAGGGCTCTTCCAGAAGGGCTAGGATGAAGCAGGAGCCGAGGCTGAGGGATTGGGCTACAAGATAAAGAGTCTGGGAGACGTGGCCGGCATCGAGAAAGATGCCTCGGAGGCCTCGGGGGTGGCGGTATTTCCAGCTTGTGCGCTCGATTACGGCGGTCATGATGAAGCAGGCGGCGGCGTCTTTGACCCATACCTGGTCCGCGCAGTTGGTGGCGGCCATTTCCCTGAAATCACCTAAGGCGATCTCTTCGAGCGCGTGTTTTTCTGTGTTGTAGTGGTAGGCGCCTGCGGGGAGACCTTCTATGTTGAAGGCGAGCAGATAGCCTTCTATGGGTTGCCTTGCGCCGCCGGATGCGCTAGTTTTGCAAAGGAGATTGCCGAAAAACTTTGACTTGAGCTTACCCTGCTCTCCCCATGTGTAAAAAAGAAGAGAGGCGAGGGTTTCCATACCAATTGGCTTTGAACTGTAGGACCTTACGCTTCTGCGCTCAAGGAGAGTTTCGTGGAAATTGCCCGGCAGTTTGGCGGGCTTTGAAAGCGGCACGAGCTTGCAGCCAGGATAGCTCTTGCGCAAGGGGGGCTGGGGCGAGGTTAAAATAACGGATTTGACGTATTCTTCCTTGCTTTCATTGGCGAGGGCACCATAGCAATCTTTTGTTGAGAAAAAGTAGTGCCGGGCCGGTTCGCCCCAGTGCCAGTCTTTCAGCTTCTTGTATTTATCCTCTGTCTGCTTATCGTCCGGAATTAAAAAGCCGAGTTTGATAAATTCCTCGATCGTGTTTTCAAAGGATTCCCCTTTAAACTCTGTGATCTTGGAATAAAGAATCTCTCGCGGATCTATGGCGGTTTCAGTGTCAAAAAGAGAAAGCAGGTAAATCACGTCCGACGAGGCCTTGAGCTTCTGGTGCGAAACGTACTCCTCAATGATGAAGTTCTTGTCTTCCCAATAGCCGACAATGGCGGGGGAGCGTTTAAGGGGTGGAAATTCCTTTTTCAATGTATATCTCCTTTGCGTAATTTGAAACGAGAACAACTGTAACGCACGCGAAACATAGCACGCTGAAAACTAAATATACCAAAGAGTGGCTAAAGTTTTTGGCAAGATATCCGCCAATTATCGATGCTCCGAAAAGGGCAATAAATCCTGTTGTAACCATTACGCCTGTCATGAAGCCCATCAGATTGCCGGGGGACAGGATGTGGCACAGGGTCACGCGCATGTTTTTGAGCAGCCTGTTGCCAATCCCCATTGTCAGGAACAGCCCAGCCATAAGGCCAATCGGATGTGCGGTCAGAGCTAAAATAAGCAGGCCCACGGCAGGCAGAAGGCCGAATAACGCCATGAGCGATTGAAGTTTAAAGAATCTTGATAAATAAGGGAATGCAAATGAGCCAACAACCTGGCCAAAACCGGCGACAAGCATCATAAGGCCAATTGCGTGAGGTTTATAACCAAGCTTCGAGGCACAGTAAAAGACAAAATGGACGTTGACGAAAAAGCTTCCAAGAAGAATAAGAGTTGAGATGGTTATGGCCCAGAGAAGAATTTTTGCGTCCTGATTACCACTTTTGAGCCATGCGAGATAATCTTGTAGTGCTCCTTTTGAAGCAGCTGCATCTTCTTTCTTGGCACTGACATCGGGAATACGGCGGATTATAAGCAAGAATACGGCAAGTAAGCAGACGTATATAATTAGCACGCCGTAATGTCCGAGTCCCTCGACCAGATAACCTGAGGACGGTGCAGATATAAAACCCACTATCACGGCGAATAGGGCTCCCCAAATGGCATTTGCATAAACAATACTTTTCCTTTCAACAAGGCCCGGTATGTAGGCTAGGATGGAGACATCATGCCCAGCCTCGAAAATACTGGCAAGGAACAGGAATACCGCGACAAGCGGAAGGGAAAGGCCACCCGCGAATCCGAGGGCGGCCATTGCCGCATAAAGAATTACCCTGACTGCTACTGAGGCGAAAAGCACTCTTTTGGGAGAACGCCGGTCAACTATGTGGCCTATGAAAGCGCTGAAAAGCAGAAGCGGTAAGATCCTTGCTGTGTTGGCGATTCCAACCCAATCTGCGCCTCCCTTTAGTCCAATAATGACAAAGGATATGGCGAAGGTCCAAGTTTCACAGCCGAAGAAATATACGGCTTGACCCAGGCAAAGATTGCGGAATCCGGGAAAGTCGGATAGGACTTTTCCCCAGAAACCGAAATAGGAAGATCTCAAATGATACCCTTAATCACTCTCACCCGCCCTCCCCCCTCAAGGGAGAGGGCGGAATAAATAGAGGCAGAATAACTATTTTGTGTTACGTATCCCACTGCATGCATTCTTTGGCAGGGGCAACCTTTCTTATGGCAAGATGCCTTACCGGGTTTTTCCGGGTTTTAGTCTTAACCGCGCTGAGCATTCCGTTCACAATCATGGAACTGCTCACCTTGGTTTTCTTTTCAGTTTCTTTTTTAATTCCTATTACTGCTGTTTCCATTACAGCCTCCTTGTTTTTTGACGATTTTCTCCAATACGGAGATATTTTTCCCGCACTCGGCGTCTCCCGCGACGTTTGGGTCACGCTTGGCGACATCAATGAGATCGCCAAGGCGCATGACCCTCTTATTAGAAATCTCCCCACAGTCAGTGAAAGGGGACATTCCTTTTGTGCTGACAAAATCTGCAAGCGTATAAATATGCAGGGGCCTCAAGGGAACGAAATCCTGCGAAGGAATGGTGCCCAACAACCAGTCGCAGAGCGTGTCCCACTGAGAAATCCTGCGCTCATCATAGTCCTGCATGTTTTTCTTGGATTTATCACGCCTGATATAAAACAGGTAAAAGCTTCTACTAATCGAGCCAAGTGAGGGCGTTTTCTTGAGCTTCTGTATATACGCTCTTAGCATGCTGCTGTCCCCACCGTAAGCCAGACCTATTGCCTGCGATTGAAGAACGAAATTGGTAATGCCCCTCTTGCCTTTGAGCGCGCTTCTTAAAAACGGGGAGGTTTCATCGCTTTTTAAGTATCCCGTGGATTGGAGGGATCCGCCCATGACCACTTCCCATTCGAAACCTTCGCCCTTGGCCACCATGTTGCTTGCCACCTGAAAAACATCCCTTACGACATCCAAATACTGCTTTGCGTTTTTCCCCTCAAGAAGCGATATGCCTTGGTGAAAATATACCTGACAAGCAGGAGGCAGGCCTTTGCGGAAAAGGCTCACAACTTCGTCCCTGTTGCCGCGAAGGATGGTGTGCAGGAAAAGGTCCCCAATCAGAAATTCCGTGATGTGGGCATCCAGATTAAACGTGCCCAATTTCGCGTCAAAGCCCAATACAGGAAGCTGGCTCAGAGCGGAGAATATTGATGGCATTTTGCCTTTGAGCCAGGGGTAGTCCTCCGCGATCACGTCCTCAATGTCTTTAGACACCACCCACCAGCGATTACCTTTCAAATGTGATTTCCAGGCGATCTTTCTTAAAAGTCCCAAAGCCAGGCTTGAGTCCAGACCACTGCTTTTGCCTTTTTCCCACTCAAGCATCAAGGGAACAACATAGCTCAACAGATCATAATCATTGCGGGCAAATCGCCCGTGCGAACCGCTGTAAGCAAAAAAGATGCCGTATATCCAAACTGAAAGAGCTGTGAATTTGATATTGCCCATGACCTCGCGCAAATTGGAGGGAGACAGGTTTCCAAGGTGTTCCACAGCTTTAATGGAGCCGGGCTGCTCCTTTACCTTTGATTCTGACGCAATCTTCCGATAAAGCTCCTTGGCATGGGCAGGGGACCAATCGGTAAGCTCCAAAATCACAGGAGGCACGTTGAATACCCGCTCAATCGAGGTATTGTGAATAAAACGCTGGTAAAAATGATCTCTCGCAGACAAAACGCAGCGGTTTCGAGATAGCATCCCCCAAAAAGCCCATGCTGACGGGGAAGATATGTCAACTATGCCCGGATTCTCATCCAGCGCGTCTATAAAAAGGATAAGTCGCCCCTCGTCGAACAAGTCCTTCAATTGCGCGGAAACGCCATTTGCAGCGCCAGGGAGCGCTTCCCATGTAATGCCGCTCTTGTCTCCATTTAGGTGGATCGCTGTTGAGGGAATAAACACCGGGTAAAGCTCGCTGCCAAAAAGGGAAATCGGTTTTAAAGAAGAAAATGCCCTGTAGAGCAGAGTCGTCTTGCCAACACCTGAGGGACCGATAACGATGACCGGCTTGGCGATGGGAGATGTAAGGCATCTGGAAATTTCATTAATCGCACTTAAATTCTTGATTTCCTGGCCATTGGCCAGAAATGGAGGCTCAATAAAAGCGTTGTTGAAAGCAGGCAGTTTTGGAAACAGACAGGAAAGATTAACAGACCTTGAGACTAGTTCGCCTTTCTGGTTTTCCGCAAAAATATTTAATTCGTTACCTTTGCATCTATTTTGATTAAGGCGCTCTTGAATCATATTACCCATTTGGCACCGTATCAAGCTTCTCTTGTTTGCGCCGAGGAATTCCGCAAATTTGAGAAGTTTGCTTCTTGAGTGGGCTTCGATTATAATCTGGCCCTTCTTTGTATTTCTGGAAAGTTCAATGCCAAAGCCGCGCCCGCTTTTCTGCATCTTGGATATTCTCTCACTAATTCTTCCCCAGTCTTTTTCTGTTCTGGGTCTTCCGCCAAAAATTCTGAAAATATCCGATTGCTCAAAAATAATGCGCGCAAGCCCTTTGGCGTCGGCAGACCCAGACTCAAGAATTTCAGTGTTAGTTTTCATTGTTTCCTCAAATAAAAAAGGGAAGCGGCTCAAAACAATAAGTTTTC
>JBHPMF010000035.1:0-25634 GCA_042563375.1 Elusimicrobiota bacterium | reverse complement strand
CAGACACGCGAAGATCACAGCGTCTTTTTGGCGCAATGGTTTTTCAAGCATATAGGCCCCTCCTGTTATTTTTTAGTTTTCTTCCGTCGTAGCGCGGGGGCGTGAGAAGCACGTACCACGCTTCTTTTCTTTATCATGAATTCCGAATTCCTATTTTGAAAGGCCATCTCCCGCCTCGTTCTTCTCCCGGAGAATAATTCCCCTTTTCGTTCATATCTCAGTGAATGGCAGATATCCATGCAGGACTTTCGGGATCATTATGCGCCCATCCTTTGTCTGGCAGTTCTCCATTATGGCTGCCAGGGTCCTGTTAATAGACACCCCGGTGCCGTTTAAGAGGTGGGGGAATATCTTCTTGCCTTTCTTGTTCTTGAACCTGATATTAAGCCTTCTTGTCTGGAAATCCTCGCAATTTGAACATGAAGACACTTCTCTCCAGAGTTTCTCGCCGGGCGTCCATATCTCAAGGTCATATGTTTTTCTCGCGGAAAAACCAAGATCTCCCGTGCAAAGTTCGATTATCCTGTACGGGAGTTCGAGTTTTTTTATAACTGTTTCAGCGTGGTCCTTAAGAATTTCAAGCTCTTCATAAGAGGTTTCCGGGGTCACGATCCTGACCATTTCAATGTTTTTAAATTGATGGTTCCTTATTATGCCAAGCGTGTCTTTTCCGTACGAACCGGCCTCTCTTCTGAAGGACACAGCGCTTGAAGTGTAGTTTATGGGAAGTTGGCTCTCCTGCAATATCTCATCCCTGTGTATGTTTAAGAGCGGCACCTCTTCTGTTGGTATCAGATACATGGCTTCGTCCCTGCACCGATACAGATCTTCTTCAAATTTAGGCAAATGGCCCGTGCCCGTGAGAGTTTGGGTGTTTACAAGCAGGGGCGGATAAATTTCAGTGTATCCATGTTCGCGCGTGTGAGCATCGAGCATGAATTGAATAAGGGCTCTCTCAAGAGTTGCGAGTTTGCCCTTAAGCATTACGAATCTGCTTCCAGCGAGTTTTGTGGCTCTTTCAAAATCAATCAAGCCCAGGGCTTCCCCGATCGTATGATGGTTTTTAGGCTCAAAATCAAAGGTTTTAAGTTCAGAAGAATCCTGTACGGTCTTATTATTCTCAGGTCCTTTGCCAAACGGCACTGATTCATGGGAAATGTTCGACACAGAGAGCATAAGTTCTGAAAATTCAGATTCAAGCGCTGTTAATCCCTGCTTTTGCGCTTCAAGCTTACTTTTCACTTCTTCAGCGTGTATAAGTAAATTAGGGTACTGTGTTTTAATATCAATGCCCTTGCGCTTGAATTCTCCAATTTCTTTTGAGATCTTGTTTCTTAGATGCTCAAGCGCCTCGACTTCTAGTATTTTTTTGCGTCTTAGTTCGTCTTTTTCCAGCAGGTTATTAAATACAGGGATGTATTTTCCGCCGCGGTCTTGCAGGCCTTTTCGAAAGATATCAGGGTTTTCTCTGGCCTTTTTTATGTCAAGCATTTACTTCTTTCTCCTCTCCCTTGAGGGGAGAGGTTGGGTGAGGGTGATTAAGGGGTTTGGGTGTAAATGCATATCACAACATCGGGAGATATCTTTCTACTTCATAGTCAGACACGTGTTTCCTGTAATTCTCCCATTCGATCCTTTTGTTCTCTACGAATTTCTCAAAAACATGGTCTCCCAGGGCTTTTTTAACAAGATCTGACTGTTCAACAAGCTCGATCGCTTCGATCAGGGAGCCCGGCATCGTGTCCACACCCTTGGCTTTGCGCTCAATGTCATTCATATGATAAACATCGGTTTCAAGGGGTTCGGGAAGCGGGTATTTCTTTTTAATTCCTTCAAGGCCCGCTGCCAGCATAACGGAAAATGCCAGGTATGGATTGCATGCCGGATCAGGGAAGCGGCACTCGATGCGAACAGCTTCTTCTTTACCTATTTTATGCTGTGGAACGCGAACAAGGGATGACCTGTTTTTTCTTGCCCAGCATATATACACGGGAGCTTCGAACCCCGGGATAAGCCGCTTGTAGGAATTCACCCACTGGTTTGTGACAGCGCAGATCTCTCTCGCGTGTTTTAGGATCCCGGCGATATAATGCTTTGCATTTTCTGAGAGATTATAGTCGTCCTTTGAATTAAAAAAAGCATTGCTTTCGCTTTTAAACAAGGATTGATGCACGTGCATACCGCTGCCATTCAAGCCGGCCAAGGGTTTTGGCATGAATGTGGCATAACAGCCTTTTGATTCAGCCACCTGCTTTACAACATGCTTATAGGTGATCACGTTGTCTGCCATGGCTAAAGCATGGTCATATCTTAAATCTATCTCATGCTGGCTCGGAGCCACTTCATGGTGGGAATATTCAACATGGATCCCCATTTTCTCAAGCATCATGACTGTGTCCTGGCGCAAGTCATGGGCGACATCCACCGGCACACTGTCAAAATATCCTCCGGCATCAAGGACTTCCGGTATTTTATTGTTCTTAAAATAAAAATATTCAAGCTCAGGCCCTACCATCAGATCAAAGCCAATATCTTTTGCTTTTCTCAAATTTTCCTTTAATACATTTCGGGTGTCCCCGGGATAGGGTTTTTTTTCAGGGGTCACGATATCGCAGAACATCCTTGCTGCTGTTGTTTCCTGAAGGTAGCGCGGCAAAACATGGAACGTAGACGGGTCCGGCATAACAACAAGGTCTGACTCATAAATACGGGCGAAACCCTCGATGGATGAACCGTCAAAGCCCATGCCATCAGCCAGCGCGCGCTCAAGTTCCCTGGATGTTATTGTGAATGATTTAAGCTGTCCCAGGATATCCACGAACCAAAGCCTGATGAATCTCACATCATTGGTTTTTGCGGTTTTGAGCACTTCCTCGACTTGCTCCTGCCTGGAAGATTTAAAGTTTACTGCTGAAATTTTTCTGTTTTGCTTGATCCTTCCCATTATCATGAATCTCCTTTTATGGCTTGGCTGATACAAGCTTTATATATTATTTTATCCGCAATTAACACTCTGTAGTGAGAGTGAGCATCATATCGATGAAAGTGGAGCGATTGTCTAGATCTGCGAGTTCAACCAGTATGGTTGGAATAAATCTTTTTTCTGTTATATGGGCCAGAAAAGCTTCGATCTTTTGCGCTTCAGCCTTGTCGCGCGCAAGCGCCAGTATTACTTTTATCTGTTCAAAAGCAGGATCAGATAAAAGGTCCTGGGGCTGTGCTTGCCCAAGGGATATATGAAGCGAATCCTGCAGTATAAAAGTCTTTTTCGGGACTTTTTTTGTCAAAGCCTGCAGCGGGATTATGAGCTTTTTTTGGAAATCATCCTTGCACGTGGGCGAGCATATGCCGCAGAACATAAGTACAGGCACTTTTTTGCCGTCAATCGTGACTTCCGGCATTTTTTTGGGAGATGGAGCAGATGCCGGAGCAGGCGGTTTCGGCACGGGTGGCGGAGCTGCTTGAGGCGGTTTTGGCGCAGGAGGGGGAGGGGCTTGCGGCGGCGGAGCTGCTTGAGGCGGCTTTGCCGCGGGAGGCGGGGTTTGGGTGGGGGGCTGTGAAGTTGGCTGCGGAGTTGCGGGAATCCTTGGTTTTATGATCTGCCCTAAAGTCGCGGGGGCTGGTTTTTCACCCGGAGGTTGGGTCTCTTTTTTAGGAGACTCCTTGTCAGCTTCACTTTTTTTTGAGAGCCCTTCGATCTCTTCTCCAAGGCTTTTTAAGGGATCAGCTTGCGCAGGCTCTTCTTTTTTCAAGCCATCAAGCTCTTTTTTTACATCGCTTAAAAAATTATCGAATTCTTCTGATGATTCCATAGGGGATATTTACAGCTAACCAAATCCTCAATAATCACATTTCGCGCTTACTATATTGTGCCATATATATCATAACGTGAAAATCGATTATTGATCGGTCGGTATTATAATATTGGCTGCTGATGCCGGGGGCTTATAGCAATTTGACTTTCAGATCTTCGGGATTGGTGGCGAATTCCATGGCTATGTCTTTTGAGATCTTTTTGGATTTAAACAATGAGACCAGGTTCTGATCGAATGTGTGCATCCCGTAATATTCGCCTTCTGCCATGGCTCTGTATAGATCATCGATCTTGCCCATCTGGATCGCCCGTCTTGTGCTGACCGTGCCCAGAAGTATCTCTGTTGCGGGGATTATACTGCCGTCGGCTGACGGAACAAGACGTTGTGTTATGACGGCTTTTAGCACCGAGGCGAATGTGTTTCTCGCTCTTTCATGATCCTCGCGCGCGAACATGTCTATTATCCGCAGTACTGCTTTCACAGCGTCTATGGTATGGATCGTGGAGCACACAAGGTGTCCGCTTTCCGCCGCAAGAAGAGCTGATTCCATTGTTTCCCTGTCTCTGATCTCTCCTATGACGATGACGTCCGGATCTTGTCTTAAAACATATTTAAGCGCCTTAGCATATGATGCTGTATCAATACCCACTTCTCTTTGGCAGATAGTCGACTTGGAATCCTGGTGGTAGAATTCTATAGGGTCTTCAATGGTCACAATGCGCTTATCAAGGTTTTCATTGATATAGCGGATAAAACTGTTAAGCGTTGTTGTTTTTCCTGCGCCTGTTATCCCTGAAAAGAGTATCAAGCCTCTTTTTTCCTTTGCAAGCGCCGCGATCTGCTTAGCCGGGAGGTTGAGGTCCTCGGGTGTTTTTGCCACGGTCGGCACAACGCGGATGCTCATCGCCGGATTCGAGCGTTCTCTGAACGCGTTTATCCTGAAACGGCCCACTGATTCAAGAGTGGTTGAGAAATCAAGCTCTCCGTCTTTCGCGAAGCGCTGTTTTTGGTCATCATCCATGAGCCTGCTGATCAGTTCTTCCACTGTTTTTCGGTTTAAGGGGCTTACTTTGGTCCGTATGATCTTACCTTTGGCGCGCAGAACAGGAGGCGCTCCAACCTTGAAGTGGATATCTGACACATCAGAACTGATGATCGCTTGAAAAAAGTCTTTGAGTTCCATATTATTTTCCTTTTGGTAAATGTTCAAGAAGGCCTTGCACTGCCTGCTCCATGGCGTCAGCTATATCAAGCGCCTCTGAAGAATAGCTCCCTACCCATAACACTTCATGGTTTTCAGGATGGAAAAGTTCTCCGCTTAAAAGCACTTTAGCATAATTGCCCACTACCACTGATCCGGGCTCTCCGGAAACATACCGCGTATAGGGAAAGTCGCTTGTGAGAGGGACCGGGTCATGGCCTGTTTCCTCCTGGATCGTGGCTATATTTGTTGTTTGTTCCGAGGCTGTGGTTCTGGAGGTTTGCACCTCTGTTTTACGCACAGTGCTTTTTACCAGGTATTGCGACTGCGGGGTTTCCTGTACGATATTTACCGACAATATCGCGTCAACCTTGCTTTTGTGCTTCTTGCTTTCAGTTATAGGGGAAAAACCCATATATAGGAGGTCTCTGTTCACCATGGCCTTGATGCGCCGGTCACCTTTTACCAATATCCTCTCAATGCGCGAAAAATCAAAATCCTGCCTTGATGCGAAGCGGTGGGGGGATGAGCAGGAGGTCAAAAAAAGGCACTGAGCCGCTAAGGCGCTAAGGCACAAAGTGAAAAATGAAAATTTCTTTATTGGATCGATTCTTGCCACTTTACTGTTCAGCACTTACGTTCGAGCTTGGAGATTTTTCTCAATCTGTGCGCGTGTCTGGGGGAGCTTGAGGGTTTCGCCTTCAGGAATGCGTTTACTATGGATATGGCGTTTTGAGTTGTAAGTACCCTTCCTCCGAGGCAGATGATGTTGGCGTTATTATGCTCCCTGGCAAGCGCTGCTGTCTTCGCGTTCCACACGCTTGCCGCCCTGATACCTTTCACTTTATTCGCTGTTATGCACATTCCGATCCCTGTTCCGCAGCAGAGAATGCCCATGTCAACCTTGTTTTTAATGACAAGTTTCGCCACATTGCCGGCGTAATCAGGATAATCCACTGAAGTGTGCGCATCTGTTGTGCCCAGATCGATTATTTTAAATCCGCGGCTTTGCAGGTGATTGACCAGCTTTTCTTTAAGGGTAAACCCCCCGTGATCACAGCCAAAAGCAATTCGTATTAACATTAAGAAAAACCCCCGCTTTATTCATATGTATTCGCGCGCTTATTCGTACATATTAGTGTTTTAAGCTTTCGATCGATCCTGGTCGCACACAAACACATGCGGCCAAGAGCCGAAAAAAACCACTTGCGCACAAGCCCAAGTATTCCAAGAAGATTGTATACTATTTCAATGCAGAAGACTGAAAAATTTACCTTGCTTATTGTTGATGATGAGCTTAACTTCCTGGAGGCGACAGCAGCAGTGCTTGAGGTAAAAGGGTATCGGGTCATTACCGCAAAAAATTCCGCAGAAGGACTTAAGGCGGCCGCTAAATACCTTCCGAATCTGATACTTCTGGATATCCGCATGCCTGACTTGGATGGCTGGCAGACGTTGGCCGCAATACGCGCTTCAGCGAAGATCAAACATATACCCGTTATCATGCTCACCACATTGAATCAGATAGGCGATATTACCAGGAGTTTTGACATAGGGGCCAATGGGTACCTGTCAAAGCCTGTTAATACACAGAGGCTTTACACAAAAGTAGAAGAGCATCTCCTGAGAAAGGAAAAGTAGCACTGCTTTTAGGCGCGTCTTCCGGGTTGCATGTATAAAATAACCAAAACCTTCACATTCTCCTATGGTCATCGTCTTATGCAGCACAAGGGTCCTTGCAAAAACCTGCACGGCCACAACGCCAAAGTCGAGATAGAGCTTTCGGGCGATTGTCTTGATGAGTCAGGCATGGTAGAGGATTTCTCTGAGATCAAGCGCAGGATCAAGGCATGGGTTGATAAAAACCTGGATCACAGGACGCTGGTTTTCAATAAAGATATTCTGGCCAAAAAGCTCAAGCTCCTTGATCCTTCCGTAGTCATCATGGATTTTAATCCGACTGCCGAGAACCTGGCCAAACTGATATTCGACAAGGCGCATGCCATGGATCTTCCTGTTACTTGCGTGACATTTTGGGAAACCGACACTTCAAGGGCCATATACGAGAAATAATATTCTCGTCCTCAAGAGTTCAAGTAATTCATAAAATTTTCTAGTCTATGGAGTATCATCAATCAATAATCCTGGGCATTGTCCAGGGCTTAACTGAGTTCTTGCCGATCTCAAGTTCCGCTCACCTGGTTCTTATGCCGTATCTTGTTCATTGGCAGTATCAGGGTCTTGCATTTGATGTTGCCCTGCATCTGGGCACATTATCGGCTATTGTGGCGTATTTTTGGAAGGATTGGATAAAGCTTGTGTCAGCCGGGTTCTCGAAAACGCCATCGATCAACAGGAGCTTGTTCTGGTGGATAGTGCTGGCCACGCTTCCGGGCGCTGTTGCCGGGCTCCTGCTTGAGGATTATGCTGAAACTGTTTTTCGCGATCCACGCGTGATCGCCTTGACCCTTATTACTTTCGGTATCGTACTCGGCGTTGCTGACAGATTTTCAAAGAGAGCGAAGAAAATAGAGGACCTTGATTGGAAACTCTGCCTTTTAGTAGGCATCGCCCAGGCTCTAGCTATTGTGCCTGGAGTGTCGCGCGCGGGGATCACGATCACGGCAGGACTTTTACTCGGGCTCAAGCGCGATGAAGCTGCCAGATTCTCGTTTTTACTCGCCACTCCCATTATCGCCGGAGCGGGAGTGCTTGCGCTTAAAGATCTGGATTTTTCGCAGATGGGTCTTGGATTTCCTGTCGGGGTTCTGGCAGCCGCATTGTCAGGGCTGGCTTCCATATGGTTTTTGCTTAATTATTTAAAAAAGAGAAATCTCGGGGTGTTTGTTTTTTACCGCGTTTGTATAGGCCTATTGATCCTGTTTCTTATTGCGATGCGCGCAGGGACGAACCTGTCTAAATTAAAGGAGGTGCCAGCGCCTCAGGAAATGGTAAAAGCAGAGAATATTATGTCGTTGCTTGCAAAAAATCTGTCGGGGCATGTCAATGTTTTAGCCGGAGACATTGGGGAGCGCAATTTTATTTATCCTGAAAAGTTGATCGCGGCGCGTGATTATATCAAGGGCCAGTTTGAGAGCATTGGTTACTCTCCCAGGCTTTTAGAATATAAAGGCATAGGCATACCATTGCACAAAGACGGTTTCCCTTTTTACAACATCGAGGCGATAGCCGGAGCGCATTCAGATAATGATTCCGGCATGCTTGTGATCGGAGCGCATTATGACAGCGCCCCCGACACTCCGGGGGCGGATGATAATGCAAGCGCTGTCGCAGTGCTTATCGAGCTTTCCAGGATGCTTAAAACGAATAAGCAAGGGAAAGAGGTCCGCCTGGTCGCATTTTCAACAGAAGAGCCCCCGTTTTTCGGCACATCGAATATGGGCAGTTATCAATACGCGAATATGATCAAAGCGCAAAACAGCAAGGTCGAGGGGATGATAAGCCTTGAGATGGTCGGGTATTATAATGATAATCCCAAATCCCAGTTCTATCCGCCCCTGCTCTCGTTTTTTTATCCGAGCAAGGGAAATTTCATAGCCCTGGTGGGAAACCTCTCAAGCAGAGGATTTTTAAGTAAATGCAAAAAAGCCTGGAAAAAGCTTTCTGATTTTCCTCTTGAAACAGCGTCATTACCCATGGTATTCGAATCCGTGAAATTATCGGATCATATGAATTTTTGGGAAGCCGGATTTCCCGCGCTGATGCTCACTGACACGGCGTATTTCAGAAATCCGAATTATCACGGTCCCGCTGATACAGCGGACAAGCTCGATTACGAGAAAATGGCCGGCGTTACGCAAGCGCTGGCAGGCATAATATCGAATTGGCAATAAATGATTAACTTGCCCACAGGACAAGTCTTGGATCTTGTTGTAAATTCCACATTTGTTGTAATGGGGATCATCTCATTCTTGGTTGTGGTGCTGCTAAGCATCAAGTTTTTCTTTCATGTATGGGAAATTGACAAGCAAAAAGCTCAAGCATGGATGAAGCCGAGGTTCGAATTATACTTGAAAGGGAAGAAAGACCAGTTCCCTCCGGAATTCATCAAACTGGGTTTTCCGTCCAACAAGTTTCTCCAGTATGTGATCGTACACCGCAGTTTCGGGATGCAGGGGCCTGAGCTTGAGCGCATTTCCCAAGCGTATGATGGATTGGGTTTTGTGGATCATGATCTGAAAAGATTGAAAAGCTGTTTTTGGTGGGTGCGCGCTGAAGGCGCGCGCTGTTTGGGTCAGATGAAAACAAAACGCGTCAAGCAATTTTTGCTCATTGCTCTTAAAGACAAGGTGGTTGAAGTTAAGCTTATCGCAGCCTGGGCTTTAGGCAGGATAGGTGATGCTGATGCGATAAGCAGTATTCTGGAAGCTCTTGTCGGAGCTTCGAGGTTGGCAGGCATGAGACTTTCCTCCACTGTTTTTGAACTTGGGGAAAAGGCTGTGCTGCCTCTTGTCGGGACCCTGGATCATCCTGATTTTGCCGTTAGGCTTTTAGCGCTTCATTTATTGGCTGAACTCAAGGACCCCAGAGCTATACCGCATATTGAGAAAAAAACAAAAAGCTCGGAGCATAGAGAAGTCAGGGTGGCAGCTTACAAGGCGCTCGGCACAATAGGTCACGTAGCAGCTCTTGAAAGCCTTAAAGAGGGACTCAAGGACTCAATGTGGGAGATCCGCACACAATCTGCGCGCGGTCTCGGCCTCATAGGGTCGCCCTATGCTATCAGATATCTGATCAGGGCTATGGTCGATACAAAATGGTGGGTAAGGCGCAATGCAGGCGAAGCATTGTCAAAACTCGGGAAAAAGGGCGAGCAGGCATTAATGGTCGTATATAAGAAAAGTAAATATAAGCCTGCCAAAGAAATGGCCGCCCAATGGTTGGACGAAATTGGAATTTTTTCTTCAGTTTCTTAGCATAGTCATTCTCGCCTATTTTTTATGCGTGAATCTTTTTTATTTTTTCCTGTTCTCTCTTTCTTTCGTAGGACTTATCCGCCACAGGATGCATTCCTGGTTCGTGACCCCAAATGAGATACTCAAAGCCAGGATCACCCCGCCGATATCTATTCTTGCTCCTGCGTATAACGAAGAAAAGAACATCATTGCCAGCGTGCATTCGCTCTTGGGCCTTGTGTATCCGCAGTTTGAAGTGATCGTGATCAATGACGGGTCATCTGATAAAACTCTAGAGGTGATGAAAAGGGAGTTTAAGCTTAGGAGTACAGCCAGAAATTATAATGAGCAGATCAAGGCTAAGAACATCAATGCGATCTACAAATCCGATACTCATAAAAACCTGCTTGTGATCGACAAGCAGAACGGGGGCAAAGCGGATTCTCTTAATGCAGGCATAAATGTAAGCACATACCCGCTTTTCTGTTCTATTGATGCTGACAGTGTGCTTGAAAACCATTCCCTGCTTCAGGTCGTATACCCCTTCATGGAAGCTTTTAGCGAGATGACAGCAACAGGGGGCCTTGTACGCGCTGCCAATGGCCTGGATATTCGCGGGGGCCAGGTGATGGAGGTAAAGCTCTCTGATAAATGGATCGTGAACTTCCAGATAGTCGAGTATTTCAGGGCATTTTTAAGCGGGCGCATGGGTTTGAGCATGCTTAATTGTCTTCTGGTCGTGTCAGGGGCTTTCGGGCTTTTTAAAAAGCAGCCTGTGATAGATGTAGGTGGGTACAGGACAGACATTGTTGGAGAAGATATGGAGCTTGTTGTTCGCCTGCATCATAAGATGAGGCAATGGAAAAAGCCCAACAGGATCTATTTTATTCCTGATCCTGTTTGCTGGACTGAAGTGCCTGAGAGTTTAAAGATCTTGAGCCGCCAAAGAAACCGCTGGCAAAGAGGGCTCATTGAAAGCCTTATCTATCATATCAGCATGCTTTTCAATCCAAAATACGGTGCTGTGGGCATGATAGCAATGCCGTATTTTTTATTTGTGGAGTGCATGAGCTGTATTATTGAAGCCGGAGGATACGTTATTTTCCTGTATGGGCTTGCTTGCGGAGCCATTGATCTGCAGGCGTTTTTCGCTTTCTTTCTGCTGGCATCGGTTTTCGGTATGGTTTTATCGCTCCTCGCGCTTTTAATGGAGGAGGTGACATTCGGCCGATATCCCAGGATCGCTGACTTAGCAAGGCTCATGATCACCACTGTTGTGGAGAATTTCGGTTATCGCCAGTACATGGCTCTTGTGCGGGCTCAAGGGTTCTTTGACTGGGCAAGGGGTCAAAAATCCTGGGGAGCCATGGAGCGCACAGGCGTGAGTAAATAAGGTTATATAGCGCATGTGTGACGAAGGGGGTTTAAAACATGACATTTGAAACAGCGCTTGTTAAGCTTATTAAGCGCGTTGGAGTGCTTATCTCCTGCACCGGCGTGATTTTGATGTTTGTCGGACTTATGGGTTTGATGGGAGCTGATATCTTCGCGGTATTCAAATGGATTTTTTGGTTGGTCGTACTGCTTGGAGTCGGTGGACCCGTGTGGCTCATAATCACGGGATACAAGGACGGAGTTCTCGCGGACAGTGTGAGCGCCCGGAACCCGAAATTCTTCAAGTGGGTGGCAATGCGCATGGCGGTTCCGGCTGTAGTAGCTATTTTGTGGTGGGCGTTAAGCCAGAGATCATCCGGGTTCGGTTCCAAGGAAATTATCTTCGGGATGCTCCTGGCTGGTTCAGCAGCATGGCTGATATTGTCCGAACTTCCTGAGGATAACTAGAAAACATATATTGCCAAAGAAATCAGCTGTTATCGCCGGGTGGGTTTCAGTATTAATGCTTGCGCATCTGGCATCAGCAAGCCAGCTATCTGATTACAGGCCCAAGATGTCAATGCCGCAGTTCAACAGGTTTTTTATCAAGAATCCCAATATATGGCCTGAGACTGCCCTGGCTCACACAAAAAACCACGAATATTCCCTGCTTAAGCACAGAGTCGCATATACAAGACATTATCCTTTAGGCGATGCCGTGGTGGCAGGGGTCAAGACACGATGGGTCTCAGGTAAAGATACGATAGAGCCCTCAAGCTATTATTATCCGGGCTACGGGATGATGGTAAGCATTGCTGATGATGATTATTATTTCCTGATCGCGGCAAGCGGGTGGGCGAGTTTTTGGACGCGCAGCAATAAGACGAAGAGGGAAAAAAACGGGGTTGAATGGATCGGGAAACTGGCTCCATTGCAGAAATGGGTACGGCGCGAAGAAATAAACCGGGAAGGCGTAAATTATTTAAAACTGGAAGCTTTAAAAGGGACATTCAGATGCTTTGTCAACGGCCTGTTCGTGTTCAGCGTGCGCACTTCAACGCATAGCGCGCTTATCGATGAGATCGGATTCGCCACAGGCCATCCAAAGGTTGCGTTTGATAATTTTTATCTTGAAGATGTGCAGCTTTTAACGGATATCCCGGATATGAGCGCTGCTGATGAAAAGCCCGGCCCTGAGCTTGTGTCCATGAAATCTGATTTTGATCTGATCGCCAAGAAAAAAGCAGCTCAAGCTGAATACGCGATCAGATCAGGTCTTTATTACAGCGCGCAGACAAGCACTTTGACTTATTGGTGCGATTTTTATGATAAGCATGTCACATATCTTCCCGCGCCGCCCATAGACAGCTTTAGGATCGATACGCGCGGGAAAAAACTGAACACGTTACGCAATAATGTGATCAAGTCCTTCGCGAAATTCGAACCTGTGCTCCCTTTCCATTATCCCGCGCGCGATGCTTACAGATACTTTGTAACGGGCTTGAGCCAGGTTTTGAAGTCCGATTATGATCAAGCGATCAAATATTTTTCAAAGGCGATACAGCATGACCCGAAATTCATCAGCGCGTATATAGCCAGGGCCCGGGCTTATGAGGAGATCATGCGCTTTCTAGGCCGGGAGCATGACTGGCGATATGACGGATTAAAGAGAAAAGACCTTAAAAAAATACAGGAATTCAAAGACATCATCATCAAGAAAAGAAAAGAGGCTCTCAGAAAACCAAAAACAATAGCTGTCGCGCAAGACGGTTCCGGTGATTATGCGGCTGTTTCCGATATCCCGGAGGCAGCGCTGGATCCCGGAGATATCGTGCTGATCAAAACGGGGATATACCATGAAAAGATATACGCGCGAAGCCACATCAAATACATGGCAGAGGAAAGCGTTGTTGTGGGGGGCATAGATATCGACAACGCTGATAATGTGCATGTTCAGGGGTTCGCTATCGATCTTGAAGAGGTCCAATGGGACTCTCCGCAAAGCGCGATCACCATCAACGGGTCGAAAAAAGTGATCCTTGACAGATGCGAGATCAACAATGTGACGCATGATGATCAGATAACGATACCCGCGATCCTTATCGGAGGGAGCGCCGGTAATGAGGATGTTATTGTGCGAGGCTGTAAAATATTCGATTGCGACTCCGGGATCCAGGTGCATTCATCAAAGAAGGTTCGCATTGAGGAAAACTTTATCAGCAATATCCGCAAAAGACCGGCGATCCTCATCGGCACACCTGACTTCCCGCTTGCGCGCTCATCTCAAGTTGTTCTTGTAAACAATACGATCGTTCATAATTTAAGCGGAGCGATATATCTGGCTCCGTTTTATCGCCGCGAAGGGGAGAATCAATTCGCGATGCGCAACAATATAGTGGCTTTTAACAAGCAGTGGCTGGACACCTGCGCCTTATATGAGCGCGAATATAACAACACATACGATGTGAAGCATAATATGTTTTTTGAGAATGAACGCGCGATTTATCCTGTTGATTTTTTCGCGGCCCCTGATTTTATTGTTTGCCTAAAGAGGGAATATAAGCATTTTCCGGTCAAGTACGGGAAGAAAAAACAATTCTTGAAAATGATCAAGCGCAGGCGAGAGCAGGAAATCAACAGGAAGTTGATGGTGTATAAGTCAAGCTTTGAGGCGGACCCCGGTTTTATGGATGCTGGCAATGGCGATTACAGGCTTAAACCCGATTCTCCGTGTATTTTCAAGGGAGCGGAAAGCATCTATATGGGAGCCCTCCCTCCCGCGCAGGAGCAGGAGGACTTGATAGATGACCCCCCGATCCATTAATGCTGAGCCTGAAAATTCCGATGATCCTTAAGGAGATCATTTCCGAGCTCAAGAAACATTCCAGCCCGCAGGACAGGGAAGGCATGGCAAGATTCGGCATAAACCCGAAATTCGCCCTGGGTGTGCGCATCCCCGTATTAAGAAAGATCGCGAAAACAACTGGCAAGGACCATCAAAGAACTTAAACCATGAGGATCACCCGCATCTTAAAGCAGTATTTTCAGGGCATGATGCTGGCGGCTGTTTTTTACAGTGTCCTACTGGTCATTGCGGCAGGATGGAGGATGTTTAAGGGGAATCCCAATATTTTCATATATCCCGGGGTTGAGCCCGGCCTGTTGTTTGCTTCGCCTGTTATCGGGATCATCTCAGGGTTAGTCGTTATCGGCATTTCCAGGTTAATGCTTAAGTATTTTGAATGGGCAAAGTCACTTATGCTGGAGTTCAAGGAACTTTTAGGGCCATTGTCAAATCGCGAGATATTCATACTCGCGCTTTCTTCGGGCATAGCTGAAGAATGTTTTTTCAGGGGAGTATTATGCGTTGAGGTGGGGATTCTTTGGTCCAGCCTGATATTCGCGGCAGTGCATATCGGCCCTGACAGGCGTTATCTCGTCTGGACTTTTTCTACATTCCTGATAGGGCTTTTATTCGGCTGGTATTATCAGTGCTTCGGGGACTTGGTAGCGCCGGTTATCGCTCATTTCTTTATTAATTACGTTAATCTTAAGAAGATCGTAAGCTTCTGATCCCGGCGACAGGAGATAGGCATCTTATTTTTTCCAGGTTTTTACCAACTGCTTGAAGATCTTGTCGTAATAATCCCTGGTCATTTCTATCAATTCAGGGGTTTTCCAGAAGAGCATGGCGTTTTCCTTGTATTTGGCTGTTCTCTTCGGGTCTCTTTCATCAGACGCTTCGCGGGATGCTGCAGGATTATCAGTTAGATACATGGCTTGTCCGTACGTTGCGCTGTTTATGTATTCGATGTATTTCTTTTTCGCCAGAGCCGCGGATGCCTCGTATGCGTGCGGTGTGTTGACTGAGCCTGTGCCCCCTATCTTCTCGCTGATAATAGTCACGAATTTTTCAGGGCCCTGTTTACACGATCCCAGGATCTCATTGTTAAGCTCGCCTCTTGTTGTATATGTTTGGATTTCATCTTCCATGACAAACATGGCAAAACATTGGGCTGCGTAAGCATTCACCTCATTCTCAGTGACGCGCGGCGGGTAATCCACGCCTGTGGTTTTTGCCAGGATCGCTCCCACGCTATTTTTCAAATAATCATAATGGATCTTATGCTGCGTTTCATGCGCAAGATTGGGGACCCATAGTCTTGCAGCCAGCTTAAAGATCTCCTTTTCAGTGTAAGCTCCTTCTTCTGCTGCGATATTGCGCAGTTCTTCAAGTGTCTGCATTACGGCGTTTTTATTTATCCAGATGATATTGGGGTTGTTATACGATCCGAACTGGGCGAATTTTCCGTAGTCCTTATTCCAGAACATGATCCGCAGATCACCTTGCTTAAAAAAGGAGCGATACTGTGCAGCTCCCTTAAGCGTGTTGAATTCTTTGAGCAGAGCTGTTTTGAACTTAGTAAGCCCAGTAAAAATAATATTATCTGCTTTAAAACTATCGGGCACATCATCTTTGGCAGAATATGCCGGCATATGTATGCTCAGCAGCAGCACAAGGGTCAATCCCAGCATATTTCGCATAAAAGCTCCTATCCATAAGTTTACCCCCAAAACCCCTGCGATTCAACCGCAGAAACAGACCTGACCCCGGCGTTGGTCTAGCGGCAGGATAGTAAAGCAGGGTGTTTGGTAATGCGGGGCTAGATGAGACCATAGGCCCAGGGGTATTGCCTTTCAGGCCCTAAGTTGCAGGCAATATCCATGGAATAATAATCAAAGAGACAATGCGATAAGGAGGCATATATGAAATTAAGGTCATTAGTGTTCGTGTTAGCGGGTTTGATAGTGTTCGGGAACATTCCGATATTTGCTCAAGGGACTGAAAGAAACTTTGAGAAGCTGAGCGAGATGTTCTCATCAGGCAGGAGCTTTGCCATGCCTTTGAAGTCGGATGAATGGTCAAGCGGGTGGGAGAAGCTTAAGAAAAAAACAGAGGAAAACAATAAAAAGATAAAGGAAGCATTCAGTCGTGATCAGGAAGTCATGTGCCGCAGGGAAGCAAGAAAGAACAAATACATCAGGGCATGTCTTGATAATCCTGACATTGAAGACGGCACTGAGATCCGTGTGATGTATGGCAACAGGGAATGCAGATATTCCAATCGGGTCAAATACTGGCTTGTGATGGAAGAGGACCATATCACTGTTAAGATGTCTATCTATTTCAAGCACGTTGGAGTCGATAAGACCAAAGCCAGCGCGGAAAAGGACTTGGAGAGGGTCGTCGGAGGCATCGAGAGGTATTTCGCGAGTTATGGTATCCGCGTGGAGCTTGAATATGTCTTTGAAACTGGCGACATAAAAGAACAGTATGAAGCTGATCAGGTTGTGAGATTCACCCGTTCCACCTCGGGAAGGACTTCTAATGCCTGGTCGCCTGTTATAGGCATAGCTTTGCATGAGTTCGGGCATCTGGTTGGCCTCAATGATGAGTATCGGGATGGCCGCTGTCCTGAGAGGCCTGAGAATCCGCATTCGATCATGTATTCATACAATCCCAATGGCGATGGGAAAAGCGCACTCACTGATGAGCACATCGAAAAGATGCTCATGCCCATGTGTGACCCGGACTTTTATGCGGATTTCAAGGAAGCTGGATCTCGCGCTGAATATTTCCGCAAGAAGCGCGCTGAGCGCCGCAAGGGCTGGTTTCGCTAAGACGCAGTACGGGGTCACGTCTCAAGTTTCAAGTTTTCGCAGCTAAAACTTGAGACGTGACCCCGTAGGACCAAGTCCTATATATCCTTTCCCTTTGGTCCTAGAGCGATCTCCTGCATTCGTGAGATAATATCAGCGTAACCTGGCATTCCAGCCGGGCTCATTTGCATGTTAATCGTTAGATCATGCGTACGCACAGGAGATAGCTGATATGAAGAATAAAACCTTTGTTTTTGCTTTGTTGTTATTATTTTGCGCCGCGGGTATTCACGCGTTTGATTATCAACAGGCATACGGGGATCTTGACAGTGCATTCTCATCCGGCGCTGGATTCGCGATGCCCCTCAAGACCAGCGCTGTAAAACCCGGCACCTGGAAAGGATTCTCCGATAAATTTAAAGAAGCTCTCAGTAATGATCCCGAGGTCGTCTGCAGGAGAGAAGCCGGGCGCAATGACTATATAAAGGCGTGCCTTGATGATGCTTCCATCCCCGCGGGAGCCGATATCCGTGTGGCATTCCTTAAAAAGGAATATTGCGGTTCTGGGCATAGAGGCTTCGCGACCAAGGTGAGACATAATATCATCAAGGAAAAAGACGTGATAACAATAAGGAAGTCTATTTACTTCGTATATAAGGGGAAAGAAAAGAATCTGAAAAGGTCTGAAAAAGAAGCCCGTGGAATGGTTGACTCTGTTGAGAGATATTATGCTTTTTACGGCTTGAATATCGAGGTTGCTGTGTTTTTTAATACAGGCGAAGAAGACATGCGTTCCGCTGACAGCATAGTGAGCTTCGCTGCCAATGACGGGAAGACAAACGCTGGCTCATGGGGCTTGCTTGATTCAACCGTGGCGATCCATGAGTTCGGGCATTTGCTGGGACTCGATGACGAATATCCCAGCGGCGTGTGTCCCGCGAGGAAGAGGATCGATGAAACCTCCATCATGTACAAGCTCACTCGAGATGGGGCTGGCAGGCTCTACCAGAGGCATATAGAGAGGATACTGGGCCCCATGTGCTCGCCTGATGAATGGATGCAAGATGTGGGCTCGCAATACGCATTCAAACAAATAGCTCCGTAATAGCTGATCAGTATAGACTGGACTTTCCGCTTGTTTACTCGGCGCTGAAGGTCTTTACTGTATAACTGATTAGCAATACAGAAATTCAATAAAATGCTCAAAAGAGCGCTGGTAGTAATGTACTTTTTCATGTCTGTCACGCCTATCAGTATATATATCAATAACACCTGTGCTTGGCAAAGTCCAAAATCATGCCTGGCACCCCACTGAGCACCTTGGCTTGCGTGATATAATGGTAAATATGAAACATACTTATATTAGAAATATTCGATATATCTTTTTGATCCTTTTCCTGGTTGTCTCAGGAGCCCCTGATTCTGCCAAAGCATTCTTTAATGACTCAGAGCATTCTTCATGGCTTTCCGGTGTGCCGGTTTTAGGCGAGTTGTTCGATAAGGATCCTGTAAAACCAATATTACTGCCTGTTGATTCCAGCGGAGCTTATGAACCATCCTCATTTTTTAGTTTGGGATCATCAACGCTGTTGCCGGGCAAGCTCAATCAGACTTTAAAAAGTCCGTTGCCTCCAGCGCAAAAATATTTTAAACGTGATACTAAAACGAGCAAACTGCGCAAGCTTTGGGGGAAGATCAAATTAAAGATCGACCCAAGGAATCTGTTTTATAAGTCAAGCTATATCAACAGCTCAATAGCCGCAAGGGACAGCAATGGCAATATCTTTGGTATTGTGGCTGGAAAGCATGAGAAGAATTTTCCTTATTATCACCCTAAATCCGAATGGGACAATGTTCTGATATATGTCAATAATATCGGGTATGCGCTTTCCGATACTGACATCGCAAAGCTTTTTGTGGAGCATAACGGGGGGAGTGTACGCATTGCTTTTAAGGGAGAGCTTATCGGAGCTGATGGACAAGCGCGCGATCTTGATATTGATCTTGCGCTTAAAGCAAGAGAAGGGAAAATATACCAGCTCGGCAAGCGCTTTAATGTTCTTGATGTTGATTATATACCGGGCTTAAAGTGGCAGCCTTCAGAATTGACCCTTGTTCCCGGAAAAAGCCTGGTAAGTGTCAATGGTGAGAAAATAAACCTTGTATCCGGAAAGGGAGAGGTTGAGAAGGGCTGGCTTGTTAATCTGAAATGGAAAAAATTCGCTTTTCGATATGATTACAAAGCCATGGCTGATCCTGACGGATCGTATAGTTTTGTTGATTTCACGACCCATGCCCTGAATCCTGATACCTGGATGATAAAGATCCTTGATAAGTATGCTCAGTGGTCAGCAAGCGAAGTCCTCACCATGAACGGTAAGACAGAGGAAGGAAATCTTTTTGGCGTGCAAGCTGAGGCCAAAGTCCTTGTTGAAGACCGCGTTGATCTTGGGCTTGCTTGGCTTGACAGACAACTTGTCTCTTCCGTTGACGCCCAGGACCGCACCCTCGTGGGCCTAAGAGAGATATTCACAGCTAAGTGAATATAATGCGCCCCCTACTGGAGACGTATTATATTCATCCTGAGCGACCGTAGGGAGTCGAAGGATCTAAAATACACTTCTAACCACTCTGTCATTCCCAACGCAGGTTCCGGACTGGATCCGGGATAAGCTCTGGCGGGAATCCAGACCCGCTATTTCCATTTAGATCTTTTTCTCCTTTCTCCGGTATTGTTTTCCTTCAAATTCAGCTGCCCTTTTCGCTTCTTGCAAAATCCCATTCCTTTGTTACACTATAAATAGAGGTAGTACTGTGTTTAAAGCAATCTTTTCTTGTTTATTATTATTTTCATCCTCTGTATGCGTTTTTGCTGATGGAGCAATGGATTGCAGGGAATACGCTTGGGACTTGCAAAATATTGAGTTCTATGATGATTCTGCAGACCAGCTTTTAAGTGTTGGAGTGGATATTGTTGATCTATACGACACAAGTCTTGGCGACAGCTATGTTGAGGCCAATAATATGGATTTCTGGACCCAAAACATCCATGATATGCGGTCTTTGCACGAGAAGCTTGATTATATGCTTGACGCTGAAGCTGATGAAGAGATTGCTTACAACTGGCATGAGAAGATAACGCTTTTTGACCAGGACCTTGAGGAAAAACCCAGATCGCATGTGGGCTGTGAGATAAAACTCTTGCAGTGGCAATGCATCGGAGCACTCGTGCTTTCTGACTATATATCCATGCACGGCGTTGTTGATCCGGATGAGCCGGCAAAAGTCACTTATGAAGAGTATCTTCAAGAGAGGCAGGAGTCTCTTGGCGGGAATGTATCAGGGTTGTTCAGGTGGTTTGATAATGACCTAAAGCTCGCCAAGAGATGCGAAGACGGCAATATAGCAGCTGCTTTTAAAACCGGGGAAGAAGACCATGAAGAGGTGACAACCTCCGTCACAGCGGGAGTAAAATGCGGTTTCAGCAATATCGCTTCTTTTTGGAACAAGGCAGCTGGATTCTTGATCGAAGTCGGCGCTGAAGATGCCCAATTTTACTTCGGAGACAGGGAAGGCGCCAATCAGGCAGGGCAGTTCGCCCAGATATTCTACGAAGGTTCGGACTACATCAAATGTAAATTGAATCTTGCGGGCATAGGAAAATTCGTTTCTTTGGCTGTTGAATACGGCCTGGATCCGGGGAATTTCCTCATGGTCGGCGGCGCCAATGCTGTGTTCGGCAAGATCGGGGCAAAGCAATTCGCCAAGATCACGCTCAAGACCGCTGGAAGGGAGACTGTCGAGGCTGTGGTGATAGGCGCAGGCATGGAAGGTGCGGCGCTGATCGATCCAAAACTGGGGATGCTGGTAGCCTTTCTTCCCATATCCGGAGGAGGAAAAGCAAAAAAAGGGATCGGTGATCTAGCTGATGATGCTGTTGATAATTACAGCAAGCACAGGAAAAAAGCGGAAGGGTTCGCTGATGATGCTGCCGGAAGCGGTTCTGTCGGCAAGCTCAAAAGAGGACCTGATTCGCCTTATGAGTCTTTCGGGGGGATCCCCGGGAAAGCGCCTTCCACGACGCCTCTTCATGGGGCAGATCAAAAATATCTTTTCGATCCTGTTACGGGGAATGTTAGATGGATAGACCCTAATAATCCTTTGGGTTGTGAGCGGTGTCTTACAGTCGAGTATGATCCCAAACTGAAAGCCCTTATAACGCCTCCGGGAGTGGACTCTCGGACCATGTCAAATGCCATGGAGGCTGTGTCATCTGAACGAAGGAAAACAGCGCTTGTCAATTCAATGGCTCGGGCTGACGACCTTGATCTTCAATTTAAAGCCAAATCTCTGTTCAAGTGGAACAGCAGCAAGCATCTCCAGAAGAACGGCACATGCGTACTGCATGCTTTCGATAATATATTCAAATACTTCAATTATGATGATATCGAGAGGCTGGCCATAAAAAAATTCGGCAAGCAAGTTTTGCATAAGGGTCTCAATAATACAAGGATCATGGAGTTCGGCACGGACCTTTGGGTAAATGCCATAGGCATGGGAAGGGGCAACATCGGCGGCTGGAGCAGTATCTCTGAGGCTCTGGAAGCGATCGCAAGAACAAAGAGGCCTGTGCTGGCTGCATTGGGCCTTGGTAAATACGGGAGCCATGCCGTGGTCATGCTTGGAACGCTTGAGCATAAAGGGAAGACATATGTCGCGTTGATCGATTCTAATAGCAAGCGTACGACGTTTATGGCAATGGATGAATTTGATGAGGTAGCTGAGAATTTCTTTGTGTCATTCGAAGATGCCGGGCCGCGTTTAAGACTTCCTGATGATTGATCGCAGGCTCACTGTGGTTTAACTGTTTCTTGTTTCTGTCTATAATAATCCTACTGACTCTAAACATAAAAATAGAAATATGAGAATAATAAGCCATTTGATCCTTCCTATAGAGAAAAAGCAAGAGATCAAGTTTTCCTTTAACGGGAAAATCCTTAAAGCGCACCAGAGCGAGATGATCTCATCCGCACTTTTCGCCAATGGGATTCGGACATTCGGGTTTCATCCAAAGGATAAAAGTCCGCAAGGCATGTTCTGCGCTAATGGGCAATGTGCCCAGTGTTCGGTCATTACTGATGGTTTGCCTGTTAAATCCTGCATAACTCCTGTTAAATCCGGCATGAAGGTGCAAAGCCTGGATAAGCTCCCGAGTCTGCCCGCGGTTTCAGGCGCGCTTAAATCTTCAGAAGTTAAAACAGAGACTCCGGATGTCCTTATCATAGGGGCAGGACCTTCTGGTTTGGCAGCGGCCATTGAGCTTGGAAAACTTGGGGTCAAGGTTATCCTTGCTGATGATAAAGACAGGCTTGGAGGAAAGCTTGTTCTTCAAACGCACAAATTTTTCGGGTCAAGCTCTGATTGTTATGCCGGCACTCGCGGGATCGATATAGCCAAAAAACTTGAAGCTGAGATCAAAAAACTGCCAACAATAAGCACTTGGCTTAATTCAGTGGCTGTTGGGGTGTTTTCTGACAAGAAGATCGGCATACTTAAAAACCAGCAATATGTCCTTGTTGAGCCAAAAGCCCTGCTTGTGGCAACAGGCGCAAGGGAGCGCTTCCTTAGCTTTAAGGGCAATACCCTGCCCGGAGTATATGGAGCAGGAGCTTTCCAAACCCTTGTAAACCGGGATCTTGTAAAACCATCAAACAGGATCTTTATTATCGGTGGAGGCAATGTGGGTCTTATTGCAGCGTATCATGCGCTGCAAGCCGGGATCGAGGTGGCGGGCATCGTGGAAGTCTTGCCTCAAGTCGGCGGATACAAGGTCCATGCTGATAAGATCAAAAGGCTTGGAGTGCCTGTTCATCTTTCTCATACTGTGATCAGCGCTAATGGCAAGAGTAAGGTTGAATCCGTCACGATCGCTCAGGTCGCAAAAGATTTTAAGCCTATCACAGGCACTGAAAAAACATATTCCGCTGATACTGTGCTTGTAGCTGTGGGCTTAACTCCCATAGATGAGCTCTATATACAGGCAAAGGAATTCGATATTAATGCATTCTCAGCGGGAGATGCGCAGGAAATAGCAGAAGCTTCAGCTGCGATGTTCAGCGGCAAGATCGCAGGGGTCAACATAGCCAAAAGCCTTGGCAAGGCTGGTGCGCGCGCGGATGCTGATTGGGAAGGCAAGATGAATGTGCTCAAAAGCAAACCGGGGGCTACTCATGAGAGTTCCGGAGATATCAAGGAAGATGGCATACATCCTGTTTTTCATTGTTTTCAGGAGATACCATGCGACCCCTGCGTAACAGCATGCACTAAAAAAAGCATAAGCCTTTCCCGGGATAAGCTCACAAGCCTTCCGCAATTTGACGGAGAGTGCACAGGGTGTTCAATGTGCGTGGCATTATGCCCTGGCTTAGCCGTAACAGTGGTGGATTACCGCAAAGACAAGGAGAATCCATTGGTGAGCATTGCCTTTGAGATACACAGAGATATGATCAAAAAAGGCCAAAAAGTGGATGTTAATGATGTTGACGGCAAAGTCCTGGGACGGGCAGAGGTTGTGCAGATCAAAGACATAAAAGCAAGAAAGACCCTTCTATTGGTCTTGAAAACTCAACGCTTGATTGCGCATAAGATCGCTGGGATAAAAGTACAAAGGGAAGCTGCGCCCATTACTCTATGTGATACAAGGAATCACCCCCGCCCCACCTCCCCCATCGAGGGGGAGGGGAAAGAAGGGAGAATTGTTTGCAGATGCGAGAGGGTGGCTGAGGAAAATATCAGAAAAGCCTTGAGAAGCGGCGTGCGGGACCTAAATCAGCTTAAAGCCATGACGCGCGCTGGCATGGGAGCGTGTTTTGGCAGGACATGCGAACCATTGATCTTTGGAATCTGCAGGAACGAGGGAATTTCATTAAACGAGGTCACTCGAGCTACTATAAGGCCGCTGACAATGGAAGTGCCATTGTCAAAATTCTGCAATGCGAAACGTGGGAAAATATAAATGTCCAGGTCATTGCGAGCCCGAAGGGCGCGGCAATCCCAAAGTCACCGCGAGCTTGAGATTGCCGCGCCCTTCGGGCTCGCAATGACAATAAGGTAGCATGAAGGAAAATAATTTTGACGCGATAGTAATAGGCGCTGGAAGCGTTGGATTGCCTTCTGCCATGAGCATCTCAAGCGCGGGGCTTAAAGTGTTAGTGATAGATTCCATGCCTTCTGTTGGCCAGGGGCAGAATAAAACAGCTATCGGCGGGATACGCGCTACTCACTCGCATGGTTCCAAGATCAAAACATGCCTTAAAAGTATTGAGATATTCAAGAATTGGCAGGAGGCTCACGGGGATGATATAGGCTGGACAGAAGGGGGATACACTTTCCCGGCTTACAGTGAGCGCGGAGTTACCCTGCTTAAAGACAGCCTGAAAGTTCAGCATGGTTTTGGCCTGAAGATCGACTGGGCTGACACTGCGACCATGAAGAACATTGTGCCCGGAATTAATACAAAAGGCCTGCTTGGAGGCACATTCTCCCCGCAAGACGGCAATGCATCGCCTTTGCTGTGCTCGAGCGCATTTTTTAAAAAATGTTCAAGCCTTGGCGTTGTTTTTAAATTTAATGAAAGTGTCAAGCAGATAAAAATAGAATCAGGCAAGGTAAAAGGCGTCATTACGGATAAGGACACGTATTGGGCCCCCAATATCATCAATGCAGCGGGCGCAAGATCCCGCGAGATAGGACAGTTGGCAGGCGTGGATATCCCTGTGACCCCGGATTCGCATGAAGCAGGGATCACAGAGCCTGTTGAGAGATTTTTCAAGCCCATGGTTGTTGATATGCGCCCGGGCAGGAATTCAAAAAATATCTATTTTTATCAGAATAGCAGGGGGCACATCATATTCTGCTTAACCCCTGATCCCATTGTTGCTGGCACTGATACAAGATCAACATCCGCATTGCTTCCATTGATCTCGGAGAGGCTTATAAGCATAATCCCAATACTTGCCAGTGTAAAGGTTCGCAGGGTTTGGAGAGGTCTTTACCCAATGACTCCTGATGGATTTCCAATTGTCAGCAAGGTTGATGAAGTAGAAGGCCTTGTTCTTGCTGTTGGCATGTGCGGCCAGGGATTCATGCTGGGTCCCGGAGCAGGAGAGCTTGTGCAAAAAATAATCACAAATACCCTTAATAATGAAGATAGAGAGGTGCTTGAAGGCTTCAAGCTTAAGCGCACATTCGCTGGCAGTGAGAAATTTAAGTAAGGCCGCTTAATCCGCCCCTCCTCTTGGGGCGGATGGCATCCTACTTCTTTGGTAGCTTCAGGCTACCGGAATAAGATCATATGTTCGTTGCGCAAAGGAGACTCATGGCGAAACTCAATGATATAGTCAAATTCTTAAACAAGGAACTCAAGATCCGCAAAATAAAGGATTCCTCAAAAAACGGCCTTCAATTCAAGGCCGGCAAAGAAATAAACAAAGCAGGTTTTGCGGTAGATGCCTGTTTGTCAACATTTGAGAAAGCAGCAAAAGCAGGGTGCGATCTTCTTGTGGTGCATCATGGATTGCTTTGGAAAAAGAAAAGAGGATGGCTTTTACTTAAACAGAGAATGCGATTCCTTAAAAAGCACAAAATTTCCCTTTACGCAGCTCATCT
>JBHPMF010000034.1:0-25741 GCA_042563375.1 Elusimicrobiota bacterium | reverse complement strand
CGCTCGCAAAGCGCCTGCGCAACACCTGCGCAAAAACAGCAATAGATCAGCCAGCGAAAAGACATGAGATAAAGGTAGGACATGTGAAGAGCGCAATAAACAGCGCCGAGCCCGGCTATTATGCCCAGGCCGGCTGCCAGCAATTCCGGATTTTTCCTGCCCCACTTTAAAAAGAAATAAAACCCGATGAATGTACTCAGTATTGTCAGGAGTTTTTTTGAGATCTTCATCATGTAATCAGGTATTGATCCCGGAGAAAACCAGTTCTCGATCCCCCATACGCTGTTTAGATGCCAAACACGCACAAACCTGCGCATGACCCCTTTTGGAAAATCCAGAGGTTTTTCTTTCATGTGTTTGATCGAGAGGTCCCTCATGATCCTTGTGTATCCGGTATCCACTGATCCCATATACCTGAGTTTTCTCGCAGCTTCATCAAGCATCTCATCAGTCACATTATCCGCAGACGCGAAAAACGGCGATGTTGAGATAAGGCCGGCATAAAAACTAAGCCAGAAACTATGGCGTATCAGCCTCGGAGAACCCTCATGAGTAAGGTTATAAAAGCTCCATGGCAGGACAATAACCAATATCCCCGCCAAAGACAGTACGCCCGCTATTATAACCCTTGAGAGTCTCTCCCTCATCAAAGGCCACCTGGCAATGACCCAAAAAAACGGCACTACAAGTAATTCCGAGCGAAAATACATGCCAAGACCCGCAAGCATGCCCATTTTCACAGGAGACCCCTTCCTGCTGACTGCAAGATATATGAATATCACGCTGAACCACACTGCCCACGTATAATGATTCAACCGCGTGGCAAGATAAGCTTGCGGAAGGTAAATAGCATAAGCAGACGCGGCTATCCACGCGGAGAACTCCCCTCTCCATGTACGAAATATCGAGAAGACCAGGAACACCATTGACGAATCTATTAATGCCTGCAGTAACTCAAGCGGAAATACGGCTCCTCTGGGGAATATCTTCCAAAGCAGGAACAGGACCGCTGCCATTCCGGGCGGATCTCCCAGGGTACTGCCATTGACTATCAGGCCCTGGCCGTCAAGAAGGCTGTTAGCAGCCTGTATCTGGGGCAGCACCAGCCCTGAAACAAAGCTCTCTCCATAATGGAGCACAAGCTGGCATGCGCGCAAGCACAAGGCGATAAGCCAAATAATGAAAAGACAGAGTTTCGTGTCTTTTTTCAGTTTTTCTACAGTATTAATTACTCTCAAAGCAAAGTGTAGTATACTAAACGAGAAATTATAAATATGTAGCATGAAAGATTTTATTTATCCGCGTGTTTTTGCGTATTTATTCGAATTATACGCGGTGAATTTATAGCTATGCAAACTGTAATATTATGCGGAGGACTCGGCACCCGGCTCAGGGAAGAGACTGAGTACCGCCCCAAACCAATGGTCGGGATAGGGCAGCGCCCTATCCTTTGGCACATAATGAAATCATATTCCCACTTCAACAACAAGGAATTCGTCCTGTGCCTCGGATACAAGGGCAACAAGATAAAAGAATACTTTTTGAATTACCACACAGCGCACCGCGATTTCTCGATAAAACTCGAAGATGAGCCGCGGATCCACTATCACAGCATAAGCCCGGAAGAAGGCTGGCAAGTGACATTGTCCGAAACCGGCCTTGAAACACAGACCGGAGCGAGGCTTAAAAAGATCGAGAAATATATAACAAATGATAACTTCATGGTCACTTACGGTGACGGGGTGGCTAACGTCGATATCAAGAAACTCATCGCCTTTCACGCGCGCCATGGCAAGATCGCCACGGTGACCGGCGTGCGCTCGGCATCTCGATTCGGTGAACTCCTGGTCAAAGACAGGAAAGTCAAAGAATTCACTGAAAAACCCAGAACTTCCCAGGGTTATATTAACGGCGGTTTTTTCGTGTTCAGCAAAAAGATATTCAAATGGCTCTCCGCAAATCCGAAGTGCAGTCTTGAAAAAGGACCATTGAGCAGGCTGGCAAAACAAGGCCAGATGATGATGTATCCGCATGATGGTTTTTGGCAGTGCATGGACACATACAGGGACCTGCAATATCTGCAGCAACTCTGGAAGAATAAAAAGGCTCCATGGAAAGTCTGGAAAGATTGAACATCAGCCGCAAGGCATGGCGTGACAAAAATGTCCTGGTGACAGGAGGAGCGGGCTTCCTGGGAGGATGGCTCGTAGACGCTCTTGTGGATCTGGGGGCCAATGTCGTCTGCGTGATACGGGATAAAGTCCCGCAAAGCCACTTTTTCCAAACCCGCCTTGATAACCGCTCATCGATCGTCCACGGAGATATAAACGATTATCTTCTTCTGGAAAGAACAATGGCTGAATACGAAGTGGAGATCGTCCTCCATATGGCGGCTCAAGCCCTTGTGACAGTGGCTGAAAACGATCCGTTCTCGACATTCGAGTCGAACATCAAGGGCACATGGACCGTGCTGGAAGCTTGCAGGAGAAATCCCACTGTCAAGCGCATAGTAGTGGCTTCAAGCGATAAGGCTTACGGGGAAATGGGCAAGGCTTCATACAGGGAAGACACAGCGCTGCTGGGCGCTGAATTCCCATACGATGTATCCAAAGCTTGCGCTGACCTTATCGCGCAATCATATTTCAAGACCTATAAACTGCCTGTGGCGATCACAAGATGCGGCAACCTCTTCGGAGGCGGGGACCTGAATTTCAACAGGATCATCCCCGGAACGATCAGATCCGCGCTCCGCGGTGAGCGCCCCATACTGCGCTCGAGCGGAAAATATCTGCGCGATTATTTCTATGTCAAAGACGCGGTCTCCGCGATACTCAAACTCGCAGAGAACATGAAGAAAAAGCAGTTCCATGGTGAAGCTTTCAATTTCTCAAGCAACACGAACAAGACAGTCCTCCAGATAGTGGGCGAGCTTATGGACATCACAAATAAGAACTTAAAGCCCATAATCCTCAATAAGGCCGAACATGAGATAAAACGACAGAGTTTGAGCACGGGCAAAGCCCAAAAACATCTTAAATGGAAACCGGTTTTCAATTTCAGACAAGCTCTCGAGGAGACAGTGCAATGGTACCGGGAATTCCTCTGACAGCGCTGACCGGATCGGGTTAGGCGCATGCCTTCATTCTCCCTTGTGATCCCATTCTTCAACGAGGAAAGCGCGGCCAATAAGGTCATTGAAAGCTATTGGCATGCCTTAACAGCTAAGAATATCTCATTCGAGATGATCCTCGTCAACAACGGCTCATCTGACAACACACGGCCTATCCTCTCTGGCTGGTGCGCGCGCCACAAAGACAATATGCGCCTGGTTGATGTTGAACGCAACCAGGGATACGGCTGGGGCATCTTACAGGGCGCGGATATTGCTCAAGGAGACTGGATATCAACCATTCCCGGAGACGGACAGTTAAGCGCGGATGACCTGGTGAACATTTTCGAGTCAACGCAGAATTCTCAAGCCAAGGCCTCAAAGGGCTGCAGGCAAAAACGCTCTGAGAACTTTCTGCGGAAATTCCAGTCAAGAACATATAATGCGTTCTTCAGCTTTCTGTTCCCTGATGTAAGCGTAAAGGATATCAATGGATGGCCCAAGGTGGTGCGCAGGGAAATATGGAGAACGCTCGATCTCATATCCAAGGACTGGTTCATAGATGCTGAGATAATTTTAAAACTGACCGAAAAGAACATACTGATACTCGACATTCCCATAACCCCGCAGGCGCGCATGGGAGGATCCTCTCATGTGAGGATCTCCGCCATAGTGGAGTTCATGAAGAATCTTGTTATCTGGAGACTCACCCGGGGTTCTCCATGGAAAAAATCGGATTGAAAAACCAAAAGCGCGTCCTCATTACAGGGGCTGACGGCTTCATAGGCCAAGCCCTCTACAAGCGCATGATCAAGAGCAAACAATGGAAATGCTTTCTCTGCACTGAACACAAACTCGCGAATGTCAGATGCCCGGCTTTTAAATGCGATCTTAGAGATCCCGGACAGACAGAAAGGCTCATAAACAAGATCGATCCCCGATATATCGTGCATCTGGCTGCTGTCACGCCGCAAGCCTCGATGGACACGCGCAGCCTGATGCTCAGCAACATCAAAATGACTTCTAATATCCTCTCCAGCGTGCACAATATGCCGATCAAGAGGATCGTTCATGTCGGGACTGTGCAGGAATACTCAAAGTCCGGATATAGCGAAACCTGCAAGAGCAGCCCGAACAACGCGTATACCGCATCCAAGGTCAGATCCATGGACATGATAGCCAAAAGCGGGGTTCCATTCGTTCATTTAAGATTCTCGGTAGTGTACGGCCCCGGACAGAACAGGAATTTTTTCATTCCATCCATGTTCCACGCTGCTGCCAACGAAATGGAACTCAAGACAACGGATGGATTCCAAAAAAGGGATTTTATCTACATCGATGATGCGGTGCGCGCGATCTTACTGGCATTATCATCGCAAAAACTCTCAGGCGCTGAGATCATAAACATAGCCCTGGGGCGCTCCCATACCCTGCGCCAAACAGCCGGGATATTCGCGCGCGCAACCGGCAAGCAAGCGGATATCAAGTGGGGCGCAAAGCAGTATCAGAAGAACGAAACATTCAAGCTGAAAATACCCGTATCAAAAGCAAAGCGCATGCTTGGATTCTCGCCAAAAGTAAACCTTGAGCAGGGTTTACGCAAGATGAACAGATCCTCTTAAACTACAGGGTCAGCGCTTGTAGAATTTCTCCACTTTACCCTGTGTCATCCCATTCTCCCCCGTGTCATCCCATCTCCCTTGTGTCATCCCAGCGAAGGCTGGGATCCAGTTCCTTTATTCAAATGGAGTTTATCCCGGACCTGATCCGGGACCTGCGTTGGGAATGACAGAAAAATTAACTTAGCGGGGATGGGCTAAAAACCTGCGACTACCGAAAGGACAGAACGCACGCTAAAGCATGCGGCTACCGGGAGCAGAGAAGGTCAGGGCTTGTAGAATTTCTCCACGCACTCTATGACATACGCTATCTTTTCCTGCGTTACAGCCTGATGTACCGGCAATGTTAGTATCTCATCAGTCTGCTTTTCCGTGACCGGGAATGCCCCTTTCTTATATCCCAGATGTTTGGCAGCCTCCTGGAGGTGTATGGGTATAGGATAGTGGATCTTCGTGTCAACGCCATTATCGAGAAGATACTTATGAAGCTTATCCCTGTCTTGGACCTGTATCACATACGTATGATAGACCTGCCTGACATTGGGTTTTCTTGGAGGGATCTTTATGAACTGCGATAATTTTGAGAAAGCCTTGTCGTATATGGCTGCATTTCTTATCCTCGCCTCTGTGATGGGTTTGAGTTCATTAAGGATGTGATTGCCAACAATAGCCTGAAGTGTGTCCAAGCGGCTGTTGATCCCGAAGATCTGTATCTCATCCCTTGTTTTGAGCCCGTGATTCCGCAAAAGCCTTAAACTGCGGGCAAGATCCTCGGAATTGGTGGTGATCATTCCGCCATCACCCCAAACATTGAGGTTCTTCAAAGGATGAAGGCTGAATCCTGCTGCGTCCCCGAAACCGCCTACAGGTTTTCCGTCGATCGCAGCTGATACAGCCTGGGCCGCATCCTCGACCACGCGCAAGTTGTGCTTCTTCGCAATGGCAAGGATCTTCTCCATGTCAGCGGCATTACCGGTAAGATGCACGGGCATGATAGCCTTTGTCTTCGGGGTAATAGCCTTTTCGATCAGGTTCGGGTCGAGGAGATACTCATCATTAGCATCAACGAACACGGGTTTCGCGCCTGACATGACTATAGCTCCAGTCGTTGCGATAAAACTATTAGGAGCGGAGATCACTTCATCTCCACTGCCGATGCCCAGAGCCTTTAAAGCCAGGAACAGAGCATCAGTGCCTGAATTGACCCCTATGGCAAAACGCACCTTATGAAGCTGCGCAAAACCTTTTTCAAATTCTTCCACGGCATTGCCAAGAGTGAAATCTCCCTTTTTCAGCAGCTGTTTGATCCTGTTCAATATAGCTTCTGGATCAGCAAATTGTTCCGCTAAATACGAATAACCGACTTTCATTTCCGTCATGTTCGTTTTCTCCTTTATTGTCTTTGAAATTGCCATATTATTATCCTCCGTAAAATACAAATGATGAATGATGAATGATGAATGATGAAGCTAAAAAGAAGAGAGAACAATAAAAACAGGGAGTTTCCAGTGAGTCTTTTTTATTCATCATTTCCCGCTCTTCCCTGTCTACTGTCTACTGTATGCTCTCTTCCCATTTCATCATTCTCTTTACTTTCCCCAACCAAGATTCTGCAAAGTCTTTATGTTGTAGTAGCATGCGTCTGCGACATTAGGGATTTTATTCTCTTTAAAAGCATCCCTCAATCCAATGATCGCTTCGCGGATCGAATGCTTGGGCGTAAACCCGAGTTCTTTTTGGGCTTTTTGCGCTGATATGTGATATGAGCGCAGATCATTGGTGGATTTGACCTCGATGGGAATATCTCCCCCGAGTTCTTTCTGTACTATCTTGGCCAGATCCATAACAGTATGGTTTTCTCCGCTCACATTATAGGCTTTGCCCGAGATCACGCCGGCATCAGCCTCAAGCAGGTTCGCGTAGAAATCCGTGTTATCCTCCACATGCACATTAGGGCGTTTCTGCGATCCACCGAAAACCGTTATGACTTTCTTATTGACCGCTGAAGACACCAGGATATTGATGATAACATCAAGCCTCATCCTCGGGGAATAACCGCATACAGTGGCTGAGCGCACGGAAACCGTGGGGCATTTTTCACTGCTTACCTGAGAAAATAATTTCTCAGAATCCACTTTAAGACGGGAGTACAGTGTCATGGGCTCAAGGACCAGATCCTCAGTAACTGAACTTTCTTCCTTAATGCCGTACACACTGCTTGATGAAGCATTAACCATACGCTTGACCCCTGCTTTCACAGAAAGATCAACAAGCTGTTCGATCGCGTCATAATTGACTTCCTTGGTCCACTGATGATTGAGTTCCGAGGATGGATCATTGGATATGGCAGCCAGATGCACGACGCCATGAGCGCCCCTGAGTGCTGCCTTGACCAAAGACTTGTCGCGGATATCTCCCTTGAAAAGCTCGAAATCAGGATGATCATATAACGGCCTCACGCCTGAGTCTCCGTAAAAGAGGATATCCAATACTCGGACTTTATAGCCCTTATTCAAGAGCTTCGGAGAAAGGGTGCTTCCTATATATCCCCCTCCTCCGGTGATCACAATAATTTTTTTATCCATTATATCTCCCCTAATAATAACAGATTATATTCATCCGATGCCAATGATGCATGCGGCATTTTTCATCCCTCAGCCCTCAGCCCTTTTGATGTTTACAATACTCACAATACCCAATATAAAAAGCGGTATCAGCACAGTCGAGCTCCACAGCATATAGCGCGAATCCATGGCTGTCATTATATGGACGATATAATTGAATAGAAAAGGCATTATCCATATCATGGGCCTCCTTATTGACGCTTCCTCAGTGCGCATCATCATAAGAAAACCAATAAAAGCTATCGCGTGGAACATGAGATTCTCAGCGGCCCCAAGAAACTTGATAATAAATATCTTTTTGAATTTCATAGCATATTCGATTGCTGACATGCCTGAAAAGCGGAAACTCGCTTCCTGGCTTTCCGTGTCGAATATGCCCCAGTAATTGCGCAGCACAGGAGCCCGAAGCGCTCTGCGGGCGAACAGCTTCATCAGCCACAATGGCCTGTTAAAAACCACCCATAGGACTTCCTGCTTATAGAAGTCATCGAGCTCCCAGGACCTATACTCGCCGTCACAGCCCTTTAACCTGGCATGATCAAGCTTCGCGGTGTCGCTGTTAACAGCTCCGAAATCATTGGGCATCTCCCCGAACCCTGACCAGATCGCAGGCCATTTTACCTGCTGGGTGAACACAAGCCTGTCATGCTTTTCCAGATTGAACATCACCCACGGAGCGAGCAGGACCGTAAAACACGCCAGGGCTGCAACGCAGAATCTCAAACCGCGCTTGTACCCGCGATCGATCAAATCGCGCGGATCATCTCCTAAGATACTGATAAAGCTGACAGCGCAAAGGATAAAAACAAAAGCAAAAAATTCAGACCTGAAATATGTGGCAGCGCCGCATAAAGCCCCTGTAAAACAAGCCCAGATGAACTTTCTCCCCCACAAATACTCAACAAAACAGCAAATTATGGCAAGCCCCAGAAAAGTCAATGGAGCTTCCTTAAGAAAGCTCGTTGACGCAGCAGCATAGGGGATGCGCAACGCGAACACAAAAGCGCTTATTACAGCAACCTTGTCTCCAAAAAATCTCCTGGCGGAAAAGAATAATAAGTAAACGCAAAAAGCATCAAGGATCATGCAGAAAACAGGCCACATCACGTAATCCTGATCGTTCGTGAAAGAGAACAGCGCAGCGATGACCAAAGCCTGTCCGGGCATGTGATAGCTTAAATACGGTTTGACGCTCTCGGGGTCAACAGATCCGCCGGCCACTGCGTCATTGGGGTTTATGGAGAATCCGCGGCCTGATACAAGATTCGAGATAACGTCCCTCTGGACCATTTGCGCCAAAAACGGATTATCGTAAGTATCAAAAAGCACGAAAAGCCTTACAATGATCGCTATGATGAACGCCAGATGGATCAGTGTTAGTTTTTTAATCGAGGCACCTTGTCCCGATAAGAAATCGCAGCAACGGTATACTGATCAGCTTTTGCCTTGGCGCAGAAGCCCGTAACTCGCCAGCTCATCCGTTGCTTTTGCGAAACTGTCGCAAGCGCTTGTGTTCTTGGTCCATTGGGCCAGCTCCTCCATTCCTTTCTGAAGACTGATTTTAGGATGCCAATCAAGCATTTTCGTGATCTTCGCGGTATCAGCAAAACAATGCCTGGTATCACCCGGCCGCCATAATCCCTTTATCTCAGGAACAAGAGAGCCCTGCTTGCCGGTTGCTTTTATGGACATATCAGCGATTTCTTTTATTTCAAGAGCCTTCCCATTGCCCACATTGAACATCTCATTATTAAGATCGCTTTCCAAAGACGCCCTGATCGCGCTGGCAATATCCTTGACGTTTATAAAATCCCTGCTCTGCCTGCCATCCTCGTACACGACCGGATTTTTATCATTGAGCACCCTGGAAAGGAATATCGCCATAACTCCTGTATATGGATTCGATAAAGACTGCCCCGGACCATATACATTAAAGAACCTCAGGGCTATGGTTGGGATATCATGCGCTTTACCGAGCATCAGGGCGATCTCCTCCGTATCACGTTTGGAGATAGCATACACACTCGTGCTGTGAAAAGGCTCTGTCTCAGGCACTGGCACAGGCTTCAATGGAGTCTCACACGCGGGACAGCTGAGGTCCCACTTGCCCTGCTTAAGATCCTCTTCAGGCCGGTTCCACCCTCGAAACGATCCTTTACATGAATCACACGCATACAGACCCTCGCCGTAAGCGCTCATGCTCGAAGCTACCACGACTTTTTTCAAGCGGATCTTCTCTTTTATCAGGACCTCATAAAGCATGCCGGTGCCTGTAATATTGGAATGCGTGTAATAGGCTATCTCATACATGCTCTGCCCCACGCCCACGGTCGCTGCCAGATGCGCTATGGCATCGCAGCCATGCACAGCAGTCTTCACGTCAGAGTAATTGGTGACATCCCCTTTGATGAATTTTAAATCACCTTTCTTGAAGGCAGGCATGCTCTCAATATCTTTTACGGCCTTATTCTTGTCCTGATGAACCTGTTTATCCAGGTTATCAAGTATCACCACCTTATGATTCTGCGACAACAGCTCTTTGGCCAAATGACTGCCTATAAAACCCGCTCCGCCTGTAACAAGTACCTTCATATTATTATTCCTCCGTTAAGTCCTCTTAAAGTGTCTTTAAAACATTGGGTCATTCGTAAATAAGTTGATAATGTTGGCCCGAATCCTTCAGTCGCCCCCTCTTATTTCCTCTCCCCTGACTTTTCCCCCTCTCCCTTGAGGGGAGAGGCTGGGTGAAGGTGATAAAGCCTTTCCTCCTCATTTCATCATTCCTTAATCCTTCCGAAGCCTTGGCGAAGGAGGACATCATTCATCATTTCTGCATACCCCTGAGGGTGATAAAGCTTTGAGGATCCTTTTGTATATCGCCCATGAGAACCAGTATAAATAGTCCTTAAAGACTTTTCTGAAGATAAAATACGATTCTCCCCGGGAACGCTCTTTCCATACTGTCGGGACCTCGGACGCGCGCGCTCCCGCAAAATGGAATTTAAGCAAAATCTCCATAGGAGTGGCAAAAGACGCCGGCTCTATGTCTATCTTCTTAAGCATGCCAACCCTGAACATTTTATACGCGTTTGTGGCATCCCGGGTGTTCACCCCGATTATCTTGCCCACCAGCCATCCGGCGGACCTCGACAGAAAACCCTTTACCCTGGAGCCTCCGAGCCTCGCTCCGTGCGTCGAGTAGCGCGACGCGCATACAACATCATAGCCCTGCGAGATTTTTTCATACATGGCAGTGAGCGCGCGCGGGTCATCGCAGAGATCCGCCATCATTATGACGACCACGCCCTCGTCCACAGACTCAAGCCCGGCTTTTAATGCCCAGGCATAACCCTGCTCAAGCGGATTATCCATGACCTTGACGCTAAATCCCAAGTTACTGCGCGATTCCGCTATTTCCCGGGTCCTGTCTTTTGAGTGGTCATTTACGACCAAAACCAGCCACCGGGGGTCCACAGAACCTTTCAGGCTCTCAAGGGTGGAGCCTATGTTTTTTTCTTCATTATAAGCCGGAATAACAATGGTTAACTTGTCCATGGTAATACTATCTACAAAGCGCAAGCGAGAGCCTTAACTCACGCACATATATTAACTTTTTTGCGCCAAAGGAAACGAATCCACGGAAGAAAGCCGTCCCCGATAAAAGAAAAAGGATATCATTTGATAAATGATAAACCGTAAATTTGCCATTGAGATGCTCATCATCGCCCTGGCTCTGGCGATACGCTCTCTCTATTTGATCGCCTTTATTGATGACACTGACTACATGGGACCGCGCACATACAATATACTCACAGCCGGCAATTTTATCGAGAACAACAGATTTGAGTTCAGTTATGCGGGTATTTACGGCGGCGTAGATGAAGAGCCTTATACCACGAAAACAGCTGCAACGCGTCCGCTTGCGCTGGCGGGTCTTCATGTGCTCACTTATAAGCTAAGCGGATCGATCAACCCTCTTTTGATCAGGATCCTTCATATTCTTATTGACTCTGCTATGTGCCTGCTGGCAGGATGGATAGCCATGATGCTTTTCGGGCGCAAATGGAGATTGATGGGCGCTCTGGCATGGGCTGTGTATCTTCCGGTGATCTGGCTTGCGATCCACCCGACCGAATACATATGGATGGTATGGTTCTCATTGGCAGCCACGGCAATACTTATAAGCCGGTACTCTGACACAAAACGCCTGATACTGCTCTCCCTGCTGACATTGGCCGGGTTTTTCTTCCGCAATGAATGCTGTTTGCTGATACTCATGTATCCTGCGCTGAACTTCGCGTTCGGGACTATCTCAAAAGCGAAATTATTCAAATGGTTCCTTGCGGCGATCACCACATGCATGCTTGCCATGCTCCTTAACGGGCTCTTTCATTACATGCAATTCAACCGCTTCCAGATGGGGCACAGGGAGATATGGATGCAGGCGCACTATTCCTTTTACAAATGGGATAAATCACCCAAACCCATGCTCGACACTGACGGCGCTCGTTACGTATCAAAAAGAGCAGGACGCAAGATCGTACCCTACTCTGAGGAATTTTTCATGGCTTACAAGCAATTCTTCATTGAAGATTATATGCGCAATCCTCTTAAGTCCGCCAAGATATTCGCCAGAGGGCTTGCTTATAAGACAGCCCTTATCATCAACAAGCCGAGCACATGGGGACCTGAAAAACTGTCTCCCTCATGGGCCCGGAGCGTAAGCATAAGCGAGATCATCTCCAACAGGGATCTTGAAAAAGCAGGGCTTTTGATGTTCCGCATAAGCCGGCGGCTGCTGATGCTCGCGTCTTTCATACTGGGCATCATGATGCTCAGGCGCCTGTGGCAAAACAACAAAAAACACGAGGTCCTTGTTTTATTGTCCCTGATCCCGGCGTTCGCTGTCATCCCGCTGGTTTTTCATGTTGAGCCATGCCAACTCTACGGATTCAGATGGTTTTTTTATCTGCTCACATGCTCGTTCTTATTTGAGATGCTCAAAGCAGGGAAAGGCAGATTTTTATTAGAATGGCTGAATCCGGCATGAAAAATAAACGATCTGAAAAAAATTACATTCTGGGCGCTGGAGTGACAGGACTTTCAGCGGGGATCACGTCCGGGCGCAAGATCCTGGAACGGATGCCTTACCCCGGCGGGATCTGCTCTTCTTATCAGATCGATTGCCCTGACAAGCGCTTTCGCGCCGGAAACCGCAGCAGTAAGAACGCATTCAGGTTCGAGGTCGGCGGAGGACACTGGATATTCGGAGGCGACAAGAGCGTCGTGCGCTTTATCAGATCCCTTGTCCCGATAAGGTCGTATACAAGGAATTCATCCGTGTATTTTCACAAGCTCGGATCGATCATCCCGTTTCCCATACAAAACAACCTCTCCTGCCTCCCAACGGATCTCTCAAAGCGCGCCCTGAGCGACATCATTAAAAACCACAACAGCGCGTATCCTCCAAAAGCAAGGAAAATACTTTCCTTATACCTGAAGCACAATTTCGGCGCGACATTGAACGATCTGTTTTTCCGTCCGTTCCATGATAAATACACAGCAAACTTGACCAACGCGATCGCGCCGCAGGATCCATACAAGACGCCCATTGACCTTGACAGGATCAAAGCCGGGGCTTCAGATCAGGCAAAAAGCAAAGTGGGATACAATGCCACATTCCTCTATCCGGTGGGAGGTTTGAACAAGCTCGTCAGCGCGATGGCAGCAAAGTGCGACATTGCGTACAGATCAAGGGTCTTAAGAATATCCCTGAAGAACAAGATGATCCGGCTTGAAAGCGGAGAAGATCTCCCGTATAACTCCATTCTGTCAACGCTTCCCCTCCATAATATGATGGAAATGACAGGCTTGCGAACAAGCGCTCCTGATCCATGTACGAGCGTACTTGTGCTCAATATCGCGGGAACCAGGGGGCGCAAGTGCCCGCGCAGCCACTGGCTCTACACGCCTGAAAGCGCATCCGGATTTCACAGGACCGGTTTTTACAGTAATGTGGAAAGGGACTTCGTGCCGGGCAGAAGAAAGGATCTTGTGAGTTTTTATATTGAATTCTCATTCAGGGAAAACAGGAAGCCATCGCAAGACAAGATCTCTTTAATAGCTAAAAGGACAGAAGCAGAGCTCAAAAGACTCAAGTGGATGGGTGACGCCATAATATGCGACCCAACATGGATAGATGCCGCGTATACATGGTCATACCCTGATTCGACCTGGAAGGAAAGATCCATCAAAGCCTTAAAAGCGCATAATATCCTTTCTATCGGCAGATACGGCCGCTGGGTCTTCCAGGGTATCGCTGAATCCATAAAGGAAGGCTTAGCAGCGGGGAAAAGCTTTAAACGCAGATGAATCAACTTCAGCTCTCAGTGATCATGCCTGTTTTCAATGAAGCTGACGGGATCAAGGCTGTGGTCGAAAAATTCCATGAGGCCATATTCTCAAAACTGCCCGGATCCGAGATGATCCTGATAAATGACGGAAGTAAGGATAGCACAGCCCGGATCCTTGATGAACTCGGGAAAAAATACTCATATATCCGCGTTGTCCACAATAAAAAGAACATAGGCCATGGCGCATCTGTGATCTCAGGGTTTTCTCTTGTAAAGGGCGATCACATCCTGCTCGTTGACAGCGATGATCAGATAGGCCCTGGGCATTATTGGGAATTCTGTAAACACACTCCTGAGTATGACGCTGTTCTGGGATACAGGCTCAACAGGCGGGATCCGCTATACAGAAAATCCGTGTCAAGACTGATACGCCTGCTCAACTTCCTGCTCTTCGGGGTCAGCGTTAAAGACGCCAACTGTCCGTTCAAACTGATCAAAAGAGAAGCATTGAACAAAGCCATGGAAATAATCGGCTATGATGTTTTCGCGCCGTCTCTGTTCCTTGCTGTAACACTTGCAAGGAACAATAATGTCATCCAACTGCCTGTGGCGCACAAAGAACGCACTTTCGGAACAGTCTCGCTTCCGCCTGTGAGGTTCTGCAAATCATGCTTAAGAAGCTTAAAAGAAGTGTTCGTATACCGGTTTTTCAGAATGTAGGCAAATGAGAGGATAATTTGGCAAAAGCATTATTGATCAATCCTTCATACAAGGACAGCTACGGTTCTGCAAAAGCTTCTGTGGTGGATCCGATATATCCTACTCCAAGTATCCTGGCGCTCGCTGCCATGGCGCAAAGCAATGGCCACAAGATCGAGATCCTGGATCTAAGCTACTCGCAATACGACTATCGCGTAGTGCGCGACAAGATAGAAGAATTCAAGCCTGATGTGGTGGGCGTCACAGCGACCACGCCGCTTATGAACCAGATGCGCGACATTAGTGTGCTTGTAAAATCCATATCAAAAGATATCCTTGTGATAGGCGGAGGATCGCATGTATCCTGCCTGCCCGGGGAAAGCATGGAAGAATCCATGCTTGATATGGTTGCTGTTGGAGAAGGAGATCATACGTTCCTGGACATCCTCAACGGCCTTTCTCCGCAAAACATAAAAGGCATCCATTACAGAAAGGGCAGCGATATCCTGGGCACAGACCCAAGGCCGTTCGTACAGAACCTTGATGATCTTCCGATGCCCGCCTGGCACCTTTACGATAGCCGGAAGTATAAATATAAGATCAGCAGGTTACTCGCAAAACGCAGGCCATTGGCCATGGCTGAATTCTCACGCGGATGCCTTTATAAATGTAATTTTTGCGCGAGCAAAAACACGGTCGGACTCGGCCTGCGCAAAAAATCCCCTGCCAGATGCGTTGCTGAAGCCCGAGAAATGCGCAGGCTCGGATACAGGGAGTTCACGCTCGCGGATGATATCTTCACTTCCGATCAAGCATGGGCCAAAGCCGTGTCAGAGGAGATGATAAGAGCGGACCTTGACATGACCTGGACATGCACCAACGGCATCAGAGTGGAATCAGCTGAGCCGAAAATGTTCGAAGCCATGCGCAAAGCAGGGTGCTATAGAGTGGCGTTCGGATTTGAGACAGGAAGCGATGATGTTCTCAAGGGTTTTGGAAAAGGCGGCAAGGCTTCCATTGAGCAGGGCAGGGAAGCCGTAAAAATGGCCAAAGCAGCCGGAATTGAGACCATAGGATTTTTCCTGCTCGGCCTCTCCCATGATAATGAAGAAACAGTGATGGATACCATAAACTACGCGAGATCTTTGCCGCTTGACATGCTTAAGTTCGGCATTGCCATAGCATTCCCGGGAACGCCGATGTTTGTGGAATACAGGAAAAAAGGCCTTATCCGCTCATACAACTGGGATGATTATTTCATCTACACCACACAGCCCTTGTTCGCGCACCCAAAACTCAGCATCGAGCGCATCAACGAATACATGGGGATCGCATATCGCAAAGCCATACTCGCTAATCCAAGCTTTATAACGCGCAGATTGTGGAGAGGAATAAAAACAGGAGAGTTCTTCTGGGATGTATACTATTTCCTTAAATTCGCCACAGCTCCGGCAATAAACAAGCAAACCCATTCAGCCATATACTTCGCGAAAGACAAATGGCCTAAGTACGATTTCACCACCAAGCCCATAACATACTATCCCATACGGCACGCATCCAACACATCCACAAAAGAAGCCTCCGCAGGCATAGAGATATAACGCAGCGTGTTGATATGAAGAAAACCCCTGATACCAAAAAGATCGCGACTTTCGCGATTCTTATCATCATAGTGGGCATTGGCGCGTATCTGCGCATGACAGGATTATGGTGGGGGCTTCCCGGAAAAGGCCAATATTTTCACGGCGGATCACTCTATGTTGATGAAGTAAGAGTGCTTAAAACCATAAAGTCATTTAACCCGAAAAAACTGGATTTCGAGCCGCCTCCTGAGTCTTATGCTTATTCCCGCGGAGCTGTTCCGATCTATTTCTCGGCTTTTTGCATGCAAATAGCCAAAATGTCAGGCTGGCTGAAAACAGTGAAGGATTATGCTTTTTACAAGAAAAATCCCAGGGAACTCGGCAAGATATATCTGGCCGGCAGACTGGGCTCGGTATTCGTGGCATTGCTCACGATCCTGGTTGTGTTCATTGTGGGGCGCAGATATTACGGAGGAGCCCCTGCGGGGCTCATAAGCGCATTCATCTGCGCGATAACTCCCATACATGTTGTGAACAGCCATTATATACAGTCTGATATCTACGCCGGCCTTGGCGTGGCATTAACATTGTGGGCAAGCCTGATTGTGGCGCAAAAAAAGGATTTTCGCATGCGTCCCTATATTATCGCGGGGATGGCGATAGGCCTCACTGCTCAGATGAAGTATGTAATCTTCATATGCGCTATTTTCCTTGTCCTGGCGCACTATCATGCGCTGCGCAATGCTCCCGGAACAGCTCGGCCCACCCTGCGCAGGCAAACTGCGCTCATAAGCGCAGGCGCGCTAAGCTCTATCCTCACCTTTCTCGCGCTTAATCCGTACTTTATAACCAATATCCCTAATGTGATCAACGGCCTTGTTTTCATGCGCTGGGCCCATGCCAATCAAAGGGTTATGCCTGAATTCTCTTCGCTTTTTTACGCCACAAAAGGCATGTGGGACTCTCTTGGGATACCGCTGTATTGTTTCTTTATCTTGAGCATGATCACGATCATCAGGAAGCGTAATTATTTCGCTATCATGGCGCTGTCATTTTGTCTCCTGCTATGGCTCGAGCATGCAACAAGCACCATCTGGGCTTACCTAAGATACAACACAGCAACAATACCCGCGGTAAGCTTGATCTGCGGCTGTGCCTACTGGGAGTATGAGAAGCGCAGGGCTCAGAGCGCGGCATTGCAGCGATGGGCGATACGCGTATTTTTCTGGGCAAGCTGCTTGTTCGCGCTGGGCTATTCCTTCACATACTCCAGACTGATGTCAGAGCAAACAGTCCAGTCGCAAGCCTCTGATTACATCGTGGGCAATATCCCCTCAGGAAGCAGGATAGGTCTTGCTGAAATGCCGTTTTTCAATGAGCCCACCATTGCCATGACGCAATACTGGTATTCCCCTGAAAAGCCGGAGAACAAGCCGCTTTATGAGAACATGCCGCGCTATGATTTCATCAACCTTGAGCTTTCTCTTGAAAAGCTGCGCAAGGAGATGCCTGATTACCTGATCCTCACTGACTTTAATTTCATGCCGCGTTATGTTTCCCTGGAGAAATCCCTGGATTGGAGGCAGCAGCGCTTCCAAACGCCGTTTATCAATGAAATATTCAGCAACTCCTCTTATGAGCTCATGACCACTCTTAAGCGCGATATAAAAGCATGGGGCATAAATTTCGCGCCGGGATTCCCGCCTGAAGATCTGCGCTACATAATGCCGACCATCCTGATTTTTAAGAAAAGGTAATACTCATCTGCGGCTGAAGGCCCTGCGCGCCAGGCAAAGCATCCGGAATTCAGTAAACCCTCCCCGAAACCCCGTAAAAGGACATGCGCAAACACAACGTAAAAAAACATGGTTTTTCTATATAATAAGTGGCAGGAAGATATGCTCAATACCACGATCACAATACTCACACTCAAGCGGACAGGGTCCGTTAATACCGGGATTTGATCATGCGGATCACGATAGTAGTCCCGGCATATCAGGCTGCAAAGACACTGCGCTCAGTGCTTGACCGCATTCCCAAGGACATCATGGAGGAGATCCACAAGATCATCATTGCCAATGATGCGAGCACTGACAGCACAGCTCAGATCGCCGCGGAAGCCGTAAAAACCTATCCCAAGATCGAGCTTGTGAATCATCCGCAGAACATGGGATACGCCCAAATACAGAAAACAAGTTTTAAGCAAGCCCTGCAGGAACAAGCTGATGCTATCGTGCTTTTGCATTCTGACGGGCAGTACGCGCCTGAACTTCTCGGCAAGATGATAGAGCCCATAAAAAACGGCCAAGCTGATGTTACTCAGGGATCGCGCATCCTCGGAGGCAAGGCTCTTGAAGGAGGCATGCCGCTGTACAAGTATATAGCCAACAGAGCCCTCTCAACACTGGAAAATATCGCCCTGGGCCTCAATTTCACTGAATATCACAGCGGATATATGGCATACACCAGAAAAGCCCTGGAAACTATACCGTTTGAAAAACTAAGCGATACATTCCATTTTGACGGAGAAATGCTCTTTATGGCCTGCAAGCGCAACCTGCGAGTACTGCAAGTGCCGATCCCAACGCATTACGGAAGTGAGAAATCCCACCTGAAACCGATCAGCTACGGGTTCGATGTCTTGAAGATCATCGCCAAGTACAAGCTTGGCAAATACGACTTCTGATGACCCGGGTTCTGCGCAGCATGCGCTTGACAAGAAAATCCGCGATCATGATATCTTTGGCTGTGCTTGTCGGAATGATCACGAACCTCTCCCCGTTCTTCATGTATTCCATGCGCCATTTCTACAAAACACGGTTCCCTGAGTACGTTCAAACCTGGGACAGGAACGGCCCATTCTCCATGGTGAGCAGCGTGATCGGCAGTGATTTTCCGTGGTATGCGGGACGCATAAACGAAGCCTCGAGGCATCATCTTCCATATGATTCTTATATAAAGGGAAATAAGAACTCAACGCTTTTAAGCAGAGGGCTCATGGGCTTTTACGCTCTTGGGCGCCTGCACCGGCTTACAGGCAACATGGACGCGACCTGGATGATCGCTCATTTTATTTTAAGCATTGCTGCTTTTTTGATGATCTACCTCCTGATCCTGCGCGCGGGCGCGCCAAAAGAAGCTGCTATTTTCGGGGCCATAGCAGGCATCTTGCTCTATGACCTCATAAGCATCGCGCAAGGCTCTGTAAAGACATTCATCGGACATTCTCTGATATTTGTCGGCAACTATTATTTTGACATAGGCCTATACCGCATATTCAGGCCGGCTCTGACCATTGCCTATTTATTATGGTGCAGCTATTGCGCGATCAGAATAGCCGAAGTCAGGACATATAAGAACGTTCTCTTGTATGGATTATGGGGCGGGCTGGCTGTGTACATCCATCCGACCATAGCAATGGCTTACGGGATTTCCCTTGGCCTTTTCATGATCATGCTGTGGCGGGAAGAAAAAAAGCCCCCTCTCGCGCTGCTGGCTTCCGGAATACTCTCGTTTCTTGTCATGCTTCCGTGGCTCTCTCTTAATTACCCGGCTGACCAAGAATCCCTGATGCTCAGCAGTATTGGTTTCGGGCACGGATTCTCAGGAATATCCCTGATCTATGCCGCGGGTTTCATTGCTCTTTATCATTTTGGCAAGAAGAAGCTTTCGCTTTTATGGTGCGCCGGCGTCTCAGGGGCGATGTTCCTTCTCTGTAATATGCAGGTTATAACAGGCTATGCCCTGCCTTCCTACTACTGGACAAGCATCGGGAATCTTTTTATCTGGATCGCGCTTATCAGCCTTGCCGGCAAGCGTATCCCGTCCAAACAGAACTGGATATGGCTCACTGTCCTTGTCACGGTCATTGCATGCGGCCGCGCCTGGATCTTCGCCCTTCAAAACCATCAAGGCATGGGTCTGCACAAAGATGACGCAGCAGCATTCGCCTGGCTCAAGGACAACACGGATCCTGATTCCGTGATCGCCACGATCAGCGGATCGACCAACGCGAACATCCCTGTTTATTCGCACAACAAAACACTCACAGCCTGTCTTGCGCCTTATATGTCCAACATCCCCCTGGCCGAAAATGTGGATAGACTGCTGTACGCGCTCCAAGTCTTGCGCATATCCCCGGAAAAATTCAATGAACATTCTTTTCATCCGGAATACTTATCAGGCGGGATCAACAGCTTCGACAGGTTAGCCTGGAAATACAACTCGGACCGCGTATCATTGGACAGAAGCCTCAATCACTTGTTCTTTTTTGCTTTCTACCCGGCCCAACGTACCAGCAGCAGGATAGCCAAGCAGGAGTATTCCGGTAAGCATTATCCGGTGGATTATGTCTGGTACGGCCCCAGCGCATCCCGCTTAGCTGAGAAAGATTTTCCGAAACACTCGCCTCTGCCCCTCGCGGAAGCATTCACCTCAGAAACCGTGACTATCTACAAAGTAAAACACTGAAGAACTTACTCTTGATAAAATCAGCGCAGATCATCGCAAGCCCTTCACTAAGAGTGCTGTCAAGGCTCTCAAGAAAATGATCGATCTCCTCGTCTTTTATGACCAGGCTCGGTGAAATGATAAGGGGTATCTCGCGGTTGGATCCGTAAAAAGTCAGGATCGAGTGTTTATCGTAAAGCCGGTTTATCAAAGCGCCGGTCAGGGCTTTCTGGAAAAAGCGCTCATCCTTGAACATCTTCGACGGAATGATCTTGGCCATGTTTTTCAAGATAGCGCTGTCAGCTTTTAACAGGATGCCGTTGAGCGAACCCGCGCCTCTCACGTCTTCGATGATATGCGGATACTTCTCTTTTAATCTTATAAGGCCGGGATTGATCCTGTTGTATATGCGCGCTGCCTTCGCGGAATAATCCTCCTCCATGATGATATTGACAGCCTCGATCGCGGTTATGGTCTCCTCGCCAAAGCCGTTATACGTGGTGCTGTGAAGCGTGGCGTCACCGAGATTCCCATAAGCCTTCATGAAAACCGGTCTTTTACAGGAATACCCTGCTATAGAGGCTTTACCGCCGCCAAATGATTTTGCGAATATAAGGATGTCCGGAACAAGCCCCTCATGTCTCATGAAATAAAAAAGCGTCCCTGTTTTGGCCCAGCCTGTGTATACCTCGTCGAATATCAGTACGATATCCTCCTGATCGCATATCTCCCGCACAGAGCGCAGAAAAGCTTCGTCGCAAGCGCGCAGACTGCTCGCATTGAACGGCTCCAGGATAAGGGCGTATATATCAGAACCTCCGTCCTTGGTCCTGATGGAAGAGATCTTTTTCCTGATTGATCCAATGTCGTTGTATTGGAAACTCTCAGTACCGCTGATGCGCGGGAATTTATAGTCAAGCTCAGGAGAGCCTGTCACGCTGGCAGAGCCCAAGAGTTTCCCATGAAAGGAGATATCCGCGTGAAGTATATGCTTTCGCTTCCCATCGTGGTATTTGTACGCCATCTTAATGGCGCCTTCCACAGCTTCCGAACCCGAGTTGGGAAAGTATGAGATATCAAGACCTCCGGGAAGGATATTGGCAAGATTGCGGCTCAAGCCCGCGATATACGGGGAGAAAAAATTCTTATGGACTTCCATCCTTTTTAATTCCTGATACCGTCTTCTGGCCGCAAGTATTCTGGGGTGATTATGACCATGGCTGAGAACTCCTACTCCGCCCGTGAAATCAAGGACCTTGCGGCCTGATTTCGTATAGATCCAGGCGCCCTCGGCATATTGGGCCAGATCCCTGCCAAAACCGAATGTTGAGATCAGATTGACCTGTCCGGGATTCACGAACTGCTTGTAATTATCCCATACAGTCTTCATGTCAAGGTTCTCGCAGTCTTCAACAGTAAGAAGCTTCACGGTCTTTCACCACCTCCTCAAAGTCATTTAAGTGACTTTACAAAATACGCGCGTCCCAGGAATTCATCATACTTGGCATATCCGAGTCTCTCATAAAAACGGGTAGTGCCCGGAGTCGAGCTCAATGTCTTGACCCAGCACTGATCGAACCCCATATCAGAAAGGTCTTTGAGGCCCTGGGCCACGATAGCTTGCCCCACGCCGCAGCCCTGATACGCGCTGTCCACCGCTATATAGCCCAGCTCAGCCCCTTTCTCCTCTTTTCTGGTTTTTCTTATGAACAAAAGTATGAGCACCTCTATCACATAGCGCAAAAAAGCAGGGCTATAAACCCTGCGCAAACCCTTGGCCGACATATACGCGGGATTATCAGACACCAAGCGCGTAAGGAACGAATGATTGCTTGAGAACAGCACAAACCCGATGGCTTTTCCCTCTGCAACAGCGCAGACTCCGCTGGTCTTGGGATCCTTGAACATCGCAGGATAAAAAACCTCCTCAAGAAAATCCAAGCCGAGTATCGCGCAGAAATCATCAGGCAGGCATTCATGATGCAGTCTTGCGATATCACTGATAAACGCAGAGGAAGCTTTTTGGATCTCAAAACTCTTTTTTTCTGCCATTATTTTATGTGCCTTTTCATGATCTCATGTGCGAATGCCATTATCGTGCCCTGGGGACTCTCGCCGATATTGGAAGGAAGCGCTGAAGCATCAGCGACCATTATCCCGGGATGTCCTGCCAGTGTTCCATCCTGAGCAATGACCGCGTCAGGCCCGCCCATGGAACACGAACCCATGGCATGCATGCTCACCAGCTTGAAATCAGATATGCGGCTCTTGTTGAGCTCGCTCTCAAGCTCTTGCATGGAGTGAACAGGAGAAGATCCTGATAAGGGAAGATACAGGGTCTTGGCCCCTGCAGCAAAAAGCAGGTTGCCGAGCCTGCTAAGAGCCGCGTGAACAGCAGGGATATCCTTTTTATCCAGTTGATACCACACGAACGGAGCATTGCCTCCCACATTCATCACCCTGGCAAGACTTTTCGCGCGCACCTGCGCCACATAAAGCGCGCTCCTGTCATAATCGCGCAGAACATCATCGATCGCCTTACTGCCTAAATGCGAAAGCGTGGCAGCCATATAATGCGGCTGCCAATTCGAAGCCATCATCAAAAGGCCCTCATCCTCGAATTCCTGGACCTGTACAGTGAACATAGTGCCATTTGACGCGTTGATACGCTGATCGAAAGTGGCCACGACCTTGATATTGATATGAAACCAGAGTTTTCTGCCGGCTGTCTTTGAAATATTGCTTTTTCTCAGAAGAAACGGGGTTTGCGTGGCTCCCCCTGCAAGAACAACGCGGTCTGATATGATCTTAAGATCTCCGGCGCCGGGGCCGGCGCCTGCGCAATGTATCTCATGCTGGCCGCTGCGCAGCGGGATTATCCTTATGGCTTTATAACCGGCAAGTACGCGCGCTCCTGAACGCGATGCCTCCGAAAGATAGCTCTCAACCACGCTTATCTTCGCACTGCTCGCGCATCCTGTTGGACAGCGATTATCATGTTTGCAATCCTTTACAGCCCTGGGCACAGGAACATTTTTCCACCCAAGGGAATCGCAAGCCTGTTTTATAACCGCTGAATCAATATCATGGTCCCCTGTCTGCGAATAAGTGACATTAAGGAGTTCTTCGATCTTCTTGAAATGCGGTTCAAGATCTTCATACCCATAACCTATCAACCCGAATTCTTTGCGCCATTGATCAAGGACCCTGCGCGGAGTCCTCCAGACAAGGCCCCCGTTTATCAGTGTCCCGCCGCCCACACAGCAGCCCTCCACAAAAGCCACAGGCGGCCTCCCAAGGAACGGGGTCACGCCTCCTCCGCGATAAAGAAGGCTTGTCAGCTTGCCTATGCCTTTTTTGAAATGCTCAGCTGAATAGAGCTCCCCTTCCTCAAGCACCACAACTTCCCTGCCGGCTCTGGCCAAGTCAAAACCCGCTACAGCCCCTCCTGCGCCTGAGCCTATGACCAAATATTCGCAATGCAAAGACCCTGAGCTGATATCCCGGAGCATATTGATCGGATTATTTGTCATATACATCAAAGAATGAGAGTATAACCAGCGTTCTAAGCAATTCAGATATCATGGCGTAAAAAGGCAGGCGTTGGAGCACTGTTCGCATGAACGCACGCCGAGATTCCAATGAAAGTCCTGAGAATCTTCGCAAATACAGCAATACAGGAGAGAGCTCGATCATGATCAAATAACAGGAAACAGGCCATCTGTAAAACCAGGGAAGCTTTTCAATAGTACCGAACACATTACCGCATATATATTCAATGGAGGCATTGTCCAGGTCAGAGGGGATCGGCACATAAGCAGCGCATAATGCGCAAACGACTTTTCTTTTCATGTTGTTAAAAAGCTATCCGGCCAAAACAAGGCCGGATGATCCCCCTGCCAATGACTGTTCCGCTGCGATATCCTAAGAAGACACGATCTTCGGATCAGGCAATGGCACGATAAATTTGCCCTTAAAACCTTTTTGCGCTAACTTAGGTATAAGCTCATCGCTTATGTGCCAGGAAAGGAGCATGGCATATTCAGGCTGTTCACTGAACAAGCGTTCCTCATCAACAACCGGAATGAGCGTTCCGGGCAGATATTTGCCCACCTTATAGGAACCCTTTGTCTCAACAATACAGTCAAGTATGCCGTCATCTATCCCGGCGTAATTAACAAGAGTACTGCCTCTGGAAGGCGCCCCTACCCCGAAAATTCTGCCCCCTTTCTTTTTTATGTCAACAAGAACAGAGTGCAAAGCCAGCTTGGAAACAACAACGCGCTTTTTGAATTTTTCAAGATTAGCCTGCTTCATGACAAGAGCCTCTTTTGCGAGTATTTCCCCAACGCTCTTGCATGTTTTATACGCTTTTGACTTTGTCGCGTAAACCCTGATCGAGCCTCCGTGTGTGGGTATCTGCTTGGCATGAAATATTGAGAATCCGTGCGTCTCAAGCAGATACTTAAGGCTTGTAAGGGAATAATATCTCATATGTTCATGATAGATAGTGTCATATTGAAGGGTTTCAATCAGCCCGATGAGATAATGGGATTCTGATATGAACACGCCGTCATCGCAGAGCATATTAGCCACGCTGTCCACGAATTCATGGATATGCTCAACATGCGCGAACACATTTGTTGCAGTGACGATCTTGGCCGGACCGCGCTCCTTCTTGACCTTGTAGGAAGAATCCTTATTGAAATAAGAGATGAGCGTTGGGATGCCTTTTTCGATCGCTGTTTTACCCACATCCTCGGGAGTTATCCCCTGAACCTTATGCTTTGAAGCGAAATTACTCAAAAGCGTGCCGTCATTGGAACCAATATCAACTACAAGGTCATTGCTGTTGAGGTTTATGATCTTACTGCATTCCTGGTAAAGCTCAGCGAAATTATCCCTGAGGATCTTTGTTGTCCCGCTTGTGTAGGGATATTCAGGAGGAAAAAGTATCTTGGCGTCCACAATAAGACCAAGCTGAACCAGCTGGCATTTATTGCACTTGAGCAAAAGCGCGGGATAGCTCGGCTGTTCATGCGGGGTTTCCCCTATGGCGCGCATCTGATTAACAGGAGGCAGGTATCCAAGGAATAATAACTGCTCTAAGTCAGAACTATCGCAAACCTGGCATTTTTTGACCACCAAACTCGATCCGCTCCCTAAAGCTTGTTTCATAAATTATCCTCCAGAATTTCAGTACTGAGTCATGAGTACTGAGTAAAAAAGGCTCCTCCGTCTTCTTTATTCTTCCCCTATGTCATTCCTGCGAAAGCAGGGATCCATTACCGCATTTAATTAAGTT
>JBHPMF010000033.1:0-25766 GCA_042563375.1 Elusimicrobiota bacterium | reverse complement strand
TGTGTCGGCATTGGCGCATGATGTGTTTGCGTTCACCAAGATCGCGGAGATGGCTGTCGGCGGGGCACAGGGCGCATCCGACCAGGGCAGTGAAGTCGCGATCGGACCTGGCGGCAACATCTATGTCGTTGGTTTCGTCCAGGACGCCGCTCCTAACTCCGATATCTGGATCGGGAAATTCACTCCGTCGCTTGTAATGATAGCAAGCGTGACAAGCAATTCCGCCGGAATCAATTCTGACGGGGGCAATGCCATCGCGGTCGATAATGACGGGAATGTCTTTATCACCGGCACGGTGACAAACGTCAGCAACTCCGACTCGGATATCCTTATCGCCAAATACACGTCTAATCTGGTGTTCGTCTCGAGCGTGATCGCAGACGGGACGGGTACGCTTAATGATGATAACGGCAACGATATCGCGGTAGACAATCTCGGCAATGTATATGTGGCAGGTCTTTTGCATGACGGGGTCGGAGGCGGAAATCAGAATGCTTTCGTGTCCAAATACAGCGCCAATACACTCACGTTCATCTCAAGCGTGTCCATCGCGGGCTCCAGCCCCGGGGGCAACGACCAGGCCTATGGTGTCACGCTTAATCCGGCCGGAAGCGAAGTATATGTGGCAGGATTTGTTACGGATCTGGGGGGGAATTCCGGCAGTGCTTTTATAGCCAAGTATAATTCTTCCCTCGTGTTCCAATCGAGCGCTGTTTTTACTGCGCCCGGCGATGTCGGCATAGATCAGGCGTATGAAGTCGTCTACGCAGATGACGACTACCTCTATGCCGCGGGTTCTTCAAGCTACAGCGTGACAGGGCGTGACCTCTGGGTCGCTCAATTCGATCCGGCGAACCTTGCCGGCGGAGCGATCGCCAGCACCAATATCGACGGCTCTTTGGGCGACACGGACAGGAACTGCGGATATGGCATCGATGTGTATGGAGACGATGTCTATGTGAGCGGAACACTGACGGATGCCGTTGAGGGCTGGGATATCTTCGTCGCCAAATTCGAGACCAGCGCATTGACGCTTCTCTCCAGCTTCACCGTCAGCGGGAGCGGGAGCACGAATGACCAGGCCACCGGCCTCATCTCGGACGGGAACGGGTCTGTCTATGTCGCCGGCTATCAGACCGGCGCCAACGCAGATATCTGGCTCGCCAAGTACGCGCCGGAGCCCACGGCTAGTGCCTCCTATCGGATCGGGTACGGGCATGGTTATACCTGGGAAGTGGTTTCTGACGCGGTGAATACCGTCTGGCTCGCGGTTTTCGACGCGGGTGTTTACCGGACCTCACTGCCGTTACCTGGAATGCTGGCGAATAGTGAGGTTGAGGAGTATGATATAGCTTTTGAGGATGATGGAAGTCAGTATGTTTATGTTACCGGGGCCGCGACGAGTGCGGTTGCCGGGATCGGCGTCGATATGGCTGTGTATAAATATCTTTGGTCCGACCCGACACTTACCCTTGACTCTTCGGCGACTTACAACAACGGCTCGTATAACAGTGGTGAATACGGCATGTCGATAACCACTGACAGCTCGGGTATATGGATCGCGGGGGCTGTCGCGTATGATGATGCGGCAGAGAGTGCGAGCATGGCGTTATGGAAATACGACACCAATCTCGGGCTTGCGGGAGGATTTCCAAAACTCCTTGACGTTCTTAACAGTAAGGCGACGGACGTCAAGGTTTCAGGATCGGATGTCTGGGCTGTGGGGTATAGCTCAAGCGTTTCAACAGGGCTTATGGATCTTGTTCTTTGGAAATATGATACATCAGGCACTTTGCAGGGCACATACAAGGAAACGAGTTATGCCACCAGTATGGATGTTCATACTTACCTTGAGATCGTTTCTGATGGTGTGTGGGTGGCAGCGAACAAGGAAGATGAAGTCCCCGAATCTGATATCGCGGTTTTGAAATTTGACAATACCGGCGCAGTGGTGGCTCAAGATATCTGGAGGAATGATGATACTCTCGATGATATTGTGACCGAGATCAAGATCGATTCTTCCGGGGATCTGTTGATAGGCGGCGGCACAAACGACGATGATGACGCTGCCATAATCCATTACGACGTGAGCGCCGGGACTTTCACGGTCGAGACAACGGGTTCCGGGCTTGCGGGGATGGGTTTGGCGGTCGACGGCTCTGGCAACAAATGGTTCGCGCTTGAGGGGTCTTCTTTCCCTTATAGGTTCGGCTCAGAGGCTGTGACTCCCGTAGCAGGAACCGAAGGATTTTCCCAGTGCCTTTCCCATTTCACAGGCACATTTTCAGGAGATGGCGCAGTGTATGATTGCGAGGATTATGATATCGGCACATCTGTCGCGGTCGATCCTGATGGGGCGTATGTATATGCGGTAGGTATAACTTCGCGCGGAGCCACGGGCCTTGACGCTGTTATTATCAGATACGATGCGGCAAGCGGCGCGATGCTGTCATCGGCTGTGTTTGACGGGGGCTATGATGATTACGGGTATGATGTGGCGATCGGCCCATCCAATGTCTATATGCTTGTTGCCACAAACGGAGATGGGAACGGCAACTATATCGTCAAATATAGTGATGCTCTGGAGCAGATCGGAAACCCCGGAACTATTGAAAACCCGGTCATGAGGAGCATGATAACCGGCTCTGACGGCAATATATACACTGTTGGAGATGGTGATGGGGCTTATATCGGCGATATCAGGATAAATCAAATCAATGCGGCGAATCTCAATGCCACGGCAACCGGGTATTACAATGTTGATACTACGGGAAATGACAAAGGGTTCGGATTGGCCATGTATGACTCGAACACACTCTATGTTACCGGCACAAGTCTTTTAAACGATACAACGCGCTTTATAACCATAAAAGTCAATGCCGCTACTTTTTCGGATATTGATCCGGCTGTGATCAGCTCAAAGACTTATGAGGGCACAGGAGCTACGGCGGCTCACACTGAGGTTGACTGGGGTATCGGCCCTGTTGTGGATGTGAACACTGCGACAGGAGACGTATATCTCACAGGAACTATCGGGGATCCTGAGGGAAACATGGATTGGCTCATCATTCGTTATGATTCATCATTCAATGAACAAGGCAGATATGTGAATGAAGAGGGTCATGAGGCTGTGAGCGTGAAAGTGAATCAGGATACCGGAGATGTCTATGTCGGGGGTAATCAGTATACAGGCACAAATGACGATATCGTTGTTGCCAAGTTCTATGACGCGCTTGTATTTTTATCATCTTCGATCTTTGCGACTCCGGGCGACATATCAGATGAGCCCGGATCGATCGCGATCGATACCAATACCGGCAAGGCGTATATGTCCGGCATGGTGCTCAATAACGAATATGTCGCGAGCACATGGGACATGCGAACCATGGAATTCGATCTGCCGGCTTCGGTTGGTTCTATATCAGGAGTTGTAACGCATCCGCATGCGCCGAGCGATAACTATATCATCGGCGTGTCAACAGCTCCCGGGCCTTATTTTGAGACCCAGATAACCACTAATGTTGTTGTTGCTTCGGGCCTTGTGTCCGCTTATACGATATCCAACCTGCCGGCTCCGGCTACATATTATGTGACAGCGTTCGTTGATTATAATAACAACCAGGTTCGCGAATGTCATGACTCGTATGGCGAGGCTGAGCCCAATGGAGCTTACGGAGCTGTTGATGGGCATCACTGCTACCTGAATTCCCAGCCTGTTTTCGTGGATGCGTCAGCTTCAGTCACAGATATCGATATAGATGTATGGGATTTCGGGAATTTCACAGGCATGCTCAGCGAGACCAGCTCTCAATCAGGCGATATCCTCATGATCGCCACGCACAGCACTCCTGGCAGTTTTGTGTTCCATCACAGCACGGGTGTTGGCATGTATACTTTTTCAGTAGCTTCAAGTCCTGTGGGCAATCCTTATCAGATCATTGCAGCGATCGACTCAAACAGTAATGGTGAGTTTGATTCAGGGGTCGATCATTCAAGCGCAACACTGCCTACCGTGGCAATAGGCAATGCTGAGGTAGTATCGCAGGATTTCGCGATCAGCCAGCCTCCGGGTCCTTCAGATTCTCTTGCGATCTATGCCAGTGGGGCTGATATATGGCAGGTGATCTCTGACGCAGCTGAGGAGAATATGTGGATCGCTAAATATGACGCGACAACCGGCGGGGTTCAAGTGGCTTCAGCTGTGATCCCGGGAGCGCGCGAAAAGAATTGGGACATAGTTTTTGACGGCGGAAGCAGTGTGTATTTGGCAGGCACATCAACAACAACGACCCCCAGCTCCGCAGGACTTGATGTTGCGGTTTATAAGTTCTCGAGTGATGCGGTGTTTGAAAGTTCATACACATACAACAGCGCAAGCAATCTCGCTGATTACGGCACAGGCATAGCTTATGACACGATGAACCAGGAAATATGGGTATCCGCGACATTAGCATACGGGAGTGGTGTGTTCAAATTAGGCCTTATCAAGCTCTCAGATACTCTCGGAGAGCTGGGGGTCTACACTTATGGCGCCGGCGGTGGAGTCAATAACATGGCATTGGATATCGGCATGGATTCCAGCATGGGAGAGATATTTGTTGTTGGCTTTAGTTCGAATGGCACTTCAGGATTCATGGACCTGGCTCTGTGGAAATATGATACTTCAGGCAATCTGGACGGAGCTGCTCCGGTAACCCGTGAGAATTATGTCAGGGATGCTGAGGGTGAAGCTTACATATATTTTGACGTATCCGGAAGTGAGATCTGGATAGCAGCTAGTAGGGCTAACTCAACGCCTGACAATGACATTGATATTGCACTGCTCAAATATGACACGAGCAAAACAATGCTCTCTGAAGAGATGTGGCACAATCAAGCGCTTCAGGGCAATGATGTGGTTACGGGCGTGGACATGGACGGATCCGGTGAGATATGGGTCGGAGGCATGGCTGATGATGATCAGGGCGGCAGTGAACAACTCGCTCTCTGGCATTATGACCAGACAGATGCTTCATTCACAGCCAAGACAGCAGGCACGAATCTCATCTCCAATGGTTTTGCTATTGACGGCAGCGCGAATGAGAAATGGTTCGCTCTGGATGGCTCCACTTTCCCGTATCAATTCCCTGATTTCGGGGCAGCTTCCTTTATAGATGGTAGTACAGGAGAGGATACAGACGGAGAATGCTTGTTTGACGGGGATTTTTCGGCCGCAGGCGGGGCAACTGTTGACTGCAATTACACGGATGTCGGAGTTGCGACTGTGCTCGATGAGATCGGGGCTTATGTGTATTCTGTGGGTTACGCATCCAGAAGCACTACGGGAAATGATGTGGTCATTGTTAAATACGATACAACAGACGGAAGCTGGGTTTCTTCAGCCACGTTCAATGCCGGACCCGGCGGGGTGACTGATTATGCCACGGATATGACGATCGATTCCAGCGGGAATCTCTATATCGCGGGCGGAGTCATAGGCCTTGGAAACTACATCCTTAAATACACTTCTGACCTTGTATTTGTCTCATCCGTTCCTGATAATGGCCAGGCTATCTTAAGAGCGCTTGATTTTGATCACAGGCAGGGCAAGGTCTTCGGGGTTGGCAATTCAACTGATGACAGCGTTATCAGGATAATCGGTTACAGCTCTGATCTATCGCCAGCTACTCTTGAAACCGGGTTCTTTGATGCTGGTTCATTTGATGTTGAGCTTGGTTTTGACTTAGCCATAGACACAGTATCCGATCCAAGTGATCTTTATGTTACAGGTACTGTGCTTGATGTTAATACTACTTATTATGTGATAGCGAAATATAATGCTACGGATATTGACTCGATGGTCGCTTCCCATACTGTATCAGGTTATGGCAGTGATCCGATCTACGCAATGGGCGATGCCGCTCTTCAGGATCATGGTTTGGCTGTGGATAATGACAGCGGAAATGTATATTTGATCGGCACTGTTGGATTGCCTGGGAGCAATAAGGATCCCTTAATAGTCAAATACAACAACACTCTTGGAATCATATCTTCCACCACATATCCGGCGGCTCTTCAGGGGCTTTCAGGGGTGATTGGCCCCGATGGCGACCTTTATGTATCAGGAGTCTTTTACAACACTGTTGATGATGACTGGCAGATGCTGAGATTTGATTCGAACCTCGTGTGGAAATCATCTGAAGTGTATGAGAGCGGAGGCGGAGGAGATTATCCGGGAGGAGCCAACATAGCTGTTGACAGCTCAGGCAATATGTATGTGGCGGGTTCAGGCGACAATGACATGCATACCATTAAATTCGCTTTAGGCACCGGCGATGGCGGCAGCGCTACTATAACAATAAGCGGAACAGTTTCATATTCAGGAGCCCAGACAACGGGTAATCTGGTTGTGGTAGTCTCAACTCAAGCAGGAACGCCGTATGAAGCTGTTATCATTGCTTCTGATACTGTGGCTGCTGTCAGTGATACCTGGAGCGAGCCGTATTCGATCGGAGACTTGCCTGCTCCTAACACTTTCTATATCATGGCTTTCAGGGATGTAGATTTCGATGGGAATTACAGTGATTCGACTCCGTATGAGCCGGGTGGAACCTATGGGGGACATTCTGTGCACGTGCTTCAGCCGGATATCAATGGCGACGGGGTTTATCTTGAAGCTTCAGACACAGGCATTGATTTCTCTATCTCTGATACCGGCAGGATCACAGGCACTATGACCAAAACCACCCTGCAGACCGGCGCCACAATGTTCAAATTAACAGTTGGAAGCGATTATTTCATAGCACCGGCTAACCCTTATACGAGTTATGAGATCGGCATGATAGCGCCTGATACCTATGATGAGCTTAAAATATTCATGGACGTGAATGAGAACGGCGCATGGGATGCCAGTGAAGCTTATGGTACTGCCGCAAATGTCACTGTTGCTGCCAATGCCGAGACATCCGGCACGAATATCACGATTGCTGACCCTGTGCTTGATCATTCCAGGGGATCTAGCGAGGTAGTAATCAGCTCGACTGATTTTGAAGAAGTGAGTCTTGCAGCGGCATTCAATGGCACTGATTTCCTTATGGCATGGAATCATTGGCTCAGCGGTTCACCCGGCACTACCAGAGCAAGGATCGTTGGGACAGACGGTGATGTGAGCGTTTCTTCCGCTATCATTAACATGGGCGGATCTTCTCCTCTTGTCGCGTTCGGCGACAATGAATTCCTTATGGTATGGGGAGATGACACGGATGATCCCAATAATCATATTGTCGGGCACATCCTCACTGCTGCGGGCGCTGTAAGCGGCAGTCCCATTGAGATAAGCTCTATTACCGGCGTGAATACTGCAAACCCGCAAGTGGCTTTTGACGGGACGAATTATGTTGTCGCGTGGGTTGATACGGGAGCAGACGGAGGTGGAAGTCCTGCCATAAAGGCAATAAGAGTGAATACGAGCGGAAGCGTTCTTGACAGCGGCACGCCAACCACGATCAGGGCAGCTAACCCGGACATATTTGCTAATGATATAGGCCTTGAATGCGGCACTAGCAAGTGTCTTGTTGTGTGGGCTGAGGGCTCGTCCAAAGAATATGTGCAAGGCCAGCTGATAGATACTTCAGGCGCCATTGCCAATTCAGGCTCAATGATCGATATTGATATAGATGGAGATCCAAGTGACAATCCATTCGGCATGGCTTTTGACGGCACGAATTTCCTTGTTGCATGGCATGATGAGGGCGCCACTTGGGACTTAAACGCGGCTTTCGTGGCTTTGGCTGACGGAAGCGTGGACAATGCGTTCACAATAGCCAATTCCGGAGCCAGCGAGCATTTCCCTGTTGCTGTGTGGACAGGTTCGAATTACCTTATCATGTGGACAGACAGCGTATTCGCTTCAACAGGCTCGGTCAAGCAGAGATATTACAATGCATCAGGAAGCGCATTGAGTTCAGTTGAGTCAAAAGCTTCTATCGAAGGAACCAAGGCTGCCATAGGTTTAAAATTGGCTGTTGGCGGAGGAAAAGTCCTTTCTATTATAGTCAGGGCAGACGAAGACGCCTGGTTTGAAAATCCCGACGTATTCGCGCTTGTGGAAGATATCCAAACAGGCGGATGCCCCGCAGGAAACGGGTTCACGGGGAGCGATTTCTCAACAGGGTTCACTTTTGACGGGGGCAATGATGATTGGCCCAATGCCCTTCTCATGGTAGATACTGATGAGAACGGCAGTCCGGATTATTTCTATGTGGTTGCTGAGAGCTCAAGGTGCAGTCAAAGTAACAATGGAGTGGTATATAAATACGACTCAGCAGGCAGTTTTGTTTCCTCGGATGCCTGGAACATGGGCGCAGGCTCGACAGATGAATATTTTGTTGCCGTGACAGACGATGAGATGGGCGGTGTTTTTGTGGCCGGAGGCGGCCCTGAAGGCAGTGGCCCGGGATCGGTCTTTTATTATGACGATACACTCAGCAGGCAGGCGGGTTATTATGATTACTCGCTTGACGGGTTTTATTCAGGGATCGATACTGATAATATGGGCATGAGATCGTTTGTAGCCGGGGTCGATGCTGAGAGCGGAGCAAAGGGCGACATAAAACTCAAAACATATGATCCCTATGACGGTATGGGCGAGTACTTGAAATCCACCCAGACGATCACAGGCTCTTTCAGGTCGGAGAACCAGTATTCGAACGTAGCCGTGTTCGGACGAGATATGATGGATGATTTTGTTTATGTAATGGGCGTAACTGATGCTTCTGATGGAAGCAGTCCCAATAGCATTAAGATCAATAAATACAGCGCGGACTCCATGGGTGATACGTCCCCGTTAGGTTCTTATACGCTCGATGACAAGACGTATAGGGAAGGCGGTTCGATCGCGGTCGGGGAAGATGGCAGCCATAACCCAGTTGTGTATGTGACTGCTATCTCGAGCGCTTCAGGGATAGTAACTACTTATGTCATCAATATCGCCGGTGACTTTTCAGCAGTGAGCAGCTCAGCGACATTTATGACAGTGAGCGCTTGCGGAGACGAGTGCGACACGGAACAGCGCGTGATCTCCGTGCATGAAGATACAGGCGAAGTGTATGTCGGCGGGATCAAGGCCCCATTGATGCGCTACAGCTCCACGCTCACGCTTTTAAGCTCGGCCGCTGTCCAGGACGTGCTTGGTATTGAAGTCGTTGATTCAAGCAATGTTTATGTCACGCTCGCGGATATGTCAGGCGCTACCGATGATATAACCACGAAAATAGTGAATATGTCCGGCGTGTCGGAAAGCGTTGATGCTTCAGCTCCCGTGGCTATTACCACAGACCCGGCTAATGGCGCGGATATCACGACTCTTGAGGCGATCTACGGAACAGCCAGTGATAATGAGGCTGTCGGAGCGGTTTATGTTGGAATAAAAGTCAAAGACATTGATTGCGGTGATGGCAGGAGGATGTGGTGGAACGCTCAATTCGAAGGTTTTAACTGCATATATGATGAGATCTGGAGCTCAGCCACTATTGTAGGCAGCGGGCCCAGTGTTGATTGGGAATTTTTTGATGGTCCTTCCCAGAGCATGTTGATGCCCGGCGCGACTTTTGTGATCTATGTGGAAGGCTATGACGCTGCCATGAACACGCCAGAGGAATCTTCTGTGACTGTAAAATATCAAGGTTCAGGTTCGGTGGAGGCGGTGTCTTACGGCAATATCATGTACGGAAAGGATTCTCCGAATGTCAATTGGGCATACGTGACATGGTATCCCGGGAGCATTGACTGGTACGGTCTTGTGGATTACGATACAACGACTTGGAGCGTGAACAGGACTCCGATAGGCGCGGATGACACAGACGGCTATCTCAGGACGAATGAATCATATATCGATCTTTACGCAAGACATTTCCTTAATATCGCCAGCGTGGGAAGCAATAATTATACATTGGAGATAGCAGAAGGAGTGTCATCAGAGATATATGTTAATGGAGATATGGTGAATGCCGGGTTGTCAGACCATGGTAATTACAATTATTTTGACGAGCAATATGATATCACAAGTTACCTGCATGACGGCAGGAACCTGATCGCTGTGCGCGTGCAATCTGACTTTTCCGAGAACGCGTATTTCGACCTAAAAGTCGCTTTGGAGAGCGGTTCCGGAGCAGGCGGAGTAAGCGGGGATACCATGCTCAACAGCGATGTGCCCTATGGCTGGCTGTCAACATTTAATGGTTCCAATGACGACGTTGATGTCCTGGATGCCATAGATGTTGACTCATCAAGTAATGTGTATGTGGCAGGAGCATTCAATGTGGCGGTCGCGCATGAATACGCGGAACCCACAGCAGGGGATGCTTTTGTAAGAAAATATAATTCCGATGGTACTGTTGTCTGGACAAGCAGCGGATCAACAACGAGCAATATCGTGGATGGCGCCAACGGGATATCAGTGGATGCGAGCGGACATGTTTTTACGATCGGTATCGAGGCAGCTGACAGCGAAGACAATATACTAATAAACAAATACAACGGTACTGACGGAAGCTTGCTAAAGTCATCATCCATTGCAGCGGGTGAATGGGCTGAAGCTAATGCGATCTATGTGGATAACAGCGGCAATATCTACGCGGCAGGCACTGTTAATGATGATATATGGGTAAGGAAGATCTTCTCCAACTGGAGCTTAGCCTGGGAAGACACTGTGGATGGGACCGGAAATAATTGGTATATGGACACGGCTTTTGATGTTGTGGCTGATACTTCCGGGTATGTTTACGCAGCTGGTTACGTAGGCACTGATTCAGAGGGCGAAAATGTGTGGGTAAGGAAATACAACGCGAGCAATGGCAGTGAGGTGTGGACAAAGACATATAACGGCCCTGATGGATATGGAGATGATGAAGCTCAGGCTTTGGCTGTTGACAGGAACGGGAATGTATATGTCGCAGGCACGGAATCAAGGGAATACGCGGGCCAAGGCACTAACATTTGGATACGAAAGTACGATTCAGCCGGGAATGTGCAGTGGACCAAGAGCTATGATGGTCCGAGCAATTCCTATGATGAAGGTTTTGATATAGCGCTTGATTCCGCGGCTACCCATGTGTTTGTCACGGGTTATGTGATGCGGTCGGGCGAAAGCAACAATGTCTGGGTAGGAAAATACGATGTCAGCGATGGCGCGAATCTGGGCATGGCAATACACAATGGCCAATCCAATGGGGATGACATGGCGCACGGCGTGGTTGTGGATGGTCTTGGCAATGTGAGTGTGGCCGGTTTTACTTATGTGAGCGGAGAGTCATTTAATATCATGGTGCGCAAATTCACTTCAGGCATATTCGAGGCTGAGGATATCGGCTCAGGCGGGATCGAGGGAACCCTTTCTTACAGCGGAAGCGCAAGCGGTATCCTGCAATTCAGGATCGCATTGGCCACTTCTCCGTATCTTAACGCGACCATTCAGTCTGAAGTGGTGAAAAGCACGGCATTCCCGAGCTTTGCGTTCGAGAGTCTTGCTGATGGAGAGTATTTCATAAGAGCTTATGCTGATCTTAACGCAAGCCAGAGTCTGGATATCACTTCAGAGCCAATAGGCGCGTTCGGTCCTGTGATAGCTGATTTCTCGGGAACGGATGTATATTCACCTTTCCCTGTGACAGTGCAAAACGGACAAGGGCAAACAGGTATTAACGTAAAAGTCTGCGACAGGGACAGGATACTTTTCGGTCAGACCCTGTCAAGATCCATTGATTCCAATTGCTACATCTATAAATATCATTATTATGATGACTATTATTATTACTTCTATGGAAAATACTTCGGGTTTGATGGAACAGCAGGCCAGACCATATCCATCGAGATGGATCCTACTGATACGGACTGGGGCTCAAAACTCGTGCTCCTTGGACCCGATGGCACTGAATTGACCATGGACGCGGATTACAGCGGAGAGTCAAGCGCCAGGATCGTGGATTACACGCTTCCTTCAACAGGGATCTACACGATAATAGCTACCACGAACTATGAGGATACAACAGGTGATTTTGACTTAACATTCACGATCTCAGGAGGGTTCGCAGGGCAAGTGTCCGGAACCATCACTTATGGCGATGATACTGTTGCCGGCGTGGACTTTATACGGCTTCATCCTGATGATGATGTTAATAATCCTCCGATACAGATATCTTCCACAGTGCATGCTTCCGGCGATGATCCGGGCGCGTATACTTTCACGGATGTTGAAGACGGGACTTATCTTGTGTCGTGCTTCAGGGATGTTAATGGCAATAATATGCGTGACACGAATGAGCCTAAAGGCTTGGGCGGGTCTGTTACAGTGTCCAATGGTTCAAGTGAAACATCGAATTTTGGCATAGGTGATCCTCAGGTGGGAAATATTAAGGGAACTATCACGTACGCAGGCGCGCAATCAGGACAGCTTATAGTTGTATTCGAGCGCGATCATGGCGACGGTGATTTCGTGGAAGAAATGCGGTTTAGTGAGTCAATGCCGGGCGATCTTGAGACAGGACATGCTTACACATCTGACACGCGCTTGACTCCGTCTACAACTTATACCGTGTTCGCGTGGATCGACGTGGACCCCAATAATGACCCGAGCGGTTTTGAAGCAGTCGGTTCCTCGCAGAATGTGACTGTTGTAAATGGCTCCACAACATCAGCTGTTGATTTTACGCTTATGGATCCGGGCCAGGGCGCAGCAGGAACAGGCGGCGGAATAACAGGTACTGTCACCTACAATGGCATTCTTTCCGGAGGAACGATCCAGGTGTTGTTGATGGCAGAGCAAGACAATGAGGATGCATATGGGTATACGCCTGCACTCTACATAGCTACACAGACAGCAACAGGTGAGCCATATCATTTCCCGAGCGTGGCTGATGGCAGTTACGTGGCATTCTCTTTCTATGACCTTAATTCTGATCAAAGGACGCAGAGAAGCGAACCGGAGGGCATATATCAAACATGGGAGAATGTTGCTCCCATTGCTGTCAGTGGAGAGTTGGTGCCTGGTATTGATTTTGAACTTACCCAGCCGCCAACAGGGTATGTCTCGGGCATTGTGACTTATGAGGGTTCTGAAGGAAGCCGTGTCATTGTTAAGGCGGAGAGTCAGGGTCAGGCTGATGATTATGGAGACCATGATGGAGCAGTAATCGAGCTAACCGTGGGTATAACCACATATTATTACATGCTTGACACTTTAGCCAATGCCACTGATTATGATGTGTGGGCTTTCACTGATCTTAATGGCAACTATATCAATGACCTTGGCGAGCCGTATGTGATGGTCAATAATATCGAGATTGATTCCACCACGGAAAGCGGTACAACAGTGAACCTGGTAATATTCGATGCTGGCCAGGAAGTGCTTGGAAGGATCGCGGGTGATGTGACTTATTCGGGTTCCATGTCTTCAGGATCTATAAAAGTAAGGCTCTATGATAATGAGGACTTTTCAGGCGAACCTATAAACATGAATAATGCTGCAGCGCCTGGTGAATTCTCAGGCTCATTCAACTTTGACGGCATTGACATAGGTACATATACGGTCAATGCTTTCAGGGATTTAAACGGCAGCGGGTATCATGACGGAGCATTCGAGGCTTTTGGGCAGTATCAAGGCGTGCTTTATGTTACGGAATATGACCTGCGTCATGAAGGTGTATCGATCACATTGACTGATCCGGGCGGAGCAGACGGGCCAACCGGTACTGCGGGCGCATCAGGAGATATGAGTTATTCGGGCATAGAGACCATAGGAACAGTCATCCTTGATATTGCTTATGCCACAGCAACTGTTGATGCCGGAGCTATGAAGCGAAACACGGATTACAGCCTGCCTTTAGCCGGAGAGCCATTCGATTTCGATAATATCCCTGATGGAACTTATATGTTAAGGGGATTCATTGATACCAATTACAATTATTCACCGGATGTTAATGAGCCTATTGCAAGAAGAAAAGTGAGTAATGGGTCATTCATTGCAAGCGCGGTCACCGGGCAGGATGTGACATTCTGCGACAGGACAGAGATATACCCGGGAGATGAAGTGAGCGGGTCGCTCTCAACAAGTGATTGCGTGAGCCATGACAGGGAAGACGCAGGCAAGACCAATCCTTATGCTGATTATTATTCATTCTGGGGTGATCAAGGCCTTAGGGTGACGATCGATCTCACCGGAGACAAAGATCTTTCTGACACTTATATGTACCTTCTGGGCCCATCAGGCAGGATCGCTGATGAGAATGATGATGCCGGAGATGGCAGTTATTTCTCAAAGATATCAGACTTCTCACTTCCTAAAGAAGGAATCTATACGATCATAGCCGCAAGCTATGGCGGAGAAGTAACCGGAAATTACACATTAAGGCTTAATATGTCAGCCGGGCGTTCAGGTTCGATATCAGGCGTGGTTTCATATACAGGCACAAGCGGCGGAAAAGTGGGTGTTGGTCTTTATGATTCAATACCAAGTCTTGAGATGGAGCCCATGGATTCCGTACTGCTTAATGGTCCGACTTCATATACATTCATCAATGTGCCTTCAAGCCATACATATTACATAGCAGGATTCGTTGACACGAACTGGAATGATTATCCTGATCCGGGAGAAGATATTGGATTATACGGAGGCTTTACCTTGCCAACCGCCATATTCCTGTCACCCGGGCAGAATAAAACAGGTGTTGACTTTACTATTCAGACATCCACTGTGGATTATTCAGGATCCGGAGGCGGAGCTAATGAAGCCAGGATAAGAGGTTCTGTGTATTACACAGGATCAGAAAGCGGAGAAGTGACTGTGTCAGCGTGGAACACTCCTTATTTTGACGGGTCACCGCAAGCCATATACAGGATAAGCAATTTCTCAAGCACAGGCACATACAATATGCCTGTGGCAGGAGATGGCCAGTATTATCTTATGGCTTACATGGATGCTGATAATAACCTGGTATTCGATCCGGGAAGCGATCCTGAAGGCGTATACAATCCATACAATGAAGGCGCGGAACCCGTGTATGTGGATGTTGGAAGCACTGAAACAGGAGTCAATTTCACTATGTATGATTCCGGGTATCAGCATGTTTATGACCCGGGCGGAGGATCTTCAGTGGCAGGGGAAGGAACAGCTTCGTTCGCCCCGACATCAGTCAGTATTGGCGCAAATATTGAGATAGCTACCATGACTTATGTTGTGGGCTCAAGCTCTCTTACAGCAGGATCCAAGGTAGCTTTTAAGGTGCCTCCTTTCTGGCCATGGCCGTACAGTATGGCTCATAGCACTCAGGCAGCAGCAGGGTCTGATGCTGTGGCTCAATTCTTCGCAGCCGGAGATGGTGTTGTATATGAGATCTTAAGCGGCACATTGAACGCAGGGTCAACTGTATTCTTTATTTGGCCCAATGTCTGGATCGATTGCGGTGTTGAAGTGGGCACTGTGACATTCCCGATGGCAAGCGTGTCTGACGGGGATGGTTTTCCTCAGCCTTTATCAGCCGGAGAACCCACAACAGTTGTTAACAGCGGGCAAGCAGCGTTCCTTAATGTGGAACCCGGGTATATGAGCATGATCACAGGCTCAACATCACCTGTAACTAATGCCTCATCACAACTGCTTCTTAAGGTCAAGGATCACTGTTTTAATACAGTTGCCACGGGTCAGACTTTTATCTCGACCTTGACAGCTAGATATTATGACTACGTTGGTTATACGGAGGAGAATGACGAGAATGTATTCATAGCCACAAGCGCTGCAGGGGCGTATTCGCAGACAGAGAAGGAAATAAACTTCGCTGTCGGCCAGAGTTCAAGGCCTGTTTATTTCATAGCCAAGAATTCAGGATACAAGAACATCAAGATCCAGCATGCTTTTGACCAGTACCCCAATTACATGAGCTTAAACGTCATACAGGGCGCAGGCATCACTGAAGTGTCTGTTTCCTCATCAGCAGCAACAGCCGTAGATAACACTACTTTGACTATCACTCCTAATGGCGATGGTTTGAGTGATTTCGCGTTTATCCACTTTACAGTTGGGGATCCCAATGTTTATTGGAGAGTGCTTGTGTCTTCGCTCGCCTTTAGAGAGGGCGAAGAACCTTTGGCTCTCTGGGAGAGCTGGGGTCAGGGAGATCCGTTCCCGGGGCAGATAGTCTGGAGCGGGAATCAGTCATATTGGATCAATTATGGACGACCTGTTTCTGCAGGAGTCTATTATGTGCGCATTGAGATGTCAGGCGGCGGAGTAAAGAATGACTCTATTCGTGTGACAGTTGATGTGCCGGAACTCGAAGGCAATGTTTATGATGCTGCTAATTCCCTTATCGGACTCTCCAATGCCGGGGTTAAAGTATGGGGTTCTTATGGCGGCGGAAGATTCACAAAGACAGACAGCAGGGGAGACTACTCCATGCCAGGGCTAGCTGACGGAACATATACAGTTGAGTTTGAGAAGCCGGGATATATAATGGCTAGCACTCAAGTGGTTGTTGCGGGTAGTACGACTTTTAATTTTGGTATGTCGCAAGCATCAGGCCTAAGGCTTACAGCTTATGTTGCAAGCGGCTCAACCCAGCCCTATGAACAATGGGGTGATATTGAAGTGTATAACGCTGACTGGAGCTTCTCAAGATGGGTGCCCATACATGTTGATCCCGGTACAACAACAGTTGACACAGGGTCAATGTGGGACCCCGCAGCAGGACAGAGAGTGACAAGACAAAGAATCAGGATCGATGTCGAGCCTGATACCTATACTGTTGTGGCAAGACTTTGGGGTTATGCTCAAGTGTCAACAAGCGTGTATGTGGGTTCAGGTCTGCGCGATGTTGCTCTGGATGCTTTTTCAAGAAGAGCCAATATAACCGGAAATGTGTATGTTGAAAATGATGTTAATGTGCCTCAGTACGGCTTATGGATCTCGGTTGAGGCGATGTCAAGCTCCACTGAGACAGCAAGCGGGTACGGAGGAGCTTATCTGCAGCAAGGGCAGACTTCAGGCGCGTACACGATCTACGGACTTGAGCCAGGAGATTATACCTTCATGGCGCATGCTCCGGGAGCTGATTCAGTAAGTTCAAATGTGACTGTGGGCGTAAATGACATGTACAATGTTGATTTGCCTACCATGACAACAGGAGGCGAATTTACAGGAGCATTCGAGATCACAGCTTCAACAGCTGACTTGGTCAACATGGGCAATAATAATACCGACAATCCCGGGTACATTCAAGGCGGCGTCAGCGTATGGTCTCCTACTACGTATAGATATGGCTGGTCCGAGATCCTCATTGCTTCCACAACCGTGGACACGGACCTTCCAGAAGATACGCTTTCATCAACATTCACGATATCAGGACTTGACCCGGGTGATTATTACATTGATGCATATATGGAGGGTGATACAGAAGTATCGCCTGACCCGAGCAATCCCAGAACAGCCACATACTCGGGATCAACAGTGGATATAGGCACGATCTCTTTTACAGCGAACACAGGCACATTGTATTTAACGGTCGTATTGCCAACAGGGCAAACTGACTTTGACAATGTGATCCTTACTCCTCGCGACCTGCTGCGTCCTGAGCATGAGATGACCCCTGAATCACTCACATCAGTGTTCGATCTGGTTCAGGTCGACGGAATGGATACCTCATCAGCTACTTATCAGCTGACCGTGGGCACTGAAGAGCTTGAAGTAGCTATTACCTATCTTGGCACAGGGTCGACTCTAAGAAGGAGAGTAAGCACCAAGGACGGAGAGACCCGCTCGATGTCGATCAACTTCCGAGGGATCGCGACTTATCAGATAACAGGAACGATCACTAATAATATCTCAAACACATCTTTGGATACAATAGATGACTTTAAGACCAATGGCGGATACTGGTATCCTGAAGGTTTCCCGATCGATATGTCCACCACGACCGCAAGGGTCGAGGCTATCAGAAGGGACTTCTCAGATTACAATGCGCATATATTTGACGCTAAGTTTGACAGGGTTAATACGCGCGTGGGCTACATAGCTGATTCAGGTACTTATACGATCACAGGCGTTGTGCCGGGCTCATATCTTGTAAGAACGATCGAGGTGTTTGACTCATCAGGCACCCTTGTTGTTCCATCGCTTGAGAGGGTCGTCTCAGTGAGTACGAATGTATCCAATGTAAACTTTACGCTCTCTGACGGCTATTACGTAAGCGGCACTGTGAGCCTGGCTGATGATGTTGAGGATTCAAGATATATTTATGTCACTGTAAAGAATCAGAGGGGCGAAATAGTGCGATCAACATTCACTTCGATCGGCAATCCTCAGGCAGGAAGCGTGAGTAACAGCGTGACATACAGATTCAGTAATCTACCGTCAGGAGAATTCTATCTGCTTGAGGCAAGGGATTCATCATGGCCGATCAAATATGTCTCAGCTCCTCTTAGAGTCCCCGGTTCATCGACCTCCGGGGGTTTAAGCGCGAATATGAGCAATCAGGATATCGAGCTTGAGGAGGGCGGAGCCTTGAAATTCAAGCTGCGAGACTCAAACTCAGGATTGGTATTTACTTCGCGAAACAAGACTACCATGCCTTCCGGCTTTATAGTATTCGCTGAAGCGAATCCTTGGGTTGATGGAGGTTATATCGATCTTATATCAACTGCGAACTTCGCAGGAGCTGATCTCGGAGTAAGGGATATGCTGGGTTCAACAGGCGAACTTACGCTTGGACCTCTTATCCCTGACGTGGCGTATGACCTGCATTTAAGGCAGGATGAATGGGATATTGGCCTGACAGCTCAGGGGTCTCAGAACTTCGCTCCAAAGATCATGAGCGGACTTGTCGTATCCGGCGGAGAAACAAAAGACCTTGGGACCATTGATCTTACTCAGGGTGTGTCATTAACAGGTACTGTAAAGGACAGCTTGGACAATCTGCTCTCAAACATTGAAGTGATCGCTGAACCGGTTGGTATTGATATAGAATTCGAGGCAGTGGCATTCACTGATTATGAGGGAGAATATGAATTATGGGTCAGCTCGCATCTTACTCCACAATATGACGTGACAGCCGCTCCAAGGGAAAGGGGCGATGAAACCGGATTCTCCGCTGCTACCGCTGATTTTGCTCCGCAGACGATCAGGGTGAACCTGAGCAAAGAAACAACAGCCAACTTTATACTGGATGATGCTCCATATTCCGTGATCGGAAGAGTTGTGACTGAAGACGGCGGAACCCTGGAATATCCATTCGGTGAGGAAGAAGACTTCCCGGGCGCTTCAGTGCACTTGCAGGCACAGGGTGTTCCTCCGGCAGGCGATGACCCATTGGGAGACATAGAGATAATCTCCGATACTGACGGAACATTCATCATACACAGGCTTTCAACAGGGGTTTATACTATTATCGCGGCAGGCTTGAATTATTCATTAACAAGCGACACAGTGACATTAACAGCTGTTACAGTGGGTGCCAATAACGAGCTTGATATCGGAGATATAACGATCAGCCGTGGAGCAACGATCACAGGAACGATCCTAAAGGTCGATCCAACATCAAATACAGGTTATTCAGCTCCCAGTGATAATGAGATATACCAGATACTCGCTGCAAGCGATGACTTTGCGGAGTATGTGGTTGGTCAGCTCATATTCGACCCTGTGAGCAATACTGTTTCGAAATATTCTATTACAGGACTCAAGCCCAATATCTCATACTCCCTGGCGTTCGTTGCCAAGGGGAATCAAGAGCTTGTGTTCCCGGATGAAGGTTTGGGGGTCACATTCACAACAAGCGAGTCAACAGCCACAAAGACCGTTAATCTTACATACAAGCCTAATGAAGTCTTGATCGATTCTGACATGAAAGCTGTCGGCAATGACCGGTTCATGCTCGAGTTCAAGCTTTCAAAGCCAATGAGAAACATGACTGATCTTGACAGTGACCTTGACCTGCTGATCACAGTGTCAACATGCACGCAGGACGGTACAGCATTGGTAGGCGATGACGGCACTGGTACGCTCACGGATAAATCAATGGGCAATGAGAGAAAGAAAATAACAGCTATATATACAGCAGCCGCAAGTGAGCTGAGGTTCACAATGAGGATCCAGGCTACGATCTCAGCCAAGGACGCCACAACAGGAGGTTACATCACGATCGACGAGAGGTTTGATTTCTATACAGGCATTACAGTTGAATCCAAAGAAAGAGTCACAAACATGAAAGGCGGTGAGATCAGTCTCGGATCATCAGGAACTGAAGATGAAAGAACAAAGATCGTGTTCGGCAAGGGGACTTTCGTGAGTACTACATCGCTTACAGCGGATGCGACGACTCAAGTGGAAGTCGGCGCAAGACGAGGCGCATCATTGACAGCTATTACTGCGCAGGGCATGACCACAATGGATGTTGTAAGAAAGGCTGTAATGGTTCCGGGAGCTCTGCCTCGATCAATGCATGAAGCAATGACAAGAGTGCTGCAGGAGGCTTCACCTAATCCAATGAGCTCTTTCTATGACATATTCCTTCCGGCGAGTATCAGGAATCAGCTCAATGAGAAGGCGACATTGACCCTGTCTTATAATCCTGATCTGCTTGGAAACAGCGGGGTAGACAGTTTAAATGTCTGGTACTATAATCCAGCGTCCCAGCAGTATGAGGTTGAGGCTGATGGAAGAGCGATCGACACGACCAATAACACCATTTCATGCGAAGTCGATCACTTGTCAGTGTTCGTGGTATTGGCTTCAACTCCTGTTTACACATCAACTTCTCCGTTCACAGGAGGGGGGATGGAAGTGTATAACTTCCCGAATCCGTTCAACTTGAAATCAAAGACAGTTTCCTTGAATGCTACGCCGGGATCAGGCTCATATGCCGCAGGGCAGAATTCGATCACAACAGACGGGACCGTGATAAGATTCGGCTTGCCTTCAGGCATCGGCGGAGACGTGAAGATCAAGATATATGACGTAACAGGGGATCTGATACGCGAGATCAGCAATGGCCACTTGAGCGGAGGATTCTACTATTACCAGGTATGGGACGGAAAGAATGATTACGGCAAGAAAGTAGCCAGTGGAGTGTATATAGGCCAGGTAAAAGTGGGCAGTAAGAACAAATTCTTTAAGATGGCGGTGATACGATGATAAAGAGCACGCGAATGAACACGAATAAAGATACGCGAATGAACGCGAATAAGAAAGACGCGCGAATGAACGTGAATATGCGTTCTTCTCTGGTAGCCTCAGGCTTTAGCCTGTGTTCTGCCTCTGTGGCGTTAGTCGTCCTAGCCGTCTTAATTGCTTCCCCAGTGCTTGCCTCAAAAAAGAATGCCGGTACTTCAGGCGCCAAGTTCTTGAGTATCGGCCCGGGAGCGCGCACTGCTGCCATGGGAGACGCGTTCTCATCTGTTTCAGGGGACCTGCATAATGTCTACTACAACCCGGCCGGACTTCACGCTCTTGAGGCTCCTCAGGCGAGTTTCATGCATAACTCGTACTTTCAGAGCATGAGATATGAGTTTTTGGCATTCGCTTCTCCTGTGAGGAAAACCGACCTTTCAAAAGGTTCATTCGGTTTTGCCATATACAACCTTGCGATAGACAATATCGAACGCCGCACATCAGACACTGACCTCGCAGCAGGAACATTCGATGCTTCTGACTTTGCTTACGCGTTTTCTTATGGAAGAAAATTGCGCGAGGATATAAGTGTTGGAGGTACTCTGAAGTATATCCGTCAAACAATAGACAATGTCAATGCAACAGCTATTGGAGCGGATCTGGGAGGGCTTTACAAACTTCCTGAGCGGCCAATAACCGCTTCAGTTGGAATACGAAATATCGGCACACAGCCGAAATTCAGGGAAGTATCAAGCCCCCTTCCAAGGGTGTTTTATTTGGGAGCATTGGGCAATCTTATCACAAGGGAGAACGGGGATCACAGTAAAAAGCTTCTTGGAGCAGCTGAGCTCAGCATGCCAAGGGATGCTGAAATGCAGTTCCAGGTCGGCCTGGAGTTCTCACACGGCCTTGGCACTGATCTTCTTGGGTCTTTGAGAACAGGGTATAACAGCGCTCATACGGATCCCGGCGGAATGGCAGGGTTCTCCATGGGGGCCGGTATCGGATTTAAGCGCTTGAACTTTGATTTTGCCTGGGTTCCTTTCGAGGACTTGGGTGATACTTTTAGATATTCACTGATTCTTAAGTTTTAAGGATCCGCGCGAGTTAAAGGCCGCTTCTTTTACTATCCTTTTTTTAGTGGATGCATTTTACCCTGTTCCGCTTATCCAAGTTTCCTATTGACACGCATACCTTTCGCTGTTATACATAAGAGGGGAGAATTATGGATTGGACTACTATTTTCGGTTTTATTTTGGGCTTTGGCGTTGTGGCTTATGGATTGTTCGAAACAAAGGCTTTCACCGCGTTCCTTAATCTTCACGGAATAATCCTTGTGATCGGCGGCACTGTGGGCGCTACATTTATAAATACTTCGAGCGAACTTTTATTCGATGCCGTAAAGGCTGTGAAGTTTTTATTCGTAAGGAAGAAAGGGCTTTCTCCGGAGGAAGTGATAGCCATTATAGAGCGTTTGGCAGGAAAGGCAAGAAGGCTTGGCAATCTCGCGATTGAAAGCGATGGAAAAGATGCGGCAGACCCCTTTCTTCAGGAATCAATCGACACTTGTCTTACGGCAAGCGACGAGAAATTGGCTCGCGATATTCTGGTCCAGAAAGTCAAACAGGCAAAATCACGGCACAATGAAGTCATCAATGTTTTCAGAACCATGGCTATCTTATTCCCTATGTTCGGCCTGATCGGCACGCTTATCGGGATCGTTACGGTGTTGCGCAATATCACGGATCCAAAGAACGTGGGAACTGCCATGGCAGTAGCTCTTTCAACAGCGTTTTTTGGTATTCTTTTCGCTAATATGGTTTGCGTTCCCATTGCGGGGAAGCTGCGTATCCGCAATAATGACGAGGCTTTGATCAAAGAGATCATCTGCGAGGGCATTTTAAGGATATTCTTTACAGGAGAGATACCATCACAGATAAAGCTTTATCTGGAGACTTACAAAAGGCGCAAACTGGACATTGGCGGCGTCAGCGCAGCAGGAATCACGACATGAAAAATTTGCTTTGCAAATTTTTCTGTGCTCCCGTGCTCCCGTGCTCCCGTGCTCCAGTTAATAAAGGAATTTCCTTTATAAAACAGCAGCACAGGAGCACAGGAGCACAGGAGCATGCCTGCCGTAAGGCAGGTACAGCAGCACCGCAGCACCGCAGCACCGCAGCACTTCATTTCGACCGGAAGGAGAAATGGTGTGCCGTTTGAAGAGGAGGATGAAAACGCATTAGAGAATGAGCTAAATAAAGGCGCTTTATGGGCTATTACATACGGCGACCTTATGAGCTATCTCATGCTATTCTTTCTTATCATGTTCTCATTCACATTCAGCGAACAGGGCATGGCGTTCTTTGAGAGTTTGTCTGAAGTGCAGAAGACATTCGGAGGCGAGGAAAACAAGGAGCTCATGGACAAGAAAAAAGCAGCAGTGAAAGAGGAAGACCTTGCCAAGGAGATCCAGGAGAAATTCAGCAAAAACAAGGATATCGATGAGTTCGCGCAGGTGGAACTGACAGAGGAGAAGATCAAGATCACGCTCCGGGATTCCATTTTGTTCGCGAGCGGAGAAGTGGATTTAGGCGATAATGCCAAAAGCGTGCTTCATGAGGTGGCTGAATTCGCGCGGCCCATGGAGAATAAAATAGTGATTGAGGGCCATACAGATGACACGCCGGTGTCTGCCAGCAGTAAATTTATCTCAAACTGGGTGCTTTCAATGGCTCGCGCATATAAAGTGCTTATTTATTTTAATGAAGACGAGGATCTTCCTGCAAACCGTCTTGCGTGCGTGGGCTATGGCGAGCATCAGCCGGTAGCTTCCAATGAAACACCTGAAGGGCGGGCATCCAACAGAAGGATCGAGATAACACTGGTGAGGGTCCAATGAAGACCACGCGAATTAACGCGAATAAAGAAATGCGAATTAATGCGAATGGAGACACGCGAATGTGCACTAATGGGCATGCGCGGATGGATACTAATGAAAATGGTCGTTCAGGATCCTCTGTTATGCTGAACTTGTTTCAGCATCTCTCTCTTCTGCGATTCCAAGACAGAGGATTCCGGATTTTCGCATTTCTTTGTTCGAGTTCATTCGCGTTTCTCTGTAATTCGCGTTCATTCGCGTGTCTCTATAGGGAGGGATCATATGCCTGATGGATTTTTTTCGCAGTTTTTTGATGCTTCACAGCAGAGTCCTAAAAAGCCTGAGGTCGCGCCTTCAGACCCGCAGAAAAAGGATCCCCCAAGGCAGTCTCAGAAATTACCCAAGGAAGATGAAAGCAATATTGTCCAACGACTAAGAGATTTAGAAACGGAGCTCTCAAAGGAAAAAGAAAAAGCCCTGACATATGAGGTGCGCCTTAAAGAAATGAAGAATGCCTCAAGCAGCGTGGATGAGATGTTCGAGAAGCTGTGGACGAAGCAGTCCAAGGAAAAGATGGATGAAGAAGTGAGGCTCATGAGGGAGCGGGCTGTGGGAAGGGTTGAAGCTCTGGAGAAAAGGCTCGATCAATTCCAGAGCGGAGTTCTGGGCCTCATAAAAGACGCGAGCGCGCGGCCTTCTGCGGGCGCGCAGAGCAGAGAAGTAAGCGATGCGCAGGATGATCAGATCGCGGACATAAACAGGAGGATAAACAAGCTCGAGGAATCTGTCCCAAAAAGCAGGGAGCTTAAAGATATCTCGGAAAAAACACTCAATATCGACAAGGCATTCAAGCAGCGTTTTGCGGAAATGGATGAATTGCGCCAAAAGACCAGCGCGGTAGAGGGATCTTTGCTCGGCGAGATAAAGAACATGGGCATAAAATTCAAGGAAAAGCTTGAAGAAAGGGTCCACGGGTTTGAGCGTGATATCATAGAGATGGGAGAAAGGGTCGGGGAACTCAAACGAAAGCTTGTAAGGGAAAAGGAAGAGGGGGACAAAACTCAAAACAGTCTCAGGAATGAATTTAACGAGAAGCTTGAAAAGTCAAATACAGCGCATGAGGAAAGAGCCAAAAAGACCGAAGACAGACTTCTTGATTTTGACAATAAGGAAAATGCGCTTAAAGCAGGATTCGACGAAAAGATGCGTTTGCTTGAGTCGAATATGATCATTGAGATGAGAAGAAAGGTAAGCCATCTGGAAACTGAGTTCAGCGGCAGGGTCGAGGAATTCGAAAGCAGGCTTGAAGATAAGTTAAAGACATTCACAACAATAGTGTCTCAAATGGAGGAGAAGCTTAATACCTTCAATCAACAGGCTGCGGCTATCGAGGCTACTCGCGATGAAGCGCATAAGACTCTGCGGAAAATCATGGAATATGAGGTTTACTTTGAGAAGCGTATTCACAGCATTGACGTAAGATCGCAAAAGGTCGACGACATGGAGAAAACCAATATGTTTCTTGTCAAGGATGTCAAAGAAGCCACGCAGTCGCTTAACAGGCTGAAACTCGCCTTTGAAGAGATCAAGGTAAAGTTCGCCAACATTTCAAAAGCGTTCCAGATTTAGGAAGATACGCGTTTTTTGGGACGTTTTTTTCTGCTCTGCAGGTTGGTAGCCGCACCCTTTACGGGTGTGTCTGCTCTATCTTTTTCCCGGTAGTCGCATGCTTTAGCGTGCGTCTGCTCTACATTTAGT
>JBHPMF010000032.1:0-25934 GCA_042563375.1 Elusimicrobiota bacterium | reverse complement strand
TGAATTGCAAGAAGCCATAAATCGGGCCAATCATCGCTACGCGTATTGGGATACTTTCAAATACCAGCCTCTTCCACCCGAAATATCCAAAGAAGAAGCCTGGGCATATTTGCGATTAATGAGGATGGCTAGCAGCAAAACTATACCCATTGTTGACAAAAATAATCATCCATTTTCCTACTGGATTCCAGAGTCCCTTTTGAAATACATCAATGAGATAGACATGGGTTCGGGAATGATAACTAGTACGAATCAACCAAGTTTCATGTCCAACCGGGAACAATACATCGTTAGCTCTCTCATGGAGGAGGCCATCGCCTCAAGTCAGCTGGAAGGAGCTGCTACGACCCGGAAGGTGGCCAAAGAAATGCTGCGGACGGGGCGGAAACCGGTCAATAAGAGCGAGCAAATGATTCTTAATAATTGGTTGGCCATGAAACATTTGAGAGCAAACAAAAGAACGCAACTGACCCCGGACTTTATCCGAGAGGTTCATTCAATTGTCACAGAAAAAACACTGGATGACCCGGCTACTTCAGGTCAATTTCGAACCAATAAAGATGATGATATTGTTGTGGACTACCAGGGAACCACGGTCCATAAACCCCCAAAATCTGACACCTTGAAAGACCGGCTTAGCGCCTTGTGCGCTTTTGCCAACGAGGAAAAACCCTGGGTTCATCCTGTGATTAAAGCAACTATCCTCCACTTTTGTATCGGATACGAACATCCATTTGTGGATGGTAATGGAAGGACGGCCCGCGCTTTGTTGTATTGGCACCTGCTTTCCAGGCGTTATTGGATTCTTGAATATTTGTCCATATCTAGGTATTTTTTACGAGCGCCACGTCAATATGTAAACGCATATGTATATAGCGAATTAGACCGTGGCGACTTGACCTATTTTCTGTATTTCAATTTAAGAGCAATTAGATTTGCCTTACGAGATGTACGACATTATATATTGCGAAAGCAACAGGAATTATCGAATGCAAACAAACGACTAAAGAGCTACACAAACTTAAACTCGCGGCAAAAAGCCCTGCTCCATCATGCTCTCCAGCACCCTGAAGCTCTTTACTCTATACAAGGCCATCGAAATAGTCACGGGGTTGCCTATGATACCGCTAGAAATGATCTGCTGGAACTGGAAAAAAGAGGAATGCTAAAAAGACAAAAACAAGGAAAAGCATTCATTTTTGTGCCTTCGGAAACAATTAGCGAAAAACTGAAGAATACCTAAATTCGGGTGAAAGAAGCCTGGGGCCCTCGCTTTCCTCTCTGTATAATGTTAAGAAAAAAGCTACCCGGATTGGATGATATTTGAACTTGGGGGATGGAAAATGCAACAAAAATACCTTTTGGCCCAAATCCCATAACTGCTCACACATATCCACCATATTGGAACAAGAACTGCTAAAAATCCAACCGGGTCACCTGCGTATAAGCTTGCGCAATAAACAACAAAGGGAATATCACGATCTCTGCAAGGTGCGAATTTGGATTAAGTCATATCAATTTTTACGGATGGTTATCATTGGCGCTAGAAAGGGAACAGCCGGGTGACCCTCCCCTCAACATAATAAAATGCGGAATTATCCGTTTTCTCGTTGATCGCATAAGCATTAGCAGCGGTAATGTTATTTGACAGATAGGGCAAGAAGTTCCTGAAAGCCATCTTATCTGCCCTTAATATGCGGGTTTGTATGAAAACAGGCACGCTGCGTTTGCTTATGGCTTTTACGTATTTTTTTTGTCTCTCCACCAGGGCCATGCTTTTTTGGGGAGGGTAATGAGAAGGGAATTGCAGGATCTTCCCAGCCAGGGTTCCCTTAAAGACATTCTTGCGTGTTTCTTTGACTGTTCCGGTCTTTACCAGATTCTTAAGCGCTTTCTTGATCGCAGCGGGTTTCATGTGGAGTTCTTTGGCCAAATTTTCTGCTTTCCAGGATCTTTTGTCATACTGAAGAACAGTATGGCACCAATAATTTTCCAGAGATCCCATGAATACTTCCATCTGTTCCGGGGTTATGTAATGGATCTTGTCAGTCAATACCCTCCTAACCGTTTCTTGCATTGGCAATGGTCCAAGCGCTCCGCTCTTGTTTGAGATAAGCGGAAGGATCAGGGTCTTGAAATCCCCTTCAGAAAGACAGGTCCCGAACCAGGCAGTGATCAACTCATTGGCGTGACTGCTTCCTGGCGGAATACGCAACAAAGTAATGAAAAGTCTTAACCTCTGCAGAAGCGGAAAGTTTACACCGCGCTCGATTTTTAAATAGTTCCTATATGCGATCTTAAACACTTCCTTGCCGCCGTTATTGTAGTAGAACTGGTACGCGGTCTTAAATCCTGCTTCTTTCCTTAATCCCATCAGTGTCTTTGAGAATAATGTGGCCATAGTGATCCTCCGGGTCTTTAATCTTCAAATTATAGCACCTGCGGCATCGTGGGCCCAAACGGAAAAATACATAGGCCGAAAGAACATAAATATTGCCCTAAAGCCTCTAGAGCCGAACAGGAATCAGCGCTAAATTATCAATATGCTCGATCCAAATTAAAAGCGAATAACAAAAAAGGAGGTCTAAATGACCAAAAAAAAGTTAGTAGTTGCAAGCCTTGCGTGTGGGTTAATATGCCCACTGCTCCAAGCAGAAACAATGCCGAAACTCGATGCCGAACGCGGCTTTATGCGAAGCACCTTTGAACGCACAGATGCGCGCAAGTCCGCTAGTGTGATAGCTCCCAAGGCAAGCCCATCTGCCATTATGCCTGCCACCACAGAGGCCGTTGCCCCTGCGCCAAAAGCGCAGCTGGAAAAGCAAATAGTGCAAACGCTCGAACTAAACAAAAATAGGATCGTTTTCAGCGACGGGGACAGCATTGAATATGCTTTCTCTCAAAATGGTGGCATTCTGAATGACTCGGGAAATCCCTATACTGGCGAGCTGCGCCTCTTGGGCTTTGACACGCCTGAGACGTTCGATCCAGGGAAAGGTATTTTTTACGACCAGCCATATGGCCCGGAAGCGTCTGAATTCACCAAAACACACATAGCAAATGCTGGCAAAGTCCAGTTGCTATACAATGGAACTATAGGCAAATACGGAAGACCTCTGGCCCATCTTTTGCTGGACGGCAAGTTGCTCGGTGTATTGCTGATCGAAGCAGGTCTAGCTTATGAAGCGTATGAATTTTATGGAGATAATGGGTTTCCGGCGGAAATCGCTCAACTTAAAGATGCGTGGGAAAACCGTTCTCCCATAAAAAAGGATCTAGATGCCGGCGAAACACCTACCTTTGACTGGCCCTGGAAGTGGAGAAAGAAAAACCAAGACTACAGCAGCCGTATACCCTTAGAACAATGGGATAGTTTATCAGCTAAACAACAAGAAGCCATTATTATTAAGGCAAAGGAGAAGGCAGCGTCTATAGAAATAGGTCTAAACTGGGTCACATACCCTTATCTAATGTCAAAAACTTCGGGCAATACAAATAAAACACCCTTGTCAAATGACCTATGGGAGTGCAAGGCATGTGCAAATTCTTATCGATGCTATGATGGATATGGTAATTCTAAAGTACAGGCGGCAAATAATGCATTAAGGAAGTGTGGCGAGCGCGCGTGCTCAATTACATACTGCGTATGCAGATAAGCTGGCTATCGCAACCAGGTGAACATATTCCGAGTTTAGAGCCCTAGACATGGCATGGGCACTTGCTTCAGTGAACATTGAAATGAGGAATCGGGATAAACAAAGGAAAGCTAATAGCCATAGGTCTTGTATGCGGATTAATATACCCGGCGATCCCAGCAAAAACCGAGATGATATCGGAAACAGCAAACGGGGGAACCAGGGTCCTTTTTGATGATCCCAGCACATTACATCAGGAATTCTGGGGGAAATTCGATGCTGACATGGACCTGGCAATAAAAAATCGCATTTCCGGACTGACGCGGAACTAGCCGATGAGATCACTGTGCTCCATGAGATTGATGCCTCAGAGATCGTCCCAAGCGCGTGCTCCGGGGGCGCCCTGTGTGCACAAACATGAATGCGTACAGGAAATCCCCTTTTTGTTTCTGTGCAAGAAACAAAAACCCCTAGAACTACATATATGTTTACGTAGTTCTAGGGGCTACGCTTTCCCCTTGGTATTACACAGAGGGGCCGGGGGCGCACTACCCGTCACTTCGTGACGAGTAGTACTACCCCTTTTTGCTTTTGAAATACAAAAGCAAAAACCCCTGAAATCCCCATTTATTGCAAGAGGATTCCAGGGGCGTTGCTTTTTCCCTAATAACATATGAAGGAAAAAGCTCCGGGGGGGGGACTCGAACCCACAACCTATCGGTTACAAGAACTCCTTAAGTTTCCTTAAGGCTTGGACTATCTCATCTTCTGGCTTATGCCAGAAGTCGGACGCTGTTGGAGCTTATTGCTAGGCTACTCACCCCTTGAGTCTCTGCACCTTCCTGGTTACCTTACGCCTTTCACCAGGCTTGGCTCAGGGTTGCCGTTGCCATTTGGCTTACAGGTTTCCCTGAATTCATCCGATTTTTCAACCTGCATCACTGCAGGAAGCTGCAAATTATGCATCCCAGCGTGAACCTCTGCATGACAGTTTTGACATACCATTATGCACCCGTCCAACTCCTGCCGTACTTTTTGCCATGATCTCGTATATCCACGATATCCAATGCCAAAACCCTTGCCTCCCATATGATGGAAAGCCAGTGCGTCTGGACACTTATTATATCCGCAGATAAGGCATTTCTTGCCCTTATACTCCACCGCTTTGCGCTTGAGCTCTCGCCTTCTCTTGTTGACGTAATATTTTTCCTTACAGCGCAAGCTGAAAAACCTACGCTGGCGGCCTTTTAGTTGCTTTGTACAGCTATGCTAGTTACACTTCATCATTACAGCCGATTGCTCTACCATTGAGCTACCCCGGAATTAATAAAGAACAATGATTGATTTTACAAAGGTTTGGAGATTTAGGGTAGTTGTCATAAGAGCGGAAGGGGTGCCCCATTCTTTATATACATTTGGTGGGGGCTGTTTTTGCGCCTCTATGAATATTAGATGCAAAAACTCAAGCTTCTATCTCAATATTCCAAGGTCGGAGCTTGACCCTTCCGCGCTGTCCTCTTTCTTATTGTTGAGGACAGTGCGGAAGGGGTGAGATTCGAACTCACGAGGGCTTTAACACCCTGGCGGTTTTCAAGACCGCTCGTTTCAACCACTCACGCACCCTTCCTTAATAACTTCTGAAGTACGGGTTGCTGTACTGCTTCCTCTGCTTCTAGGAGTAGCAGTGCGCACCCTTCCTTAATTCCGATAGAAACGGGCGCATGTGCTATCCCCTCTATTTCTAGAAAAAATAGTGCGCACCCTGACCTGTAAAAGAAAATTATATCATTAGGCTCTCAAATATCAGAAAGAACCGAATAAAAAATCGGTCAAAGAATTTTACTGCGACCCGGGAAAAACCGAACTTCTGGCAACACCCTCAATTTTCTCGTAATTGGTAAGTTTTATTTCCCCTTTAAATCTTTTAACCCAGCCCTTTTTCTCGAACTTGTTTAATATCCGCACGCATGTCTCAGGCGCGATCCCGGCGAGACTGGCAAGCTCTTTCCTTGGGATGAATACCGAACGTACATTGGTCTTTACCTTTTTCGCGTGAAACACAAGTTCACGGGCCAATCGGGCTTTTGCCGGTGAAAATGCGATATCACGAGCCTTTTCATCTCCGCGCCGTATTCCCTTTGAAAGCTCCTTTAGCATTCCAAGAACAGCGTTCCACCTGCGGCGAAGAAAATTATAAAAATCCTCAGGACTTATCATCACGACTGTCGCGTCCGTGAATGATTCTCCGCTCACTGCATGAGGCTCGCCGGCGAATAATGAGCGCGGACCAATAAGCGTACCCGGAGTAACGATCCTGGTAATAAGAGTATTCCCTGTTCTTGTTGTTTTAAAGAGTTTTACCTGCCCCTCGCAAACAATATACACGCCTTTTGGGTCATCCCCCTCGTAAAAGATAGGGTTCCCTTCAGGGAAAAATCTTGCCTGGCGCATACCTATCCACTCCTTGCGGCCGGGTTCCTCAAGGTGCTGATAAAAGCACCTTGCATTCCATTGGCAAAGACGGCAATTGGGAGCGCCCACGGGCTTCATTTTGTTTGGTTTCATATAACACCTTATAAGCTTATTCTATCACTATCGTAAGTTATGGTAAATCTTTGATATTTCTCTTTTTAATACAGGGTCTGAGAAATTGCCAATCACGCGCTTACGGCCATTGCTCCCGTATTTCCTGGCTAGCTCCTTATTCTCGATCAAGGAGTTGATAGCGTTGGCCAGAGCAACAGGATCCCCTGGTTCAACTGTTATGCCGGTTTCCCCATTAACGCTCACTCCGGGCACGCCGGTCGGCAGATTCGTGTTTATCACAGGTTTGCCGCATGCCATGGCCTCAAGCTGCACGATCCCGAATGCCTCGTTATTCATGACTGAAGGTAACACAAAACAATCGCATGCATGATAATAGGAAAGCAGTTCCTCATCGCTTATGGCGCCGGAAAACTCTATCCTGCTGGCAACGCCAAGGTCTATTGCCAGGTCTTCCAGGTCCCGGCGCAATGGCCCGCTGCCTACAAGAAGAAGTCTGGCTTTTCGCTTTAAGCTAGGCAGGGCCCGAACCAGATATTCAACGCCCTTATAAGGAACCACACGGCCGATGAATAATATCAACGGTGCATTATGGTTCCTGTCTCTGAGCAATCTCACTTCTTCTTCAAGTGATCGCGTTAACTTATATTTCCCGGGATCGATCGTCAGCGACACGGCACGGCACTTATCTTCATATTTTTGAAGCAAATCTGAAGATTTAATGAGCCGGCCCGATGTCGGCAGGATCACGCTCGCCCTATCCATTAAAAACTTACTAAAAGGCGCGAGTATTGAATTAGCCCACTTCTGCCTGATAATATCAGAATGCCACGTGATAACGACTTTCTTTTTTAATCGTAAAACCCGATAAGACATAACAGCGATCGGAAATGGCATGTGAAAATGAAGAATGTCCGCGTCTTTCGCCAAACGAGACAGCCAAAAAGGAAACCGCGGAGCAATAGGCATTGACAGATAAATCCCAAAACTCGGCACTTTCCAAACCTTCACTCCATTAATAACAGAAGGGTCTCCCGCAAAGAAAAAGGATGAAGAAGGTGAAGGCTCCTGGCATGCTAACACGCTGATGTCAAAGTCATCTTTTAAGTTGTCAGCGATACATTGCACATGGTCTTCAACTCCACCTATCCATGGCCAATAGAGCTTGGTTACCTGAAGGATTTTCAATTTTTTCATTGCTATATATCCAAAGCTTTCTCGTAAGCTTTCATCGTGTTTTCAAGGGCTCTGGCCCATGTGAACTCTTTTACGCGCTGACTTCCCTTGCGCACCAAATCATTGCGCAAAGATTCGATGTTGATCACTCGGTTGATCGTCTGGGTAATATCGATCTCGCTGCGCGGATCCACATATGCGCAAGCATCTCCGCCTGCTTCATGTAATACTCCTATATCCGAAGCTATGACAGGAGTTTGGCATGCCATGGCTTCCAGCACGGGAAACCCGAACCCCTCACACAATGATGGAAGCACCAGAGCATCAGCCTCATGATAGAGAGCATGCAGCTTGTTAAACTCGCTTATTCGCCCTGTCTCCACTACGCGATTTTCAATATCAAGGGCTTTGATCATCCTGCCCACATCAACGAAGCGGTCATCCTTTGGGCCGGCGATAACAAGCTCTATGTTTCGGTCCACTTGCCGCATTGCCTTAAGCAACGTGGGTATGTTTTTTCTGGGTTTTCTCAAGCCCACGAATAAAATAAATGGCTTTTTTATCCCATAAGTTTTAAGCGTGGTTTCCGCGTCTTTGCTGGTCGGCTTGCGCCAAAAGAGCTTCTCATCAATGCCATGAGGGATAATCGCTATCTTATTTTCATTGACTTTATAAATATTCAACAAATCCTTGCGTGTTGCATCTGACGGCACAATAATGCGCCTGGCTCTTTTGATCGCAAGGGGCATCATCGCCTTATAATAAGCCTTGGCAAGAACTCCGGGAAATTCCTCAGGATAAAGATCAAAAGCCGTATCATGGATCGTGACCACAACAGGGAATTTTGATAGCAGCGGCACATTGAACTGAGGAGCATGCCACAGATCAAGATCATGTCCAAGCTGACGAAAAGGAACCTCCGCCTGCTCTCTTATTGAAAATACAGGGCTGTTAATCAGGTTTTGCCTGTCCCCGAAGCGCACATATGTGCTCTTTTCCGCGCTGTTAATCAGGCCATGGATATAGCGTCCAATTCCGGTATTATGTATCATTCTGATATCAATGCCGATTTTCATGTGAATATTATATGAGCAATTTATACGCAGTGATCATGGCAGGAGGCAAAGGCGAACGATTGTGGCCCTTAAGCACTCCGTCCCTTCCAAAACCATTCATCAAAATCGCAGGCAAAAGAAGCCTTCTTGAAGAACTTCTTCGCGCGTTAAAAGAGTTTATCCCATTAAAAAGAACTTTAATAGTCGCGCCTAAATGCTACTTCCATGTAATAAGGTCTCATATGCCTGAATTCCCCATTGAAAACATAATAATCGAGCCTGTGGGTAAAAACACAGCAGCATGCATTGCTCTTGCGTCATTTTATCTGGAAAAAAGAGACCCGAAAGCCTGTTTTATGGCGCTTCCTGCTGATCATTATATTCCGCAAAAAAAGGCTTTTGCAGCGTCCTTAAAACTGGGATCGAAAATGCTTTCCACTCACAATGGCTCGATCGTTATCGGCATAAAAGCAACAAGGCCTGAAACAGGATACGGTTATATCGAAAGAGGATCCCTGGTGAAAAAAGGGTTCTGGAAGATCAAAAGATTCTGCGAAAAACCCAATTTGCAGCAGGCAATGGCATTCCTAAAAAAACGAACATACTACTGGAACAGCGGCATTTTCATCTGGAACAACGCGAATTTTCAGGAACTGCTTGCAAAACATCTGCCGGGCCATGCCAAGGCATTTAGTTCGCTTAAAAAACTTAAAGAAGGCCCTGCTCTGGATAAAAAACTTAAAAAAGAATACTCCAAGATCAAGCCCATCTCCATTGACTACGGAATAATGGAAAAAGCCGATAACACGGCAATGGTTGAGGGAAATTTTCTATGGGACGACCTTGGAAGCTGGAGCGCAATGGAAAGGACACTGCAGCGCAAAAACGGAAACTTTTCATGGGGCAATGTCATGAACCTTGATTCCAAAGGGTGCGTTATATACAGCTCAGAGGGCTCAGTGGCCACAATGGGACTGCGCGATATGGTTGTAGCTAATCACAAGGGCAATATCGCTGTGTTTCCAAAACACTTATCAGCATCTGTGCGCTCGATCAGCAAGGCGATAGAAAAACACAACGGCGCGAATAAAATATCCGCGCAAGCCTCCAGCATAGGAGAAAGGCCATGGGGCAAATGGACAGTACTGGATGAAGGCAAAGGATACAAGGTCAAGCGTATAGAGATTTTTCCAGGCAAACGCCTGAGCCTGCAAAAGCACAAGCTCCGAAGCGAACACTGGAACATAATTTTCGGCGAAGTTCTTGTAACATGCGGATCTAAAAATTTCACAGTTAAAACAAATCAATCTACATTCATCCCGAAGGGAACCGTTCACCGTCTTGCAAACAACTCCCGAGCGCCGGCTGCCCTGATTGAAGTGCAGATAGGAAATTATCTCGGGGAAGATGACATAGTGAGGCTTAAGGATGATTACGGCAGAGATTAAAAGCCTTCTGCTGCGAAAATTCCCGGGATTTGTCGAAACCCTGCAACGATCTGAAAAGATCATACGAGAGCGGACACCTGCCTATGCATGCTTTCTTAACGCGCATAAGATATATCTAGCAGCCACGAATCCGGATTTCAACAAAGTCCTGCTTAACGCTTCTTTTATCACAGCTGACGGCATTTCGGTTAAATTAGCCGGAAAAATTTTCAAGGCAGATCGTGTTACCCAGGTGACAGGCATTGATACCGCGCTTGCCATGTTGGCAAAAGCAAGCGGGAAAGGATGGAGAGTGTTTTTCCTGGGGGCACAGCAGGCTATTTTGCAAAAGTGTTTGAAAAAATGCAAAAAAACTTATCCCGGCCTTATCATCTCGGGCAGCTTGCACGGCTGGAGAGATTGGAATAACACAGAAGATGTTGTGGATGCGATCAGTAAAAGCAAAAGCGATATATTGCTTATAGGGGTCAGCTCTCCTATACAGGAAATGTGGGCTCATAACAACCTTGAAAGGCTAAACACCCCCCTTATTCTTTGTGTTGGAGGAAGTTTCGATGTGATAAGCGGCAAGACAATGGTTGTTCCCAAGTTAGTGAGAAAATTGTGGCTTGAGTGGTTCTGGCGCTTTTTACAGGAACCCCGCAGGCTCTGGAGGAAAGCATTCCTGGTGAATTTCTGGTTTTTGGGATACATCCTCCGGGCAAGGATATCTCACGGAACAAGTAAAAAGTTAGAAGTTTAAAGAGCGCAAACAGGGAACAATCCCCAGCGCTACAAAGAAAACAGCATCGTGATCGCATTGCAACCGCGTGTCCTCACCTGAAAAATATCCGAAGTCTAAAGCAATAATAAAGAAGCGACGATGAGATAGGCACTCAAACCTAATAAATCAGTAAGAGTCGTCACAAGTGGTCCTGTTGCTGTCGCGGGATCAACGCCAAACCTGCTAAAAATAAACGGCGCTGTCACCCCAATGGTAGCGGCAATCGTCATGGATGTGACCATGCCAACGCCCACTATGAGAGGAAAATACAATCCAAACCGCGTGCCATAAAGCGCAAGCGCAAAAACACCCGCAATCACGCCATAGAGCACTCCAAGAAGCAAACCAACCAGAAAATCCGTCAGAACGCTTGTTTTGAGGTCCGCTATACTCCACGCGCTTGTTGCAAGAGCCCGGACAGTGATCGTCACGGATTGCGTGCCAACATTGCCTCCCATGGCAGCAATAAACGGCATAAAACTCGCCAAGGCTATAAACTTTGTAAGCACTCCTTCAAAATAACCAACCATATGCACAATGAGCAATTGTCCAACACAAGCAATAACAAGCCATGGCATGCGAAGCAGGACAACATCCAGGATCTTGCGGTTAGTAAGCTCTGTCGGCGCTGTACCGCCCATTTTTGCGATATCCTCGGTTGCTTCTTCGCGCATGACATTAAGCACATCATCGATCATGATGACGCCTATTATCTTATTCTCCCCGTCAACAACAGGCAAGCTTATAGGGTCGTATTTATCAAAAAGCTTCATAACCTCTTCCTGGTCAGATTCAGGCCTGACTTTCAAAAGCCCTACAGGCCACATAATTTCCTGAATTCTTATGTCAGACGGAGCCGCGATCAGAGTTCTGATGGAGATCGCTCCAAGAAGCCGTCCCTCCTTATCAGTAACATAAAGATCATGAAGGTCGCCAACATTTTTTAATCTTGCTGTAGCCTGAAGTCTTTCAAGAGTCTGCTTGGCTTTCCATGTTGGATCAACGCAAAAATACTCCCTGCTCATCAATGAACCCGCGGTATTAGCAGGCCAACTGCCCCGGGGGCTGAATATCGGGAGCCGCAGTTTCTTGGCCTGACTTTCGATCTGCCGCATGATCCTGCTGGGAAGAGGATGGAAGAATCTTCTTTTATTATCCTCGTCTATTTCCTCCACTAATTTATCAAAGGTTTCAGAAAAAGCGTTTTTAATAAGAAAGTCCTGGCTGGTATCATCAAGGCACTCAAAAAGATACAAAGCCCTGTATGAGCTTAACAGCCTGAATACAAGAAGCTTTTCATCATCATTGAATTCATGCCAGCCTTCTGAAAGCTCGATCGGAGAAATATTGCCTAGCATGCCTTTAACATGCGCGTATTCCTTCTTATCAAGATGAGCCTTTAATTCAGGCGCAAAAAGACGATACAATTCTAATGCCATAAAAAGAAATTATAAGGGCTGAATGCTGAAGGCTGAAATAACAGAATTGACGCTCTCCGGAATCTGCCATTCAGCCCTCAGCCCTCATCCCTAAGCCCTATTACTTGCTATATTAAATCTATATGGGATTAGGTGATTAATCAAGGAGATTTATGGAAAAAGCGATTTACCTTAAAAAAGGCAGGGAAAACCGAGTTTTAACGAATGGGGGGCATCTTTGGGTATTTTCAAATGAGATCGAATCAGCTTCTGATGATATCACATCCGGTGATATAGCGGAAATCCGTACGCATAACAACTCGCTTATCGGCATTGGTTTTATCAACCCGAAAAGCCTTATCGCAGCGAGGATAATCGCCCGCGATGACGCGAATGTGACCCCTCGCTTTTGGCAATCAAAGATCGAGCGCGCTCTTAGTTCTCGTCAGAGAAATTACCCGCATGAAAAATGTTACAGAGCCATCTTCGGAGAGTCTGACGGCATTCCGGGCTTGATCGTGGATAAATATGATAACTACCTGGTGCTTGAAGTCGTGTCCAAAGGCGCTGAGCTCGAGATCTCAAATATAAAAGAAGCTCTGATCAATGTTTTTTCGCCAAAGGGGATCCTGCTCAGGCGAGACAACAGGCTTCGCGAGCTTGAAGGCATGGAAATGGGACCTCCTGAGGAGATTCATGGTAATGTCCCCAATGACCCTCAAAGATTCGAAATAGATCATTTAGTGCATCTAACAGACCTTTGGAAAGGGCATAAAACAGGATTCTATTTTGACCAAAGGGATAACCGCGATTATCTGAAGCAATGGGCCAAAGATAAAACAGTGCTTGATGTTTATTCTTATACAGGCACTTTTGCCCAAACCCTGCTCAAGGCAGGAGCCACGCATGCTGTTTGCGTGGAATCCGGAAAAACATGGGCGAACCTCGGAAAACTCTCTGCTAAAGCGAACAATCTAACAAGCATCCATTACCTGGAAGCTGATGCGCAAGAATATCTTAAAAATGAAAAACAGAAATTCTCAATAGTCATAGCAGACCCCCCGAACCTGTCTCCAACAAGAAAAGACAAAAGTAAGGCAATCAGAAAACTCACTAAAGTTCTGACCTTAGCATGCAGCAGACTTGAAAAAGGCGGATTATTGGCTGCAAGCACATGCTCGTTCCATATCTCCCTGGAAGATTTCAGGTCCGCGCTAAAAGACGCTGCCCAGGCTTCGCAAAGATCAATGCGCGTGATTTCAGAACGCAGACAAGCACAGGATCATCCGGTTCTCTTATCCATGCCTGAAACAGCGTATCTTAAATTCACATTACTGGAAGCAATATAAGCAAAGCTCAGGATCTAAAACCCGCGCTTCTGCTCCTTTGTTCGTTTTAAATCAAGGCCTGGGGCCGGAACGATACGGGCGATATCTTGGCGGAAGATCTTTTGGCGGAGCCTGTGGTTTTAATTGTCTTTCCTGGTTTATCAATTCCAGCTCCTCAAACAGGATCGAAGCTTTTAACACAACATGGGGCAGGACAGGCCTTGCGATGTTAGCTGTATTCCCGCCGGAACGTTTACCACCGGGCTCATAACTGGGAGCTCTTGTGGGGTAGATATCCTTCTGCGTGATCGCTCTTCTGGAAACATAACAATCTCCCTTGGCAATATAGTCTACATCCCCATGCGTATCAAGCCCCTCAATTAAAAGAGTATGCGCGTTAAAGACCGGGCTGCCTGAATTGCCGGCATAAGCATCCAAGTTTGCGCCGAAAAATTCTTCTTCAGGCATGGGATCGAGCACTTTTGCATTGCCTGCGATCTTTACAGGCAGGGCTGAAGGGTGCCCTATCACAACAAGCGGCGTGCCCTTATTGATGGGTTCCCCGGATGGGCTCATCTTCAAAGGTTCGTGACCTGACACAGCGCGGTCAAGTTGGATGAATGCCCAATCACCGCGCTGCGAATCATAGTTTCCTTTTATTACGCCTGCGCATTGATAAACCTCATGCATAGGAACAGTTTCCGGATATTCCCCCTCATTACTGACTGCGAACCCGAACACAACGCGTATATCATCACACTGGCGGTCGCTCTTGATGCAATGCCATGCAGTAAGCACGATATCAGGCCCAACCAGAACGCCGGAGCAGGAAGCTCCTATGAGTTGGTCGTAAAAGCGCTCATCCTTGCAAAGCTGGTGCGATTCACCATAATGCACTGTGCTTAGGTTGGCAACACCATTCTCAGCGTCAATGCTGATGTTTTCAGTCTTAAACAGAGCTACTGTTGAATCCGCTGCTTTGCGCAGATGAGGATCTTTCACCTGATAAAGGTCCAACCTGTCATCTTCCCCGAATATCACGGATATCTGCGCTAAAGTCAAGATCTGCATTATTTCAAAAAGATCCGCAGCAACATGCGAGATAAAGATCATTGCGCAAAAAACAGCTGCGACCAATACCTTGGCAGCGCGCCGTGATTTATTGATACGGTCGATCATCTTCATAAAAGATCCCTCATTTCTCAAGGGAAAGCAAAACTTTTGCTATGAACTCCGCTCTCATCACACCCGCCGGAAGGGTATCATACCTTGGCTCCTCCTCAGAATCGCCCTCATTGGGCATAACTACCGCTACATTGCAATCCCCATTAGGAACAAAATCCACGGGCCCGGCTCGGATAAGCAGCCCCTCAAAAAGCAAGGTATTAGCATTAAAAACAGGACCGCCTGAAGTTCCCCTAAAAGCATCCAGATCCGCCATAAAGTATTTTTTCTCCGGAAGCGCGTGGATCACCCGGGCATTTCCCGCTATTTTTAAAGGCAAACCTGTTGGATGCCCCATCACGACCAAAGGATCACCCTGATTGACATTGCCGGAGGCATTTAATTCAAGCGGATCATGATTCCTCACTTCCCGGTCAAGGCGCAGTAAGATCCAGTCGCTAAGCGTGGAATCCTTGCGTCGCTCTATTATGTTTTTACAAGCATACACTTCGTTCTCAGGAATACTTTTCGGAGATTCTCCAGGCGCTTTGACAGCGAACCCGAACACAAATCTTGTCTGCTCGCACCAGGATTCATTCTTAATGCAATGCCCTGCTGTAAGCATGATATCAGGACCCACTAAAACCCCTGAGCAGATCGCTCCGCTGGGCTGGTCATAATAACGCTCCCCCTTGCAAAGATTAAGCGAATCACCATAGGTTTCTGTTTTAATATGAACCGCTTTCTTTTCAGGGTCAAGCTCCAATTGCTTGAAATGGAACTGAGCAACAGTTGAATCAGCCAGTTTAAGCAGTTGTGGATTTTTCACCTGATAAAGGTCCAACCTGTCATCTTCCCCGAAGATCATTGATATCTGAGCTTGGGTCAGAATATGTATCGCCTGATATATACTTGCGGCAACCGCGTAAACCGTGAACATGACCGCACATAAGCATGTTCCGGCCAATATCCTGATCACATGTTTTTCCTTGATCGATCTCACAATTACCTCTATTTATATATAACCCCGGGAATGCTTTTTTTCAAGGTAGAGATCTGGCAGCCCGACCTTTATCAGATCGCGATCTGCCGGTCCAATGCATACAAGCCGCTTTCAGGAAAGATCAGGCGCAGGCATAAGGACAATAATCAAAAAGCAGCGGGTTACTCACTCTGCAAAGAACACGATAAAAACGTTTGTCTCGATATGCGACTCCGGGATAGTAAAGGTCCCTTCAGGATAATAACTGTCGCGTACCGCGTAGGAGCCCTCATCAGGACAATCTTCGCTGTAAGGAACATATCCATTAATGATCAAAGCGTGTTTGTCGGTGCAGCCATCACAAAAAATCGGATATCCGATCACACCTATTCCCAAAGGAATCTTGTTGCGCAATTTCTCATCGATCAAATTCTTGCAATATGATTTAGCGTGTAACTTGCAGCTGACATGCTTGAATTGAAGGCTTTGAATGAAAATAATGCAGAGGGACCAGTAGTTACGAAATTTTTAAAACTTGAAGTTGATAGATATGCGGTGGGTTGTTCCGAGGTCGCCCATGGGAAGGAACGCATAGTCAAAGCCGAAAGAACTTCTGATGACCCCGAAACCAAGGGATATTCCTGAAAGTCCGCCGATATCGCTCATGGTCCGGGTGTTTAAGCCCACGCGCCCGGCGAATGTCCAATTATTGCCTGCCGGCATAAGATACTCTGTGCCCAATGCAACATAGGGTTCGTTGTCTTTGGACAATCCAATATCCAGGCCGGATACCCACGCGTCGCTTATCCTGTATGAGCTTCCGATCCTTAAGGCAAGGGGAAGATCCTCTTTGGCTTCGTCAAACTTCATTTTGGTACCAAGGTTGGTTACGGTGAAAGCGAAGCGGGCTTTTTCATTCATATAAACGGGCGAGAGGACTCCCAGGTCAAAAGCGAAAGCGCTGGCGGAATTAATGATTTTTGATTGAATAAACTTGGCATTCATACCAAGAGAAAAATCCCCGATCTTTCTAGCATAACCCGCTGTCAATGCCATGTCGCTTGGGTTATAACTGCCTACATTGCTCCCTGTCTCGTCAGTTTCAGTAATGCTTCCGACTGAAAGGTACTGAATACCCGCCCCAATGGCTGATTTATCATTGAGAGGCTGACTGTATGCAAGATAATCAAAAAAACTTGACTCGATGTAAGCCGCGTGCATGAAAGTGGCTGAACGCTTTGAGAGATTGTTCAAGGCGGCTGGATTCCAGTAAAGCGCGGTGGCATCATCCGCAAGCGCGGAATAAGCCTCTCCCATAGCCACAGCCCGCGCTCCCACGCCCAGCTTCAGAAATTGCGCTGTCGCAGTACCCTTATCATCCCCGCTAAAAGAAGCAAATGCAGGCAAAGCAAGCAGTAGTAGCGCGGCAGCTTGTATGCCGCATTTTCCCCCAATTTTACTCCCTCGCCCCTTGAGGGAGAGGGCAAGCGAAGCGCGGGTGAGGGGTTTCCGCTGTCTCATCTCTGAATACCCACCTTTATCGTTTTCTCTCCCCCCTCTCCTTCCGCAAACACAAAATACACTCCGCTCGCCACATTGGCTCCTGCCTGATTCGTTCCATCCCAGGAAGCCATGCCAGTGGCGTTGGAAGTCATCTCCTTCACAAGCTCTCCGATAAACGTGTAAATCCTGATCTTCGCGTTGGCTGGAAGATTTGAAAACGTCACCTCTTTATGCCCCCTCGCCGGCCTCAGAGGATTTGGGAATGCCTTAATGGATGAAACTGAACTTGATGGGTTGGACTGCATGATCTGGAAAGTGGAGAAATGATTTGTTCTGCCGGTTACCTTGTTGTTCAAAGGATCAGGCGTTGACACAAGAGGCACCCACACACCCTTGCCAGTGTCATAGCGCGACAGGATCAGATTGTTTTCATTAAGTCCCACAACATCAGAATCCTGATACGAGACAGTAATATTGACATACTGCTTTGGCTGAACAGCTTTATCAAGGGTAATCTCCACTCCCACGCCTGTTGCCTGAAGTTCGGCTGTCGGCGAAACAGCCGACGGGAAAGAGGATGGAGTCTGGACCGTCACCTGCACGTTCTCGGTGAATGTATTTTGCGGAATATCCACTTGTACCTCGCCCGATGGCGCGGTATAGGTTATGGATTTGGATTCTCCCGGCGAGACCGTTTCCTCGGCTGAAGCCATTCCCAAAGTTACGGTTGAAATCTGCGTATCCGCAGCTGTTAAAATCTCGTCCCCATTTATAGCTCTGACTTGCAAGAAATAGGTCGTCCCGCCGGTTAAGCCCGTTAAAGTGGCTGTAGTCCCCGCCACGGTCACGCTCGTTGTTGACCCTCCTGCCACCCATCTGTCCACCTGATAATCTGTCCCACCGGGATTGGTGTTGGTGCCCCAATTGACTGACATGGAGGTGACAAAAACATCAACAAAAGCGAACCCCGCTGGAGGGGCGGCAAGCGTGTATGCTGTTGTAAATGAGGAAGTAGAGTAACCTTGCTGGCTGTATGCTGATACCGCTCTTGCATAAGCAGTGTTGGTTGAGAGACCGGTTTCCGGCCAGGAAGTGACGTCTGCCGCAAGGTTGCCTGACACATTGCCGCCGCTTGATGATACCACCTTCCAGAGACTTTCCCCTGTTATGTCAGTCCAACTCCATGTGATAGATGACACTCCCGGCACTGTCGCGCTCGGGGCAGCCGGGGTTGCAAGATATGTTACTGTTGAGATCCTGTTAGGGGAATATGAAGAATCCGCCTCTGTTGAGAGCTTGACCTCAAAATAATATGCTGAGCCCCCTGAAAGGCCGGTATAGGTCGTGGTATTGGTTGATAGCAGGCCCGAGGAGATTATTGTTGAATAGCCGGAATCCGTGGCAAGTACTGCATTGTAGCTTGCCCCATTGACTGAATCCCACGAAACAGTGACGCTTGCCACGTAAACCGCGCTGAAAGCAGGATTGAGATCAAAACCCAGGGCATTAAATGTAACGGTTGAAATCTGCGTATCCGCTGAGGTCAAAACCTCATCACCGTTTATGGCCCGCACTTGCAGAAAATAAGTCGTGCCTCCGGTCAAACCTGTCAGGGTGGCTGTTGTCCCCGCTACGGTCACGCTCGTTGTTGACCCTCCTGCCACCCACCTGTCCACTTGATAGTCTGTGCCACTCGGGTTAGTGTTGGCTCCCCAGTTAACAGACATGGACGTGATAAAAACATCAACGAAAGCGAACCCTGTGGGAGGAGCTGCAAGGGTGTAAGCTGTTGTGAATGAGGATGTGGAGTAGCCCTGCTGGCTATATGCTGATACCGCTCTTGCATAAGCCGTGTTGGTTGAGAGACTGGTTTCAGGCCAGGAAGTAGTGCCGGCATTCAAATTGCCTGATACATTGCCGCCTGTTGATGATACAACCTTCCAGAAACTCTCTCCTGTTATATCAGTCCAATTCCAGGTTATTGAGGACACCCCCAGCACAGTCGCGCTTGGGGCAGATGGAGTCTCAAGATAAGTGACTGCTGAAATCCTGTTGGGCGAATACGAAGAATCCGCCTCTGTCGAGAGCTTGACCTCGAAATAATATGTTGAGCCCCCTGAAAGACCAATATAGGTGGTGGTATTTGTGGGCAAGAGACCTGATGAGATTATGGTTGAATAACCGGAATCAGTGGCAAGTACTGCATTGTAGCTCGCCCCGCCTACCGAATCCCAGGTTATTGTCATGCTGGTCATATAGACCGCGCTCAATGAGGGATCAAGCACGTATCCCATGGCACTGGTTACTGTGCTTCCAGCTGTAACATAATTGGCAACCTCATTTGTGTTTAAACTACCAACGCGGAAATAATACTCTGTGCCCTGGCTAAGACCCGTGAGAGCCAGTGTGCTCAGGTTGATGTTATATGTGGCTGACGAAAAAATATTTTCTGAAAAATCACTTGTTGCGCATGCTTGCAATATGTATCCTTCAGCCCCGCTCCCCAGGGTATTCCAGGCAAGGGTAGCTGATGTGTAATGAACCCCTGAGAAATTAAATGACAAATCAACAGGGGTGGCCAGGGTCACCGTGGACACTGAGCTGGCGTAGTTTGTGGTATTGTTCCAGAAAGCCCCAACCCGCAAATAATATGTTGTGTTTGGATTCAATGCCGGGCTGAACACTGAGAGGCTTGTTATGGAAACATTCGCTGTTTCTGACGATACTGGAATGTCTGTTCCGTCATAATCAGTTGAGGACACTTCAAGCGTGAAATGTCCGGGATTTGGATCAAGGGTACTCCACGAAGCAGTAACACTTGTGACACGAACCTGCCCAATGCTTAAACCTTGTGGAGCAAGCACTTGAGTTATAGTGGATATCGATGCTGTGTAGTCTGTCGTGTCCCCCCAGAGAGCCCCTGCCCTTAAATAATAGGTTGTATCAGGAGTTAAAGACATGACTGTAAGCGATGTCGTGCTCCCGTCTGAGGTGGACGCGGAATGTGCTGTGTCTGTGCCGTCAAAATTCGTTGACGATGCTTGAAGGATGAATCCGTCAGGGCTTGTTCCCATCTGGTCCCATGTGGCAGTGATGGATGTTATAAATACGCTTGAAAACGCGAGATTATCAGGCGGCATAGTGCTTGTCAAAGTTGAGCCTAAAGCCTCGTAGCTCGTCTCAACATTGTCAGAGTTTCTTGCCTTGACCCTGAAATAATGGGTTACGTTGGGAGCCAGGCCAGTCGCCTCCACTGACACCATGCTTGCTGTCCAGCCCACAGAAGCGTCACTTGTGCCGTCAAAAACGCTCGCTGTTGAGATGTCCAGATAATACTCGACTGTGCCAGGATTATTATTGTCAGTCCAGGTGATCGTGGCGCTTGTGGCATAGACGTTGGAAAATATCGTGGCTGTGGATGCGGGAACGTTTACGGCAGTGTAGGATGTTATTGAAATTTCCCCTGTCTCAACTCCATGCTGGTTTCTGGCCTTTACCTTGAAGGTGTGTTGGGTGTTGGGGGAAAGGTTGGTGAAACTGGCGGATAAGCCAGGGTCATACTCTTCGGTTGTAGCGAGGTAACTGCCATTAAAGCCCCCGATTGTATAAATCTTGCCTCCCACAACCGCGGTGGCTGGATCGCGACGCGGTGTGGGCATGGGAGCCTTTGTTGTCCAGGAGTCTGTTGCAGGGTCGTACTCTTCGTTTGTGGCGAGGGGGTTGCCGCCATTAAAGCCCCCGATTGTATAAATCTTGCCTCCCACAACCGCGGTGGTTAGGAATCGGCGTGGTGTGGGCATGGGAGCCTTTGTTGTCCAGGAGTTTGCCACGGGGTCATACTCCTCGTTTGTTACGAGGTTACCATCATTGTAGCCACCGGCTGTATAAATCCTGCCTCCCGCAACCGCGCTGGTTAGGCCCCAGCGTGCCGTGGGCATGGGGGCCCTTGTGGTCCAAGAGTTTGTCGTAGGGTCATACTGTTCATTGATAGATTCGCCACCTAAGCCCCCGATCGCATAGATCCTGCATCCCACAACCGCGCCAGAACCCTGGCGTGCCGTGGGCATGGGAGCCTTTGTTGTCCAGGAGTTTGCCACGGGGTCATACTCTTCGTTTGTTACGAGGTAGCTGTCATCATAGCCCCCGATTGTATAAATCTTGCCTCCCACAACCGCGCTGATGAACGCTCGGCGTGCCGTGGGCATGGGAGCCTTTGTTGTCCAGGAGTTTGCCACGGGGTCATACTCTTCGTTTGTTACGAGGTAGCTGTCATCATAGCCCCCGATTGTATAAATCTTGCCTCCCACAACCGCGCCGGAAAAAAGGTAGCGCACCGTGGGCATGGGAGATCGCGTAGTCCAGGAATCCGCAGCCACGCTCCATCCCTGATAAGCGCCATCAATGGCCAGGTTCATGCCCGCACCTGTCTGGCCAAGATTGGTAAAGGATGGGGCATAAGCTGATATGATGACGGAAGTGGTCGAAAGTTCGTCAATATAAATGCTAGCTGGAGTTTCGATTCTGGTCACTGTCGAGGATGTATCCGAATAAGCTGTTTCTACTTGATCTGTGTTTCTGGCTTTTACTTTGAAGTAATAAGTTGTGTTCGGAAAGAGGTTGGCGACAGAAGTGCTTTCACTGTTTTCAAAGGCATCCCATCCCCAGGTTTGATCACCCGAGGATGAAAAGCCATTGGAGGTAGAAGCGATGACTTGATATTGGGTGTCATCCGGATTAGCATCGGCACCCCAAGAAACTGACGCTGATGTAATAAAAACATCCATAAACGCAAATCCTGTTGGCGGAGCAGCAAGGGTATAGGCTGTTGCAGCGGTGGATGTTGATGCTCCTACAGAATTAAAAGTGACAACGCGCCTTGTATAGACAGTATTTGTGGAGAGATTGGTTTCTGTCCAAAATGTCGTATTGCCTGTTAAATCACCTGACATATTCCCATCTGTGGATGAAATAATCCGGTATCCATCTTCGCCTGTTATGTTAACCCAAGTCCAAGTAATGGAACTTACACCCACTGCAGCTCCTTCAAGAACGCTTATTGGTGGTGGGAACATGGTAAATTGAGCGAAATGAGATTGTAAATCACCTCCAATTCTAGTGAAGTCTCCGCCAGTATACATATATGAACCATTAGCTGCCAAATTCCAGACAAAGGTGTTAGCGTTTGGGTCCCATGACGCCGCGTTCCCGGTTGCCGTATCAATCGCGGCAATATAATTCCTTGCCTGTCCTCCTATTGATGTAAAAGCTCCTCCCGCATAGACATTTGAGCCATTTGCTGTCATAGCATACACCGCAGCATTAGCTCCCGGATTCCAAGACGTTGCACTCCCTGTTGTCGAATCAATCGCAGCAATATAATTCCTGTCTGCTTGCCCCCCAATCGAAGTGAAATTTCCACCCGCATAGACATTGGGCCCGTCTATGACTAGAGCCAAAACAGTATTGCTAGCATTAGGATTCCATGATCGAAACGAATACCCGCCATCTCCTAATAGAATAGCAGCAATCCTATTTCTTGCCTGTCCTCCCATTGAGGTAAAATCTCCTCCCATATACATATCCAGCCCGTTAACCGCGATGACACGGACAGCGCCGCCAGCATTTGGATTCCACCACGATATTGCATTCCCCGAAGCTCCGTCCAGGGCAGCAATATAATTCCTCGACTGACCCCCGATTGATGTAAACCCTCCGCCCGCATATACGTTTGACCCACTTATTGCAAGAGTTTGCACAAAGTTATTGGCATTGGGATGCCACTGCGTTGCGTTTCCGGTTGTCGCATCCAATGCCGTAATTCTATTCCTAGACTGCCCTCCTATTGATGTAAATTCACCTCCGACATATACATCTGACTCACTCCCGCTTAGAGCCAATGCCCAAACCTTGTTATTTGCATCTGGATCCCATGATGTCACTTCTCCTGTTGCAGCATCCAAAGCAGCAATATTGTTTCTTGGCTGACCTCCTATGGAGCTAAATTGCCCACCTGCATACACATTGGACCCAATAACCTCCAGAGTTCTGAGAGAATCAGCGGCATTGGGATTCCATGAAATTGCACTTCCTGTTGTTGAGTCTATCGCGGCAATATAATTCCTTGCCTGCCCTCCGGCTGAGGTAAAATCTCCCCCCACATAAATATTTGAACCATTCGTAGCTAGCGCCCAAACTACATCGTTTATATCTGGCGCCCAGGAAGTTATAGCGCAATTTGTTGTAGCCAATGCTGCTATCCTATTTCTTGCCTGATCCGAGATTGTTGTAAACTCGCCTCCTGCATATATATTTGAACCGCTCACAACTATATCGCGCACATATCCATTAATTTTAATCACACCCGATCCACATTGCTGCGCATTTGCGGTGGCAGTATCTATCCGCGCAAAATACTGCACGGCACTCCCTCCTATTAACGTGAAATATCCTGCCGCATATATTTGTGATTCACTTATAGCTAAGGCATGAACCGAATTATTGGCATCAAGATTCCATAATGCATTTCCGGTCGTAGTGTCTAGCGCAACTAACCCGCCCGTAAGAGAGCCACCTGCATAAACGATTTGCCCAGTCGAAATAAGGGTCAAGACAGTGCCGTTTAGATTCGGGTCCCATGATGTCGCATTTCCTGTTGTCGCATCCAAGGCTGCAATCCGGTTTCTTGTCTGCCCGCCAATGGAGGTAAAAGTCCCTCCGGCATACACGTTTGACCCGTTTATACCCAATGCCCAAACAGTGCCATTTGGATTTGGGTCCCACTGCAAATCAACAGAACCATCAGATAAAATATGAGCGATATCATTTCGCGCTACGCCGCCAACTTTGTCGAAAGCTCCACCGATATACCACCCACCCGAACCATCGGAAATTATGGCACTAAAACCGCCGTTGAGCCTAGGAAATGATGATATAGGCTCGCCTGTTGTTGCGTCCAGCGAAACACCGCCTCCGGTATTCGGCCCAACATATGTAAAATCGCCTCCAATATAAATGGTATCCCCAGTGGTCGTGGTGACATAGACAGTGCCATCCGTTACCCACGTGGTGGAACTCGGCGTAACGGATTGGGCGAAAACAATTGTGGCTTCGAGGCAGAACAACCACAACAGCAGTGTTATAATGCCCAGTTTGAGATGTTTTTGCTTGCCTTTAATTTTCATTTTTCGCTTCTGCTTCTGCTTCAAGATTACGCCAATTTGCGCCATTCGTCTTCCATGTGTCTACAATTTATTATGCGACCATCCGCTATTTCAAAACCTTGCAGAGAAATTTTGCGATATACGTAATCTAATACCGCGAGAACACAAAGATATTTATTGTCCTGTGGCGCCAAATCCAGAATGATTTTATGTATCGGATGATCAGCCTCGATTTGCGCAAATTCGCGGACCATGTCCGTTATCCACATATCAAAGTCCTTCGACAGTTTCCAAATTTGATGCAACTGCTTCAGAATATGCAATGGCAGTCCTGAATGCGGACTAGGTTTAAATGGGATACTTTGCTTTTGAAAACTAGAGATATCATAAATCCAAACTGTTTTTATAGTTGGCATAACCGCGTCTGGCATTTCTATTAACTTCTTTTAAGTTTGATTCGACTCTTTCAAGCGCCCTCTTTGGCAACTGCGCGCCAGTAATAACCATATTCGCCGCTGATAATCATCCGGACCTCTTGATGCCAGTACCAAATGTTTTTCCCAGCATCGCGGATGAGTAGAAACGTTTTTACACGGCTTGCATACGTATTCTTCTTCGCCATTATTAATTCGCTGATTGCAACCAGAACACAATCTGTGCATCAAACGCCCCTCCTTCTATAATTCAAACGACGCTCTAATCGCCAATAAATTTCCTAACCTCATCGCGCGGCACAAATTTCCCGGTCTTAGTTAGTTTCGCCCTAACACCGCCCTGCCATTCACCGACAATGTACTTGTAACGCTCGCGCATCTGTTGCCGCATAGCTTCAAGCGCAAGCGCCTTAATCTGTTTTTTCAGCTTTCGTGAAATTTCCAAAGCGATTTTATTCGCCGCACGCTTCATCTCAACGGTGATCTCGGACAATGTTGCCTCCTTTGCAATTTTCAGTGCAAACTACCCGCCAATCGCCAAGCCCTTCTTCCTTTATCCAATCCCGCCACCTTAACTCGCATCCGCAAGGCACCATCAAGAACAATTTCCACGCATTTTTCTCCGCGACATCGGCAAGGTCGCGAAGTTGATCCGTTACCTTGCTGTCTCCAATATCCTCACAGCGTTTGGCTTCGCCGATCGCGGCGTAGCTGGCGCTTATTTTGCGGGCAAAAACGTCGGGGATGCGTCCATTGAAATCGTCCGCCTTACATTCGTCGTGTTCCCCGTCGGAGGCGCATATGATATTGGGGTAATCGTGTTCTTTCAGCCATGCGACCAGTTTCCTGGCCAGGCATCTGTGCTCTGGCGTTTCAGCTTCTTTTTTTAGTTGGTCTGGTTTCATGTGGTTTCCTTGATATCCCCCGCCTTGATCCGATCCCTCAGCGAGGAAACGGCGGTCACCCCTCACCCTAACCCTCTCCCTCAGGGGAGAGGGAAACAGAATAAGAGAAGAGAAAAGGTTAAACGTCTATATGCTTATATAAAGAAACCCTCTATAAGTCAATATGGAGATTCTCTTATGGGTTATAGTTTACCTTGCGCATAACCTTTAGAATGGTATAGATATTATGTCGAAAGATATTTACAAGCTGGTGGGCATAGCGGTTCGCGACGAGAGGAAAAAGGCGGGGCTGACTATTGAAAAGCTCGCGGAGATTGCCGGAATAAGCCCCAGTTTTCTCTGCTACGTTGAAACAGCCGGGAAAAAGGCAAGTCTTAGAACCGTTCAGAAACTGGCCGGCGCGCTGGGAGTTCCTGTAG
>JBHPMF010000031.1:0-27434 GCA_042563375.1 Elusimicrobiota bacterium | reverse complement strand
TGACCCTTGTATCAAAATTCCAAGCTTTGACCCCCCGACCCTATTTTTTATACCGCGATGAAGCCTCACACTGAAAAACCTTCGCATCAAACATAGCAGAAACCTTCTCTGAGCTCGGCTCAGCAGTACAGACCGAAGCGTCAAGCTTATCCAAGGACAAGGCCCCCTGCTTGACGTAATAAGCCATGCTCAGATAGATCGGTGTGAGTTCCTTGCGTATGGGAACAACAACCCGCTCCACCGGCTTTTTAGGGTTGCCCGAACCATAGCCATTCTCACACATCTCAGTCTTGAAAACACTGCGTGCATCCTTGCCGTCTTTAAGTAAGCTATAGATCCCGGCAAGATACCCGGTGCGGTCCTCACCCACAGTGCAGTGAAAGAACAGGGTCCGGCCTGCGCGCTCAGCATCGCGCATGATCTTGAGGGCATCCACAGTCTGGGTGCAAGCCACTTTAAAACTCTTAACATGCCTCCAACGGAAGGGAATGTGATGTATCCGGCCTGCTGGAAAGCCGCGACTGGTGAGCTGTCCGTATTCAGAGTCAACCTCATCCCGGGAAGCTTCCTTAAATATCAGGATCTCATCCATGCCGATCTTCAAAAGATCAAGGATATCTTCTTCATTGCGGGGCGCCATGCCGCGAATGATCCGCGCTCCTGGATCTGTGCGCAACTGTGTGGAATTGGGGATATTAAGCCCCTTAACCGTGGACTTAAATGGCGACTCAAATTTCCAGCGCGTAGCCCTCACTGGCTTTGGGTATTCCTTTTGAACATCTATCGGCTTACTATAGATCGAGTTCCACAGGGCCGCATACATTTCTTGAACCTTCACTGCCAAGACCTCGTCTTTTACCACGATCTCAACATTACGCGAATCCTCAAGATGGCCTAAGCCCCAATCCCCAGTACCAAGCCAAAGCGTTTTGCCATCTACTACCATGATCTTGGAATGGATGACTCTCCCGTAACGTATATGACCTTCCGAGCCATCCGGAATATCAGCCACGCGAATCTCAATGTTAGGAACCAGATGCAAGCTCTTAAGGAATGAGACATACGGCTTGTCCGTATTCCATTCAGAAACCAAAAGCTCGATTTTCACCCCGCGGGCACATGCTTCGCGCAGAGCATTGTCAATGGGCGGATAGAACTCATGCTTGCGGGTCAGGGGAGTGTAATCCTGGACCTGGATCTTTAAATCCTTTTGCGCTGTGCCAATGAGGCGCACAAGCTCAGTTACAGAATCTCCGACACCTTTGGGATTGAGATCATATGGACTTGCTACCACATAGGCTTTGTCCTTAATAGCAGGTTTAGGTCTATTGCTTCTTAAGGACTTGGGCTTTTTTCCAGAGTCAACAATTTGTCTAGCTTTCCAATCATGCTCAAATATTGCGGTAAGAGCACTCGCGATCTTAGCCTCCGTGATTTTCAAACCCAGCTCATGGATATGCTTATGGGAGCGCCAATCAAAGTTCTGGCTGCCTAGATATGCGGTCTTCTCATCAACCACAACATACCTGGCATTTAAGATGCCATTGTATTTAACCTCTCTAAAATCAAAGAGCTCAGCCTCAACATTGGGGAAAGTTTTGATGAGTTTAAGGCACTCCCTGGAACGGCTCTTGAATTTCTTGTCAACCAAGACCCGCACATGTACACCCCGCTCACCAGCCTTTCGCAGTTCCTCAAATGCTTTCTCGATCGGCGTACCCTCTTTTGGAGTACAAAAACGCGAAGATAGGTCTATGGATTTCTGCGCAGAGGCGAACATCTCTGTGAGGACCTCGTGCGCTGGACGCACACCCTCATAGGAGAGCTCAGTCTCAACAGGGATCGTGGCTGCAAGCTCAAAACCAGGTACATTAAAACCTGCCCTGACCGATGTGCCCAAGGCCAAAGCCATCGCTAAGATAGAAAACACCCTTACAAATTTATTCATAACTCCTCCTTAAAATTGAGAAACCACTTTACAGCCTAAGCTGTCACCCTGAACTGTTTTGCCTGTCATCCTAAACCTATTCTTCTGTCATCCTGAACTTGATTCAGGATCTCAACAAGAAAATTCCATTTTGCAGCCTAAGCGGAATGCCTAATGCGATGCTGAATCAGGTTCAGCATGACAAAAGGGACCCGAGTAGTCACCCCAACCCCAATCACTTGCGAGGCTTAGGATACTCCTTCATAACATCAATCGGCTCAGTGTAGCGGGAATTCCACAGATCACTGTACAGCTCATGTACTTTCGCAGCCAAGGCCTCATCATTAACCACCACTTCAACATTGCGCGAATTATCCAAATACCCTCCGGACCAATTACTGGTCCCCAACCAAAGAGTCTTGCCATCTATGACCAAGGTCTTAGAATGAAGCACTCTGGAAAAGGGTATGGGACCTTGCTTAGCCTCAGGGATCGTTGCCACGTGTACCTCAATATTGGGGATCACATGCAAGCTCTTAAGGTGATCGATGTATGGAGCTTTTGTGTTCCAGTGGGAAACTAAAAGCTTGATCTTAACACCCCGAGTCGCAGCCAAACGCAAAGCATTGTCAATGGGGGAATAAAAACGCTTTTTGCGCGTAAGCGGCTTATAGTCAAGAAGCTGGATCTCTATGTCATTCTCAGCTCTTGCCAGCAGGCGCGTAAGCGTGGTCTCAGAATCCGCAATCCCCTTGGGATTGAACTTATACGGGCTTGCCACCAGATAGGCCCTGCGATCAGCAGGAGCCTTGGGCCGTCTGCGATTAATACCCTTAACCTTCTTGCCTGCAGCGATAAGCTCAGCTGCTTTCCAATCGTGCTCAAAGACCGCGGCGAGATCCTTGACAACGCCAGAGTCTGTGATCTTAAGACCAAGCTCATGGATATGCGTGAGAGAGCGCCAATCCAGGTTCTGACTGCCCACAAAAGCGCCCTTGCCATCTACGAGGAAGTATTTCGCATGGAGGATCCCGTCGCGCTTCATCTTTGACACATTAAATATACGCAGTTCAAGGTTCGGGAATGTCTTAAGAAGCGCGATCCCGTCTTTTGAGACCTTCTCGAACTTCTTCTCAAGAAGCACCCGCACGCGCACCCCGCGCTCACCGGCTTTACGAAGCTCATCAAAAACCTTGTCAATGCTCTCGCCTTTTTTGGGACTGCAGTAGAAAAAAGCCAGATCAAGGCTTTCTTTCGAAGAAGCGAACATCTCCACCCAAACATCAAGCGCAGGACGCACGTCCGCGTGGGAGAGCTCAGTCTCCACTGGGATCGTGACTGCAAGCTCAAACCCAGGCACCTCGAAAGCCGCCCTGGCCTGAATACCGAAGATCAGGACTGCCGCTATTATGGATAACATTCGCTTAAATCCGTTCATGTTTCCTCCCTCCAATAGAATATTTCTGCCTAAAATATTAGAGCATAATCCAGCCCTGGAAACCAACAGAAGCTGTTATTTCGAAGCAGGAAATCGTTTGGGAGCTGTCATTGCGAGTACTTTTTCCTCTGTTTCCATAAAAAAGAAAGTGCGCGGCAATCTCAAAAGCGGTGAAACCCATAGCATGAGGACAGACCATATAACACGCCCTGAACTTCAGATTGCCACGGCTCATTTACTTTATCAAAACAGAGGTCATGAACCCAGCAATGACAGAACTTCCCCGAACAGATATTTTTCCTCCCCCCTGGTGGGGGAGGTGAGGTGGGGGGATAGATTGGCGACCACCTTCTTCGCATGCTTTTTGGTAGTCGCATGCTTTAGCGTGCGCGCCTGGAAGCTTCCGGTGCCGGGTCTCCACACGTGAAACGCACATTTAAGTGACCGTGCCTGGCCTCGACTTTCTACTTTAGTAAGTGACCGTGCCTGGCCTCGACTTTCTACTTTTGAGCACCATCAGGCCTACGGAAAAGTAGAAAGTCGAGACCAGGCACGGTCACCTGGTGGAGAGTTTCTTTAAAACCCTCAAGATCGAATGGACTAAAGAAAGGAAATATACAACCCAGGAACAGGCCAGATCATCCGTATTTGAGTTTATCGAGGTGCTTTACAACAGGACAAGGCTTCATTCGACTCTGAATTACTTGAGCCCTGTTGATTTTGAGAGAGGATATGTGGCTTAATTATAGTGTCCACTTTATCGGAGCAAGTCCAACCCGGCACCGGTACTTATCTTGCTTGGTTCCTGGTAAGCCAATAGTCCATCGGCCAGGTTCACTTTCATTGTTGTTACCCACTTGATGCCCAGCTCGTCCATGAAGCCCGAAACAAGGGCCAAATTGGATATTTCAGTGCTTGCGTATTTTCCACCGATCTCTTCGTCTGTCCTGGGCGCGCCGCAAACCAGCGCGTGGTTCACATCTCGGGACTGGTAGAGTTTTTTTCCGGTTTGGCCTTTAATGCTGTAATAATGCACGCCTCCGATACCCAGTACTTCCGCGTATCCGGATAATTTTTGCTTGATCGACTCAGGGACTTCTGACGCGGCGTTTTTGGCATAGCCGATCGCAGGCTCAAGACTTCCGAGCATCGGGTTGGGGGTGGAAGCAGATGCGTCCTTGCCCTGTATTTCCTTGATGATATAGTTCTTAAACGTCACCGAACCTAATTTTCCCTCATAGATCGCGAATTCGCTGGAATTGGGGAGAAGGGTGATCATTTGCATGCTGCCCGCTCCGATGCCCCACACGACAACGTCTTTTTTTTCAACATCGGATTTTGCCACTGCACCGTAGAATCCAAGTATCGCCTCTTCTTTCTGGCTGATGATCTTGATCATAAGGCCCGTTTCCTTTTTGACATTATCAAGGTATTCTTGGGCATTGCGCGCGTCCCTGAAAGCCGAAGTCGCCACTCCTTTATATGCTTGCGGCTCGAATTCTGCGGCGGCGCTTTTCAGGTCCTTTATAGCTGCCAGTCCATTTGATATTACGGTTGCGCTGAATGTTGAATCACTTGAATTTGACAGGTCTTCCTTATAATCGACTTTTCTGGAATCATCCAGTAAGACGGCGATGATCCTGCCTGCACAGATGTCTACATCGGCCACTTTCATCTTTGTGGAGCCGGAACCGACATCGAAGGCAGCGATCCGCTTATTGCAATCCGTTTTAGGGGCAATGACATCAACATCATCAATGAATGCCGGTTGTGGAGTGGGTGTGTGCGCTAACAGAAGCAATGTATTGGCTACGGCCCCTCCTGCTCCGTAGTGGAACGGATAAGACTGTGGCAATTGCGCCGCCTTCATGCTGTAGTGCAGGGTCGGACTGACCGCTTTGGCAACATCGGCAGTATCAAAGTGTTTAGTTATTGATATGTGATCCGTCTGATCTGACGCAAATAAAGGATTGGATATCAGGATCGCGCTAAGCGCGGTTATTATCAGTTTGTTTCGTATCATCTTTCCTCCGAACGTTTTGTATTTGGTTGCCCACATATACAGTATTCCACGAGAACTGTTTGTAGTCTTGAGTCCAAAGGCTAGATCTTTTGGGGCTTTCGGCTCATCTCGCGGGGTAACCAGTAAAAGAGGGGGTTTGGTATCGGGGGGCGAGAGTATGGTCGCCCTTGGTAGCCGCATGCTTTAACTTGCGTTCATCTGAGGGGTCTTGACTTGAGATTCCGCTGAAAAACCCCCTGTTTTTCGACGAGAAACTCGGAAGGAACAACGTGGCGATCTATCAGAGTAACACATTGCTTTTCCGGACTTTTTCAGCGGAATCGACTTGAGGTCCGGCTGCAAATTCCAGTGCCGATTCCAGTGCCGGGTCTCGACTTTCTACTTTTCCAACAAAAATTCCTGCGGTCAGCCTAAGTGCCGATTCCAGTGCCGGGTCTCGACTTTCTACTTTTCCAACAAAAATTCCTGCGGTCAGCCTATCTTGTACAAAAACAACCAGTATGGATAATCAGCGGGTTTTCTTGTCAAATTTGATGCTTTCAGCGGGATAGGCGTTATCCGGACCTTTGCGTTGGGCGCGAGACTCCAGGTTTTCTTGCGGATAAGGTCTCCGGAACAACGGCGTACCTTGGTGTTGCCCAAGTAGAAATCATTTCCTTTGCTTTGGACCGTAAATGGCTTGCCGGAGACAAGTTCCATGATATTAAAGTTGGAAAAGTATCTGATCATGGCGGAGTCTGCTATATAGCAGGAATATTTGCGGCCGGACCTTAAAGACGCGAGCCTGAAGAAATCAGAAAGCAGGATGCCAAGATATTTCGTCCTTGAAAGATGATATCGCGGCCTTTCCCTGTGGAATTTGAATTCCATCCAGACGCGCCCTGTGGGGAGTTCAATGCGCGTGTCTATGCCGCGTTTCGGGTATTTTTCCGAGAATTGGCACTCCAGCGCTATCCTGTGTTCGCTGACCCTTCTGCGGACAAGCGCCAGATAGAAATATTGCCTGATGTCGTTCTCGTCATAGACTTTTTCTCCGAACCTGTATCTGGCTTGCAGGTTACTGTAGGCCGCATCCGCGCATTTGGCCAGAAAATCATCCGTGCGGTCGATATTCTTGCTCATGCGTACATTTTACAGAAAGGAAATCCTTATTGAGATCCTGAAACAAGTTCAGGATGACAGAACAAAATTACGTGCCGGTGAAAACTGCTTTTCGTTTCTCCACAAAAGCTTTCATGCCTTCTTTCTGATCTTTGGTGGAGAAGAGATCGTAGAAGAGTTTCCTTTCAAGGGCAAGTCCTTCACCAAGAGGCAGGTCCTGGGCTTTGTTTATGGCTTCTTTGGCAGCTTTGAGAGCAAGGGGGGACATTGAAGCGATCTTTTGGGCAAGCTTCTGGACTTCTTCCATGAATTTATCATCAGGAACGACTCTGTTGACGACTTCGATCTCCTGAGCCTGCCTGGCGCTTATCTTGTCGCCTGTAAGTATGAGTTCCATTGCCTTATTCTTACCTGCAAGCTTTGTGAGCCTTTGAGTCCCGCCTGCACCGGGGATAATGCCCAGCAGGATTTCCGGCTGGCCGAATTTCGCGCTCTCGGAAGCGATTATCATGTCAGCGCTCATAGCAAGCTCCATACCGCCTCCTAAAGCGAATCCATGGACCGCAGCGATTATGGGCTTTGAGATCTTTCTGACGCGCTCCCAGCTCGCGAATTGATCGGTTTTATTGAGATCCTCGGTTGTGAGACCCTGCATCTCTTTTATGTCAGCGCCTGCTGCGAATGCTTTGCCTCTGCCTGCGATGACTATCACGCGCACATCCTTGTCCTTGTCTAGGTTCTCCAAGGTCTCCATGAGATCAAGGATCAGCTGTTTTGAAAGTGCGTTAAGAGCTTGCGGACGGTTTAAGTACACGTATGCGACTAAATTATTTTTTTCGATCTCTAGTTCCATTTTTTGACCTCGCTATATAGTTTTTATAAGAATCTTTTTTCATGACATATTGCGCGTGTGTGCCTTCGCCAATCTTCTTGTCTTTACAATAAGCTTCAAGCGATGTGATGACAAGGGGGGATTTAACCTTTTTTATTTTAGCCACGATCTTGATATCCGCTCCAAGCGGAGCTGCTGCAATATGCCTGACGTTCACTTCATAACCGACTGCCTCTTCGCCTTTATCAAGATATTTCTCTAAAAGCATGCCTGAAGTATTCTCAAAAGCCCTTGTCATGGCCCAGGTGGAAAAAACAGGATGGTCTACCACGTCTTTGATATAGGGGCGCATCCAATCCTCAACGCGCTCTGTGAAAGTAATGGGTTTGGCTGACTTAATGTCGGATTTCATTGGTTTTAATCTTAATGAGATCCTGAATCAAGTTCAGGATGACAGAAAAACAATCTAGCTTGGCTCAGTGCTGAATATCTTATCCGTATTTGTATGCCACGCCCATGCCGCCGCGGGGCCAATTGCAGTCGATGTTAAGATACGGGCAGATCATCCTGCAGCCGCCGCATTCAATGCAGTTTTCATACTGGATCAGCATCTTCTGCTGCTCATCATTCCACACATACACAGCAGCAGGACAAACAACTATGCATGGCTTATCTTTACACTGAGCTTTGCACGTTTCTATTTCTTTTATCTTGATATGACTCTGATGGTCATTTTTAAAAGTTAAAAGTCCGAGTCTTTCATCGATATGCGTTGTTTTCATTTCCATTATCCTGCCACCCCCCTGAGTCTCCACGCATCCACAGCCATCTTGAAAAGTCCTCGTTCTTTCAGGAACATCTTCATTGTGTCTTTCATATGCATCTTCTTTGGCCGCCCGTCAACATGAAAATGATGGAACATCATTTCATTTAGCAGTCTGGGGTAAACCTCCATAACACTTGGATCCTTTTCCATGTTAGTTTCAATGTCCCTGTGCTCCCAAAGGTCTTTCCACACATAACTGGCCTTAAGCTTATCCTCATAAGCTTTAAGAGTCTCTTTTGAAAAACTCTTTTTTTCTTTAGCCATGAGAACTGTTTCTCCGGCCAATCTGCCGCTTGTCATGGCAAGATTGGAACCTTCGCGGTGCGTTGGGTTTATCATTTGCGCCGCGTCTCCTGCTATCAGGAATCCATTATCAACAAGGGGGGGCATTGAATTGAATCCGCCCTCCGGGATCAAATGCCCTGAGTATTCCAGGGTTTTCGCGTCCTTGATGAGCTTTGAGATCAAAGGATGGTTCTTGGCCCAATCAAGCAATTCATAGGGTTTGATCATCCTGTTGCGCAGATCAGAGAGTTTCGCTCCGACTCCGATCGACAAACTATCCTTGTTTGTATAAAGAAACGCGTAACCGAGCATCCCTTTTGTTATCGCCCCGAAAAATTCAATGGTCTGACCTTCATTCTTCTCAAGAGCGAATCTATCCTCGATCTTTTCAGCCGGAAGTTCAAGCACTTCCTTGACTCCCATGGCAACCTCATCCATCTTCCACTCATCGATCAAGCCCAGTTTTTGCGCAAGCATGGAGTTGACCCCGTCGCACGCCACAACGACATTAGCAGGCAATTCTTCGCCCTCAGAAGTCTTGACCCCGCATACCTGAGCGTCCTTTTTCATCAGATCGCCTACCGTGACGCCGGCAAAGAGCTCTGCTCCCTTTTCTTCGGCTTTCTTCGCAAACCACGGATCGAATTTGCCTCTTAAAACAGTGAAGCAGTTCGGCGGGTCCATGTATTTGTCAGAGTGATGCGAGAATGTTATCCAATCCTGCTGACCATGAGTGATCACGTATTTCTGCTCGGAAATGATCCTCTCCACCGGACACTCGGGATCCTTCCAGAAATCCGGGATAACATCAGCGAGCATCTTGGTATACATCACAGCTCCCTGTACATTCTTGGCTCCCGGGTATTCTCCGCGCTCAACAAGACAGATGTTTGCTCCTGCGCTTGCAGCCGTCAAAGCGCAAGCTGTGCCGCTTGGACCGGCCCCTACGACAACCGCGTCAAAACTATCATCACCCATTGGTTCCCTCCTTGGCGTCACTGCGTAAAGCTAATTTCACGCTATCAAGCAGATCCTCTGATTTAAACGGCTTTGAGACAAACGCTTTCACGTTCGTTGCCTTCTCGAATAGCGTGCGCGCAGGTTCAAGAGCTGTGAGTATTATCACAGGTATGTCTCTGGTCTCTTTTCTCTGCACCATTTGAGTCTGAATAGTATAGCCGTCGATCCCCGGAAGCATGATATCCAAGATCACAAGATCAGGCTGCAGCTCATTAATCTTCTCCCATGCGTTTTTCCCGCTGGCATGCGCATAGACCTCATAGCTCGCACCCTCCAGAAGAATACGAAGCAGGTCAATGACTTCCGGCTCATCATCAATGGTAAGAATTCGTTTATTGGAGCCCACTCTCTCCTCCTTGATCGATCAGGTTATTTCAAAATAGGTTATCAAATTAAGCAGGTCAAGTTTTCGATTTTCAACATAAATCGAATGTTTAAGACTTGATACCTTTCTTAAGGCAATGTGTTTGCTAACATCTCCTTATGATTATCGCCTGTTTCGCCATAGCGCTTTTCTATGCGTTCTTTAACGGATTTCATGATGCCCCGACGATCCTGGCCCACATGATATCATCAAGAAGTATCGGCCCCAGAGCAGCCCTGATCTTCACCGGGATATGCGAATTCATAGGAGCAGCGTACCTTTACAAGTTCGTGCTTAAGACCATGAGTTTCCAGGCTGTGGCGAACTCATTCTGCGCTGACACAGAAAGCACGCTTATCGCCAAATTTGTTCTCATCACGCTGTTAACCGCGCTTGCTTTCAACATCGCCACATGGTATCTTGGGCTTCCCTCATCTTCGACCCATGCTCTTTTTGGAGCCATGACAGGAACCGCGCTTGCTTTCGGGGGATTCGGGGATATGCTTATTGATCGTCTTTTGCCGATTTTCGTTATTTTATTTGCCAGCGCGTTCCTGGGTTTTTTATTGAGCCTTGCAATGACAAAAATAATCTATAAGACTGACGTTTCATTTTCTTTTGGAAGCCGTTTCTCGAAGCTGTTTAATGTGATCATGGGAGGAACTTTCGCTCTGTTTCACGGGGCCAATGACGCGCCTAAGAGCCTTGGCTTGTTTGTTTTTGCCGCTTTAAGCCTTGGCATAACCTCCGGGCAAACGTATCCCTATGCGATACTCTTCGCATTGGCAATGAGCCTCGGGGTGATGTTCGGCGAGAACAGGATCCTGAAAACCATCGGGCGCAGACTATTCAAGATCGAGCCTGTGCAGGCGCTTGGCGCAAGCTCAAGCAGCTCACTCCTCCTCGCGCTCTCAACATTCGCCGGGTTTCCGGTATCGTCAACACAGATATTAACAGGCGGCATTTGCGGAGCAGGAGCCGCAAAGAATTTCGCATGCGTACGCTGGGTAATAGTGTGGGAGATCGTCGTGTCCTGGCTTGTAACGCTGCCCGCATGCATGGCTGTGGCATACATCGCCGCAAGACTCGTATAATAGAATGGTAAACAGCGTAAGACGTGAAACGTAAAATGTTAAAAGCAAAAAGCAAGAAAAAAATCTCGGATTCTATTTTCTGCCAAACTTCTCACGTTTCACGTTTAACATTTCACTCTTTCTATGTGGTTATTTAAAAAACGTTACAACTTCTTTTCAATGCTTGAGGACCAGGCAAAGAAAGTGCGCGAAAGCCTGGCATGCCTCATAGCTTTCTTTGATAATCCTGACAGCGCTGCTGATCAAAAAGTGAAAACCTGCGAACAGGAAGCTGACCAGCTCAGGATGAAGCTCGTTAACGCGCTTAATGCCTCGTTTATCACACCGATTGACCGCGAAGATATCTATAACCTGTCACGGGCGATAGATGATGTTGCGGATTACGCCAGAACCACAGTCGCTGAAATGAAGATATTCAAGGTAAAGCCCACTCCATATTTAAGGGACATGGCTTTGGCCCTGGAAAACGGAACCAGGCTCCTTGTGGAAGCTATCGCGCTTTTGGGATCTTCAAAAAAGGATAAAAACACGATAATCTCGGACTACCTTCTGAAAGTCAAGAAAACCGAGAACGCCATAGAGAGAAAATACAGACAGGCGCTTTCAGAGCTATTCTCCTCAAGCGATATGATAGAGATTCTCAAGACCAGGGAAATATACAGACACATGTCAAACGCGGCTGACAGGATGGACCAGGCAGCCAATATCCTTGGGGATATATTGATGAAAGCAGGATGATGAAAAAAGGCACTAAGTGGAAAATAGCTAAAGAAGTAAAACAGAGGTAAACATGATGACATTGAAAATAAAACCATTTAATACAAAGATTCCATTGTCTTTGATTGCACTCTTAGTGCCTTTGTGGCTCAGTGGCTTAGTGCCTTTCTTTGTGGGTTGCGCGCAGGCGGAAAAGGGCAAGACAATCGTTCTGTATCACACAAGCGACATACACGGCTATATAGCCAAAAGAGAAGCTAAGTACTTTAAAAAAGATCCCACAAGGCAGGTCGGCGGATTCGCTGCTCTTAAGAACCTGCTGGTGAGAGAAAAGCGTCCCTATATCCTTCTTGATTCAGGGGATATGTTCGCGGCAGGCGCTCCCGAAGGAAGCATCACGCGGGGGGAAAGCCTTGTGACCCTCATGAATCATCTCGGATACTCAGCAGCAGCCATCGGCAACCATGAATTCGATTTCGGAGAAAGGACCCTGTATCGCTTTGCCGATAAAGCTGAATTCCCTCTTTTAGCCGCGAACATCAAATTCCGGCATCCCATCAAGGTAAAAGAAGAAGACAAGGAAGACGGAGAAAAAGACGCTGACAAAAAACAGGACGAAGAAAAAGGGGAAGGGGAAGAAGGGGAAGAAAAAGAGATAAAAAAGATCATCAAGACCGTTCCTGACTATGTCACGGCGTATACGATCAAGGAGATAGACAACATCAAGATCGGGATATTCGGACTTATTACCCAGCAAACAGCATACATAACAGCCCCGAAAAACGTCAGAAGGCTCAAATTCTTAAGCCCCACGATCCACGCGAAGAACATGGTCAAAAAGCTCAGGGAAGAGGAGGGCTGCTCGCTGGTGATCGCCCTGACGCATATCGGCTGGCAGGATGAGGACGATAAGCCCTTTGATGATGACAAACATATCGCCAAGAAAGTCCCGGGGATAGACGTTATCCTGGGCGGACACAGCCATACGTTCCTCAAGACCGCTTTCCAGGACCCTGACACCAAGACCATAATAATCCACAGCGGCGAATACCTTTCCGCTGTTGGAAGGCTTGAATTGGTGCTTGCTCAGCCAAAGCAGGTCCAGGGCAGGACCGTGCAAAAGGTCAGCGGTTTCACCCATGAATTAAAGGACCTCTGGATCGATGAGGTCGGAGAAGACGCCAAGACACTGTCGATAGTGGAAAAATACAAGAAACAGGTGGACAAGAAATTATCAAAGGTGATAGGCAGGGCATTGGATGATTTCCTCCCGAATGAATTAGAAGAATCGACGCTCGGGAACCTGATAACGGACAGTTTCCGCGACTGGGCAAAAGCGGATATCGCTTTCCATAATTCAGGCGGCATACGGAACAAGATATTAAAAGGAGAGATCACATTAAGGCACAATTTCTCGGTATCGCCGTTCCCCAACACGCTCGTCACCATGAAGCTTACGGGCAGCCAGATACTTGAGATCCTGGAAAAGACCGTTTCAACGCCGCACGGGATAATGCAGGTGTCAGGGCTCAAGTACACATACGACCCCAAGCGCCCCAAGGAGCGCAGGGTAACTCGGGTCATCGCGGGGAACCAACCCATAGCGCGCACAAAGAGCTATCTCGTGGCCACCAACAGCTTCCTTGCTCAAGGCGGGGACGGATACAAGACATTCAAGTTCGGCGTCAACATCAAGAATTCCGGCGTTTCCACGCGAAGCATCGTGGCGAAGTACATCACCAAAAAATCCCCTATTTCTCCAAAAAAAGAAAATCGCATCTCAACAAAGTAAAACATTGATAAAATTGTACAAGTATAAAAGGATACATTGAACTATGGCGATAATTAAGAAAAATCTCGGCAAAACAGTCGTATATATCAAGCGGGTCGCGATACTCGCTCTTGGCCTGGCGATCTGCGTATTTCTTTTCAAGATGCAGATGCTTCGCCAGAAGTGCAATGCTTTGGCATCCATGATCTCCCATATGATCGAATTCAGGCTCACCACCACAGAGGAAAAACTCGACACCCTGGCCAGCTTCATCAACGACAGCTCTAAGAGATACAAAGCAAAAAACACAAGACAGAGCATAGCCTCCCAGAATATCAGGAATCTCCTGCTAACCAGCCCGTATGTGGAAGAGGTGGCATGGGTGGCGGGCGACGGACGCCAGAACATGTGTTACGCCCGCACGGAAAAGGGTATTGTCAAGAAAACAATGAACGGAAACTTCAAGTCCAGCCCTCTTTTTGACGCTCATCAACGAGGCCAAATGACAATATCCAAGATAGAATATAATTCCACGACCAAAAAGATCCCGACATTCCATCTGAGCTATCCCTTGAATTCCCGCGACGGCGGATTGATCCTGGCCAAGGTCAATCTGTGGGATTTCCTTAAATCACCGCTCCTTGAACTCAATGGACTGCTCAACGGCTCAATAAACTTTGAAGTACGGGACAAGCAAAAAAAGCTCATAGCGCACAAGATCAGCAAGGAAGAAAAAGCTATGTTCATCAACAGTTTTATATCGGGAAAAGCGCAAAGTGAAAGGCTTGGGCTCGATGTCAAGCTCACGATGACAAATGACAGCTTCAAGGAGAGTCTGCTCCCAAAAAATCTGCTTTGGGGTATCGCCGGAGGGTCCGTCTTCCTGGCGTTACTCATGTAGGGGATTGAACCTGCTATATTTTTACCATTATCAGATCATCAAAACATTCATGGTGGAGGTGGTGGGGTGAAATTTAAAATAATAACATTCATTGCTATCTTGCATCTCGGCTTTGAGCTCGCCAATTTAAAAGTCGCTTTTGACTACGATGACACACTCTCATTTTCATCCCCTGCTTTCGAGAAAGTATTGGGTCACAAATCCGTCAAACCATTGAGCGAAAAGTACTGGTCAATGGTGAATGGGAATTATAAGCTTGAAAAACCAAAATACATGACCATGGCCATAGCGCTAACCGCCAAATTGGCCGGGTTCGACGTAGTGGTTATCTCAGAAAGGGAACCCTATAATTGCGACGATCTCGTTGACTCATGGAATTGGCTGATAGACAATTTCTACTTTGAAAGTGAAAAATCAAAGATCCTTGAAAAATTCCATTTTGTCGCTTTTTTCGGCGATTCCGATGCTGACATAGCTCAGGCCAATAAAGCCAAAATCCCTGCCATTCGGATCAGGCGCTCGCAAAGATCAGTCAATAAAAAGAATTACAATCTCGGCAAATATAGAGAGTGGACACTGCCATTCTCCGGTTAATCCGCAGATCCTTTTACATTTTCATTTTTTTATCGTTTCTGTTTGTCCCGTTCTCATCAGCCGCGCCGATTGAGGAGAATCAGGAGGCCCTGCAGGGATGCTATGACCTTTTCGAGAGCGCAAACTATAAAACAGCTCTGGGGCGGTTTAAAAAATACTTAAGCGACCATCCCAAAACCCCGCAAGAACAGGCGATCCTTTTCATGATAGCTGAAAGCAGGCGGGAACTGGACAGAGAGATCAATGAGGAAAAATACAAGGGGAACCGGCTCTTCGGCTATATCGACTCATCCATTCTGAAAGCATACGAGGAAGTGGTAAAAGACGACCCGGACACTGTGTATGCCGAAAGCGCTGAGTACAGGATCGCGGAACTGATATTCAACGCCGGAGGCTATAATCAGTCTGTCAAATATTTAAACAAGTTCGTCACAAGATACGCTGGCAGCTATCTCGAGATCGAGGTTATGCTCGCCCTGGCGTATGCCAAGGCAATGTCGGGCGCATGGGATGAAGTCAAGAAACTTCTGGAAAGTATCAAGGAAAAAAATCCCATCGCCGCACAAGACGACCGGGTCCTGATACTGCTTGGCATCAACAGCTTCAAGACCCAGGAATATGCCAAGAGCATAGATTACCTCAGAGAGATGAAATCAACCACTCAGGCGAAACTCTACTACTGGGGCAAGAATCTTCTGGCAACCGACAAGCCGCTCCTGGCAGGGCAAAAATTCCAGAAGTTACTGCAGGACTTCCCGAGCGGCTCTCTTTCCGAAGAAGCCCTCTATCTGGTTGCGGAATCTTTCTTTGTCGGGCATGATTTCAAGGCTTCAATAATAAACTTCGAGAAATTCATAGGCAACCACCCCAAAAGCCCGCTAAGACAGGGCGCGACCTTCAGGATAGGACTTTCCAAGCTCCTTCTTGAAGAATATCATGAAGCAAGAAGCGCCCTGCAGCCTCTGACCGAGAAGAACAGAAGGGGGGAATTCGCGATCCTATCGCTTTATCTGATCGGCGAGTCTTATATGGCAGAAGACAAGTTCAAGGAGGCGAGTTTCGCGTACGGCGAGGTCGCCAATACCTATTCCTTTCATCCATACGCGCGCTATGCGATGTATAAGCTGGCATGGTGTCTGTATAAGCAGGGCAACCTTAAATTCGCCTCAACAACGCTTCTTAAACTCGGCCAGCTTTATCCGGAATCAGAAGTCACGCCATCAGCCTATTTTCTTCTTGGTAACATCTATCTGGAACAAAAAAGATACGGCGATGCAGCCAGAGCGTATCAAAAGGTGATCGATACTAAAATAACCTCGGAACTGGGCGAAGCAGCGCTCACGATGCTCAACTACGTGAATCTTCAGAATGAGAACTACGGCACCATCGTTTCAGGCTATCAACTGCTGTTGAATAATTATCCTCCGAGTCCAAGCACATGGCGGGCATTAACGTATTTATTCACAGCTGAAGGCTATTTTCGCACGCAGTCATACGCTGAGGCAAAGGGCTTGTACAACATGATAATAAACAACTATCAAAAATCTCCTACAACGCTTTTCGCTCACGACGGCCTGGCATGGGCGATGTCAAGGATGGGAGAATCATCCATGGCTCAGCGATTAAGGGAAAACCTCGGCAACCACAGGTTTGCGAGCTTATATCCGGACCTTATCGCAGAAAATCAGTTTGAACTGGGCAACATCCTGTTCAGCAGAAAACGCTATGCTCAGGCTATCAGCAAGTTTGAACTTTTTGCCAGCGAAAACTCCACATCAACATTTGCGAGCTCCGCGCTTTTCAGAGCGGGTCTGTGTTATTATCTTCTGGAATATTATGGCCAGGCCATTGAGACATGGGAGAGGCTGGAAGAGCTTTATCCGGAAAGCGACGAGGCTTCAAAGTCCTCCTGGAGGGTGGCTGACACATATTTCAGGGCGCAAAAATACGATAAAGCCATAACCGCCTATAAAAAGATCATAGACTCCAGTTACAAGGAAGAGGATATCTCCCTTGCCTACATGCGCATAGCGCAAAGCCATTACAACGCCAACAACGGCGGACTAGCCATCGAGGGATTCAAGTCCTTGATACTTGCCTACCCAAAAAGCTCTCATGCCAAGGAAGCGATAGAATTGCTCTCAACTCTTCTTGAAGAGCCTCAGCATAAATCAATAGTCGTGGCGACGATGGAAGAGATCGTGAGCGAACTGGGCGATTCAAGCTCCATAGCCGGAGAAGCGCAATTCCATATCGCCTTATCAGCGTTCGACTCAAAGGACTTTACCAAGGCAGTAAGAGAATTCGAGAAAATAAGCGGTCTCTACATAGAAACAGAGAGGCTTAGAGGCAAAGAATACTATCTTGGAGAAGCATATTACGAAACATCGCAATTCAAGCAAGCCGCAAGAACCTATGAGCGCCTGATCGCAAACTTCCCAAAAGACAAGAAGATACCTTTCGCGCTATTCCGCTTGGGCAGCGCGTATTTCAAGCTTGAAGAATTCGCTAACGCAGCCCGTTCTTTTGCGCGCCTGGCCCAGGATCATCCATCGAGCCAATACGCGGCAAGCGCCCTATACAACAGCGCTCTTTCATTCAAAAAAGCAAAGATGTGGGAAAAAGCCGAAGTACAATTTTTAAACTACCAGCGCCTTTATCCTGACGTCAGCAAAGACGCCAATGTAGATGAGGAGCTGGTACGCGCGGCAGAAGAGCAAAAAGACTACAAAAAAGCGATCTTAATACTCAAAACGCTGAGATCCGGGATACCTGTCAATAATGACCGGTATGGCGAGATTTCTTCGCGCATGGCGGATAATTACATTTTGATGGGGCAGGAGAATAATGCCATAGTCGAATACGAAACAATGCTCAAGAACATGGATAAGAAAAACACATGGAGGATGTCAGCCTGCATACAACTCGGCAAGATATACGAGAAAAATGAATCCTGGTCCAATGCTATCCGCGTTTATGAGGAAATCGTCAATTACAGCGACAAGTCGGAATGGATCGACGCGGCAAAAGTGAAGATCGAGGGTATCAGGTCCACGGAAAAAAATTAAAGATACTCAGCGACAGTCAAAAATATAGCCTCCCGTATATAGACGTTTGTGTACAAACCGCATATTCCCATCTGAAAAAACAACTATACTTACTCAACGTGAATAATGTTTTGGGTTTATTCGCATAGATTCGTATATAATTCGTATTAATTCGCGTAAAAGTTCAAAGTGGGCGCACGTAGAGCCTCAACGCGAATAATGCACGAATGAAAATACGAATAAGTACGAATAAAAGCGAGATTTTGTTCACTTTGAATAATTGCAAATTTTGGAGGTGGCGGGATGATTGAAATAAATTATTTAGAGGTATTACGCACCAGCTATACGCTTATTATCCTTATTGTCTGTTCTGTTATCCTTATGACGTTCACGATCGAGAGATGGTGGTTTTTCGGCAAAATAAAGATCAATGTCGATACGTTCCTGGCCAATATGAAAGGGCTCCTTGACCAACGTGAATATAAAAAAGCCCTGGAAGTCTGCGAAAAAACGAACAGCCCGGTGGCCGCGATCGCCAAAGTAGCGATACTTAATCATCAAAGGACAAAAAACGAGGTCAATGAGCTTGTGAACGCGGCAAGACTCGATGAGCGCCTCAGACTTGAAGCGCATCTGGGGATACTGGGCACGCTCGGCAATACAGCTCCTTTTATCGGACTTTTCGGGACTGTTGTGGGGATCATTAAGGCATTTCACGACCTGGCGCTCTCCGGATCAGGGGGGCCGACCGTTGTCGCGGCAGGCATCGCGGAAGCGCTCGTTGCCACGGCAGGCGGAATAGGCGTGGCCATTCCAGCTGTTGTATTTTTTAATTACTTCCTGAACAAGTCAAAAAGCATATCCATAGCCATGGAAACAACTCAAATGCGCATACTGGTATACCTTAAACTTACATAAAGCAACGCGAATGAACGCGAATAGTAAGACACGCGAATATACGCGAATGGAAATGCGAATTAACGCGAATAAGAAGAAAGGTGTCAAATAATGGAATCAGGCAGTGATGATTCTTTTATAACCAATATAAACGTCACGCCCCTGGTGGATGTGTCCCTTGTCCTGGTGATAATATTCATGGCTATCGCCCCTTTCGCTTACCAGGCCGGGATCAAGGCAAGCCACACTAAAAGCGGCGCTAAAAAAGCCAAGGCAGCTCTAAGCGAAAATGTCAATATAGTGCTTGAGGAAAACGGAGATATCAAGTTAAATTCAAAAATCACTCCGCGAGCCCAATTGGGGCCCTTATTACGAAAGGCGATTTTAGAGAGCAAGGACGCGATGGTGATATTAAGGGCCAGTGATAAAAATAAGGTCAAGGAAGTGGTGAATATTCTTGATCTGGCAAAACAATCAGGCGCTAAAAAACTCGCGATACTCGGGAAAAAGAAGAAAGAAGAATAGAGACAGAGAAATACAGGGCTCAATTATAAGGGCTAAATGCTAAATACAAAGAAAATAGGGAACTATGCTGCATAATTGGTGTCTAAAAAAGGAGCGGGTATAAGCATATGGGAATGCAGAGCCAGAGTGACGGGCCGATAATAGGCATTAATGTAACGCCATTGGTTGATGTGTGCCTTGTGCTTGTCATAATATTCATGGTAACAGCCCCTTTGCTCGAGCAATCGTCTCTCTCTATCAAGCTTCCGAAAGCCACTACCCAGGAAGGCGAAGAAAAATCAAATATAACGATCACTATCACCCAGGACAACCGCTGGGCGATCAATTCCAATGAATACCCGAAAGAGGAAATCGCAGACATCCTCTCCGTAGAGATCAGGAAAGTTCCTGACCGCCTGGTTATTATCAGGAGCGACAGGGATTCCTATCATAAGGAGCTGATGGAAGCCATGAAGATCGCAAAAGCATCAGGCGCGCTCTCAATAACGATCGCCACGGAACAACGGTGAGAAGCGTGAAACGTTAGACGTAAAACAATGCAGCGTAAAACGTTAGATGTAAAATGTGAGAAGTTCGCAGAAAATAGAAGTTTGGTTTTGTCTTATTTTTTGTTCAACATTTCACGTCTTACGTTTCACGTCTTCAGCTTCTTGCTTCTCACGTCTCACGTCTTGCGTCTTACGCTTTTATGATTGATTCACGCCGCATCTACATCTGCTGGATCTATTCGTTCGCGATCCATATGGCGATATTCGGAATGTATATGCTTTTCAGGTCACAGCAAGAAGCGAATTTAAAAATACTTTCCGAAGTGGAATTCATCGAGCCGGAGTCGATAGTAAAAAGGGAAGACCCGATACCGGAATCCCGCATACAAAAGCTTCCTAAAAACACCTGGGAATTCATAAAGATGGCATTGCCGTCATTTTCAAAACCTAAATTACAGGAAGCGGAAGCTCCGAAAGCAGAGCAACAGCTCAAGATGGCGGAAATGGAAAAGATCGATCTTAAAAAAGGCCTAAAAGGGTCCGCGCCGGAAATCGCGCTCAACAAAAGAATGGATGGCGCAAAAGCTATCAAGGAAACTGATTTTGCAAGGACGCAGACTGCGGCCAAGCCGGACAGCAGTATGCTCGAATCTCCGCTTGATCTGGAGGAAGTCGGAAAAGTAAAGGTTAAAATTCCTGAATTCGCTCCAAAAACAAGACTTAATCTCAATAAAGATATTGACGCAAAAAGATTACAAAGAGCCACGCTTAACCGGCCCGCGATAACAAGGCGTACGCAGCAGAGCTCGTCTCTTCAGGGATCCTCCATCGCTCTTTCCACGGTTTCCTACAAATCCGCCGAAGCGGACGCTGCTCTTCAAAAGATAAAGCCTATTGCGCCGGCCAAAATAAAGAAAGAAGAGCCAAAAACATTTGTGGCATCCTCAAAAGTGGATCTCTCGGATCTATCAAAGAAGCGCAAGCTGGATAAGACGACCCTTGAACTTACCCCAAAAACAAGTTCTAAGGCTGTGGAGATCTCGGGCCCGATATCAGCGAGAAAGATACTAAAAAGAGAATTGCCGCAATATCCGGACTGGGCAAAAGAACAGCTCATCAACGCATCGGTCGCCTTCCGATTCCACGTTTCGTCGGACGGGCGCGTTAAGGAAAAGATAGCCACAGTAAGGACATCGGGATTCAACAAGCTTGATAAGCTCGCACGCGATGCCTTAAGAGAATGGCTTTTCTCACCAACATCCGCCCAGGATCAAGGCAGAGATGAATGGGGGATAATAACGTTTAATTTCAAACTGCAATAATGAAGAAGTGATTAGTTAGAAGTTGGAAGTTAGAAGTTAGAAAAATAAAGGGAAACGGGAGATGGGGCAGGGTGTGATAAATGGTGGTCTTAAATTAATAATATGTTCTCAATGAACAGGCGTCTTAAGCATGTTTCTTTACTTTGTTCCTGCGTCTGTCTGCTTGCTTTATCCTCTTTCGCTGAAAAAGACAAAAAGGAAGGGAAAGTCGGAGAATTTACGATCAAGGGAAAAGCCAGTATGGACATTGAGAGCAAGAAGCCTCCTCTCGCGATCAAAGTAGACAAGCTGGAACCGCTTAAGCCCTCTCTCGGGATAGAGCCCGGATTCATAAGAAAGACCCCTTCCCAGATTAATGAGATCAAAGAGGTTGTTCCAAGCATGCTTGCGTCAGACCATGTGGTTTCATCAAGCTTCCTCAACATCGTTGACAAAGACATTGTCGCTGAATTCTACCCGCTGGCAGAACTTAAAAAAGCATATGACGAGCCTGCGAAAAAACGCGCGAAAAAAGTGGGGCGCTGGGATTTCAAGGCAGCTGATGCGCAAGGCGATATTTTTGTTGTGTTTGAGGGCGAAGGGCTTCCCCCCGAGACCGTAAGCCTGCCAAGAAAAAATAAAAAAGGGAAATGGATACAGGTTGGCAACCCTTACTCAGGCGTGCTTAGATACTGGGATTCTCAAGGCAATATCCATACAGCCATCACAGACCCGATAGAATTCACAGGCATTGTGTATGAGAGTTTTGAGGGGTCCATAATCAATCTTTCGTATCAGAGACTATTCGCTTCTTTTGACGCAAAAATGACGAAGAAAGGGAAGCAGCTGGTGAAAGAAGCTTCAGACTGGATAAAGGCGCAGCGCGGACACGCGGCTGTGATTTCAGTGAAAGTGCACTCAAGCGACAAGGCCAGGTCGAACGATCAGGCAAAGCAGATCGCAAACATGCTCGCAAAAGAGCTTATGCGCGACAAATATTCCGTTTCTTCAAAGGGCTTGCGCAGCGATCTGAACCTCGGATTCCAGGAAAAAGTGGAGATCACGGTGACTCTCCAGAAATGAGCCTGCACAACAGATATCCCCAGGATGAGCTTAAATCCGCGTTATCGCTCACCCTGATCGCCCTGATAACGATCGAGGGCATATTAATAGGTCTGCTGATCTTCGCGCTTATCCAGCTTGCCAGGAACTGGCAGGAACCCAATCATGCGATATACTTTTTTCTGCTGCTCGGAACGGGTATTATAAGCTTTACCTCTATAAACTACCTGCTCAGCGCCAAGCTGAGCATGAAGATAGGACGGCCTCTCTCATCCATGGCAGCTTCCATAAGGGAAGTCAGGAATGGGAATCTTCGGACCCGCATCGAACCCAAAGAGGGCGATATGCTCGAAGATCTTACGACTGAATTCAACAGTTGTATTTCAAGCTTAGAAAAAATAGTATTTAGGGACAGGAAACATATCGAGGAGTCCAGAAAGATACTGGAAGGTTGCCGTAAAAAACTGAATCATCATACGTTTTCGCAAAAAGACAAGGAGGATATGTCAGGCAAGCTGCTGCAGGCATTAAGCCTGACCTCATTTATCAATGAGCACTTTACATTTAAAAAGTAAAACCCTTCTCCTGGTGGATGATGATGAGGGGATACTGGATTTCCTGATGTTCCTGTTTAAGAATATAGGCTATGATGTGGCCACCTGCAGAGATGTGCGTTCGGCCATGAAATGGCTTGAGAAAAACACGGCGAATCTTGTCCTCCTGGATATCATGATGCCCGACACTCACGGGCTTGAACTCTGCAAATGGATGCGAACCAAGAATAATAAAACCCCGGTGATCATCATGACAGCTCTTGATGACGAGGAAACCGCAAATGACGCAATGGCCGTAGGAGCTGTGGATTTCATAAAAAAGCCATTCAATATCAATGAGCTTAAAATGAAGGTCAATACCCATCTTGACGAAGACAGAGCAGTCCAGGTCCAAGAAGAAAAATCCGAAGATAAAAGTGAGTAAGAAATCCTCAAAACCGGGCAGGCTAATAACCGCCCTTTCTGCCCTGGTATTGCAAAAGATATACTTGTTAAATCCAGCTATAGGTAATATCAAGGAAAATCTGGTAAAATATGATATAAATAGATAAATGTTTATCAAGAATATTACCTTAAAGGGTTTCAAATCTTTCGTTAACGAGACAGACCTGATTTTCGATCCCGGGATCACATGCGTTGTGGGTCCCAATGGTTCAGGTAAAACTAATGTCCTGGATGCCATAAGATGGTGCCTGGGGGAACTTTCTCCGCGAACGCTGCGCTCAAAAAGTCTTACTGATGTAATATTCAACGGCACTAAGCGCCTGACCCCGTCAAATAACGCTCAGGTAACAATAACATTCGATAACAGCGATGGGTTTCTTCCTGTACCGCATTCTGAAGTAGCGATAACCCGCAAAGTCTCAAGAAGCGGAGAATCGGACTACATGATAAACAAATCAAGCTGCCGCTTGAAAGACATCAAACAACTGCTTCTTGGCACAGGCCTTGGAGATGACGGGTATTCAATAATGGAAGGCTCCATGATCGAGTTCCTGCTTAACGCAAAACCTCAGGACAGGCGCCTTCTTTTTGATGAGGCCAGCGGTGCCTCAAAATACGCTGTAAGGCGCGACGAAGCTTTGTCAAAACTCACAAGAGTTGAACTGGACCTGGAACGCATAAACGACCAGGTTGATCTTGTTGAAACAGAAATGAAGAACCTTGAGAGACAGGCCAGAAGAGCAAAACAGCATGAGAAACTGGTTCGCGAAAAGAAAAATCTTGAGATCAAGAAAATCGCTTATTCCTGGGATAATACTTCCAAAAAACTCAATCTGCTTTACGAAGAATCAATAGAGCCTAAAAAGGAAATGCTCAACGAGCAAACCACGGCTTTAAGCGGCATCACAGCCCAGATCGAGGCCCATGAACTAACGCGCGTGGAACTCGAAGACGCGAGAACGGAAAAATCCAATGCGCTTGCTGAAACTACCAAGAAACGGGACCTGAACCTTACGGACACAAGGCATCTTGAGGAAAGAATTCTTGAAAGAGAAAAGCAGATCGAGACCGCACACGGGGAAGTGGGCAATCACAACCAGAATATCTCGAATTACCAGAATGAATTGAATTCAAGCACTGATGACTTGCGGGAATACAACAAGCAAGTGGAGTCGTTCACACAGGGCGCACAGGACCGCCAGATCGACCCTGAGGAAAAGAGCAGGCTCGTAAGCGAGATAAATTCCCTGAAAGAAACTCTTGCTGATCAGGCTATCAGGCTCACAGAAGTCAGGAATAACTCAACAACATATGAGAATCAGATGCTAAATATTGACCACCAGCTGAAATACAGCCTTAAGCAGCATAAGAATCTGAATTCAGAGATCATTGAGATCACGAATCTGGCCAAAGACCTCGCGCGAACCAGGGATAACTGCAAGACGCAGATCGAGAACGCAAGTTCTCAAATAGGTTCCCTGGAACAGGATTTAAAGACACTGGAAGCGGATATCAATGCTTTGGAAGATCTGCTGTTCACGCAGATCCCGGTCAAGGAAAGCGAACTGCAAACCACTGCCAAATATCTGGCGCAAGTATCCGGCACAGGTTTAACCGAGAAGGGACGACGCACGATATCCGATCTCCTGGCTGATTTTCCCCAGATACGCGGACCCATCTCGGGTCTTATCAACACAAGCGAACCATACAGGTCATACCTTGACGGGGTTCTGGGCGAAAAACTCAACTGGTTCCTGGCAGAAGACCTTGAAACAGCCACAAGAGCGATAGAGTATCTTAAGACCAATAATAAAGGAAGGGCGACCTTCATCATCCTGTCTCAGATCTCCGAAAATATCCGCACAACTCCGCCTAACGTATGGAACTTTGAGACAAAAGACCAGAGCGGCAATACCGTGAACCTTGAAACGCTTTTGGGGACAACGGACATTACTGCAAAAGGCGTGATAAGCTTTTTAATCGGCCCCATGTTCCTCAGGGATACTACCTTGTATCTTGAAGGAATCATACAAGGGGGAGAATCATTCTTAAACGAAGAAGAAGACAATGCCCAACGCTGCGTCGCCACGGCGGAAGCCGCGCACGCAGCACTGGCAAAACTCGAGACTGAAAAAGCGCAACATAACGCAAAACTGACCGAATTTAAAAACAAGCGTCAGGAAGTCGTTGAAAAGGTTGCTCTGCTTAAACGCGAGACCAGCGACACAACGATCGAGCTCGCGCGTACGAATCAGGATATTGAAAACAAGGAAAACGATATAGTCCAGTCCGGACATACTCTTGCCGGCATGGAAACGGAATGCCAAGGGTTTCTGCGGGAGATCTCAAGCACCATGGAATCTTCCGTTACAGTCAAGGAGGAGTTACGGCAACTTGAAGGGGATTATCAGGCGAAACAGGAAACCCTGCACGCGAAGGAAGCCGCAAAGGACGAAGTATTCGAGAAACAGAGAATAAACAAAGAGTCAGCCCTTCTCAAAGAGATAGACAAGGAAAAAATACTCAACAAAGTCGCGGCGCTTACCGAGCGTGTTTCAAGCCTTAATGAATTCATCAGCTCATCGAATTCCCAGATCAACAACTTAAACACCAGGATCAAAGAAGCTGAAACCGACATCGCATCGACAGGGCAATCAAAGGATGACACTGCGAAAGAACTCGACAGCATCATGAAAGATTACAACACATTATGCGGCGAGCTCGAAATCATGCAGAAAACACACGATGAAAGCCGCCAAAAGTTTTTAACTCTGCGCGGAGAACAGGACGCTATACAAGCGAACAGGCACACGCTCGAAGAAGAAATACACGAGCACGAGACCCAGACAAGAGTGCTTGAGTTCAAGGTAAACCAATATAAAGATGAATTCAATGCCTGCTTCACGGATACGCCGGATGAAACACAGCGCCCATCGATAGAGGAGATCCGCGACAGCATCGATCCTGAGGCGACGATCGAGACCATGGAGTCAAATCTCGCCAGTATCTGCAAAAGGCTTGAGCAGATCGGGCAGATAAACTTCCTTGCACAGGAAGAATTCACGAGACTTGAAAATAAAACCTCGTTCCTGAAAAAACAGAAAGAAGACATTACCTCCGCGGCAAGCAATATCAAAAAAACCATTGAGACTATAAACGCCCAGATCGAGGAAAAATTCAATGAGACCTTCGAGGCTGTGCGCATAAAATTCAAAGAAACATTCAATGAACTCTTTGAAGGCGGAGAATCCGATCTTGTGCTGACCAACAGGGAAATGACCGTCAGTCAGGGCGTTGAGATATTCGCCCAGCCCCCCGGCAAGACAACAAAGACCTTATCCCTCTTATCCCAGGGGGAAAAAGCATTAACAGCCCTTGCGCTGCTTTTTGCGTTCTTTTCCACGCGGCCTTCTCCCATATGCGTACTCGATGAGATCGACGCGCCTCTTGACGAAGCCAATGTAACGAGATTTAAACGCCTGATAGAGAAACTCAATGAACGCTGCCAGTTCATAGTCATTACTCACAACAAAAGGACCATGGAAACAGCACATGCGCTCTACGGAGTAACCATGCAAGAACTGGGCGTGTCAAAGATAATTTCCGTGAAATTACAGGAAGCGCAGAAAGAACTCACTGCTGCTTGAAAAAAACCGCCATCTTCCAAAAGTGAGATATAAACACTTCGCCGTACTTATCCCGATATTGGTATTGATCCCGGCTATTGGCCATGCCCAATCCGGCTTCCCGGACTTTCCGGACATTGACAGCATCACCATAACAGCAAGTTTTATGGCAGGGATATTGACGTTTTTTTCTCCATGCGTTCTGCCCCTTATCCCGATATATCTGACCATGCTTGCGGGATTCAAAGATGAAAAAAAGCGCACAGCATCCGTTATAAAGCCTACGCTGGCTTTTATCGCCGGATTCTGCATTGTATTCACTCTGCTTGGGATCACAGCGGGTATCGCCGGACAAATGCTGGGAAAGTTCCAAAACTGGATCCGTTTGATCGGCGGCTTTCTTGTTGTTATTTTTGGCGCTCATATCGCGGGTTTTTTCAGGATAATGCCGTTTTACAAAGACATACGATGGCACAAAGCCCCAAGCCCGAGGGGATTGCTTGGCGCATGCTTAATGGGGATCATATTCGCGGCAGGCTGGACGCCCTGCGTCGGCCCGATACTGGCTTCCATACTCCTGCTTTCCGCGTCACAAGC
>JBHPMF010000030.1:0-27473 GCA_042563375.1 Elusimicrobiota bacterium | reverse complement strand
CCCCCTTGACAAAAACACCTTTCTCTGCAACACTTAATATAGCTGCCTGTTGGCAGCCTGGCCCCAAAGAAAAGGAAGGTCGGTTGAAAGGAGAGAGAGATAGGTTAACTAGTGTAAGAAGGCGGGGCCAAACGCGAAATAGGGAGAGCCAAGCGGCTCTCCCTATTTTTTTGCGTTATTGAATCGGTTTTAGTATATATTTGGACTTTACGTCAGGAGTTTCCTTACTGACCTCGAACTTCAGTCCCTTGAGGTTGCCCCCGTTATTTGCTCTCAAACCCTCCAAGGCCACGGTAATGCTCTGAGACGCTATCCTTAGCGATTCTTCTGTGCTTGTTTCAATGTTTTTAACTGTGACCATTGGAGCATAACCCATTCTTGTCACAATAAGATACGGGTCAGACATAACTTCAACCTTCACAGGATCAACACCTGCTCTGAACGGATTACACGGAGCTACATCAAAAATATCCATTTGTCCTCCTTGGGTAACGAGAACATATTCTAACAAAGGGTTATAAGGCAAGATGGCGGTTTTTCAAATACGGCTTACAGGCGAAATTCTCAGTATAAATAAAAATCCACCGCATGAATACTTCACGCGGTGGAATATATTCTGCTAGCTTCTTACCATGCGCAATTGGGCCAAACGCAAGGCTCAAACGCCGCAGCGGAAATTTCCGTATTAGTCGTAATTTGAGCGGACTGCGTTGTCATTGGTGCCGCAATTACCAGGAGAAGGGCCAAAATAGCTCCTATCATCTTATCCTCCTTGTTTTGTGTTCGCATTTTCATTTTTCAACCTTTAAAGTTTAGATGCGCCTTATCCCGCAAAGATCCAAAGCGCTCAAACCTTTGCGTGCAATTTTTTCACCTCTTCAAGAACTTCGCTATAGTCCGGCTCGCTAGTTACTTCCTTAACTATGCTCGCGTAGCGAACAATGCCTTCCCTGTCAATGATAAAGACAGCTCTTGCCAAAAGTCTTAACTCTTTTATCAAGACTCCATATGCATTAGCGAATGAAGCATCCCGATAGTCAGAAAGGACTTTTATTGAATCCGCTCCCCCGGCCGCACACCAGCGCTTTTGAGCGAACGGCAGGTCCATGCTGATGGTGAGCACAACCGTGTCAGATCCCAATTGCCCGGCTTCCTTGTTGAACCTTTTAGCCTCGATATCGCATACAGGAGTATCAAGAGACGGCACAGCCACGATGACTTTTATCTTGTCCTTAAAAGACGAGACACTCACCTCTGAGAGGCTGTTATCGAGCACTGTGAAACCAGGAGCCTTGTCTCCAACCTTGATCTCATCTCCCAAAAGCGTAAGAGGAGAACCTTTCATCGTAATGATCCCTTTTTTTTCTTTCATGTTAGCACCCCTTTATTTATTTTCTGTATCAGGATTTAGATGCGCAACGCACAACAGGGATTCAGGATTTTAAAGCAAGCGGAATCTGTGAAATGCGCTCTTATTTTCCGGATCTGCAGTTACATCTGTATTTTGGCGTGTCTTTGTTGAGTTTCCTACTTCCGGAAACATAGGGGCTCACTTTGTCGTAATCAGGGAACATAGCTTTGATCTTTGGGATAAGATATCTACCCGGACAATCCCTGCTGCGGGAAAACTGCTTGTGCCAGTTAACCTTTGAGATCCGCAGCCTGTCTCTTAAAACACTGACCAGCTCTTCCAGGGATTTAAGCTGCGGTTCAGGGATATTTGGATTTTCCTGATAATCGCCTTCCAGGGCAATGCCGATGTTCCTGAAATCCCAATCTTCGCTCAATATAAATGACTTTCTTCTGGCGCAGTTCCTGTCATGGTGACCGGGATTGCCTGTTTGAGTGCCCATGATGAACAGATTGCGGCCCTCGTGGATCTTACCGTCAGGAGTGATGTACAAATGATACGCGATATCAAACCATCCAAGCTCATCCATTTGAGCCATTTGCTCGCCTAATGGACCCCTGCCCTGGGACACGCCTGTGTGATGAATGATTATCCTTCTGTCTGCATATATCTTTCGCAGCATCTCTTCATCACCCTCAGTTTCAGTGATCCCAAAATGCTCTCTGTGATTCAGATAGTTGTAGCAGTAATGCAAAGGATCTTCCGCGTTTTGAGGCCTTGCCCCCCATTCTTCCCTTGTGATCACCTTGAATGGCAGATCATGAAGGAGAAAAGCTTTTGCTATATTGCGTCCGGCAAAAAGAAATACAAACACAGTTGCAAATATGGCTGCGAAATGTTTCCTCACATAAATATTATGACCCCAAAAAAACCATTTTTCAAGGCCTAATCACCCTGGACACTCCTCCCCTTAAGGAAGAAAAGCTATTATTTACAAAGAACCATGCTAAAAAGAAGGGTTTTATGGAGGATATATGGATAAAAACAAACAAGAGGAAATAAAACAAAAGGTTCGGGAGAATTACGGCAAAATAGCTCAAAATTCCACAAGCTGCTGCGGGCCCTCAGGGCAATCAGGCTGCAGCTGCGGCACTCAACCGCTGAGCGCGGATAAAATGTCAAAGCGCCTGGGGTATTCAGATGAGGACATTGATAATGTGCCCAAGGGATCAAATTTAGGACTTGGCTGCGGAAATCCATCCGCGATAGCATCTCTTAAAAAAGGGGAAATCGTTCTTGATCTTGGAAGCGGAGCGGGTTTTGACTGTTTTCTGGCTGCAAAGCAGGTTGGAGACAAAGGCCGCGTTATCGGAGTGGATATGACGCATGAAATGCTCAGCAAGGCAAGAACAAATGCCGAGAAGAACAATTACAAGAATGTGGAATTCCGCTTGGGAGAGATCGAGCATTTGCCTGTGGCTGACAACAGCGTTGATATCGTGATATCCAACTGTGTTGTAAATCTTTCACCTGATAAACCTGCTGTCTATAGCGAAGTGTTCAGGGTATTAAAACCAAAAGGCCGCATTGCCATCTCTGATGTGGTAATAACAGCCGAGATCCCGGACAAGATAAAAAAAGATCTGGAATTATGGTCCGCATGCGCAACAGGAGCTGAAACCGTATCCGGACTTGAGAAAATACTTAAAAAAGCCGGATTTAAAAACATAAGCATTCAGCCTGTAAATACCAGCAGGGAATTCATCAAGGAATGGATGCCGGGCAGTAAAATAGAAGATTTTGTTATGTCCGCTAATATTGCGGCAATTAAGCCATAACCTCTTAGTTCCGCACTATTTAATCTTAAACTGCGCCACTTCAAACAAATTCCCTTCAGGGTCTTGAGCCTGGAAATAATGGTAGGGCTCCATGAAATTCACGAATCCGATCTTGCTGATCCTTTTTGGTTTGAGGGATTTGACCCGCTTATACTCTGCCTTGATATCTGAAGTGTAAAAATTCAAAGTTATATTGTTGCCGATCTTGTGCTTCCACTTGTCAAAACCGGACCTATAAAGACCGATGTTCACGCTTCCCTTCTTGACCCCAAAATCCGCCCACCGGTCTTTATAACGATTCTCAGCCTTCCGCTTAAGAAACCCTTCCCAAAACGCAACCGCGCGTTTCATATTATTTACGCAAAGATATACAGAAACAAGTTTTGATGAAGACATTTGCTTTCTCCTAAGAGCTTGTACACGCGTATTGTAGGCAATTAGGGGGAAACTTTTGGGACCAGCGCATAATATGGCATCCTCCTCAAAGGTCAAAAACACGCAAGCTATCCATAGACCCCAAAAAATTGCCTATTGCACGTATACCGTTCATCTGTTAAGCTGTTAATATGATCCTGGACTTCGCTGATAAGACAACTGAGGACATATTTCATGGCGAAAATACAAAGGAGGCCAGGAAAGTGCCTAAAGAAGTTTGGAGGACTGCCCAAAGAAAACTTGATATGTTGAACGCGGCACATGCATTGAAGGACCTAGCCTCTCCTCCGGGAAATAAATTGGAGCCCCTGAAGGACAAGCTAAAAGGTTTTCACAGCATACGGATCAATGATAAATATCGCGCTATCTTCCAATTTTCTGATGGCAATGTCAGCCGTGTTAAGGTTACGGACTACCACTAAGGGGGTAAATTATGCTACCACGCAATAGAAAACCATCTCACCCGGGCGAGATTCTCCTGCATGAGTTTCTAGAACCAGCCCATATGAGCCAGATCGAATTAGCTAACGCAATGAAAATCCCAGCCCAGCGAGTCAATACTATCATCAATGGCAAGCGCGGTATCACAGCAGAAACCGCCCTGCTCCTGGCAAAACACCTAAAAACAACACCTGAATTCTGGCTTAATTTACAGAATGCCTGGGACCTTTATGAGGTTTCGCGTAAAAAACCACAGCTGGTGTCAGCTTAGACAAGGTAAGTGGGAACTAAAAACTTAGCTACCCGATTTTAGGGAAGCCCGAGAACTGATTTGCGACAGCTTGCCAGCTATTGCCTTCCTTAAAGGAGAAAGAAATAAAGGTGGCGCGCAGCGCCACACCGCCTTACCAGGCTGCCCTCCACCCGAAAGCTCTTTCTCCCTAGGTTTACCTCAGGTATCTGCGTCCGGGCGACTTTTGAGTTTTAGCCTTATTCTGAGGGGATCCCGATCATCCACTGTTTCACAAAGAGGATCGGGATGCGAGGACTGTTCGAGGACATCACCGCTGTTTTTAATAAAGGGGATGACCGAGTTCCGGAGCACCGAAGAATAAGGCGTTAAGAAACTCAAGCGGAGCCCGGACGCAGATACCTGAGGTAAACTGCCCCCTCTTTAGAGCTTTTTCTCCGCTTTTTTCATAAAATCAAAAGTGATGCCGGACAAGAAATCAGGCTTCTGGGCAAATGCGTTCAAGCTGCCGACGGAAGAAAAATTAACACAGGAAGAAGAAGCCTGGCTTGATGAGATTGCCGAGAAACTAAAGGAACGAAAGCTCGAAACAGCTGCGGCGATATTCTTTGAGAGCACGATCCCGCTGCACTTTGTGACAAGCCAGGCATTACATGCCGCAAAACCGATCCTAGGATTCGTAGTTCCTGATAAAAAAATGGATATGCTCTCTGAATTGCTTTCAAAAAAAGGCGCTGCTGAGAAATTGATTGAAAAATTACACAAGGAAACCCCCCACCCGACCTCCCCCACAAGGAGGGAGGAGAAAAACGGGGAAAAAACGAAAAAATAAGTAAAGAAAATAGAGGAAACAATGTCTGAAACAAATAACAAAGAATTAACCACTATTATCGCCACTGACTGCGGAAGCACGACCACTAAAGCAATACTCATCGAGAAAAAAGGCGATACTTTTCGCCAAACCTTCAGAGGTGAAGCTCCCACGACCGTGGAGGCTCCATTCGAGGATGTGACCCGCGGAGTATTGAACGCGATCACTGAAGTAGAAGAACTCTCAGGCAGAAAGATCCTGGACGGGGAAAAGGTGATAACCCCTGCTGATGATAAAAAAGGCGCGGATACTTATGTTTCAACGAGTTCCGCCGGAGGCGGACTTCAGATGCTGGTCGCGGGAGCAGTTAAGACCATGACAGGCGAATCAGCTCAGCGTTGCGCGCTTGGAGCAGGAGCGATCGTTATGGATGTATTGGCTTCCAATGACGGCCGCCAAGACCATGAAAAGATCGAGAGGATCAGGCAATTGAGGCCTGACATGATACTTTTATCAGGAGGAACAGACGGCGGAACAGTGTCCCATGTTATCGAGCTCGCTGACTGCATTAAGGCAGCTGACCCAAAACCCCGCCTTGGGCAATCATTTAAGCTTCCTCTGATTTTCGCGGGAAATAAAGACGCAAGAAAACAGATCGAAAGCACGCTCGGCCATACAGCCCTGACGATCACTGATAATCTGCGCCCAACCCTGGAACTTGAGAACCTTATGCCGGCGCGACACAAGATCCATGACATATTTTTAGAGCACGTTATGGCGCAAGCCCCGGGATACCCGAAACTCATGAAATGGACCCATTCGCCCATCATGCCTACTCCTCTTGCCATGGGGCTTATGATCGAGAAATTCGCGCGCAAATTCAATTACAACGTGCTTGCAGTCGACATCGGAGGCGCGACAACTGATGTGTTCTCGGTTTTTTCCGAAATATTCAACAGAACAGTGAGCGCGAACCTTGGCATGAGTTATTCAATTTCAAACGTAGTCGCTGAAACAGGACTTGAAAACATTGAGCGCTGGCTTCCATTCGAGCTGGAAGAGCAAGACATAAAAAACAGGGTTAAAAACAAGATGATCCGGCCCACAACAGTGCCGCAATCCCTGACAGAACTTGTTGTTGAGCAAGCTGTGGCTCGCGAAGCATTAAGACTCGCTTTTGAACAACATAAAAACCTGGCTGTAGGATTAAAAGGCATACAACAGGAAAGAACGATATCTGAAGCTTTTGAGCAGACTTCATCAGGAGAATCCTTGATCAACATGAAAAAACTCAATTGGGTGATCGGAAGCGGAGGCATACTGGCTCATTCTCCCAGACGCGCTCAATCCATGATCATGATGATAGATGCTTATCAGCCGATCGGAGTCACGATGATGGGGGTTGACTCCATCTTCATGATGCCGCATCTGGGAGTGCTCACCCAGGTGAGCGAAAAAGCAGCGATCGATGTTTTTTACAACGACTGTCTCGTGCCTCTTGGAACATGCGTCGCTCCTGATGGGCTCGGCAAAAAAAATGAAACATGCATGGAATTCACATTGGAGAAAAAAGACGGCACTGTGCAGGGCAAAGTCGCGTTCGGAGACTTACAAGTAGTCAATTTCGAGGGAGACGCTAAACTAAAAGTGCAGCCCGGCAAGAACTTCGACCTAGGAAACGGCAAGGGTAAAGCTTTTGAAGCGGATATCAAGGGAGGAATGGTCGGAGTTATCTTTGACGGAAGAGGACGTCCTTTCATTCTCCCGCAGAACAAAACAGAACGCGTTGAACAGCTCAATAAGTGGTTCAAGGCAGCGGATCTGTATCCGAAGAGTTTTAATTAGTTGGTACAAGACAGATCCTGAAACGAGTTCAGGATGACAACAGATTGTGATTTTAATTAATAAACAAGGAGGTAGAGTGATAAGCGATAGGGCAACAGGCGATAAAGCAGCTAAAGAAAGCGGTTTCTTCCTTTCTTTCGCCTCATCTCATCATCTCATCATCTCATCATCACTCTTTTAACTATGGCTCACGCATATACGCCGGGATTAAAAGTATTAGCTCTGACAAAAATCCAGAAAAAAAGGCTTCTGCCCATTCCGGGCGAAGTCAATGTAAAAGTCGGGGATAAGGTAAAGGCAACTGATACTGTTGCCATAACCAATCTCCCGGGCAAAGTGCACTCAATTAACATCATAAACAGGCTCGGGGTCATGGCTGATGAGATCCGGCATTTCATGAAAAAGAAAGAAGGGGATGCGATCCAAAAAGATGAAGCCCTTGCTGAAAACAAGTTTTTCATCTCATGGTTCAGCACAATAATACCTTCTCCGATCACAGGAAACGTTGAGACAGTTTCGGAGATCACAGGCCAGGTTCTTTTAAGAGAACCTCCCAAGCCTCTGCCTTTGGCAGCTTACATCTCAAGCGAAGTGAAAGAAGTCATACCCAAATATGGAGTTGTTGTGGAAGCTGAAGGAAGTTTTATCCAGGGAATATTGGGAGTCGGAGGAGAAACTCACGGTAAGATCTCGATAATCTCCAAAAACCCGAAAGATGAGCTTGACCCATCGGATATTCAGGATAAGCACAAAGGGCAGGTGGTCATAGGCGGAGCGCATGCTTCGTGGGAATCCCTGCAAAAAGCAAAAGCAGTGGGAGTGGCAGGCTTGATCGTGGGCGGTATCCATGATAAAGATCTAAAAGCTTTGCTTAAGTACGACCTGGGCGTGGCAGTCACAGGCACTGAAGATATAGGTTTCACCCTTGTCATCACCGAAGGATTCGGCACGATCCCAATGGCTGAGCATACATATAAACTGCTTTGCTCAAGAGAAGGGGAAGAAGCTTCCATTTCAGGAGCCACCCAGATCAGAGCCGGAGTCATGAGGCCTGAGATCATAATACCCGGCGCGCCAAAATCTCACGGCGCAAGCGCCAATGGCAAAGAAAGGGGCGCGTTAAGCGTGGGAGACCCGATCAGGGTGATCCGAGAACCGTATTTCGGCAAGATCGGGAAAGTCTCTGCCCTGCCGTCCGACTTGCAGAAGATCGAGACTGAAAGCAAGGTAAGGATCTTGGAAGTTGCCCTTGAGAGCGGAGAAACAGTGACTATCCCAAGAGCAAATACGGAAATCCTGGAACAGTAATAGAGCGTGGGGCAGCCTGCGTCTTTTATAAAGAACTACATTTTCAAAGGAACGCAGGCTGAAGACCTGCGACTACCAGACGAGAAGAGAACAGACACAGGCTACCCTATAGGGAATACTACAGGGCTGCTTCGCTGAAGCCTGAGGCTGCCGAGATATAAGAAAGAAATAGAAAAATGAAACAGGCAAGGGAAAAACTTACAAACATATTATCTGAAGTGAAGAAAAAGCATAAGGGGATCGTCTATGCTGATGTGCGCCTTGCGCGCTACGAAGAAAGAGATGTGCAGGCAGCCAATGGAACCATACGCCAAATATCAACCACAGACAGATTATCCCTGGGCGTAAGGGTTATAGCTGAAAAAAGTAATTACAAGGCAAACGGGTTCTTCGGTAAAATGTTCGGGGCCTCTGCATTGCCTAAGATCGAAAATGAGATAAATGGAGCTATTTACCGCGCTTTTGAAAGGGCGATATATAATGCGCAGGAAAAAGCCCGTATCGCGAAAGCTTTTCCTGACTTTGCGCAGAGTCTCGCTAATCTTGATCTGGCAAAGATAAAACCTCACCAAGACACGATCCGGGCAAAGTGCCTGATCGATCCTATTGAACTTCCACAAAGCGAGATAACCAGGACTATACTTGATATCTCAAAATCCGTGAAAGCGCTGGATCCCAAGATCAAGTTCAGTTCACTTGATATTTACATGGCGAGAAACAAGCACTTATTCGCGAACACTGAAGGCTCGGATATCGAGCAAAACTATTTCGTGACTGAAACAGGATGCTATGTTGTAGCCACAGGAAGCAGGAACACGCAAAACCTTGGTGATAATACAGGACACCAAAGAGGCTGGGAAACTGTTACCAAGGGGGTCGATGATACATTGATGCCAATGCCGAGTTTCAGGGAATTCGCGCATCGCCTTGCAATGGATGCTGTTGAACTCTCAGAGTGCTTGACTTGCCCGACAAAAGATGATGTAACGATCGTCACCGAACCTCACTATAACACTCTTCTTGTGCATGAAATAATAGGGCACCCCACTGAAGCTGACAGAGCCCTTAAAATGGAAGCGGGATATGCCGGACGCTCATGGATGCTTGGGGACACGAAAAAGAACCAGATCAACAAACAGATCGCCTCAAAGATTTTAAGCGTGTATTCAGATCCAACGCTCGAAGGCCTGGGGCACTACATATATGACGATGAAGGCACTAAAGCCGAGCGCCTTTGGATCGTGAAAGACGGCATATTGCAGGATTTCATGAACAGCAGACAAACCGCGCTTATACTGGATTCCAAGCCGAATGCCTCGTATTTCGCCATTGACGCAGCGCAAGTGCCTATCATCCGCATGAATAATACAGTGTTCGCTAATGGCAAAGATGACCCTAAGCAGATCATCAAAGACGTTAAAGACGGATTCTATGTTGTGGGACATCACACGCCCTCCATAGCTGAAAGCCGTGAGAATTTCATGATCTCAGGCAGAAAAGTTTTTGAGATCAAGAACGGGCAACTGGGCAGATTGTACGCTAATGGCAGCATCATGGCAGACAGTAAAGCATTCTTGATGAATATTGATGCCATGGGAAATGATTTCAGGATGCATCCTATCGCGCATTGCGGAAAAGGCCAGCCCATGCAGACCAAGCGCATGTACAATGGCGGACCAACGCTCAGGAGCAGGGGGAGAATGGTAGGGGGGAATTAGAAGAAGGGCTAAATTATAAATGCTAAAACGCAGAAGACTCACGAGAATAAGAAAATAAAGATACCGTCTATTTTTAGCATTCATAATTTAGCATTTAGCATTATTTATAGATATGAATAACCCGTCATTAAGCACTCTTAGAAAATTTTGCGAGGAAGCCAAAAAAATCCTCGCCAAAGAGAAGTATATTGCTGAATTTGAGGTGTATGCTTCTTCGCACTCTTCGAGTATCGGCAGGATATGTTACACATCGCATATTCCCTCAAACGGGCTTGAGGAACCAAAGAACATTGATGCCCAGGGCTACAACCTTAGAGTAGTCATAAGGGAAGAAGACAGGCCCCTGGTCGGCCAGATTTGCGTTTATGGTGATTTTTCGATTGAGAGTCTCCGGGGCGCGATAAAACAAGCCCGGGAAGCGGCAATATATGATGAAAATTTTAAATCTCTTCCAAAGCCTGATTGGGAAAAGCAAAAACAAACAGCAAAAATCAAAAAATCCATACCTGAAGTCTCTGACTCGGATCTCGTCAAAACCTGTTGGAAAGAAATAAGCAACACTCTTAAGACGATCAAAGCTTCAAAAGAACTCGACACCCTCATTAAATCCAAAAAAATAAAGGGTTTTAAGGATCTGGGAATAATCATAAACGGAGACATCACAACAGTGCACGACAAGATAGCCATAGGTTCCAGTCATTTCACCAGAGTAATAAGCGATGAGACGATGTACTCAAGGTCATTTATCACGGTAATGATCGAATCAGAAACAGCCAAGGGCACCGGGTTTGAAATAGCCAGTGGGCTCAAAGGCCTTAAAGCCTCAGCAGGAATCCAGGCAGCCAAAAGCGCGATAGATTCAATAGGCGGAAAAAGACTGGATAGGAAAGGAAAGTACTCTGTGGTATTGGGCCCTCAGCCCGTAAAGGACATATGGAACTACCTTGTGCTCCCGTCTTTAAATGTTTTTACTTTTTATGCCGGATCAAGCGCATTCATGGGTAAAGCCAACAAGCCCATCACTATTAAGGGACTCGATTGCTTTGACAGTCCGCAGGACGGAGCTATCAAACACAGCATAAGCTGCGATGGATTCAATAAAAACAGGACGCAATTGATAAAAGACGGGATCCTGACAGGCATGCTCGCAAGTGACTATGATCAAAGGCTTTTTAATAATGATCCGAACGCAAAGGAAAAATTGGGAATCGATCCAAAAACCTTCTTTAAGAACTGCGTTCCATCAAATGGCTGCAGAATACCGTCTCTTGGCGGACGCCATTTCTTCGTCTCAGCAGAAACAATGCCCACGAACGTGATAATCAAAGGCAAGAATAAAACCCCTGTTGAGAAGATCATTAAAACCATAAAGGACGGCGTTTATATAGGAAGGATATGGTACACATACGCTATAAACGGACTTGCAGCAGGAGATTTTAGCTCAACGATCATCGGAGATTCATATATCATCAAAAACGGCAAGATAGTGGCGCCGCTGAAACCCAATACAGTGCGCATCAATGACAATATTTCAAATATACTGGGCAATATCTTCGCTTTCGGACCAACGATCAAACCCATCCAGGCGTGGTCCAACTACTATGTTTTATACACTCCTGAAATAGCAGTCCACAATGTGCACCTGGAACCGATAGCGAAAGAATAACACGGCAAAAAGGGCTTAGGGCCCAATGCTGAATAAAGCAAACCGAATCAGAGCTTTCTTATTATTCATCCCTAAACCCTCAGCACTCAGCCTTCTGCGCTGGCTATTGCCAAAGTTTAGCGAAAAAGGTAAAAGAGTCAATACAAAGTGAATAGTATAAAACGTTATCTTGGTTTTCTCGTCCTGGTTCCTTTGTGTCTTAGCGCCTCAACACTTTCTTTCGCAGCCACTCCGATAACTCCTGTTGAAGAACTCATAGCCCGCGACATGCCAAATGACAAGGGCGGAGTCATAATGCTCAACTGGAAAGCAATGCCCTATGAAGCAGCAGGCATTGACTACGCGGTGTATGTGTCAAAGCCGGATGATAAATCCAGCATGCGCCAGATCGACCGGTTCCCGTCAACTGCCAAATACATGGTTCTTCAATATAAGGTAGAGGCTGATTTCGAGAAAAGCGCATTCACTCAAAAGCAGATAAGAAAACAGGCGGCGGACCTGGGAATAATAACCAAAAGCATCATCACAGGCAAAGACAAGGCAAAATGGAATTTTACGGGTATTGGAGGCTCGCGCGGGATTGATAAATTATTCGCTCTTGGAGTTAAGATCAAGAACGCCACAAAAGTAACCGAGTGGCCGTTCTGGGCCATGAAGAAAACCCGCGATGTTCATATGGTTGAGGTTCCTTTAGGAACGATCTTCCCTGAGGCAAAACCAGACGCAACATACTTCTTTAAAGTCATAGCGATCAAGGGAAAACAAAAAGCCCAAAGCGATATTGTCAGCGCAAGCGCCCATGGTAATATTTTCAATTGGCGCAGGCTCAATAACCTGGTTTACGTGCTTATATTCTGCGCTTTATTGTTGTGGTTCATATCGCACGCAAAAAGAAAGGATATATTCCTGCGTCGTATTCCCGGTCTTGATGCGGTGGAAGAAGCGCTTGGGCGCGCCACTGAAATGGGCCGTCCGATATATTTCCTTACAGGCAGGATGGATGTGGATAATGTTTCCACGATCGCTGCCAGCTTGATCCTGGGAGAGGTATCTAAAAGAGTGGCAGTATATGACACTCAGCTTAAAGTGCCTCACACTTACGCTCTTACCATGGCAGTGTGCCAGGAGATCACAAAACAGGCTTACACTGAAGCAGGCAGACCTGATTCTTACCGCGAAGACATAAATTTCTTTATCACAGAAGACCAGTTCGCTTACGCCGCAGCTGTCAATGGCATGATGGTGCGAGAAAAACCAGCTGCATGTTTTTATATGGGATACTATTACGCTGAATCCCTGTTATTAGCTGAAGTAGGTTCAAGCGTTGGGGCCATACAGATAGCAGGAACAGATGCTGAACATCAGCTTCCGTTCTTTTTCATCACATGCGATTACACCTTGATCGGCGAGGAGCTTTACGCTGCAGGAGCTTATCTATCACGCGAACCCATACTGCTTGGCACGTTAAAAGGCCAAGACATGGGAAAAGCATTCACTATGGTAGTGATATTCCTGGGAGTGGCACTCTCAACAGTATGCGCGATATTCGGATTTGAGGAAATGGCTCAGATGATACTTGAACCGTTTAAATCGTTTTAAAATGAAAAAATATTTTAAATCATTGCGAAAACTCGGTTACCAGGAGCGCCGTAATCTTAAAGTCAGCGTTAGCCTGAGATTGCCGCGTCCCTTCGGGACTCGCAATGACAGAGACAAATTATGTTCCTAAAACGCACACTGCCGTTGATGGTCTGCTTTACGGTAGGCATACTTGTGTCACTGCAGTATTATGTGCCTCATAAACTTTCATCGGACTTCCTGGTAGGGATCACATCGTGGATGCTTATCATAGGCTCATTCGCTTTTCTGCTTGGACTCATAAGCTTGATGCATATGCACATAGCAAAAGTAAGGCGCCGCACGGCAGGATGGGGATTCAGCATCTGTATTTTTGTAGGCATCATAATCGGCGTTACATGCGGGATCATAGGCGGGGGAAAGCAATTAACAGAAGCCGGGGTCATGACAAGTTTTGGATGGATGTACAATCACATGCTCAACCCTCTTCAATCCACAATGTTCTGCTTGCTTGGATTCTACGTGGTATCAGCCGCTTACAGGTCATTTAAGATCAAAAGCAAGGAAGCAGCCGTGCTCCTGCTTACAGCAGGACTCTTTATATTCGCAAGAGTCCCTCTTGGGCAATACTTGTGGGAAAGCTCTATCGGAAACCTTCTGCCATGGAAACTCCATGAAATAGTCGAGTGGATCATGAACACGCCGTCAAAAGCCGCTGCAAGAGGAATCTTCATCGGCGTGAGCTTAGGCATGATCGCTACAGCTGTCAAGATTTTAGCCGGTATCGAGAGAAGTTATATGGGAGGGAAAGAATAGATTTCACTTGTCATCCCGAATTTATTTCAGCTTCAACGCTTATATAGACGCAGTCCCCTTTAGGGGGCGGGATCTCAATAGAGATTCTGAAATAAAGAAGATCCTGAAACAAGTTCAGGATGACATCAAGAAGGAAAAAAGATAGACAACATGAAAAAGATTATCGAGAAGATAGTTAATCTTGACAGGAGGATAATATTTCTCTCTGTTATCCTGGTTATCCTGTTTCCCATCATACACCCCTTAAAACTGCCCGGACTCAAAGTAACAGCGCCTGTAAGAGGCGTTTACGATCAGATCGAGGCTCTTCCTCCGGGTTCAACGATCGCTGTGTCTTTTGATTTTGATCCCGCGTCAAAACCCGAGCTCTACCCCATGGGAATGGCGGTATGCAGGCATGCATTCAGCAGAAACATCAAGATCGTAGGCATGAACCTGTGGGTAACAGGGACAGGACTCGCTGATGAAATAATCACCACAGCGGCCAATGAATACAATAAAAAGTACGGCGAAGATTACGTGTTCCTTGGATGGCAGCCATTGCCGATTGCGGTCATCACGGGAGTATTCACGAATGTTTACAAGATTTATCCAAAAGATCAAAAGGGTAATACCACGAAAGGCCTTCCTGTACTCGAAGGTTTTAACAGTTTTCAGGACGCGGATTATTTTGTGTCTTTAGGAGCGGGATATCCGGGACTTATTGAATGGGTGCAATTTGGAACTGATAAATTCAAAGTGAAAATAGGAGCAGGATGCACAGCTGTGAGCGAACCGGGATTACGGCCTTTTTACCCGATCCAGATCACAGGACTGATTCCTGCCATGAAAGGAGCAGCTGAATACGAAGCTTTGATCGGCAAGCCTGATATGGCAGTAGCAGGGCTCGATGCCATATCCCTGGCGCACTTTCTGATAATCTTCTTTATTATTCTCTGCAATATAACACCGTTTTTACTTAAACTTTGCGAGGAAAAGAAATAATGAGTGAATTCTGGATGATCTTCGGCGCCTGGGTAGCAGCAGGCTTAACGCTTTGCATCATGAGCTTCTTATTTGAAGACAATCCCATGTTCAAGGCTGCCGAGCATCTCTATATCGGGATCAGCGTCGGCTACAGCATTATCCTTGTAACCTACAGTGTTGTGATCCCTAAGATCATAACGCCAATAGGCGCCGGAAATTTGTTACCGATACTGCCGGCTTTGCTGGGTATTGGTATAGTGTCGCGTTTCTTTCCAAAGATATCATGGGTCAGCCGCATAAGCTTCGCGTTTATCATGGGATACACCTCAGGACTCGCTATTCCAACAGCCATTGTATCGCGTTTTCTCAAGCAGCTCGAGGGAAGTATTTACCCGCTGTATTCGGGCCCGGAGAACGCTCTGAACCTGTGGGGGACTTCAGCCATAAACGGATTGACTGTGCTGGTGCTTGTTGTGGGCCTCTTGTCAGTATTGATCTATTTCTTTTTCTCTGTTGAGCATGCCGGGCCTGTAAAGCCGATAGCAAAGATCGGGATTTATTTCATAATGATCTATCTGGGAGCAGCATTCGGAACCACTGTAATGGGACGGTTTTCGCTTCTTTACGGAAGACTTTTTGACCTCTATACTTTCCGTACCGGCCACTATTACTATGCCACACCTGTTCTTTTAGTGCTGATGATAGTTTTTCTTACGATCTATAAACTAAAAAAGAAGCCATCTCAATAAAAAGCATTAGACAACTGAATTAACAGACAATGAATAAAGTACTATTTTGTTCCTTTTTTTTCTTTATATTTGCATCCCTCGTATACTGTGCGCCTGTCCGAGCGCTTTCGCATATAAAAAACCCTGACACGTTCGTGTATGCAGGAGTGGGGGAAGCCGCCACTCTGGATCCGGCTTATGCCTATGACACTGCGAGCCATATGGTGTTTGGGCAGATATATGAGACCCTGATAGGCTTTAAAGGCTCGTCTGTCTCGGAGTTCGAGCCAAGGCTCGCCACACAGGTCCCGTCAAAGAAGAACAGTCTCATCAGCTTTGATCTAAAAACATATAAATTCCCCATACGCGGAGGCGTTAGATTCCACACAGGAGAAGAACTGACCTGCGAAGACGCCAGGTACTCGATCTTGAGATTCATGATCACTGACAGGCCCGGAGGGCCATCCGCGATACTTTTAGAACCTATCGCGGGTACAGGCTCCACAAGAAATGACAAGGGGAATATCGCGCTCGATCTGGGCCAGCTGATGTCACAGGTGAGATGTGATGATGACAATACGCTGATAATCACGCTTGATAAGCCTTTTAGCCCATTCCTCTCGATAATGGCTTCATGGAGCAATGTAGTAAGTAAAAAATGGGCCATAGCCAACAGGGAGTGGGACGGAACGCTCGACAACTGGAAAAAATTCAATAGTCCTGCTAAGGAAACCAGCCATTTTTTTGATCATGCCAATGGAACAGGGCCTTTTGAACTTGAGAGATGGAACAAAAGCAGGCAAACCGTAACGCTTATCAGAAATGAAAAATACTGGAGAGAGCCCGCGAAACTCAAGAAGATCGTAATAAGGCGGATATCTGAATTTACAACGCGAAAGCTGATGCTTTCACAAGGCGATGCTGACGCTATCATTGTTTCCAGGCAGTTTGAGTCGCAGATCGCCAAAATTCCGGGCGTGACAGTCGCTGATTACGATGATATGAATGTCAGCGCTTTCCTGTTCAATTTCAAGATCAATCCCACAGCCAACCCATACATCGGAAGCGGCAAGCTCGATGGGAACGGAATACCCGCTGATTTTTTTACAGACCCTAATGTGCGCGCTGCGTTCACGTACGCCTATGACCTAGACACCCATATCAGGGAAATCTCAAAAGGCAAAGCAGAACCCGCAAGGGGCGTAATACCGAAAGGCCTCACAGGGTATAACCCAGAACAGCTCACATACAAGTTCAATCTAACAAAAGCGCGCGAAGAAATGAAAAAAGCTTTTCAGGGCAGATTGTGGGAGAAAGGCTTCAAGCTGACCATCCCGTTCAATGAGGGCAGTGATACTCCAAAAGCGATCGCCAATATGTTCAAAAGAGATATTGAGAGCTTGAATCCGAAATTCAAGGTGCGGATAAGGCCTCTTTTATGGTCCACATATCTCTCGGATACGGCAACAGGAAAAGTCCCGTTCGCGTATGCGGGCTGGATAGCGGATTTTCCTGATCCTCATAATTTTGTATTCACTTTCCTCCACTCAAAAGGAGCTTATGCCAGCCGCAACTCCTTCAGCAATCCTGCTCTTGACGAGTTGATCGAGGATGCAATCGAAGAAACTGATCCAAAAAAACGCGAAGATCTGTATCACGCCATAACAAGACTTGGTTTTGCCCAAATGCCCCACATATACAGCCTTACGAATAAAAGACTCGTGGTTAACAGAACCTGGATAAAGAATCACCAGTCCAACCCGCTGCACCCGAATGGGTATTACTTTTATCCGATATATAAAGCGGATTAAACGCATCCCCTACTGGAGATGTGTTTAATACCGTCCCGGAATCGCGAAGCGATATCCGGGAACCAGTATCCCTTTCTAATTAATTACTTACAGAGACGATAGCTCTTTCTTAAATCTTTCTACAAGGTCGGATTTCTTGTCATCGGGCAGGAACAGGCTTTGGGCTCCATAGAGGGCGACTTTCGCGATCTCTTCTTTTGTGAACCCAAGATGCTTGGCAAGCATATCGTATTCATATATCAGATCAATATCAAAAATACCCGGGTCATCAGTACTGAGCACTGTTTGTATGCCCATATCAAAGAATTCCCTGATAGGATGCTTTTCATAACTCGGCACAGCCCCTGTGCGTAAATTAGAAGTCAGATTGATCTCAATGGCGATCTTCTTGCTGACGATCTCCTGAAGCATGTCAGTCTTACCCGAGAGGAAAGCAGCATGGCTTATTCTGTGCACCCCGAGTTTAAGCGCCAGCTCAGCATCATGGCTTTGGGGCACTTCAGCCGCATGGACAGTCAAACCTAAACCTATGCGTTTGGCTTCCTTGAAATAATCAACAAATCCGCTTAAAGGGTCAGCTGCTTCATTGCCGGCCAGGTCAACAGCCACAACACCCTTGTTAAAATAGCTCTGCGCGATATCAAACATCTTCTCATTATTCTTATGATTCATTTCTCTTAAAAAACATATGATCATGCCGCTGTCAACGCCAAAATCCTTTTTGCCTTGTGATAACCCCCTCAAAATCGCATCCATGGCATCTGCCATGGTGAGCCCGGTTGCCACAAAAAGAGCAGGAGCGAAACGCGTCTCAAAATACAGGATATTCTGCTCTTTTGCTCTTGCGCATAGATAATGCGCGACTTTTTCCAATGCCTTCCGATTCTTAAGCAGCGGATACACTTCATTAAAAACCTTTAAAACATCATAAAGCGCAGGCTTCGGGCTTGTAACGGTTATAAGATCGCGTATCTCTTTAAGGCTTTTTTCAGACAGGGGAAAGTAATTCTGCTCTTTGGCAAGCTCGTGGGTCAAAGCAGGCGTGAGAGCGCCATCAAGGTGGATATGTATCTCGGCTTTTGGGATTTTTTTTAAGTATTCAGTGTTTACTTGCAATTTATCGGATAATAGCGAATCTGATCAGCTCATTTAATCTTTGTCGAGCTCCGCTTTTACGGCATTTTTGATGGTCAAGAGATTCGCGTCAGCGCATCCGTACCAAGAACCTGCGATACACCCGTCTCTGTCTATAAGAAAAGACCTTGGGTAAGTTCCCTTGACCTCATATGCATCATGCGCGATATCATCAGGATCAGCAAAAACATCATAAGAAACCTTTTTTTTGTTGTTCACAAAGAAATTTATCACACCCTGCCTTGTGCTGCCTGAGCCCGACCATACGCTCATTATTTTAAATCTACGCTTATAATTAGCCGTATATATCCCTTCAAGCTTTGTAATACATTCCTTGCTTGGATCGCACGATTGATTATTGAACACCAGTAAAATAATGTCTCCGTAAAAGTGGCTGACGCTTTTCCACTCGCCTTTAATACTCTGGATAGGCTCATCAAAATCAGGGGCAACGTAACAATCTTTAGAAGCAACAGGATATGCGCAAAGCAATAACATCGCCAACATAAGGAATTTGCCTTGTTTAAACATGCGCTTCACCTAATATATATGTACCACTAAAAACTCATTTTTGCCAGGTGGGACGTGGAAACCGGTGGTATAAGCCTTAAATCCGCTGCTTTCTGGGAAACCGGCCTTAATTAATATATCCCCATGTACGAAGAAGGTCGCCGTCGCGCACCCAGCGCTCTCCGATATCAGTCCTGTAAAACATATTAGGGATGACTATGTTCTTAACGCGGTTATAGACTTCCTTGCGTGCGTCTTCCATTGTAGGGCCTGATCCGGTGGCCACAAGCACGTATCCTGAACTGCCTGTTAAGCGCCAGTCGCCCTCAACAAGCTTGACATCTCCGGGCCATATACCCTCTTTGACAGGCCTTTTGAACACAACAATGCAATCTTCAGAGTATTTCCTAAAAGCTTTTGGGTCCTCGAACGGAAAAGGCGGCACAGCCACAACAACGCCCACCTGAAAACCTCTCTTTACTTTTAGATTGTATGTCTGGCGGCTAGCCAAAGCATGCAGGAACTCTCCCAACGGGCTTGTTATTCCCTCGAGTTGTATGGATGTTGTGGGAGCGCCAAAACGCGAAGTCGTTTCAAGGGGGTAAATACCGCGGCTATTAGCTATACAATTGATATCGAAGTATCCCACATAACCCGCGTCAGCCAGACGAGACTTCATCCTGCCCAAAGTATCCTCAAAAAGCTTGCTGTTATTCGACCAGAACATTGAAGTTCCCATTTCACCCGTTGTCGGGCCTATCTCACCGTTAAACATGCGCTTATGCTCGAAATTTATGCAGCACGGCAGAAGAAAGTCAGTTCCATTGAAATACGCTCCTACAGCCACTTCAACGCCTGTAACGTATTTTTGTATCTGGAAACTCTTGATCTTGTTCGCCCAGCCTTTCTTGTAATGGATAAGGATAGAATGTATATCAAGCCCGTCGTCTTCCTGGCCCACGAAAGAGAGAACCTTCTCGCTTTGGGCCACGCCATTTGGCTTTACAACGTATCGCTGGGGATTCTTCTCAACAAAAGAGATGGCTTCATCAAAATTATCGAAGTTCCAGCATGGAGCGGTCAGCATGCCCGCTGCTTTCATCTCGCTTTGGCCGAAATCCCTGTCCATCTCGAGGCGATCAGTATATAGCGTACCGCCGATAACAAGCTTACCTTCTTTTCTTAAGCTAGCTGGAGCGTCTCCAAAATCAGAATCATCAAAAAGTATGACTTCCGCCCAATTCGTCCAATCATCCCATTTGTCGACCTTCTCGAACAAACCATCATAAACTTCCTTTTCGCTTTTCTCATGGATATAGTATTTGACTTCATGGCCTTCACTTAAAAGTTTTACGGCAAGATCTCCGGTGAAAGCGATTCGGGATACAAAAAGGAATTTCATTCAATCACCTCTTCTGCTATGTGTGAGAATTTGGGCATCTAATTGGATTTTATCAATTACCGTCGAGAAACACAAATATTTGGGCAGTCCGCGCGAATAAAACACGAATGGGACACACGAATGAAGCGCGAATGAACACGAAGTGATGATATTGCCCGTCCATATTAGGCTGCATTGCATTTTTTCTGTCTTTATCGCGTTTATCGCCTTTTTCGCCTTTTTCGCCTTTTTCGCTTTCTGCTTTTTGGTATGCTGAATTTATGAAAATTATTATTTTATTGTGCTTTATCGTTTCGTTTTCTTTTTCCGCGCAAGCGGGCGTGAAAAACCCGGATACGCTTGTGGTTATCAAGCTCAGCGGAGACATTACCGGTATGGACCCGGCTCATGCCTATGATGTTTCAAGCCTTGAAATCGCCACGAATATCTATGAAACGCTTATAGACTACAAGGGGGAATCTGTAAAGGAATACATCCCGATCCTGTCAAAAATCGTGCCAAGCAAGAAAAACAACCTTATTTCCAAGGATGGCAAAACCTACAAGTTTCCAATGAGAAAAGGCGTTTTGTTCCATGATGGTTCGAAATTTACATGCAAAGATGCGCGATATTCATTTCTTCGATTCATGCTGACTGATCCGGCGGGCGGACCAGCGTCGCTGCTGCTGGAACCTCTCACGGGAAAGACAAGCACGAGGGATAAAGAGGGGAATTTCATCGTCAATTTTAAGGACGTCTCGCAGCGCGTCGATTGCAAAGGAAGCAACCTTGTTTTCAGCCTGCCCAAACCATATCAACCCTTTCTGTCCATACTCGCTCAATTCGGACATATCGTTAATAAGCAATGGGCGGTCAAACACGGTGACTGGGACGGCAAGGAGAACTCATGGAAAAAATTCAACAACCCAAAAAAGGAAACAAGTTATTTCTTTAACCACACAAACGGCACGGGCCCATTCATGCTGGAGCGCTGGGACCAAAATGTCAAACAGATATCATTGGCCAGGCATGACAAATACTGGAGAGAACCCGCGAAACTTAAGCGAGTCGTGATCAAGGGAATAAGCGAGTTTTCAACAAGAAGGCTTATGATCGCCGCGGGGGACGCAGATATTACAGAAGGAACGCGTCAATTCGAAACACAGCTTCGCAATCTGCCCGGAGTGCGGCTTATCAACGTTGAGATGGCTGAAATCGGAGGATTCTTCTTTAACTATGACATCAATCCAACCGCAAATCCGGCTATTTATTCAGGGAAACTCGATGGAAACGGCATACCGCCTGATTTTTTCTCTGATAAAGACGTGCGCCTGGCATTCGCGCATGCTTTTGATTTTGACGCTTATATAAACAGCGTGCTAAGGGGAAAAGCCAGGAGACCCACAGGCTGTATACCCGCAGGATGGCTCGGGCATAACCCGAACGGAAACAAATACCGATTTGATCTGGATCTGGCGATCGAGCATTTCAGAAAAGCCTGGGGCGGTAAAGTCTGGAAAAACGGGTTTAAATACGCGCTCTATTACGACGCCAACAACGAAACCAGGCATCTGGCATGCGAGATACTCAAGAAACGCATTGAATCCCTTAGCCCAAAATTTAAAATTGAAACCAGGCCGCTTCAATGGTCCACTTACATAAGTGAAATACACGCTAATAAGATCCCTATGTTTAAACTCCGCTGGATAGCTGATTTCGCTGACCCTCATAATTTCGCGTTCCCAATGCTTCACTCAAAAGGAAGATACGCTCACAGACAAAGGTTTAATTATCCTCGATGGGACACAATGATTGAAAAAGCTAATCTGGAACAAGACCCTAAAAAACGCGAGCAGATCTACTTTGAGCTCCAGAAGCTCGCTCATCAGGAAGCAGCGCAAATTTATACTGACCAGCCATTATCCCTGAAAGTCGTAAGAACGGAACTTAAAGGCCTTGAGCTTAATCCCATGCGCATGGGATATTATTTTTATCCGATACATAAAGAAGTAAAAAGTAAAAAGTAAAAAGTTAGAAGTCGGAAAAACAAACCCATTCCCTGATAGATAATTTCAGCTTGTGCCTGTTCTGCCTTCTGGTAGCCGCATGCCCAGCTGCCGGAGCGTGCGCCTGCTCTGATTTGTCTCTGGTAGCCTCAGGCTTCAGCGAAGCAGCCCTGTGGTATTTCCCATAGGGTAGCCTGTGTTCCTTTGAAAATGAAGTTCTTCATAGAAGACACAGGCTAAAGCCTGAGGCTACCATATAAGAAACTTAGCGCCTTAATACCTTAGGGCCTTTTCTTCATGCTACAGGCAGCTTAACGGTTACTGTGGTGCCGGAATCTTCCTGGGATTTGATGTCTATCTCCCCTCCATGCGCTTCTATCACGCGCCTTGCGTTGGGAAGTCCCAGGCCGAACCTGCCTGACTTTGTTGAGTAAAAAGGCGAGAAAGCATACTTGACCCTGTCCTGATCCATGCCCCTGCCATTATCCTCAAACACGATCTCAACGAATTTGTCTCCTGCATAATGTTGCGTGTGAATCTTCAAGCATCCTTTTTCATTCATGGCGTCAAAGGCATTATTGGCTATCTGAATGAACGCCTCCTCGAGCTTAAACTCATCCGCCATGATATCGCAGATGACAGGAGGATAACGTTTCATGATCTCAACATTCTGCTTTTTGCATCGCTCACCTAAAGCCTCGGGCACGCTGTCCAGGATCTCATCCAAAGGCCTTTTTGCTAGATCCACATCAATGGGCTTGCTGGCTTGCGAGAATTCCTCGATCAAGCCGGATGCATTTGCCGTATTCTTCATTATATCGATCAGATGGTCCCTCTCTTGCGGTTTAAGCGATCGGCTTTCAATACATGATTGCACCTTGTCTTCTATTGCTTCAAGAACGTTCTTTATATGGTGCGAAAACCCGAATGTCCAATCCTGCTCTTTTGGATAAGGCCTGCGCGCCTCAGGAAACGGACCCGATGTCTTTGTTTCCCCTTCCTTCTCCTCAACACTCTCCTTGAATCTGTCAGCCTCATTCTCAAGGCGGTTTTTCAGATCATCTATTTCCTGGTACTTGAATTTGGCTTCTTTTTCAAATGTCTCTTGTATATTGCCCTGATGCCTTTCGCTTATCTCCTTTTCCTTTTTAAGTTCCCAGTTCTCTCTCCTTTCCTTCTCGACTGCCATTTCCTTGTCATAAACCGCGAGCTTTTGCTCTGCCGCTTTGAGCTGTTTCTCATAGTTCGCAGCCGCTGACTTAAGCAGCGTGCATTCTTCCTCGCTTTTACCCAGCTTATCATGCCACGAAGCTTCGGTCTCATTGAGCCTCTGCCTTAAGGCAGCCATTTCCTTTTCAGCCCTCTGCCTATCCGCCCTCAAACCCTCATTCTCATCGCGCGCCAGGGTTTCCTTGTCAAACACTTCAGATTTAAACTTGGCCGCCTCGGTTTCCCTCATCCTGAGCATGTTGCGCAACTTATCCACTTCTTCCTGGGCGTTCTTGCACACGCTTGACATCTTTTCCTCGGTTTTATCCATATCCCGCTCGGCTGACGCGATAGTATCGCAGAATCTGTCCTTTTGCCTGGCTATATCACGCTTAAGCGCATCAACTTCCGCCTCACTGCGCTCAAGCTTATGCTTAAGACCTGCTTTCTCATCCTCATTTTTCACTTGGAAATCCTTAAACTTAATATCAAGCTCTTTTAAAGAAATCTCATAATGCGACTCTTTATTGGCGAAATCCAGGCGAAGCCTGGTGATCTCAACCTCCGCGGATTTAAGTTCACCTTTTTCTGATCTGATTTCGTCCTGCAAACTCGCTTTTTCCAGGTTCCAGTCAGACTGATGATTCTTAAGACTCTTTTCCGATTCAATAAGACGGGAGCCAAGCTCGCATATCTCGGAATCCTGATCGATAAGCTTGTTTTTAAGCTTCGTACTGCTTTCAATCTCTTCGCTTAAGTCATGAGCAAGCCTTTTGAGTTCCGCGACATAATCGCTCCATCCCGGATCAGAAGCAAGTTTGGCTTCAAGGTCTTTATTGGAGCTTTTTAAGCTATTGTTCTCATCCAATGCTTGCAAAAGCTCTTTTTCCCTGTCTTTCAGCTGTTCAAGAAGCGCGATATTTTTTTCCTGGATCGTCACGATCTCGCTGCGCGTTTTTTCAGCTTCTGCCTTTGCCAGATTCAAGTCTCTTTCCAGTTTTTCCTTATCACGCAGCGCGCCGCGCAGTTTGGCAGTCTGATCAAGAGCTTTGAATGTCAGGCCTGCTTTCTCATCCTTGGATCTTTCAAGCTCCTTCTCCAGATCTTTCTTCTCATTGGAAACAGCTTCGCTGGATAAGGCATCAGGCGCGCGCTGAACCTGTTCGCCGACAGCGCTGCCGCCTGAAGCAAGCTTGGTTATAAGAGTAAGGGCTTCATTAAGCTGATTGGAGAGGTCTTCTATAATGCGATTTTTCTCATTTGATTCTTCAGCAGGCGCATCTGCCTGTGATACGCTTAAATCCCTGTACTTGGAAACATTTGAAACCTTGCGGTTTGCGGCCCGGGCTGAAGCGTACCTAGTCCTGTTCTTTATAGCCTTGACCCTTGCTTTTATTTTGCTGCCTATTGATGTGATCTCGCTTACCAGTTTATTTTCATCCATATGACAAAACTAGAATATGCCCCATTTTTTCTTTGATTCAGGCGTTTCATCGCCCGGTTTCTCGTTTGTGAATTCATTTTTATCCCGGGTCTTTGCGGCTTGAGCCTGATCAGCCGTATCAGGCGCGATCTTACTACCCGGATTATCGGCGTGTGCGCTCATCTCCTTGATGTAATCTTCCATTTCCCTGCGGATATTATCTACTTCGCTTTCCTTCATCCTGAATTTCTCTTTCCAGGTGCTCTCGATAAGATTGAGTTCTTTCTTTAAAGCCACGATCTGTTCATCCCTTACTTCCACCTGCTCCCTTGATTTGATCTCCTGGGTTCTCAGTTTGGAATTGAGATCCTCGACTTTCTGCTCAAGCTTGCCTCGGCCTTCGCGCACGATCTGGATCTCAGCTTCATCCTTCTGATATTGACCCTCCCAGTCCTTTGCTTTTTGCTCAAGCTCGCGTTTAAGCACCTCAAAATCCTTTTCCTTCATCTTCATCACTTCATCCCAGCGCTGCTGCTCTTCAGCCAAGCGGGCCTTGTAGATCTTTATCTCTTCCTGCTGGTCACTCACCTTCGTGTTCACTGCCCTGGCGCTAACGTCTTTCTCATCAAGCTTTGTTTCAAGCTCATGTTTTTTGGACTGAAGTTCATTTTTTAACGAATCGATCTTCTCTGCCTTGTTTTTCGTGTCTTCTTCAAGTTTGGTGAGTTTCAGCTTTAAGCTCGCGCACGTGTCCTTTATATCATCCAGGGCTCTTGTCTTATCCTTATATTCGCTTTCCCACCTGGAATTAGTCGAATCAAGCTCTTTTTTCAAGGCTGCGATAGCATTGTCCTTGATAAATACCTGCTCTCTCCATTTAGCCTCATTGAATTCAAGGGTCTTGCGCCAAACAGAACGGTTGGTCTCAACAGCCTTTTTTAAGTCATCGATTTTCTTATCAAATTCAGGCGTCTGCACAAATCCCTCCGGGAATGATAAATGCTAAATTATAAATTCTAAAAATAATAGAGGATTTCTTTATTTTTCCGTTCTTCACAGGCTTCCGTGTTTTAACATTTAGCATTTACAATTTAGCCCTATATTTGTATCTTGCACATTTAGCCCTTAGCCCTTCTTTATGGGCTTCTCCCCTCTATTTGATACATGAACTAGGCAGGTTTTTCAATACTCAAATCCCTATTTTGTGAAAAGGTGTGAATTCAAGAAATGTCAAAAATAGAGGAAATCTTTATGTCGTATTATGCTTTCTGCCTATTTCAATACTCCTATCTTCCTATAAGATTTATGTTTACTGCCCCCTGCTTCAGCTGCAATCTCGCAAAGATACATACCATTGGCTATTACACGGTTTCTATTGTTCCTTCCATCCCAGATTATCTCATTGGTATACCCGCCAGCCTGACCCTGCCCCCCCGTGGAACCCGGTTCGAATCGCTTAGTATAGACCAGGTCTCCTACGGGTGTATAGCAGCGTAGAGTCACTTTTGCGTCTTCGGTCAAAGTGTAGCGTATCCGGGTTGATTCCATGCCTGCTGCGAATGGATTCGGAAAATTAAAGAAATTGTCCAGAAGATTTTCCGCACTCGCAAATCCAACTAATGTGTAATAAGAGAACCCTTGCACTGTAACGCTCACTGTCTGGTCTGAAGACTGCCATTTTCCACTTATTTGCAGACGTTTCCACTGCTGCTCGGATTCATCAAGTCTTGACACGACAATGCTGTCCACGGGAACAAGGGAACCATCAAGAAGTCCGTTATTATCCTGGTCAAATGCCGTGAACGTGATTTTCGCCTGCAATCCGGATGAATCAAGGAGCGCGCCAGACTGCGAATCCAGAAGCTCCATCTTGTATGACCCAACAGGAAGCAAAGCAAGCATCGGTTCCATTGATATATTGGTATTTGCCGCTTGTATCATTGAATTTCCTGACGCTGTCACATTATCAACAGACACGTATGAATTCGCGGGAAGGCCCGAGAGTATCTCGACTCCCACGACGCCGTCTCTTGAATACACATGATGCTCGGGTCCTATATCAAAATATGACACAAAACTTATACGGTAAGCCCCGTGGATATCAAGCGCTTTAACCCTCCAGTAGTATCTGGTCCTCCCTGATGGAGCGGGCAGGACTTCCCGGCACGAAGTCACTGTCAAACCGGCAGCAGTGGAGATTTGCGCAAAATCAGAAGTGCCTGAATATAGAAGAGTGTAAGTAATAGCA
>JBHPMF010000029.1:0-27518 GCA_042563375.1 Elusimicrobiota bacterium | reverse complement strand
TGGCCAAAGCCATATCGCGCGAGAATGGCCTTCGCTCCGCTCCGGGCGGCCATTCATCCCCGGGCTTGAAAGCCCGGGGTTTTCTGGCCGGATTGATAAAAATGCTCGGCAATCGCACGCGGCCCATCCTGCTTCCGACAATATTCGTGTGCTCCGCGATCCTATGGGCAAACATTTCAACGCCTTTTTCCCTGTACGCGCAAAAAGAGGCTGATGAAAAAACAGAGATACAGGAAAAAACATCCAACAAAAAAACCCCTGCCAAACAACTGCATCCCATACAACAATCCTGGAATGAGGCCAATGACGCTCTTTCAAGACTTTATTACGCGGACGTGATCGACAAGCATCCTGATCCTGAACTTAAAGATATGTGGCAAAAAGTGTTCGGGATCGTTTATAAGACCCTTGATATCATGCGAAAAGGCATGCCCCCGTCCCAAGGCGGAGAAGGGGTGAAACTTGCGACTCTTCTGACCTACTATTCCGAAGCTCAAGGGCAATTGCGCAATGCCCTTGATGAGGTATACATATCAGCGAAGGGCTCAGGAGATCTTGACGGCAGAGGACGGGTGATACTGGCTCAGATGGAGATATTCTACAAATCGCTTGAAAACCTGCGCATTGCGGTTGCCAGGAAGAAAGATGAGCAATATGATGATTCATTCCATTCGATCTGCAAGGTTGCCAAGATCCTTGAGCTGACTGTTGCGGGCGAAGCTCCGACTCCTTTCAAGGACATCATAAAGCCGATGCCTAAAAAGGACCTGATCGAAACGATAAAGCAGGGCGGGAAATGGGTGATGTTCGGGGCCCTGATCACACTGGTGATAACATTCCTGCTTATGCGTTCATCATCTTTCGGCGCGCAGGAGTTTATTGAAGACACCTACCATAAACTCAGCAAGAAAATGAAGGAAACCGCTCATGAATATAACCGGCAATATATCGATGTTGACGCAGGCTGGCTCCTTTATGGCCCCCTGATAGCTGCTCTCATTCTCGGGCTTTTAAGCAGAAGCTTTATAGTCCTAGTGCTGGCGATATGTATCGGACTTTGGACTCCAAAGGAATTTCTTCGTTTTATCAAGGAACGCCGCAAGCTTAAGATCGAGTCTCAATTGCTTGACTCGCTCATCCTCCTCTCTGATGCCATGAAATCAGGCCTTGACCTGGTGCAAGGCCTTGACCTGGCGGTTCATGAAATGGTGCCGCCCATATCGCAGGAATTCGAGCTTCTTTTGAAGAATTACAGGCTTGGCATCCCCTTTGATGAATGCCTGAAGATATTCGACACCCGCATTGACAGCGAAATGGTCACCTATGTTGTGCGCGCGATCATAATACAGAGACAGACAGGCGGAAATCTGACCAAGATCTTTGACAGGATCGTTGAAACCATCAGGGAAGAAGGCAAACTTAAGGAAAAGGTCAACTCCATGACAGCACAGCCCAGGCTCCAGTCCATTGTCATAAGCGTAATACCGTGGGTAATGCTGTTGATACTGTACTTTTTCCAGCCAAAAGCCGTGGGAGATTTTTTTACGTCGTTTCTCGGATTGATCGTATTGCTGGCGTGCATATTCTGGCAGACGATAGGAATGATCGTCATCAGAAAGATGGCGACCATCGAAGTATGACCCGAAGGCGTGTAGAAGTGCTGCTGTGCTGCTGTGCTGCAGTTAATAGAGGATCCCTCTTTATTAACAGGAGCACCGGAGCACAGAAGCACAGGAGCACAATGTAATAACTATGCAACTATCAGATACGGTACTTAAAGCCATAACCTGGACGTTCCTCATAGGCGCCACCATAACCTTCGCCTGGTTCGTCGAGGAATTCCTAAAGATCATCATGCCCAAACGCGTGGACACCTCCCTGTATAAAAAACGCGGCGCGCAAAAAAACGATGCTGCGTCTGAGATATCTTTCACCGCTGCATCGCCTGTGACGAGTCTTGATAAGATAAATGTGAGACTGCAGGCAAACCCATGGATAGCCAGTTCACTTGAGAAAATATTCCACGGAATGGGACAGCACCCTGATTACGAACCCAAGAAATTCCTTCTGATGAAGGAAAAATTCGCGGGCATTTTCGGCGTGGGAGTGGTTGCCTTTTCCCTTTGGGCGGAGATTTCCATCAACCCAGGACTCATACTTTTTGGCTGCGTCCTTGGATTTTTCTTCCCTGATTTCCAGGCAAAGGGTCTCATCGCGAAAAGACACAGGGCAGCCCTTGCGAACCTTCCGAGTTTTGTCGACCTGCTCGCTCTTACCATTGAATCAGGCCTGGATTATCTTAATGCCATGGAAAGGATACTGGGCACCACGTTCAAGGGCAAGGGGGTCCTTGAAGAAGAGATCGAGAATATCATGCGGGAAGTGCAGCTCGGGTATCCAAGACGCGATGCTCTGCGTCATTTTGCCAAGCGAGTGGATGTGCAGGAGATCAGGTCCCTTGTGGGACTTTTGATACAGTCGGATGAGCTCGGCACGGGCCTTGTGGAGCTTTTACGCAATTTCTCAACTGATATGCGGGGCAGGCGCTTGGGCCGCGCAGAAGAGCAGGCAGGAAAAGCATCCACTAAGATGCTCGGTCCTCTGATGATCTTTATATTCCCCGTGATATTCGCTTTGATACTGGCCCCATTCCTCTCTTCCGCCTTCAAAGGCGGAGGAATGCCCTTCTGAGGAATGCTGCCTTCTTTTCCCTCGCCCCTTGAGGGAGAGTGGCTAGAGCCTGCCCCTGCGAAGGCAGGGGGTGAGGGGTTACCGCTTTTATCTTCTCTTTCTGCTTACGATACTAAGCAGAAGATTGTAAAATAGATAATAATACGATGCGCAAATTTATATTCTTTCTCCTCATCGCCTCATCGCCTCATCTCCTCATCAATTCTTCATATGCTTCTAAAATGGACGATGAGATAAAGTTATTCAAAGAGATGGGGGAAAGCATAAGGGGAACAGGAGTCGTCAGCAGGGAAGAGCGCAAGTTCATGGGCATGACCATTGAAAAGGAAAAAGCATGGATACTGAGAAAAACCATGGAGCAGATCTATGAGAATGCTTTTTCCCTTTACAGGGAAGGCAGATACAGCGAAGCAGCGAGTCTGCTTAAAAGGGTGAATGAACTTGATCCCAGCTTTGACAGGGCAAGGGCTCTCTATGCCGCCTTAAAGCGCTTTGAGGATGTGGGCAGATCCATGCCTATTGCGCGCGATACACGAAAGGAAATAATAGCGGAAAAATTCCAGGAAGCCTTTTCAACTTATAATAACGGCCTTAAAGTCGAGTCTTTGCAAAGATTTGAAGAAGTCCTTGCTCTTGAGCCAAGACACGCAAAAGCAAGATATTACATAAAGAAAGTAAACACGGAACTCGCGGCTGAATACAGGCTCCAGGGTGACAAGAACTACGAGGAAGGCCGCATGCAGCCGGCCCTTGATTCATATTATCTTGCCATCACTCTTGATCCTGAGATAACCCGGGGCCTTTCAAAAAGGATGATGGTGATCGAGGCTGATCTGCGGCAGCGAAGAGTCAATGTCCATATCACAGACGCCCTGAAAGCCCTGAGCGCGTCCAAATGGAAAGATGCCAGGGCGCACGCAAGGAAGATACTTCCGCTTGACCCTGGCAATGCCCGCGCTCAGGAGATAATAAGCCAGGCTCTCAATGATGAAGCCGGGTATTATTTCAGCAAAGGCAACGCGCAAATGAAAAAGAAGAGCTGGAACAAGGCTATTCCGGAATACGAGAAAGTCATAAAACTCGGCAAAAGAACAAGGGAAGCCAAAAAACAGATCGACCTTGCCAAGGGCAATATCCAACGGAAAAAAGAAGCAGCCAGGCGCAAGGTAGAAGAAGAAAAAGCCAGGAAAGACGCCCAAGAACGCGCAAAAGCAGCCACAGCATCCGCAAAAGAAGAAAGGGAGGAGAAGAAAAAACCCAAATCAGGGCTTGAAATGCTTCAAAAGGACTCTTCGATCGCCGGACTTGAAGGCGATGAAGAAGTGCCTGAAGACGCAAAAGAAGCCTCAAGAGCTCACATGATAGAACCCATGAAGCTTTACGCAGGCGGTAACCTCCACAAGGCCCTGGAGAAACTGTCCTTAGCGCTTAAATTCGACCCCAACAACAAGGAAGCATACTCCGCCAAACGAAGGATCCAGGCAGCGCTGGCGAAATAGAATGTGCTCCTGTGCTCCCGTTCTCCTGTGCTCCTGTTAAAAGAAAATATGAAAATCGAGAAATTTGAAGACATTAAGGCTTGGCAAGAAGCCAGAAAACTTGTCAGCGAAATATACAAGATAACAGACTCGAAAACATTTCGTAAGGACTTCGGCTTGCGAGACCAGGCGCGTCGTTCATCCGTATCAATCATGGCCAATATCGCCGAAGGATTCGACTCTAAATCAAAGCTGGAATTTGCGCATTTCCTTACCTATGCGCAAAGATCAGCTTCAGAAACACAATCGCATATCTATGTTGCGCTGGATCAAAAATACATAGCGGACGAAGAATTTCAAAAAATATATCAGCAGACGATCTACATTAAGAATCTCATAGGCGCCTTCATGCGATATCTTGCTCACAACCCTAAAAAACATGACTCAGATGCAACAGAAGTACGGGAGTACTGCAGCACAGCAGCACATTTCCACCCAACAGGAGCACGGGAGCACGGGAGCACGGGAGCACAGCTTTGAAACTTATATACAAGTGGTTGATAATCATCCTTCTCGGCGGTGGCTATGCGTTCTTCATGGGCGGGATCTTCTACAAGAATCTTTTCCGCTCATTCTTCGACGAAAAACTCAAACAGGAAATAGTCGCGCTTCTCTACATTAACCAGCAAAGGATACTCACGGGCTTAAGAGAATATCCCTATGTCGTAAGCCCTGAGGAAATAGAGATATTCAACAGCCTCTCAAAAGACCCGCGCGTGATATACCTTGCGATCTTCAATAAATACGGCCAGGTGCGCTGGTCCCCTGATCCCACGCTTTTTGGAAAGACTTTTGACGAATATGTGAAGTTCCGCGCTCTAAAAACGCGCGCTGTTGAGAGCGTGCTTGCCACAAGCGCGCCCAAGATCATGCCATTCATCGAAGACGGCGAGGAACTCTATGAAATAGCCATGCCATATGAATTCAGGGGTGAGATCAAAAGCATAATAAGCGTGGAAGTGTCACGCAGAGAGACGGCTCAGGTGGTGGCAAGGGGCATGGGGAAATTCTATCTGGGAGCGATAGGGGTACTTGCGTTTATAATCGGCACAGCCACGTTTTTTCTTTACAGATGGGTCCTTTCTCCGCTGGGCCTGATCCGCGAAAACATAGACAGCCTCTCCGTCACCGACCCCAGCTGGCCCATTCCCAAGGACAACAGAAAAGATGAGATAGGCGATCTTGAAAAGAGCCTTGCTGTTTTTTTTGAACGCCTGAAAGCGACAACCTCCAATTTTGAGAAGGACAAGAAGGACAATATCGAGACGGAACGCACGCATTGGCAGCAGGTTCTTGATGTTATGGCGCAGAACTCAACCGCGTTCGTGCTTGATGGAGACAATTATGTGCTCGCAAGCAAGAACCTGGATACGTTTATCGCGCAGAACGCGCAAACAGGCGCCCAACAGGAACCTCAAACGCAAAAGAGCCATCACCTGCTTGACATCGTCACCTCCGCGGAGCTTCTTCAGCTTGTAAACCGCGCCTTGGAAAAACCAAGCTCTCTTGTTAACGGACAGATAACCCTTGACCAATCCCTCTACGCTACACGCGTCATAACGCTTACGTCGCAGAACCAAAGCAGCCAAAGAACGATCCTCTTCATGCAGAAAACATGATAAACAGTTATAGCGTTGTTGCGTTATAGCGTTGTTGCGTTTAGATCAAAAACCAATGAACGATTTCCGAATTGCGGTGCTGCTGCGTTCAAGCCAAAAAATATAAGATATAGTCTGTTAATAATGCATCTTTATTGTAACGCTTTAACTCAATAACGCAATAACAGTAACTCAGGAGGTACAATGGAAGTCGAACTGAAAAAGATCAGGATACTCTCTATCATTAAATCCGCGCTGCCGTTTATATTTATGTTCATCGGTGTTTTAGGCGGCGTTTTTACGTTCATTATAATGCCGGACCCCTTGCTCTCGAAGCAGATGGTGACCGGCCAGCGCTATGTTGCGGCGGGCGTATTCGCTTTGGCATACACACTTTTTATGCTGCTTGCGCTTCTATTGTTCTCTTTTCTATACAACCTGTTGGTCCGCGTGGGCTTCCCGGGGCTCAAAGTCGAGTTCGCCTCACACGATTCCGAACAGCATCTCGAATAAACCAAGCGTGACGCTAAAATGAAAAAGCTTAACATCATATTCCTTTTTACCTTTCTGCCTTTTTGCTTTTCTGCCTTGGCGCTGAACGCCGCGCAAGCGCCCAAAGATACCCTTGTGCTTGAATTTGTGCCGAGCTCCTGGGATGCATGGCGCAATTATCACCTGATCGAACGCGTCCACGAGAGCGTTTTTCCCGAGATAAGGTTCCAGGTGGTGCCCATGCTGCCTCCCGCGGACAAGATGGAAAAGATCCCCAAGGAAGCTCTGGAAGAACTCAAAGCCCATCTTATAATCAATGCGCGCTACCGCGGTTCATATAAGCGTTTTCTTAAGCTCACGTCGTTAAATCCCATGAGCGGCAACCTGGAATCGAACATGCTCCTTATAGGGTTGTCGCAAAAAGACATTGGCTCCATAATAGATGAACTTAAAAAGGACGATATTTTAAAGCTGGCCCCGGTCCTTGAGAAAGACGCGGCAAGGCTCAGGATGGGGGGATCTCCTATCGATATTCAAATGGATCCCGTGAGCCTGGCCATGGGCATCAATTCAAAGCTTCCCAAAATCCAACAAAAAACAGGTTTGGCCCAATACCCCAAGGAAGAGGAAAAAATGCCGCTCACCGTCATCATAGTGTCAGGAGAAGACGTGGCATCATGGGCGAAGCCGGACGAACGGATGATCACAAATCTTAAAAAACTGCCGTTCAAGGTTTCCATCAAGAGATTCATGTCGAAAAGTCCTAAAGGGAAATCCTATCTCAAAAAATCAGGTATGGAACGTCTGCCCGCGGTCATCCTTGAAGCATTTGACAAGGATTCTCAGGAACACCTTGATAAATACGTGGCCAAGAGGATACTCTTAAAAGGCAAGAAAAAGGGAGTTTACGCGATGTCTTCCCGCGGATCGAGCATCGCAACAAACAAAAAGGAAACAAAAAAACCGGACTTAAAACTCTTCCTGATGAGCGAATGCCCTTACGGAGTAAACGCGCAAAAAGCCCTGCTCGCCCTCCAGGAAGACAAGGAACTCTCGTCAAAACTGAACCTGGATATCTCTTATCACTACATAGTCGATGACAGCGGTAAAAAGAAAGATGAGGACCAGAAGCTTCATGAAAGATTCAGAAGCCTTCACGGAGCCTCCGAGCTCGAGGAAAACGCCAGACAGCTTGTTATACAAAAGAACCACAAGGACTTTCTTAACTGCTACCTGCGCAACAGGATCCCGAACATCAGCTCGAGTTTCTGGATGGAAACCGTGGAAGAATGCAAGATACCCCTTGGAAAATTCAGGAAGGAGTACAGCAAGGACGCTGAGAGTCTTCTGACTTCCGAAGCGGACCTCAGCGCAAGCTACAAAATAAGCAGTTCGCCCACTTTTGTGTGGAAAGACCGCTATATCATCGCTGGCCTGGCTGATCTAAAGGAAATCCCGGAATTCAAGGATATTGATTTCAAAAAACTCAGCGGACGCGAACCCCCCGCGGGGCAGTGTAAATAAAAATTCTGCTTTGCAGAATTTTTAGTGCTGCTGTGCTCCTGTGCTGCTGTGCTGCTGTTGTATAAAGGAATCCCCTTTATTAACGGGAGCACGGGAGCACGGGAGCACGGGAGCACAATGGATTAATGAAAAGCAAGCTCTTCACCCGCACCGCCATCCTTCTTCTTGCCCTGACTCTGATTCCTCTGATGATCGTGGGATTCGTGCAGCTTGAGATCGTAAGGCGCGCATTGGGAAAAGATTTTGAGAATGTGAAGATCCGGCTTGCCCAGAACGTGGGCGAGGAGGCAGCGTCATTCATCAACTCGGTCGCGAACCTGCTCTACACCCTCTCGGAGATAGATGACTACTATGATTTCAACAGGAAAGAATACTCCTCATTGGGCGAACGTATATTCAACGGACACTCAGCCATAACAGCGATCGCGATCTATGATATCGCGGGCACGAGGGTATTCACCAGGGAAAAGGGCGGAGGCTTTGGTTTTTCCTCAAGCGATGCGACGCTCAGCAGCTATATAAAAGCCGAGATCCTCAGAACAGGAAAATATAAAAGCCGCGCGATACGAGTGCTCGCCAATTACCCTTCGATCGACATCTATGTCCCCATACGCATAAGGCAAACAAGGAAAGTAGCCGGATATGTCCACGGAGCAGTAAGCTTAAGGGATATCTCGAAGAATCTCTCTAAGATCCAGCTCGGCGCCACAGCTGAATTCTTCATCGTTGACCAGAAAAACCGCCTTATAGCCCATTCGAACTACCGGCAGGTAACAAGCAAAAATGAAGGCCAGGTGGTTGATCCCGAGATATCCTCGATAATACAGAAGATCGGGCCTTACAAGAACTGGGCAGGCAGGATCACGCTGTCAAACGGACGCGATGTGATCGCTGCTATTTATAAATTCAGCGAACCAAAATGGCTGAGCTGTATAATACAGGATCGATGGGAAGCTTTCGCGGTGATGACTGAAATGCGCCAGAGGCTGGCTGAGGCCATGCTTGTTGTCATGGCAGTGGTGCTCATCACAGCGTTATTTTTCGCAAATAAGATCAGCCACCCTATACGCGCGTTGACCCTGAGCCTCAGGCAGATCGCAGCGTCAGGATTCACTCATCCCACAAAGGACAAGCTTCCGAAACCGCCCAATGAGATAGGAGAGCTTGCTCAAACCATTGAAACCATGAGCTTTGAGCTCGCTGACAGGACGAAAAAACTCCTTGGCGCGCAGGAAGAACTGAAATCATTGAACCTGGAACTTGAAGCGCGCGTTGAAGCAAGAACAAAGGAGCTTAAAGCCACCCAGGGAGAACTCATAAAACAGGAACGCCTTGCCGCCATCGGACAGATGGCCTCTGTTATCGGGCATGAACTCAGGAATCCTCTGGCTGTGATCAATAACTCCACCTATGTCATAAAATCGCGTTTAAACACCGCAGCATCCCAGCAATCTCCCGCAAGCGCTGACCCGAAACTGGCCAAACACATACATATCGTTGAAAGCGAGCTCGTCAGCGCCAATCAGATAATATCGGAGATCCTGACATTCGCCAGAACGCGGGAGATCCAGCCGCGAGACATTGAGATCAATGAATTCGTGGAAGATATTTTAATGCGCATGAGCGTGCCGGAAGGCGTGAATCTTGTGAAAAATTATGCTTCCGAACCTGTACGAGTACGGGTCGACCCTGATGAAATTCGGCAAGCTGTAAGAAACCTTCTGGGCAATGCGTGTGAAGCCATGCCTGCCGGAGGCACCCTCACGATCGAGACCAGGATAAACTCAAGCCACGCGCTTCTCACCATTGAAGACACAGGCATGGGCATAGAGAAAACAGCGATATCCAAGATTTTTACTCCGTTTTTTTCAACTAAGAATAAAGGCACCGGGCTCGGTCTCGCTGTCGTAAAAAGAGTTGTGGACCGCCACAATGGCAATGTTGAGGTTGAAAGCACAGTTGGGAAAGGAACGAAGTTTATACTAAGATGGGCCAGAACATAACCCCTGTTATCCGGAGGAGAATATGGGGGGCATTAAGTTCCCGCTGTTCTCCTCCCCTCTGGAGGGGGAGGACAGCCCAGCAGGCAGCCCTATGGTATGCCCCATAGGGTTAAGGTGGGGGGGCATTAAGTTACATATAGGAGATCCATATGAAAATATTAATCGTAGACGACGACGAAAGACAAAGAGAATCTTTAAGCGATCTTATCGAAAGTTTTGGATATGATGTGGGATCAGCCGCGAACATCGGGCAGGCAAGAGAAAGACTCATAAACGACGGGCCCTTTCATCTTATCATGCTTGACTATATGTTCGGTCCCACTGAACAGACCGGCCTTGAAGGCATATCAACATTAAAAACTTCCGGAGGGGAGGATATGCCCATAATACTGATCACCGGCTACGCTACGCTCGATGCCGCAGTGGACGCCATAAGGAAAGATCTGGCTGATTTTCTTTTAAAGCCCGTGGACCCCACATATCTAAAACACACCATCTCAAAGAACCTGGAAGAAGCAAGGCTCGTGTCCGAGAACAAAAGACTCCTTTCAGAACTCAAGATCAAGAACGAGGCGCTCTCAAGGCTCAATGATTTTAAAAGCAAATTCCTGTCATTCTGCGCGCATGACCTTGCCAATACTCTTTCAAGTTCCATGGTAGCCGCGGACCTGCTTAATTCGATATTCAACAAGGAAAAAACCGACAAGCAGGCAAGCAGGGTATTCCAGCTCCTCCTTGATTCCCTGAATCAGACGCAGCGTCTTGTCAGCGACCTGGTGGACTGGTCATCCATCGAAAAAGGGAAATTCAAGGTTGACTCGAATCCCGTTGATGTCAAGGACTTTCTCGGACTTCCTGTTTTTACATACTTAAAAGAAAGGGCAAAGAGCAAAAAAGTCCTGATCACCATGCCTGAACTAAAAGACAAGGATCTGGGCCTGCGCATGGATTCAAAAAGGATCCTCCAGGTTGTGGCGAACCTCCTTGAAAACGCCCTGCGCTACACCCCGGAAAACGGCACCATCACTTTTTCCATCTCCCACGACAAGGATGATAATTCCGTGATATTCTCGGTAAAGGACTCGGGTGCGGGCATCGAGCCCAATGAACTGAGCCATATTTTTGAGAGTTTTTACCAAGGCAAAGGCGGAAAAGGGAAAGGCCGCTTAGGATTAGGCTTATCGATCGCCAAGGAAATAGTTGAAAGCCATAATGGCAAGATCTGGGTTGATTCAGCGGGGCACGACCAGGGAACCTCATTCTCCTTCAAGCTCCCGCAATAACATCTTCTCTGCTCTCCGGTAGCCTCAGGCTTCAGCCTGTATCTCCTCTGCAATGCATTCAAAACAGACACAGGCTGAAGCCTGAGGCTACCGGAAGGGAATTCGCATTTCATCCACAGCCCATCACTCCATCGCCCCTCGCTCCATACTCCATTGTTCTTCATCTCATCCTTCATCCCTATCTTCTTTCTTGGCCTCATTGGCTTTCTTCCGAATCATTCCCGCAAACTTCCGGCAGAATATGCGAAAATAGAATAGAATATAGAAAATAATACGCATATGAGGGGAAAACCATGAGCACAAAGAAAAAGATTCGAATTCTAATCTGTGATGACCAGATTCTTTTCAGAGACGGACTCAAAGACGTTCTTGAAGATGAGCGCGATATGGAGATCGTCGGAGAAGCATCAGACGGCAATGAAGCTGTGAATCTGTCCAAAAAACTCCAGCCTGATGTCGTACTTATGGATATACGTCTTCCTAATCTTGACGGGATATCCGCCACGCGCATTGTGCGAAAAGAGTGCCCAAAAACAAACGTTGTTATCCTCTCGTCCTATGAGGACGAAGCCCATGTGCTTGAAGCTATCCAGGCGGGAGCAAACGGGTATCTCTCTAAAATGCTTCCGGCAAAAGAACTTGTGAATGCTTTAAGGACATTCTCCCAGAAGGGGATCCTGATTCCCCAGCCAATAATGGGCAAACTCATGGATGGCATCAGAAAGATATCCACAACCCAACTTGAAGCATCCATGATCAACCTCACAAAAACAGAGCTCGCCATCCTTGCGATGGTTGGAAGAGGTGAAGCCAACCTGGCGATCTCAAAGAAAATGGAATCCTCCATCAAGACAGTAAAAAACCATTTAAACCGCATTTTCCAGAAACTGGGAGTTAAAAACCGCACTGAAGCAGTGCTCAAAGGCATTGACATGGGCCTCATCACCGCAGAAGCCCCCCCGGAAAATTAACCAGTAATCATCGATCATCCCGAACCCGCCCGCTGGCATCCTGGGCATAATGGTCAAAAATTGTTGCTACTGATATGTCGTTTTCCGAGGAGAATATGAGCTTAAAACCCTTTGATAATCTAACCGGTTTGATTATAAGGGGTCATTTTTGGTCGAAACCGATGCATGTACCTTCCGGTTGTCATCCTGGACTTGTTTCAGGATCTCATAAAGTTTCCGTCGAGAGAGCATAAAAGAGCGGTATTCTCATTGAGACCCTGAAACAAGTTCAGGGTGACAGCGCAGCGAAGCGGAGCAGTGCTATTTCCGTTATGTTTATAAGGAGAATAGCGCAGAAGGGAGGTGAAAAAGCGATCAGAGTAGCAACACTTTTTGACCATTATGCCCATCCTGAGCTCGTTTCAGGATCTCATTAAGCTCTTTCCGCTCTTTTCCTATCTGCTAAACTCTGACAGCTGAATTCTTCTTCCTGCCTTTGTTCCCCGCTGAATTCTGGCCACTGACCGCTGACCACCGGCCGCTATATTTGCCTCTAGCTTTTCCCCCAATTCCCTGTTAAGCTTGCGCATAGAGGATGTTATGCTCAAATTCTTTTGCTCTGCCTTTTCTGATCTCTTTTCATCATCATCCCATCATCACTCCCCATCTCTCTCTGCCTCACATCATCGCCTCATCTCATCATCTCATCATCACTCCCCATCCGGCCAGATCCTCGTCCCGGCCATGCTTATCATGCCTGCGCTTGTGCTTTTCGCGATCTTGATAGTTGAACTCGCTAAAGTATCACAGCAGAAGATCCTCATGCAATTCGCCATGGACACAGCTGTTTTTATGGAAGCAAGCCAGGCTTCAGACCTTGCTAACCGCCTTGCATACCTTAATTCCCCGTGGCCCACAAGGGTTTACAGGGAATGCGGAGGTTATTTTGATACCAAGCAATTCAAGTGGCCAAACAACGTATACAGGCCCCTGTGGTGGTTTCTTGAGAAAAGCGGATTCTATCCTCCTGACACTGAAGGCTTGGCTGATGGGATCGGATCAGGCCCGGGGACCATGGCAACAGGATGCATTGACCCGGGATACCAGGGAACTGACCACGAGATCTGGAAAGGAAAATTCAAAGCCCTTGACCCGTTCTATAATACAGGGACCATACCAATAGGCCCCAATGAAGAAGCTGCGGTTCTTCTTAGAAACACTATTATTAACGTGGCAAATCCTCCGGAAGTATTGCCTGAAGCGCGTCTTTTCTTAAAGCAGGACACAGCCGCTGTTGGAACTATTGACCGCGATTCTGACAGGGTATTTGATGAGATATATCCTAATGTTTATATGGTTTACGGATACTTAAGACAGCTTGCTGTGATGGTTGAGAATGTTTACACAAAACTTCACACTGTTTTTTTTAGAAAATCATTCTGGCTTAATTCAGGATTCACTCCAAAAAAGAAACTTGTTCCTATCAGGCTCCTGCCTCAAAAGCATTATTTATTCGATCTTAAGATTCACTTCACCATACCCAACACCGGCGCACTTGCCGGAACCCCCGATGAGAGGTCAAACAATCATAAGGTTGACCCTCCTATGTGGCAATTAAGCACGATCCCAAGGACAAAACCGAATTCCAGTAAATGTTATTTCGCAAAAGACAGCAAAAGCCCGAGCTGCAGGATGAGATTCAAGCCTTATAAATACGTTGGCCCTCCGAATCATTTTGGAGTGAATTATGAAAAGCTTTTGGGCTTTAAACCCAAGGTCACGGCATGGGCTTGCCTGCAGGGGGGCAGGGTCTGGCCTGAACCAAAATCAAATTTCCAGGTGATCCTGAGGCCATATAAGGGCGAATGCCCGAGAATGTGATAGGAAGAAATGATGACCCCCACCACCTGCTGGCGAAGCAGATATCCGCCAAAGGCGGACAGCAGGTGGTGGGGTGAATGATGAATGAAATTGTAAAAATTAATATGGGAAATAAGCAATGAGAAAACTTTTTGTTATCATTACCAAAAAATTCTCTTTCTCCTCATCACCTCATCGCATCATCTCATCATCATTCTCCAAAGGCCAGGCTACAACAGAGCTCGTCCTGCTTGTGCCTCTTTTCCTTATCTTCGCGATCGCTATCATCAAGATATTCCTGATAGCCATCATGGTGCAAAAAATGGAACTGTCCATGTATTACGCGGGCAGAAGATGGATGCTTGAATCCCATAAAAACATGTTTTTCTCCAAAGACAAGAAACATGGCGACAAAATGCTCATAAAAAAGATCAAAAAAAAGATACAAAACGACCTGGGCTACAACAACCCTGTTTTAAGGAAGTTAATGGGCTTAGAAAAAGTGGATTTCAAGGTTAAGCGCACGATAGTCTACGGGGTGTTAAAGCTTAAAGTAAGAGCAAAAGGAATATTGCCGTTTCAGCCCAACAAGATCAAGGAATGGGAGATCATCAAATACGTGCCAACGCGCGACAGGCCCATAGGCTGGGCCATTCCATCGGTAGCGCAATAGGCCTGCCAAAGGCAGGTGTACTTATGTACTCCAGCGCTGCTGTGCTGCTGTATAATAGAGGAGTCCTCTTTGTTAACCGGAGCACAGGAGCACGGGAGCACAGGAGCACAATACTAGTATGTTTATAAAGAAACTAAAACTCTGGTTCGTTCAGAACTGGCTTATGTTTGTGATAGCGCTGATCGTGCTCATTTGTTTCATATTCCCGATATTCTTTCTGACCACTATGCCCAAGGAAACACGGGACTGGATACTGGGGATAAACATCGGGTCAATGCCCATATACATCATCCAGACGATGATCTTCGTTGGATTTCTCTACTGGCTCCATTATGGAGGAGCGAGCAAACTCAGAAAAACCAATGTGAAGATCGAAAAGCAGACTGCCGTGCGCTTCACTGATGTGATAGGGCTTGATCAGGCAAAAAAAGAAGCATGGGAAGTGGTGCAATTATTAAAGGACAGGGCAAGGGTTAAAAAAATCGGGGGAAAGATCATTAAAGGAATACTCATGATAGGTCCTCCCGGATGCGGGAAAACCATGGTTGCCAAGGCGATCGCGCGCGAAGCAGGCATTCCTTTTCTTGCTGCCTCAGGCTCTGAATTCATTGAAGTATTCGTAGGCGTCGGCGCAAGCAGGGTAAGAAAGCTCTTCCGCGATGCGCGCCTTCACGCTGAAGCATACGGCGGCACAATTATATTTATCGATGAGCTTGATGTCATAGGACGCCAAAGAATAACGCACGATGCTTTTGGCGGAGGACAGGAACTTAATTCCACGATCAACCAGCTCTTAACAGCCATGGACGGGATCGATCCTACGGTCAATGTGGTTGTAATGGGAGCCACAAACGTGGCTGAAGGCGCTCTTGATTCAGCATTGCTGAGGCCCGGACGCTTTGACAGGAAGATCTATGTTGGCAAGCCCAATCTTAAAGAACGAAATGATCTATTCGGCTATTATCTAAAGAAGATACAATACGATGCTTCCATTGACATATCCAGGCTTGCCAGAAAATCAGTTTACAAAACACCCGCGGAAATAGAGAATATTGTCAAGGAATCAGCTTTGATCGCAGCCAGGAACAAAAAAGACATTGTAGATATAAAAGACATATCAGAAGCCATAGACAGGATCGAGCTTGGGATCGCTCACAAGCTCTCCATGACGCCCCAGGAAAGGGAAAGGGTTGCTTTTCATGAAGCAGGTCACCTCGTAGCTCTTTATCTGCATCATCCCACGAACGAGGTCTTTAAGGCGACCATTGTTTCGCGCGGAGGCTCCCTTGGAGCTGTTCATCAACAGCCAAGGGAAGAACTATTCACCCAAAACCGCGATGAGCTTTTCGCTAATGTCAAAGTATCGCTTGCCGGGTATGTGTCTGAAAAAATGCGCTTTAACAACACTTCATCAGGAGTAAGCCATGATTTCTCCAGCGCCATGGCAATAGCCCATGATATGGTGTGGAGATTCGGCATGGGCACGAACTCCTTATTCGGTGATTTCACCATAATACCCGCCACCCAGTTTTCCGAGAACCTGAAAGAAAAGCTCAATCATGAGACACAGCAGATACTCGAATCATCCCTTAAAGAAGTGGAAGTTCTTTTAAAAACCGAATGGAACATAGTTGAGAGATTCGCCAAAGAACTCATAGACAGGGAGGAGCTCGAATACGACGAAATAGCCTCCATATTCTCCGAATACAACAAACACCCCAGATACACCGCATAAGAGCAATTGAACAAAAGGATGAATTCCTGATTTGGTAGTCGCACCCTTCACGGGTGCGTCTTTTCTGCTGCGCTCTTCTCGTGTTCCACCGATCCCTCATTTCGCCTTTTTCGCGTCTATCGCCTTTTTCGCCTTCTTCATTGCCCCCTTGACAAGTTCCGATTCTGGGGCTAGTCTTGTAGTAATAGGGAGTGGGGTGAAGTGTATATAAAGGTAACTTATGGATAAAAAAGAGAATCCAATACAAAAGGCAATAAGCCTTATCAGGGAAATGTTTAAAGGCAAAAGAAAGTTTTTACTGCTTTTACTGCTGTTCCTTATTCCGGCCGGAGCCATGTTCGCTTATGTTTCAAATGATCCTTTTGGATTTAAAAGATGGAAAATGAAAGGTAATCTCATTAAAGTCAAATACGCTGTTTTCGGAGCCAGAGCCCTGGGAACAACAGTTGATGACGCTGATCTGCCGGAAAGCCTCAGAAGGGCAAAGATCGCAAAAGGAGCATCAAGCCAGTTCTCAAAATCAAATTACGGAAAAACCTCTTTGGGGCTTGTTGGCGCGGATGGGGTCAGAAGAACAGAACAGAAAACAATGGAATATGGGAATAAGAGATCAGCTTCCGCCAGCCAGGGCGCGCCCACGCGGGATACCCTGAAAATTGATGATTACAAGAAAAATCTCGCTAATTTTAAGGGGCTTGACGGTAAGATGAAGAGCGCGTCGCAATCCTCATCCAGCATGGAATCGATCGCAGGCGTTGGAGGAAGTTCCGGCATGGGAGGGGCAGGAGCGCAAAACGCGAAAGGAACTTCAAAAAACCGTTCCGGGTCCCAGGCCCAGGAAACTCTTGGAAGATCAGGCAAGCTTGCGTCACGAATGGGGAAAATGGGAAGAACAAGAAAATTGGGCGCAACAGACAGCGGATTGCAAACCTCCGGCAACAATATTGTAATGGGCGGAGGTTCAAGGGTTGGATTGGAGGACGCGACTGATATGGTAAACCAGGCAGCAGGAAACAATGCTCAAGTCTCCATTGCAGCTTTAAGCATAGGTTTTGACGGAAGCACCACAGGAGATACCGTACAAGTAGGAAGTATTGACGGAGTAACATCAAGCATGGTTCCCCTGACAGGAGACAGCGACATTGATCTAGCAGGCAATGAGATCGATAATAGCGCAACAGAAGGTGCTGGGGGACCAACATTCCAGTGGCGCGCGGAATGCGACTACCTCACCACTCAAACCTGCGGAAAGAATAATGAGCAAAACGGCGTCAAGAAATGCTTTAGCATTGATCATTGCGCTGATTTTGACAATTCATGCGAGGATGCAGGAGATAACTTTGACACATGGTGCGACAAAAAAAGACACGGCGGGTGCTGCAGATGCTGCACGTGCGTGGCTGGATTCACGATGAAGATCTTTGTCACAAGCGTTGCTCGCCCCGAGATCCAGGCGGATGTGCCCGGCGCCATAAGCAGGGCATCCGGGGTTTGCGAATCAACCACGAACGGAGCTGTAGAATTCGCACCGGGCACAAGTTCGGGGTTTTGGTATTTACAATCAAGCAATCAGGTGTATCATCAATGAGACGTAAGATCCTTGCATACCTTTCCCCTGTGTTTTTTCTTGCGCTTTTCCTAAGCAGTGGTGGATGCGACCAGGATACTGACACCCCGGGCGCAGGACCGCTGAACGGACCTCTGCAGAACGTTGTTTCCATTTATGATCACTCAAACGGCGTTATTTATCCGGGTGAATGCAAGCCCAAGCCTCTGAGCACAGCGGACATGGAAGAAAACTGCATTCCTAAAATGGACACAGCTTATAGAAAGTACGCCAGCTGCAAAAGAAGATGCGAGCATACTCACTTAAACAGCCCTGAGAATCTGTATTTCTGCATTGTTACATGCGGCGTAGACTATTGGAACGAGATCGAGTAGCTCATTAAAGGTTTTATTATTACTGCATGCTGTGTCATGCTGGGATTGTCCGGGTTCAAGAGCGCAAAGAACTTGGCAATAATAACAGGAACTATCCCTAAAACCTAAAATGGAAAAAGAAAAAACCCAGGAAGAACTGGAACAAGAAGAACTTGAAAAACAGCAGCGGAAAGAAGAATGGAAAAGGCGCCTTTCCCTGCTCCTTCTTTTGCTTCGCACTAACAAACTCCTTGCGCTCATCGGACTTGTGGCTTTCCTTGGAGCAGGCAGCGCAACGATCATAGTGATAAAACCTGAGTTATTAAGTCCTGAGTATTGGGAAGGCAAGGAGGAACTCACTGCCTACGAGAAACTGGAAAGATCCCTGTCATCCGATGAATTCCTGGACAAGCTTGATAGTGATGAAGAAAGGGAATATTTGCGGAAACTTTTGCGCTCCCCCGAAGGAAAGGGGCTCATATACGATGAAATGCGGGAAAATGAGGATTTCCTTGATTTCATGGGTTCAGATGGCATGAGTTTTAATGAGAGAGAGGAAAGGGAAAGGGAAAGGGAAAAACAAAAGCGCCAGCGCGACAAAAAAGCCAAACCAGGGCGCGCGGGTACGCAGGACCTTAGAAGCACGCTTAGCAAAAAGGAAGTCCGCAAGATAAAAAAGGACCAGAAATTAAGGGAAATGCTTGACCGGCTTTTTAAAAAAGGCTCTCCAGCCACTAAAACAAGCGCGGGATGGATACCATCTTCAGCCCAGCCCGGCGCGATCGGCAGGACGAGCGTCGCGATGAACAGCACAAGCAGGCTTTCAAGGCGCGGCGGCGTTACAGGGCGCACAGCCAGGCTCCAGGCATCAGCCAGAAGCTCAGCTGTGGGAGGAGGCGCCCAGGGCACATTAAATGACACTATTTACAAAAGGGACAGCATATTTTCCGGTTTAATTGAGCCCCTTGATACAGACCAAAAGATCCATATATATCAGATCCATCTTGAAGGCGCTCCCGGAGAAGGATCAACCGGGCTCATAGCGAATCAAACTGCTCTAAGCGGTGATACCCCGGTTCTTGACGGCCAGGAACTATCTGAAGTTGCCAATTACACGGATCCTGGCATGGCTGATGACACGACCTCAGTCTCAGTGGGAAGCGGTACCTTTAGCTGGACAGTAAGCTGCGCGGGCGATGGCATGGCAAGCAAGAAAAGATATAAACACAAGGCGAATATAACAGTTACCAGGCCGGCTCTGGTGCCTGTCAATGTTTTCGCAAATAAGATAGGCGGCGCGGAAACATCAGGAAAGTATGCTCAAGTATGCGGATGCAATGGCTGTGAGGCGCGCAAAATACTGGCACAAGCGATCAATGATGCTCAAGGAAATTTTTTAGGCAGATATATCCTCACGTACCAGCTGCAAGCGGAAAAACTGGATCCGGATTGGGATGATGCATGCGGGTGTGACTGGAAAGGATGGGGAGATTCAAGACGCGTGATATATGATCATTCAGCAGGAACATTGCAGTAACCGGATAACCACAGGTTCAGGCAGACAATGGGGGTAAACCGCCTGGAACATAAAGCCCCTTGAAATTTCGATTAAATGGGGTTAAATACAGGATAGGAGGGATTTACAAAGGAGAACTAAGATGCCTGAAAATCGTAAAAGCGGTCAATCATTTTCAAAACTGTTAAGAGGGGAAATGGCTGGGCCTTCAGAGCCCACTCTTAGACGGGACTCTGGCAAACTCCCTGAGCAAAAGGAGGGGAGTAGAAGACGCTGGCCCATAAACCTGCCATTTTTAAAGGGGAAGGGTCAAGAAGGCGGGATATTCTCTGTTTCTCCGAAAGAACTAGCTTTTCTTGGAGGACTTGTAACGCTGCTCTTCGGAGGTATGGGAGCAGTGCGGATGTTCACTCCTAATGACGCTCCTGTTGACCTTGCCCCGTTTTCCGATTATCTGCCTCAGGAGGATCTTGATGCTGCCGGGTTCGGGTCCCGTCCTCCCGGAGGAGGAGAACCTGTTGAAGAAATCGTAACAGCGCACACAGGCAGAGACACAACAAGACTTGTCCAGCCTCCCGGCGGAATGAAAAAAAATAAAAAACCTGCTGCAACAAGCGCAAAAGACAATACAAGAGCAGGATTATGGAAAGGTTTAAGAGAAGCTGAAAACAGAGGCCATCCAAGAGCCCCTTCTTTGGCAGGCTCTCTGGGAGCTTTAAACAGATTCTTATCAGGTATTCCAAGGGGATCAAGCACAATGTCTCCGCCCGCTCTATCGCCTCAGCAGATAGCGGACAGGATCAGGTCAGTCTCACCCACTCCTTCGCGCGGCTCAGGAGGCAAGCGCCTCGGCTACAGTGGTGCGCAAAAAGCTCCCGGCGTAGGCGGAGGAAGGCGGTGGAAGGAACAATCAAGCCCTGATAAGCACGGTGAAATGGGAAAAGCCGCTGCAAAAGCCATGAAGAATCTGTACGGCCCTGCTGAGCAGATGATGGCAGGCGCAGGCGCTCATTTCGGGGAATCAAAAGGCACCGGAGAACCCGGCGGAGTATCAATGAATCCCAATGACTCCACAGGAGCAGGGGATTCTCCGCCCGCAAAAGTGGAATATAATCTGCCTCCTGCCCAAAGAGACCCTATCGCTGATGACTGGGCAAAGAAGATGAATGAACTGAAATTCAGCATATATAAGACCATAGCTGATTCGATCATGGATGTACTCATAGGCAAATCAGGGCAATGGTCTGAAAGATGGGAGGTTGATGGCGTGCCTTTTGACACATGGTCAACCGCACACGGATGCGACACAGGGGGTCTTGACATAGCAAGAGTGAGAAAAGCCAAGACAGATGATCCCAAAGTCTGTAAAGTAGAATTCCAGACAATATATAAATGGGAAGAAGAAGGCAACCAGGGAGGCGATGATAATAAAACAGGAAAACAGGAAAGGAATCCTTTTCAACAGTGCGAAGATACTGTTCCATGCTCCACCGCGGTTGGTTATGAGTGGTACCAGAAACCGGGCAGAGGCGTGATGGGCGGGATCGGGCAATGGGCTTCAAGGAGGATAGCTGACCCCCTTGGCGGCTGGAAACCAACTGACGCAGCGCCATCTGATGATACAAAAACCGAAGAACCTGATGATGAGGTTGATCTGGAAGTTCCGGATGACCACTCCTTGACCGATGAATAACCCGCAAGCTGTTTTTCATATCTGTTATTCCCGCGAAGGCATGCTTCAATAGTTATATAGACGCTTGTGCCCATAGGGTGCGGGAATCCGGAATCGCACGATATTTTACTTAGCTCTATTTCTGCGATAGATCTTGAGTAAATATCATTAAAAATCAGAGTTAATAGACATTTTGTGTTGGTTTTTATGTCATCCTGAATTTAGTTCAGGATCTCAATGAGAATACCGCTATTTTAAAGTCTCTCGACGGAAGCTTTATGAGATCCTGAAACAAGTTCAGGATGACATACAAACCAACACAAAATGTTCATTAGCGCTAATAATCAGGTCAAACTTCCGCTATTTTACGCTCAAAATCCTTTGTATATTCTTCTGCCGCCTTGTTCCCGATATGATGGCCTGTGCCAATTTCAACCTGCTCTTTATATTCCTTTTTCCACGCATCTGACGCGATCCGATCATATTCCTTCGCATACTTATCCAGGGCAGGAGCAAGCCATGTTATGGTGTCCCAGCCTCCATCCTGCGTTGCCCTCGCACCGGAGCAAGCAACAACATCCCGTAAAATTTGAGGTCTGTCTATTATCATGCAGGGCCTCAGCCGGTTCTTCATCTCCTTTTGTCTTCGCCTTATCTCGGTGAAGAACGGAGATTTGATCACATCAATGAGGTTTTTGTCAAAGATCGTGTCTGTGTGATATTGCGCGAACACGCACGGATCAACCGCTCCGCTCGCGGTTATATGGAAATAAACCCTCCCGCCTGACAGGCAGCCTCCCACAAGAGCTCCGTCATTCCAGAAATCAGCGATAAGCATACGCCGCGTTCTCCGTAGTTCCAGGATCCTTTTTCTTCTGCGATCCCTCTGCTCAGGCGTGACCATGAGGCTGAGGTCCGGCGCTCGCCCAACAGGCATGTAGCTGAAATACCATCCGAGAAAACAGCCCTTGTTTATGAAATAATCAACGAACTCATTGCTGACCACAAGGTCACTGTTCTGTTTTGTGGCTGTGACAGAGAACCCGTAGAGGCCGCCGCGGGCATGGAGCTCATCCATAAGGCCTGTCACGATCTTGAACACGCCATTGCCTCTTCTTGTGTCCGTTTCCTCCCTGAATCCCTCAACGCTGAAACACGGGATAATATTGCCGAGTTCCACTATATCCGCAGCAAGATTTTTCCTCTTTATATAGACCCCGTTCGTATAAACCAGGAAAACCATATCATGGTGTTTCTTAAAAATATCCATCATATCTTCGCGAATAAACGGCTCTCCTCCGCTGATAACAGCAAAATACATGCCATACTTCTTTCCCTCTGTAAGTACCCTGTCAAGAGTATTGAAATCAAGAATATCTCTTTTTGAATAGTTCGCGGAATAGCAGCCATAGCATTTGAGATTGCACCTGAAGGTCGGGCTGATGACCAGCATAAGCGGAGGATTGAATCCATGCTCGGCAATGAACCTGTTCCTCTTGTCTGATGAGAAAAGCAGGAAATTGCCGAAAAAGTTGTTGATGATCCTCCCCCTGACGCTCGGAGCGATGCGGTTGAGATGTTTTTTAAGATCAAGGATGAGGTGATTGATAAAATCCCTGCCTCCGGGGTATCTTATCCTGCGCACCTGCGCTCCGGCCATTAAAAGCAATACACTCTCAGGAAGATGGCGCGCGATATTGAATACTTGACGCAGCAGCCATCTTGAGAATATCGAATCCCTCACCATGGATACCTCATAATAACCCGGGATCCCTCACTTTCTTGCGTATGCGCCCGGATAAAGCCGGATCAGCGCGTACAATGAAACAAGCGCCAGGACAATGCCTATCCACTGTGAAGTAGACAGCGCTCCGTACACGCCCCTGACCGCATCTCCCCGAAAGAACTCGATCATAAACCTCCCAACGCTGTAAAGAAACACATATGCTAAAAATATCCGGCCCTTGGGCCCTGCCTTCCCGGACATATGCATGAGTATTCCGAAAAGCGCAAGCGCGAAAAATGACTCGTAAAGCTGGGCGGGATGGACCGCTGCGCTGTAATACTTTTCAGGATTGCTGCCGGGCGGGAACCTTATGCCCCATGGCACGGTTGTAGGCTTGCCATAACAGCATCCATTCAAGAAACATCCAATGCGCACGAAAAAGTTCCCAAGAGCCATGGGCCCTACGATAGTATCAAGGAACAGCAATATATCAGCTCTCTTGCGGTAAAGATAGATAACAGTTCCTCCGATCCCGCCGATCAGGCCGCCATAAAAGACAAGACCTCCCTTGAATATCCTCAGGAAATCCCCTATGGATTGTGAATGCAAGATCAAATGATACTGATGGAAATTCTGCGCTATGTAAAAGATCTTTGCGCCTGCCAGGGTGAATACCATCCCGTAAATGGATGTGATCACCATGAATTGAGGGTCTCCGCCGATCTTCTCCCATCTCCTGGCAGCCAGATAAATACCTATGACGAATGAGATCGCTAATATCGTGCTGTATGAGGCAAAAGATACCTCGATCCCGGTAAACGGCACGGGTATGTTCACAAGAATCGGTCTCATATTTTTATTTATATGAAGTATACCACTCCAACACCGGGAGATGGGGACTGAGGGCCTAGCTGCGATTAGGACTAAAGACCCATGGCAACCAGACCTAATTGGGTGTATATTATATGTAGATGCAGCAAGATACGCTCAATACACTTGAGGAGGATGAGTAAGATGAGAGACATGTTATACATAGGAAGAATAACGATCAGTTTATTTATTTCAATGATTTTGACTTTGCCATTAGCGGCTGCGACCACAGGTGCGGACGCTGAACAGCAGAGCGGAGAGGCGAGCGGATTTTTTGACGGCGCAAGCAAAAGAGCGTCTGTTACACCCCTTGATCTCCCCGAGGAGGAATTGCCGACAGCGCCGGCTGCGGCCGGCACAGCAAAGCCGAAACCCAAGGGTCCCAAGGCGCCGGACAAGCCTGATATCCCGGCTCCTTCAAAAGAGATCTCATCATTTCCAATCGGACCTAATGCGGCATTAAGGGCTCATGGGGACGGAAGCATGATGCTTAAAGCATGCAATCCCCCTGATAAGCCAAATCAGATACCTTTTGGCAATTGCCTTGTCATGATCCCCGGAGTTTATCAGCCTGAGCCGGGAAGCAAGCAGCTTGAAACAGGAGTCGCCCTGTACACGCTTCCGGCCTCAGAATGCAAGACAGAAGAGTTCTGCTCGAATAAGCCGCAATTCATCGGTGTGGCTCCCTTAAGCGCTTTACAATCCGCTGCTACAGAACGGAGCGGCTGGCAATACACACGAAAGATTGATGGAAAAGAATTTATTATTGACATGAGATTCCAAGACCCGAAGCCGGGGGAGAGGGGCTACACGCTTGTCGTTAATATCAAGGACAAAAACGCGTCCTACCTTGGCGCGGACGGTAAAAAAGCACTTCTTCCATTATCCTCGGATACATTTAAGACAAACAGAGAGCTGAGAGCCAGACTTAGGAAAATTAACAGATTCGTTAAATCCGAACATAGACGAATTCTAAAAGAAGAAAAAGCCCTAAATGAAGATAAAGAAGAAGGCGAACCAAGAGAAGAATACCTGAGCGAAAAAGTGCTTTTTAACAACGTCATAGAAAGCATAGAGAATCTCAAAAATTCAATCTGGGGAACCGATATTCAGGAGAAGGCAAAATTCATTGAAAAAGACAAGGAGTCAGTCAAAACTAATACTCCTGAATTCCAAGCCGCAAATAAAAGCATTACTGATCTTTATAATTACTATTCCCAACTCGAAGCCGGGATCGCGAACTATGAGATCGCAAAAAATGACATAAGAGGCAAATATGACGAGGAAAAAAAGAAATGGGGAGGAATAGTAGAGCAGGCGTGCACAAACAGCAACACCATGAGCGTAGGATATGGAGAAGAGCAAAGTGATGTGTGCTTCGCTAATATGCCGATTTTTAATCCAGCGTATTCCTCAACCAAGAAGAAAAGCGCTCTAAGCGTGGCTCCGTTTAAGAAAGATTCTCAAATGCTTGTTGGCATGATGAATAAAGATGGCAATGCTGAAACTGATGATGCCATATTATTTCCAAAAATGGGAGTGGAATTCAGCTCGCTTGACGGGACTTTCCCTGTGGATGACGCCAAGGTCAGACTTACACTGGGGAGTGGAGAAGAGGATTATGTTGATCTGGGATTAACGAGCAATGGTCCGGGAGATGAGGAAAATCCACGGCTAAGAGGCAGAATGGTTTTTCAAGTAAAACAACTGGATAAGATCGAGCCGGAACCGGAACCAGAGCCGGAACCAGAGCCAGAGCCTCCGGCAAGGAAAGATCCGCCAGGCAGAAAAGATCCTCCCGGAAGAAAAGATCCTCCTGGAAGAAAAGATCCTCCGGCGAATAAACCACCCAAAAAAGGCTGCCCTGAAGGCACTGAGTGGTCAGACAGGCTGGGATGCTGTTATGATCCTAAAACGAAAGCATGCTATACTTCGCCCGTGAGAAAACCGAAAAAGACCGGAAACTACATCTGCCCAATGGACAAGACGCCTGATGGGAGACCGCACTTCTGGTCTGACCGGCCCATAAAGTGCCCAAAACATCAGGTGCCATTACACCAGAATACAAGTGCTCCTGCAGCGGATCCGAAAAAGAACACACCCCCGACACATGAGAAAAATCCTCCGCAGAACATTACAACAAAACCGGAAGATCCAGGCAGTGAGGGCCCTGCAAATCTGAATCAAAATCCCGGAAAAAGAGAAATAATAACCGAGATCCCAAAATAAAACTCAGCACAAATTTTTCCTTCAAAAATTCTTCAAAACATTGAAAATTCACGCAAATCCGGTGTTGTGCGCTAAAAAACCGGCCATACTATATCTAGTATTTACCTACCCTAAGGTCCCATTTTATCGTAGGTCCTAGGACCTACCAATTTGGGACCAAAAGACACTACTAAAATTCTGCCAATTCCTTTATCCTATTAATGTGGGCGAAGAAAAAATGAGGAAGGGACAGTAGTGTTCCTCTATTATTTATCAATACAAAATCTAAGGAGTTGCGTATGAAAATTAATGTAGGGAAAGTTGCGTTAAAATCCATTTGCATTACACTGATCGCGTCATTACTTATAACTCTGCCCGGAGCAGGATGTTACGAGGTCCTGGCAAAAGTCGCCACGCAAAGCGCCCGGCACACGTCCACAGCCGCGCAGCTCCCAATAACGCCCAAAGCGCAGGAAAAACTCGAGGAGATCTATTCCGCTCTTGAGTCCCTTGGATTCTCCAAAAGTATAGCTCCTAAGTCCTATTTTTATGATTTCATCAAAGATGAGGTCACGGATTACGGATTCATCCTGACCGCGAACTCCAAACCCGCCAATGACATCAAAAAGATCTGGAAAGACCTTAAATCCTACGGAGTAGACAACCCATTCTCCATCCGCTTAGAACTCATCTATGACTTTGAAAGAGAAAAGCCCACACCCTTCCTCCAGGACATAAAGAACTTCTATTCTGTTGATTCCAAGAAAGCTGATGACGCGGTAGCTGCTTTTCACGAAGCAATAGTCAAGTACCACCAGATCCCCAAGAACGCCACAAGCGATGAGTTCTACTCGCACATGGGCAACTTATTCGACACGCTGGACTTCATCAAAGAGAAATACCCTCAGATGGCGATAACCGCCACGTGGTTTGAAGACAGGGTAGCTCCGGGATACCGCTATAACATGGGCATTGTTGATGAAACAGGCACATTCAAAGAAGGCTCCACCATGACCATGCCTGATGGACGCACAGGCTATCTTGAGTTCGAAAGAGGCATACCGGTTCGCCTGATAGTGGAGAGCAAGGATAAAGACACTGGATTAGGGGAACTCAGCATCTACTCCATAGGGTTCGATAAGAAAGGCGAACTCGTGCCCATTGGTTACGCTGACACCAGGAAGATACAGCTTGTTGAGGGCGGAGTGTATGTTGAAGTGCCTCAGACAAAAACAACAGCCAAAGAGCTCGCAGAAGCC
>JBHPMF010000028.1:0-28566 GCA_042563375.1 Elusimicrobiota bacterium | reverse complement strand
CATCTTTTTCCTGGAGTACTTATCAGCAAGGAATCCTGAAAAGAATTGAAAAATGACAACTGTTACAAGAGCTGCTGATAAAACAATCGGGATCTCCGATGCATCAGCTCCAAGTTCTTTTGAAAGTTCGGGCAGGACAGGCACGCCCACAAGGGTGCTTAAAAACAGTATGAAGGCCATCATGCCTATGCCGTACATCTGGGTGAGGTTTGTTTTCATATCTCTGGTCTTTGCCTTAGCTTTTCCCTCACCCCTTGTGGGAGAGGGTTAGGGTGAGAGGTTACCTTATTTCTTCAGCGTCTTAAAAGCTTCCGTGACAGCGGCGTGGAGTTCCTTCACTTGTTCGGGTTTCCATGTCTTGGCATCATCGCGCAAGAATGAGGTTTTATCCACTCTATTATCAAAGCGGCCTAAGGGCAGATTAAATGCTTTGCCGTGGGCTCTTATCGTGACAGCGCCCGGTTTTTCTGAATTTTTTAAAAGCCAGTCAATATCATCGCATCCATAATCATTCATCATCACTTCAAGTGGCACTCCATGGTGAAGGATGGAGCCCGGGTCATTGGGGTCAGTGCGAGCATCGTTTTTTCTGCGGGATTCCTCGGGAGTCACCCAGATATAAAGGATGGATGCTTTTTCAAGTATTACCGGGGAAAGTTGGGCAACAGAATACTGATAACCAAGTGGAGACGGCAGAGGCATTGATGACTTGTCAGGGCCGCCTCTGGCGAACTCAATCACCATGGTCTTGCCTTTCATGGATTCAGGATAGTTCGCATGCTTTTTATCCAGCATGTCAAGGGCTTCTTTCTCGAGTTTATCACCTATTTTTTTAAGGAGAGGTCCTTGTAACGCGCTGATACGCGGTTTTATGCCAACTTCGCCTGATGCTTTCTCGAGTCTGTCAAAAAGATGAAAACCCGCTGATTGAGGTTTTGAATAATTCTTACTTATCAGGTCATCATAATCTTCACTCACAAGCTTGATCAATGTGCCCCAGTCAGCGGGGTCGATAAAAGATTTATCAGCGGAGTGGAAATATATGCGCTTTTCTCCGATGGAGGCAAGTTCATCGTCTATCCTTCTCATGATATGCACATAGGGAAAGTCATCAAGTTGGACAGTAGACCCCATATTAAAGTCTTTCATGCACGACTCAGGTGGCAAGTTGTCAAGATATTTGCGCACTTCGGATTTGCCTGAAGCAGGCAGCGCTAATAGTAATAGAGTCTCGATTATTTTTGCCATATTTTTACTTCCTTCTTTTTTTGTCTTCCCCCTCTCCCTCGAGGGGAGAGGTTGGGTGAGGGTGATAAAGTTTGTCCTTTTATGCCTTTGCTGGTTCCGGCGTTGGTTCATCATCTAATTCACGCGCCGCTAAAAGTTCTGCTGCGCGCTTTCGTTCAGCTACTGTTAGGAACCCCACAGCGATAAAGATAAAAACCAAGGACATCCAATCCTGGGTTTTTGGGAATTTTCCGCCAAAAGCAAAATGGAACACAAGCGTTGAAACTGTTCCCGCGATCAGTGACGTCAACCGGTTCACAAGCCCCGCGAATGTGGCTGTGCGGCCTTTGAACATGAAGATGAACACTGAGAAGAACGCCACAAGCCCGAATGCTGTTCCGGCAAGCGTTGCCCAGCCCCACATAGGCACAGGGCTTGATATCGCGCCCTTGAATATCATTATCTGCTTGAGCGTGGTCCCGAATATCTGTGGAGAATAAAAAACGATTATTGTCACAAGTAGGAGTGTTGCGGATGCTGCTATCTGCTCGACCGCAAAGAACCCCTTGTTGTTTTGTTTTACTGTTTTGGTGCGCGTGTTCTTGTAGTAGTTCATTATGTATATGCGAAGGGCGTATGCACTTATATAGCTTGAGAAGATGATGACTGCGGCCGTAGAGCCCAGAAAGTCAAAACCGCCTTTTGCCCATAAGATGTGTATTCCTGCGGCGACCATGGCGAATATCACAGCCACATTTTCTTCCCAATAGACCTTTTTGTGGAGTATGCCTTGTGCGATCTGTATGGCATCAACCACGCGGCTGATAATTATCACGCTTGCGCGCATGATGACCATGGCAACCATGACTGATATGGGAAGGGTGTACATAAGAGTAGTGGTAGGTATTACCACAGCTGTACACACGCCGGATGGGATGATATACAGGAATTCGCCCGGGATGGATATCCCTGCGACATTTATACATCCTGCTGACTGGAATTTGTACCACTTGCCGATGAGCACTACTAAAAGGCAGATGCTTGTGCCTCCAAGCGTGCTGTATACAAGGAACTGCAGTCCCTGCATTCCAGGGAGCCCGAGACTTGGTTTGCCCAGGAAGTACTTAACAGTTACGCCTGTTATAACGTAAAAGATGAAATAGAAAAAGCAGAGCTGTATTAGGCGCCCTGTAGACCCTTCTTTTGTTTTGAACATATGACTATTATACCAGTCCTCCGTCTTTTCCCTCGCCCCCTGAGGGAGAGGGTTAGGGTGAGGGGTTACCTTATCTTTGATGAGACCAGATGCACAGTTTTTTCCATAGCTCTGACCGCCTGCCCTGCTTGCGCTGGAGTCGCGGATGAGCCTGGATAGCGAATCTCAACTGCATACTGGTTAAGCATCCTTAGGTCTTTTTCTGCGCGCGTGACAGGATATTTAGCTTTCTTAAGGGTTTGCGCCAAAGCTAAAAGGTCATGTATCTTTGGAGTGGCATATCCGTGCCATGATAGAAGCGCTTTCAAATATTTTTCAACGCATTGCTGGGCATGGAAACATGCGATTTCAGCCTGATCTTTTCTTTTCCGTGAATCTTTAAGAGCGCGCTTCGCTGCTACTCGATCAGCCTCAGCTTTCCTGACCCATTCCCTGGCGTAATCAGGACTCATACAGCACTCTACCTTTGTTCATTATATCGCACATAAAAGAATCGCCTATCGCCAAGCGATCGTCGATTTCTCTGGAGTTGCGTACAAGGATATCAAGAGGCATAATATGCTCACCAATCGCCTTGTCAATCATCTCATAACGCTTGGTTTTACCTGAAGGTTTATCCATTATAACTAGCAGGTCAATATCACTATATTTCTTCGGTCTGCCCCAAGCGTGGGATCCAAAAAGAATAATCTTTTTGGGTTTTACGCGCGAAGCTACGCGCTTAGTTATTTGCTTAATCCAGCGTTTTGACGTCATAACGGTTTCCAGAGTTCCAAAACTTACGCCCAATAGGAATTGAACCTATATCCCCAGCTTAGAAGGCTAGTGCTCTATCCATTGAGCTATGGGCGCGCGATCAGGAGATAGGATATAGGAGTTAGGAGATAGTAGGCAGAGGAGAAAAGCAGAAGTCCTAATCCTTGGATCCCTCTCTGGGAACTTGTTAGATTTTACAAAACCTCAAAACTACAGTGATCGGATAACAGCGCCTATTAGACGCAAATACACATGCTCATGACTTGCTATTATTTAACAAGAGTCATTAAAAGAGCTTTGAATTTATTTTTGAGCCATGTTTGCGGATAAATGAAAAAATACCGACATCTTATTGAATACCTGGTCCTTAAGACATTTTTGTTTATTGCCTCGATCCTTCCGTGGAAATCCCTTCCATGCATTGCGGGTTTTTTCGGTTTCCTTGGGCATACCTTGCCGTGGTCAAGGAGTAGGCTTGTTTCAAGGAACTTGTTGATAGCATTTCCTGATTGGAAACCTGAAAAGCGAAAAGAAGTCGCAAAAGTTTTTTGGAAACGCATCTGCTTTGTCGCTCTGGAAGCCGCAAAAGCGATCTCCGAGAGGGCTGAATGGATGAGTGAGAATGTGATCATTGATAATCATGATGTGTTCAGGGATGTTTTGAGCCGCGGAAAAGGAGCTATCATCCATACCGGACATTTCGGGAATTGGGAATTAAGCGCTCTGGGGATAGCGCAGTCCGGGTATCCTTTGGCTGCTCTTGTGCGAAATCAGAAAAATCCATACGTGGATGAGTGGATGGTGTCGTTCAGATCCAAATATGGGTGCAAAGTATTCGGCCATCATGATGTTGGCAGGGAAATACTGACATGGGCCAAGAAGGGCGGCATAATCGGGATATTAATGGACCACAATCTCTATAAAGGCGGGATTTTTGTTGATTTTTTCAAGAAACCCGCGGCAACAACCACCATAACCGCGCTTTTACATCTTAAATTAGGAGCTCCTATCATAGGGGTCCGTTCTTATCGTAAGGATGGGAAATGTCGTCTTCATGTGGAAGAGATAGATCTTTCAAACACAGTTAATCAAGAAACTGTTGAGCGCAGTGAAAAAGTCAGGCTCCTGACCCAGGCTCTCACAGATATAATCGAAACTTGGGTGCGCGAGGATCCTGCGAATTGGCTGTGGGGGCACAACCGATGGAAGAGGCAGCCCGTAAAAAACTGATCTAGTTTTACTTTAAGAACCTAGCAAAAAGACGCTATCCAGTCACCAACATAATGCGTTGCCGCGATCACAAATACCGCGATGACAAGATGCTCCAACACTACATGGTATGGGCTCGCGCATTGTTTTTTGGCTATGTAGTAGCTGAATATCGAGATCAGGGACAATCCCCATATAATACTGATAATAATGGCCGTGGATAATGGGAGCGTGAGCATGGGCACCAGGAAGGTCAGGGCAAAAATAAATTTTGACAAAAATGTGGCTATTGTTGATTCCCATATCTCCTGCGTGGAGCGCTGGTGTTCGCATTCCTCTGATATGTGCATTCCCAGGGCATCAGACATGGCATCAGCTATGGCGATCACGAGTATACCGCCTATGATCACAGATGAAGAATGCGTGCTTGAATGGAGGCCCATTATCAAGCCAAGCGTAGTGATTATTCCGGATGTAAGGCCGAAGCCGAATCCTTTTCGTATGGAGATTTTCATAATTTAGAAAATGGGAACATAAATTGTTTTTTCTCTATCCCCCTCGCCCTCCCCTTTCCCCAAGGGAGAGGAAAAAAGGGGATGTATCGGGAAGGCGGGACTCGAACCCGCAACCCCCTGGTCCCAAACCAGGTACGCTAGCCATTGCGCCACTTCCCGTTGGGCGCTATCGCGCCACTTATAGCTAATAGCTTATGGCTTATAGCTAAAAGGAACTTCCTTATTTCTCTACTGGTATTCTAGAAAGAAAAGCGTGTTTTAGTGTTGTCTTGTCCGCGTAAAGTATTTCTCCGCCAAAGGGCACTCCTATGCCGATGCGCGTGAGCTGGATATCCGGAGTTCTTTGTGAGATTTCCTTTGATAAAAACAAGCTGGTGAATTCTCCGCTTGAGTCCTGGTCTAAGGCCAGGATAACTTCCTTTATATATGTGGAATTTTTAAGTTTAACGAATAGATCGTCAACTGTCGCTCCGATCGGCAGCTCAAAACCATTGCCGTTTTTGCCCATTGCAAGGCTTCCATGCAGAACATGATATATCCCGTTGAATATCCCGGAATTCTCCAGAGCTTCCACATCATGGGTGTTTTCCACGACACACAGGATCGAGGTATTCCTTTGCGGATCAGCGCATATTCTGCATCGCAGAGTGTCTGAGAGGTTGTGACATATCTCGCATCGCATGATCGTACTGCGAGCTGATTGCATGGCATGAGTGAGTCTTTGGAAATCATCCCTGCCTAACCGCAATATGTCCATGGACATTCTTTTTGCCTGACGCGGACCTATTCGGTTGAATGACCGCCGTATCGCCTGGGCTAATAATTCAAATTGGGATACCATTATTATTCTATTATTCCTGTCTTTTTATTTTACCGCCGAATATATCAGCGATCTCCTTGATCTCATCAGATGCCTCTTCTGGCTGCTCATGGGGGATCGGCTCCGGATTTTTATAAGCAGCCGGAGACTTGGATTCGTTCAATCCGAATTCTACGGGCTTTTCGCCAAAATGCGAAGTCCATATCTTGATGATCTGAGGTCTGTATTTTTCAGCGCCCATTAATTGGAATGTGTTCGCGAATTTAATGACGCTGACGCTTTTACCTGCGCTTGTTTTTTCATCAAGTTCAGAGTCCGCAAAATAAATACTCAAACCTTCCTTTTCTACCGCGCCCAGAAATTCCTGGAAAGAGCCTATTTTCATGCCTTGCGCTTGGCGATCTTCAGTTTTTTCGTTTTTTTTAACAGGACTTTCCGCGGGTACTTTGTTGGCAGGAGCGCAAGCCGGATATTTTTGCTCGATTTTTTGTGTATGCTGCGGCGCCGGCGCCGGCGCTGCCGGAGGTTGGGCAGAGGCAGCGGGGGTTTTGATCAAATAGCTTAATATCCCCACCTCAAAGAACAAAAGCGGTTCCGGAGCAAAGCGGATATCCCTGTAAAGTTCAAGTATATGTTTTGAAAAATCATAAAGCCTGTTTGCCATCAGGACTGTGTTTGCGTCTGTCATGGACGCAAGCATGTCTTGACAGCATTTATTGTAGAGAGCTGCCAGGAGATGCTGGGGGGGGTATCCTGCGTCATATATCGCCTTTTGTATGATCTGCGAAGCTGTTTTAATATCCGCGTCTTTCAATATAGCGCGGATAAGTCCTTCCAGGAGGTCTTTTTTTACAGAACCCAATATGTCTGCTAATCTGGCTGCGCTTGCTTTCTCGCCATCCGGCGTCAAGCATATTAATTGCTCCAGCATGGAGATAGCGTCCCTTAAAGAGCCATGCGCATGGCTGCTTATCTGTTCAAGCGCTTTTTTCTCGATCTGGATCTTTTCTTTTGTCGTGATATTCTCAAGGCGCGCGCATACCAATGCCTGCGGTATGGCCCTAAACGGGAAATTCTGAGTTCTGGATACTATGGTGGATGGCACTTTGTGATATTCTGTTGTGGCCATAATGAACACAATATGCGGCGGAGGCTCTTCAAGGGTCTTTAGCATCGCGTTAAACGCTGAATTTGAGAGCATGTGCACTTCATCAATGATGAATATTCTCCATTTATCGCGGGTAGGAGTAAGGTTTAGGGTGTCGATTATCACTTCTCTTACATGATCAACGCCGGTGTGGCTTGCAGCGTCGATCTCCAGGACGTCGAGGCTTCTGCTTGCTGATATCTCAACGCATGAAGAGCACTTGTTGCATGGTTCCTGCCCGCCTTTTGAGCAGTTTAAGGAGGCCGCGAAAATCCTGGCCAGGGATGTTTTGCCGGAGCCTCGTGGTCCGTTGAAAAGGTACGCGGGATGGATTTTTCCCGCTTTAACCGCGTTTGAAAGCGCTGTTGCTACAGCATTCTGCCCCACTATATCCTTGAATGTCTGCGGCCTGTATTTGAGAGTATAAGACCTGTAATTTTTTTCCATGTCAGCGTATAAGTTTTTTAAGAAGCTTCTTCCCTTCTTTCTTTAATTTATCAACCTCGTGCTTTAATGTGTCATCGTGCTCATCCTTGATTTTATCAAGTACAGGGTATACTTTGGGTTTTTTGAGAGGCCCTTTTATCTTTACCGAGATATACGGAGTGCCGTCCTTATTGACCATGATATCCCCTATATCCAGGCGCATTTTATCTTTTGGCAGGCTGACATATACCAGAAGGTTCATGTGGTTCTTCGGAAAATCAACGGAACCCTTGGTGATCGAGTCCGCAAGAGGGCTTTTAAGGTCGATCTGTTCAATATCCATTTTCCCGCTATGGAAGCTGTATATGCTGTCAAGGCTGTTTATCGGGATATTGCTGAAATCATAATCCTTTTTAATTTTTATTATCTTCCACTTATGAAGTTCTTCGAAGATGTCAAGAGGCGTCAGCAGGAATTTAAAAAAAGGCACGGTCTTGGCCAGTCCCGGAATATTGGAAATCGCTCCTTTCCCCAGATGCGCCAATATCTTTCCGCTTGTTTTTGGGGGGTGGTCGTTGGTGATCTTCATAATGTTGGTTCTTGCATCGAACTTTTTGGTAAGCAGGAACCTGGAATTAACATCGGAGCCGCTTGCGTTACCCTGCAGATCAAGCCTCCACCAGCTCGATTTGGACGTATATCGCAGAGTGTCGAGTTTTGCCATCAGCAGGCCGATATCATCGATACCGTTTTTAAATTCTGCGTTCTTTATTTTGGCGTTGTAGACAGTGACATCTGTGCTGTATTTGCTTTTTATCAGCTTTATGCGCTCGAACTCAAGTATACCCTTCATTGTGTGGTAACCTGAAACAGGTTTCACGATATTGGGGAGTCCGTTAAGCGGAATACTCGCTGAGGCCAAATATACCCAGTATGACGTCTTATCCGGTTTGCCTTTGGCGCTCTTGGTATCTTTTTTTATTACGATTTTATTTATACTTGCTTTTTTTGATGAGCCAGCAAGTATTTTCACAGAGCCGTCAAAACCATTCCGGCTGATATCGCCGCTCAGATCCGCCTTTAACGGAACCCCGATGGCCTTATCCAGGATGTTATTCCAGGAAAAAGCCAGGTCTTTGGCGTCAAGATTGAGCGAAGCTGAAATCTTGTCCGGCTCATCCGCCCTTGATAATTTTATGTTTCCGGATGCTTTTCCGCTGATCTTCAGCGGGCCTGAACCCATGCGCGTGCTGAAATCCTTGAACAACGCTGATACTGAGAGATCCGCTCGCGGATTTTTAATATCCTTCAAAGTTCCCGATATTTCTCCGTCATAATCCTTGGTTGAAATCGCGAATCGCTCGATCTTCAGATGCATCTTGCTCGCGTTTCCGCCGCCGATGTTGGCGTTCATAAGGAAGGTCATGTTTCCTTCAAAGTTGTGCAGCGGATCGTCTTTGTCAAGCGCATTTTGCGGGGATACTTTCCGCTTGTTTTCAGGTTCTTTCGATGAGCGCGCATTGAGATCCAAATTGCAGAAAACATCAAAGTCATCGTCCAGTGAAAATTCGCTTACGTTCAGATTAAAGCCGTCTATTTTTATCTCAGGAAACTCTTTCTTCGTATCAGAGAGGCTGAGCGAGCTGTTTGCGATTTTTATGTTCTTGATCTGGAGCGCGGAATGCTTCTCCTCCATGTCAGCGGATGCTGATTGCCTCTGCGAAGGTTCTATCTCAAGAGGTTCGGGGCCCTTGCTTCGCAGGGCTACGATATCCTCAAAATTCCAACTCCCTTTTTCATCGCGGAATATGCTGATTTTGGCGTTTGAGATCTCGATATCCTCGATTATTATCTTGCCTTTGAACAGCGCCATGAGCTTTGGTTTAAGATAGAGCTTGTCTGTCTCTATGAATATCCCTGAGGAGAAATCAGCAGCTTCGGAGATTTTTATGTCCTTGAGCAGGATGCCGCTTGCCAGGCTGATGGAAGTATCCTTGATGATGATCTGACGTTTGAGCCTGTTGCTCAGTTCTTTTGTGGCGATTGAAATGACAGCGCGTTTATCCAGAAAAAAGTGCAGATATACAGGAACGCCTATGCCTATGATAAGAGCGATCACCAGGGAAAAAAGAAAGGCAGATCGTAAAACTTGTTTAGTCATAATGCGAAACGCTTAACAGGGAATATGAAAGCCAGTGGCTTTTCGCTACTATCCTAGGATACTTTATTATGGCAGTCTAATGCGGAATTGGTTATATGGCCGGCTTTTAGGAGCAGGAAGCTTCTTTAAGCGCTGCGGCGCACGAGACTTTTGATTTCATGCCTGCCCATACATTAAGGAGGGCGAGCCCCCTGTCATCTTTTTCTGCAAGGAAGATTTTCCGCGCTCTGAGCAGGTCGCTTTTTGCTTTTGCGCCGATGTCCAGTTCTTTATGGCAAATATAGCGTCCCCAGAGTACATACCCGCAATTAACCTTATCATCCATGCGTATGTAAAGCTTTAGCGCTTTTGTGTAATTGGGTATAGCTTGTTTGTAAAGCCCGAGTCTTCTTAAGCCATTGCCCATTCCGCAGCTTGAATAAGCTGTGCCATAGGTATCATTTTCATTTTTAAAAAGCAGATTCGCTTTTTTATATAAGTCGTAACAAGCTCTGTAGTCACCTCTTATTCTTGTTATTCCGGCGAGCCCGCATAAAGCATATGCAATGGCTGAGTTGTCCGCGATACTGCGGAAAATACTCAAGGATTTTTTAAAGGATGCGTGGGATTCCTTTGTTTTGAATATCATCCTGTATGAAAATCCCAGGTTCCAATGGATGAATCCTTGCATTTCCCTGTCGCTTCCGCAGGCATTCAGGATCCTCAAGCTTTTTAAGAGAGCTGATATTGCTTCCTTATGTTTGCCCCAATTTCGCAGCAGGGACCCATGCCGCGCCAGGGTTTCCGCGTAGAGCATCTTGTCCGGCGATGTCTTTCCAAGATAGAGGGCGCGTTTCAGGGCTGAAGTGGAGGTCTTATCGCTGCTGCTTCGCAGGATCTTAACACAAGCCAAATATTCCCAGCACGTTTCCAGCTCTGTGCGCGGGTCAACGCCCTTTTTTGTCAGACCAAGGGCCTTGCGCGCATGTCCAAGCGCCTTCTTAAAATCTCCCCGCATACGGGAATTCCGCGCTTTTTCCAAGAGGTGAGCTATTTTCTGATTTCTTCTGTTCGAACGTATCGTCATTTTATTATCTTTTATTCTACCCCTCTACTTCTCACGTCTTACGTCTCACGTTTTACTTCTTTACGATCGAATACCCGCAGCTGTTCTTCATGTCGCACCACTGGCAGTATTCTGTTCGGCATGGAAACTGACCGCCTTGTAACTTAACGGCGATATCTGAAAGCGTGTTCTTAAGCTGTTCCCAATCAGCTTCCGAGCGAATGACTTCCCTTACAATACCATGGGAGACAAAGAAGAAGAACAGTTTCGGGTTTTTCATGCCCATGGCATTGATCGCGGCTTGAGCGTAGATCGTGATCTGCATATCTTCCTTGAGCCTTGTTTCGTTCCATATCTGGGCATGGGTTTTGTAATCAATGATAGCGATCGAGCCGTCGCTTAAGCGGTCTACGCGGTCAATGATCCCCTGTATTTTAATATTGAGTTGAGGTATTTCGAATTTGAACGATTTTTCAATGCCCAGTATCTCGCTATCCCAGGTGCAGGCAATATTGTCTATGTAAGTGGTCAGTATCTGTTTGGCTTTATCAAAAAAATCAAGTTCCTGGGCAGCGTTCTTGTATCCTATGCTTTCCCAGCAGTCATTAAGAGCGTCTTCGATCTCCTCTATGCTTTTTCCTCCGCATTCGTGGAACTTGGCGAATGCCTTGTGCACTGAGTGGCCGAGGCTTGAATGAGGGCTAGGGGGGGTTTTCTTATTGTCAATAAAGAAAAGCTTGTAAAGCCATGGGCAATTAAGATAAGTGCGGACTTTGGTGTAGGAGAGATCAAGCATATTGGAGTAAGTAGTAAGACATGGGAGGCAAGAGTCTCATGCTGCATTCTGCAGAATTAAGAATTAAGAATTCAAAATTAAGAATTATTTGCTTGTTCCTTTATATTCCAGGTACGTCAGGACATTATCGCCGAAGAAGGTGTCTTTTCTTACGCGCAAGCACTCGGGCCATGTAGTGATCGCCTCTTTTTTGTGGTGCTGCAATACAACCCAGGCTCCGGGAGCAAGCATATTGCTTTCAACCAGGAGTTCCACAGTCTTGTTCGTCATCTCGAGAATCCCGACCCTTCTTTCTTTTTCAGTGTATGGAGGGGCTGAGAATACGATATCAAAGCAGAAACCCGGTTCAAGCTTGGATTTGGCGATAAACATTCCGCTTCCCAGAACATCACCTTCTATCAGCAGTGATTTGGAGTCAAAACCCAGTCTGCTTATGTTCTGCTTTAGGATTTTTATAGCTGCCCTGCCTCTTTCGATGAACACTGCTTTTGTGGCGCCTCTTGATATGGCTTCGAGTCCCACTGAACCGGTTCCGGCATACAAGTCCAGAAAATGGCTTGCTGTAAGCTTTGGGCGGATAGAGTCAAAAAGTGATTTTTTTGCTCTTGACTGTATAGGTTTTATTAGGGAGTCGGTTTTAGGCCCTTTGATAAATCTTTGTCGCGCGCTGCCTCCGAGTATACGCATGTTATTTATATCTTACACAAAATGTCACGGCGAGCCCCATGGTAGTGTGGTGATTGTGGTTTCTGTCATGTAGCCTCAGGCTTTAGCCTGCCCTCTTCGGAATGCCAATAAGGACCGGTGTCTCTATGAATTTGGAAGCCTGTGTCTTTTGTTGGGAGTTCCATTTTTAGCGGATACCCCTCACCCTCGCTTCGCTCGCCCTCTCCCTCAAGGGGCGAGGGAAAGAATGGGTATGGGGCTACCAGAGCAGGACAGACACAGGCTTGGATTCGACTTCGCTCACCACTAAGAAAATCTGGGGCTACCGGGAGGTAAAGTAAGACGCAGATATGGCGATCAGAAGGGAGTTATCTGTTCGTCAGGTTGGGGAGTTCTCTTCTGAGGAAATTTTCGAGGTGATCGGGGTCGTCCGTGGAAAATACGCATCTTGGCCCTTTGCAAAGATGTATGCCTGCCTTGCTCGCGGCTTCAGTCGAGACATCGATTTCCCATGAGAAAGTCTTGTCTGCGATCTCAGCTCCGTTCGCGTATTTTCTTGTTTTTATGCTTTTGCGCGCGCCGGATTTATTTTTTGGAGGTGGAGGCGACCAAGCTACCATTTTTGCCGGCCACCACCATTTTTCAGTGATCCCCTTGAGCGCGATCCTTTTTTTGTCATGCGCTTTCCCTGTAAGCTTGATCTTCCATGGTTCTTCAAGGTAATCCAGGAGTGTTAGAAGCATATAAGAACTTCCCACAGGGTCTTTGCCTATGGTCTGAGAATGTTCCTTAAAGCACTTCTCCACGATATCGATCCATGGCCTGTTCTCAAAATAGCGCAGCAGTTTCAGTACTCCATGACATGCTGCGGAATTACCCGAAGGCACAGACCCGTCATAGCCGTATCTGGCGATAGAGCGCTGATAATTTCCATCAGCATTTTTCAGGGTGGATACGAAGCTGCGGGAATTTTTGTCATAAAAAAGCCTTATTGTATCCTGAGCAAGAGTTTTTGCTTCCCCCAGGTATCTTGTTTTAAGAGTCGCTTCATACGTGTCTTTAAGAGCCAGCATCCAATATGCATGGTCTTCAAGCGGAGATTTTCCGGATGAGCTGTTCGTGTCAGCTTTGCGCTGTTTTATGAATTTATCAGCCAAATGAGCTGACATGGAAACGTATTCATCACTGCTCATCGAGGTTCCGGCGTATGCGAGCGCTGAAACAGCCAGAGCCTTGGCCCTGCTCAGTTCCTGAGGAGCAATGCCTGTGTGCGCCTGAAACATTGAAAGGTTATCCGTGATATTTCGGATCTGTTTTAATGCAATATCTTTATAGAGAGCCTTCTTTGTCATCTGCCATGCTTCAGCGTAGATCCTTGCGAGTTGAGCGCTTTTATATATTCCCTGCTGCGTGTTATTCAAGTGGGCTTCGGGGTGTTGCGCAATGCGTTCAAGTATGGGGAACACTTCTTTTACAGCCAGTCTGTTGCCTTTATGGTTCGTGGCAGCGAGTCTGAGCAGAAAATGAACTGAGTTCAAATTCGGGTATTTACCGGGGTTTTTGTTCCATGATTGCGTAATATGGGCTGCGGATCTATCCAGCATGGCTTCGTGCATCCTATTTGGCTTGCTTAGATCGCCTGAAAATCCGTTTAGATTGCGTGACAGGTTATCGGCATCGGGCCTGAGCCTTTCCTTTTCAAGGTCGTAGAGTTTTTTGACTTTAACCAGCAGTTCCTTGAATCCGGGATTGTTCCTGGTCGATCTTGCCTGAAAATAACTTCCGACAAAGAAAGCCTCGAGCTTTGGCGTGAAAAACATGATGAATGGCCCTGTATTATTACCTGTTGCTGATTCAATATTGTTTCTATGCTGCGCGAAAATATCCGCTTGTTTCTTGTAGTCGATCTTGATCGCGATAAAGTGCTCATTAAGGATTCTTTTGATATCCAGGTTTTTCAAGATGTCATTTTCCATGACCCTGCACCAATAACATCCTTCAAATCCCATAAACAATACTATCGGCTTATTCTCAAGCCTGGCTTTTCTTATTGTGCTGGTATCCCATGAATGCCAAGCAGCATGTTTGTTGGATTGGCTTAGAATGCGGAAGCTTTCGTCTTGTGTCGGGAAATTAAGCCTTGCAGCGTTTGATATGTTAACTAATGATAAGAAGCAAACAATAATTAAATACAACGTTATTTATCATTATGCAATATAGAAAAACATAAAACCCAGAGCGCTCTTGATTTTGTCAGAGTACTCTGGGTTTTAGAGGGAATCTTATTTAATTAATTTGGTATCCGTTAAGGAAGACGTCTCCGCCATATCCATCGAATCCGTCAGTCCCGAAAAGACCGGAGGGGTTGCCATAGCCGCCGCTTCCTGCCCATCCGCCTTCACCTCTTAAGGTGTCTATGAATACAAATTCAGGATCAACGTAATCATCAAGATACATATATACATTTCCGCCGTTGCCGCCCCAGCCGCCGTCACCGCCCCAGCCGCCCCAGCCTCCTGAGAAGCTGTCTCCGCCGTTTCCACCGTCTCCGGCTGTGGCTCCTGAATTATTGATGTAAATCATCTCAAGAAGTCTGTAATCATTGGCATATATGGTGACATTTCCTCCATTTCCGCCGTCGCCGCCATTTTCGCCGTCACCGCCATCGCCGTAATAGTACGAGTCACTGTCTCCGCCGTCACCGCCCATGCCGCCGTAGCCGCCTGCTGTATAGATATAGAAAAATTCAGAACTGGGATCAGAAAGAGGCCAGCCTCCTTCTGTGCAGTATGATTTATAGGGCACATCGCATACTTTGATATTAACCCATGTAAAAGCATAGTCTGCTGTCATTGTCACTTCCAATGATTCGCCCGGCATACCTATTTCGCCGCGCTGTCCGTCCTGGCCATTGGGAGAATAGGATGTGCCGTCATCTCCATCGTATCCATCCCAGCCCCAGGCTCCGTCATAGTAAAATGGAGTGCAAACACTGTCTGTGGGATCCCATGCCGGGCATGTGAACACGTAGGAGGGCTTGCTATCATGATCCGGGTCAGGAGCGCAATTCATAATTGCCGGAGCAAGAGCTGCCAAAATAAGTGTTACAGCAAGAATCTTTCCTGTGGGGCCTACTCTTCTGGCTCCTCGCGCAAGTCTGCCCGGAAGAGTTGTCTTACCTCTTAGGATTTTAGGAGCTGCAACAAGACCCAGAGCAACGACTGGTCCTAAAGAAAGCTCAATCCTTGATTTTGCTTTTGGAGGTTCTCCCTTCTTTACTACTGTTGAAGGTTTTTTCGTTCTCTTTGATTTTGTACCGGCTTTGGATTCGTCCGGCTTTTTTGGTGTTATTGTCTTTATGCCTTCAGGCATCTTATTGTCATTGCCTGTAAAAACTTTTTCAGCATTACCTGATTTGCTATCAGTGTTTTGCGCGCTGTAGACCGGCGCGTTCATGCTTAAGAGCATGACTGCCAGTATTAGTGATACTATTTTTTTCATTTTTTAACCCCCATTCGATTTCTTTTTTTCAAACTAATTAATTATCACATGGATCGCTGATTTCTTTATAGGACTCAAGGGTAAATTTCATGGGGCAAAGGGCCTATGGCGGAAACAAGGCTTAAGACCTATAAAAAAGAAGGGATTAATGCTGAGGGCTCAGGGGTGGATGAAGAAAGTGAAAAACGTGATAAAGGTGAAAAAGAAAACATACAGATCCATCCCTTAGCCGGCGTGATATCAGCGGAACTTACTTAAGCCCAGATCTGGACCCAGCGTTTTAAATCCTGCATCAGTTCTTCGGCGTTTTGGTGGCGCTTTGCAGGGTCTTTTTCAATAGCTTTTAAAATCAATTTTTCCAGTTCTTGCGGGATTATGGGGTTGAATTCTCTCGGGCTTGGCGGAGCTTGAGTTGTTATATTCTTTGCCACATCAGATATTGTTTTGCCTTCGAACGGGCGATTGAGCGTTAGCATTTCATAAAGAACAACTCCCAAAGAATACAGGTCGCTTTGAGGAGCGGGATTTTGATACGAGCCGGGCATCTGTTCGGGAGCAGCGTAATAGATCGTGCCTAAAAATTCAGTTGATTGGGTGAGCTCTGATGGCTCCTGGGTCTTGGTAAGACCGAAATCAAGAAGTCTTGCAGTGCCTTTTAGATCAATGATTATGTTGGAGGGCTTTATATCCCTGTGTATGATATTGAGGCTGTGACTGAGCTTGAGCGCAGACGCGATCTGAGACATGATCGCGCATATACTCTCGATCGGCCCTTTGCGCCAGAAGGACTTGTTCTGCTCGACTGAGAATAAATCTTTCCATTTTTGGGAACTCCCCTGCTTTACTGCTTCCAGGTTCTTATCCAGCAGGCCCTCGATGAATGGCGCGTTGAGAGTGGGCATCGAGCGCTCTTGCGCTGATTTGATTATCCTGTCCAGGGTTAATCCGCAGACATATTCCATGGCAATGAAATAAGAGCCTGAATTCTCGCCGAAAGCATGAATGGGAATGATATTCTCATGGGAAAGATTCGCGACTGTTTGAGCTTCTCTCTTGAACCTCGCAATGGCTTTATCATTTAGAATATTTTTAGGTTCAAGCACTTTCAGGGCAACAGGTCTTTTAAGGGATAATTGTTCAGCAAGGTATATCTTTGCCATGCCCCCTGAGCCTATTTCCCTGATCAGCTCAAAGTCACCCATTGTTTTTTCCGGGAAGGTCTTCGCGGGCCGGGGATCCTCCTTGCTTGAGAAATCCTGTATCGTTTTTATTGCGCGTTCTGCTTGATGATATGCGGCGATTTTTCTTGCAAGCTCTTTACTCAAGTGCGGATGTGATATTTGCAGGTCATCAGGGGACTGCGCTTTTGCGCACGCTTGCGCTTCCAGGAATGTTTCAAATATATTATCTATTTTGGCTTTTTTGCTGAATTTTTTATTGATAAGCCATCCGCTTATCAGGCCCAGGGGTAATGCGATCAACATGCCAAAGCCCATTGCAAGCAGAAGCTTGCGGGAAGCTGAATTCTCAAATGCGATCAGATCTTTGGCATCAGCATCCACCCCAAGGATAGCCACGGGCTCGCCTTTTTTATTCCGTATGGGAGCGTATGCTGAAAAAAGCCACTCGTCCCACTTGTCTTTATAAGCTTTTGTATCAGCTATGGGGCCATTGAATGCTTCCTGCATTTCCGGCAGATCAGCCACATCATATATATCACCGGGTTTTGCCCTCAGATCGCTTTCATCCGTGTTTATAGTAAGCTCCCATTTATTGACATCGGATGTTCTTTTCATTGTGAAGATATATTTGATCTTGGCTTGTTTATTGGCTCTGGTTATTTCCTGGAGCTTATGCTTAAGCTTAAGATAGTCCTGAGTATTTTTAATTGCCTTGTTGTGCTCGTCTCCATCGATCAACAGAGCGCTTGTTTTGGCTATCAGCAGAAGCTTGTTTGCGAGTTCGTTTCTGGCTGATTCCTTTGTATTTTTTGTCACAAGGAAAAGTGCCAGGCTTATGGAGGCAAGGATCAGCAGACTTATGGCAAGTATTTGCTTTATGTTCATTTTCTAGACGGCCTGGACTTCCATGTGGCTGATGAGCTTTGATTTTGCCCTGACATAGAGCATTCTCGCGCTGTCTTCAGAGCGCTTTATTATCTTGCCGATCTCTTTGAATTCCAGCTTCTCCAGATCACGCAGGAGGATCACTTCCTTGTGAGATCTTGAGAGTTTGCTTATAGCGTTCTCAAGAGCTTTTACATCCTCGTTTTTAAAAAGCTCAATGCTTGGCGTTTGGTCAAAGGGGATTATTGTTGGGTTTTGTTCGGGTTTTCTTTTATCAGCCTTGTAGTAATCAGATTTATCGCGTATGGAATTGTCGATCAATACTGAGAGCCAGTTTATCAGAGCGCCTTCATTGTCAATATCAAAGCGGTTAAAGTCCTTTATTGCCCTGATGAATGTGTCCTGAACAATATCAAGAGATTCTTCCATCTTGAATCTCAAGCCTTTCCCGAGTTTAAGACGTGTGATGCATAGAACCTTGTTTGAATAACGCTTAAAAAGATCGTTTAGAGCTGATGAGTTGCCGTTTTGCGCTGATTTAATGAGTTCAAAGGTCTGTTCCAGGGATCTGGGCATATTCCCATTATCCTAATTCTGGGAACTCGGGGGCGTAGTCAACTTGTAAACATACGCATTGCGTAAGTTTACAAGTTGCGTCTCTGAAAGCTAATTCTGCAAAATCAGGGCGTATTAGTCCACATACAAACACGTTTATAACAGCAGCCATTGCTTAGGATACACTCATCATCCCAGATGTACGGATAGCCAGCAGGCGCGGCTGTGACAGAGCATGATGCGGTGCACCCGGGCGGACTAGTCAGCATAAAGAGTCTGCCTCCGCTGGGCCAGGTGGTGATTGGTGACGCGGCTCCCAGTTTTATAGCACTGACATTGAGCGTTTCGCCGGATTCAAGGGACATCTTCGTGGCTCCATCGTGGCGGAAATCAAGCCTACCATCACCAACCGTATTTATGTAACCATGAGATCCGCCATGTCCGATTTCTGTGTATTCATTGGTCACGCTGCTGCCACCGCCTCTGACCGTGCCGCCCACAACATCGAGTTTTGTTCCAGGGTTGGATGTTCCTATGCCGGTATTGCCGCCTTGCTGTATATAAAGCCTGTCCCCAGCTGCTCCTTCTTCTATGATGCTGAAATCTCCTTGAGTAGCCCAGCCTACTGCCATGCTCCAGTGCTTTCCAGGATCTCCCAGCATTATTCGTGCGTCTTGAGAGCCTGATTTAGCATATCGTATACCAACGGCTTCTGTTCCTGCAATATCTAGTTTCGTGTTAGCTCCCGGAGCAGTCGTTCCAATACCTACTTGGCTGCCGGAGGTGGTGGCAAAGTAGCTGTTTCCCGTTGATCTAAGTTCTTTATATGCTCCGTAAGGCGATGGGTAATAAGAAGTTATTGTCAGCTTTTCTGCCACAAGCGTAAATCCGTAAATCAATGCAATAAAAGCAGAAAAATATATGACTTCATGAAGATAAATCGGTCTTTTTTTCATGCAGAACACCTTTTACGCCTAATTAAGTATGCAGTTTATCGCGAGGGTCACGTCTTCAAAATTCAAATTTTGATGAATTTTGAAGACGTGACCCCGGAAAAACGTTCGGTTTGGGGATTTTTTCCGCTTATATATATGTGGGGAGAAAAACCGCTTTATTTTGTTTTTTGGTGGTATTTTGGCCATTTGGGCTTGTTTTGGGCTTGTCAGAAGGTGAATCTTTGCGCGGAGGGGAGCCTTCAAGGATAGATCGGGTTCCGGGGTTCTCAGAGTCAGATGAGAATGATCTTAAAGCAGAGCTGTTTTCGGGCAGGTTTAAAGGGGAGAGTAAATTCAGGTTTCGTTCTGATAAACCGGATGCACAGACGTTTAATTCAAGGACACCTGCGTATTTCATTAATCCCCTCTACCTTTATAACCGCACTTCGCTTTTGCTGGAGCTTGATAAAAACCAAGAATTTAGACTTGATATTATTGCGCTTCGCAGGAATAAGACCAGCGCAGGCGCAAGCGAGCCTCCCATTTCAATGGATACGCTTAAGGAACGATATTTCCTGAAACATTGGTCAATGAGCGCCAAGTACAATGCCTTGCGGATGATCGGAGGGGATTTTACATTGGGATGGGGTGAGGGCCTGTTATTCGCCAGGGATCCATCCAATTCTTATCGTCCGTTTTTGATGCGCAGGCACAGTTCTGATTTTAAGCCGAATCGTTCAGGGTATGGCAATAACGGATTTTCCGGCATGGGCATAAAAGTATTCGGAAGACAAACAGACCTGCTTATTGCGCTAACCCGCACCAGGCTGGACGGAAGAGTATCAGCGGGAGGGGATTTTATCGAGGATTTGAGGCATTTAAGTGAAAGCCAAACAGGGGAGATCAGCACAGAAGCGGATATTATCAGGCGAGGTGCGCTGGAGGAAAAGGGGATCATCAGCAGGATCGAAAGAAACTTCAATAGTTTGTCTGTGGGGCTTGGAGGGGGGATATTTAAACTTAACAGACCCGTGATTCCTCAGCCGAAAATCTACATAAATGACAAGCCTAATCGGTGGGCCTGGGCTTTTGAAGGGGATTCCTGGGTGCTTCTTGGATGCGATGCTGCGCTTGATCTTAATGGGGGCAATGTCATTGTGAGTGAGATCGGGATTTCCATGTGGGGGAAGCGCGCAGTACCTGCGGTTATCACCGGGATCAAGCGCAAAAAAACAGGCCGCGAATCAGGCATTGGCTTGTTTTATATTGATCCTTTCTTTTTCTCAAGACTCTCTGATCCTGTACGCGAAGGCTCAGGATTTCGCTCAAACCGCAAGGGATTCTTCCTTTATAATCGGCGCAGATTTAAGCCTCATGATTTGAGTTTCCAGGGTTATGCGCAAAAAAACATACTTTCTGAATTTTCAGGGAGCGCGCTTTCTCATAAAAGCCATGTTGCGCGCTTGAGTTCATGGATGAGGCTTGATGATAAGTGGAAAATCTTTCCAAGATGGGCGTTCTATTGGCGCGCTCAAGTAGAGCAAAGTCCCTATCTTATTGATGCACGAGATCCATCAGGACGCATAGTCAATATCAGGGATCTTCGCGCCAGGCTTGAGCTGAAATGGCAGAGAAGGCGCAAAAACATTGCAGCAGGATATGATTCGGCGCGTGTCAGGTCAGCTCAGAATCAAGGGACTTCAGGAAAACTGTTTTACATAAAGGGACGCTTTAGCGCAATGGAACGAATCGATTTTTACGGAAAAATCACTCTTTTCGATCTGGGAAAGCCCATATTTAAATACCGCTACCTCTATATGAGCAATTCAGAGATGTATTGGAGAAGGCTGCATATGTCTTCTATTGCTTATCAGTCGCTTTTTGCGTCTTATGCGCCCAAGGGAACACGATTCTGCGTCGCGATAGAAAATGCGATCGATAAGAGGCTGGTTTTGTGGATGAAGTTTGGATTCACGGCATTGTCAGGTGATGGGATAAAGAGCGTGCCGCGCTATGTTTCAGAGCGGGATAAGATCATAGGCTTGAATCGTTTTGATTTCAAGACAGAATTGGTGTTGAAATGGTAGTTGACAAAGGGAGGCATCTTGTATTTTTCCTCGCGCTTTTAATGTTATTTTCCGTATGTTGTTCGCATTCTGCTGCCAGTTATCTTGACTCTGTTTCGTGGGGAAATGCATATGAGGAATTAGGCTCCAGAAGCGAAATACCTCAGAGTTTCGTTTTTGATGATCATCCAGCGTTTTGGGAGAAAGAGCAGAGATTTTTGCTTGATATGGATATATCAGTGAGCATGTTGGCTGAAAAACGGGTCAAGGCAGGGGAGCCTGCCAGTGAGATATTTTTCTTCAATAAACCCTGCGGCCCGAGTTTAAGCAGGGTCAATATCAAGCTTTTCAGCGACAAGAGGATATTCATCGGCCTGCATAAAACCGATGGTTTTATTTCCGACTATTCGGGCGTACGCGAGGACAGAAGCAGCAAGGGGAATACGCTTTCTATAACGCGCCTTGAAGACAGGGGGAATGTTGCATTTTTTGACATTGGCGTTACTCTTCCGATCGGACCGGAAGGATCATTTGTGGGCATTTTTAAGACCAAGGCATCAGGGTTCCGTAATATGCTTTTCGAAAGGCTGAATGGCAGGGGTGAAAAAGTCCTTGAATTTCGAGAAGCATCCGTATATAAAGGAAGCTCATGGGGAATCGATCTTTTCAGCAACCCGGAAAGGCCATGGATTTTCGGGCTTTCATATTATCTGCCGCTGAAAATGAAGATGACTTCTTATAGCTTGGATATCTCGGCAGAGAATGATCCCGGCCATGAGCAACCCGCGATCAGCGGAGGGCATTTTTGGACGATACCGGCGCGTTTTAGGGTAATGATCGGCAGACGATCAAGGCGGAAGCTTTTAGCGGCTGAGGTGCGGTGGGTGCGTTTTTCAAAAGCAAGCACGCATAATGGGTTTGTCCGCAATGGCGGCACAGGCTTCTTTTTCGGAAGCGAGGAATTCAAAAAATACGCGTTAATCGAATCAGAAAGAAAAGAAATTCTGCCTGTGGCGTATCACGATAGCGTCGCGATCGGGTTTGGCTGCGAGGATTGGATCACAAAAAAGATCACCTTGCGCTTTGGCAGCAGCTTCTCAACGCATTACGCGAATAATCGCGTTGTCACTCCAAAATTTTCAGCAGGTTTTGGCATGAAGCTCGCGAAGCACCTGAAAATCGACATCGGAGGATCGTTTTCCCAAAGGGATTATTTTGGAGACGGGCTTTTTTGGGCAAAAGACCAGAGAATAAGCGAGGCAGAATTCAAGTTTTTATCTTCATTAAGGTTTAGGTATTGATAAAAGGAGTAAAAATGAAAACTTTATCCAAGACAGAGCTGATTGAAAGCAAGATTTACCTCATTAGGGGTTATAGGGTTATGCTCGACAGCCATTTGGCAGAACTTTATGGAGCAGAGGCCAAGCAATTAAAAAGACGGGTTAGAAGGAATGCAGGCCGATTTCCACCTGACTTCATGTTTGAATTATCCAGGCAGGAATATGAATCTTTAAGGTGCCATTTTGGCACCTTAAAGACAGGCGCACATTCTAAGTATTTGCCGTATGTTTTCACTGAACAGGGAGTAGCCATGCTTTCCAATGTGCTTCATGGCAAACGCGCCATTAATGTCAATATAGCCATAATGCGCACTTTTGTTAAAATACGTCAAATTCTACTGGAGCGCAAAGACTGGGCAAGGCAAATGCAGGAACTGGAACGCAGGATCGAGAAAAACGAAATGGATATTAAGACTGTTTTTCAGGTGATAAAGCAGATCATGGAGCCTATTGGGAAGACTAAACCAAGAATCGACTTTTTTACGGATAGGGGCAAATAAAGCAGTGAAAATATTAAGCTCTGGGGGAAACCACGCTTCCGGGATTCATTCGTGCCTGCATTCGTGTTTAATTCGTGTTCTGCCCCTGTAGAAAAAAAATTAAAATTTCATGGTTCCGTAAAATAGAAATTTCATGGTCAGTGTGATAAAAGAACCCTCTAAGGCATTAAAAGGAGGGTTTACTATTGATGGAGGAAAAACTGACCATGAGCAACGCAGACATCGACAGGCTCAGGATTGTTCGTAATGTGCTAAATAAGCAATTAACCTGGCCCCAGGCAGCAGCGCAACTTGACATATCCGAGAGACAGGTGGGCAATCTATGCGCCAAAGTCCGTACAGGCGGCAACGGCGGCATTATTCATGGCTTAAGAGGGCGCTCATCCAATCACCAGCTTGAGCCTGGCTTGATAGATAACGCCATTGACCTTGTCAGAACGTATTACCCCGATTTTGGCCCCACCTTCGCCAATGAGAAACTCGAAGAAGAGCATGGCATAGTCCTTTCTACCCCCACTCTGCGCCAAACCATGATAGAAGAAGGCCTCTGGAAAGCCAGAAGGGCCAGGATAAAGCACCGGGCATGGAGGCAACGCCGCTCCTGCTTGGGCGAGATGGTGCAGCTTGACGGCTCAGACCACGACTGGTTCGAAGGCAGGGGACCGCGCTGTGCGCTGGTCATCTACATCGATGACGCAACAAGTCGTATCCTCTACGGAGAATTTGTGCCTGTCGAGGATACCATGAACCTTATGCGCACCGCCAGGGCATATCTCAATCTCTACGGTCGCCCCATAGTCATTTATGTGGATAAGGACTCAATCTATAAAATCAATCGCCAGGCCACGGTCGAAGAAGAGCTGCGGGACTCCAACCCCCTGACCCAGTTCGCCAGAGCCATGGAAGAACTGGGCGTGGAACTCATATATGCCCACTCTCCTCAGGCCAAAGGTCGTGTTGAGAGGAGCTTTAAGACCCATCAGGACCGCCTGATCAAGGAGCTGCGCTTGGCCGGGATATGCACAATGCAAGAAGCCAACAGGTTCCTTTGGGACGTCTATATCCCCAAACATAACGGCAAATTTAGCGTTAAAGCCGCCAGCAGCGCTAATGCCCATAAACCTTTGCTTAAAACCCATGATCTGGAGGAGATCCTGTGCTTGCGTACCCCAAGGACCCTACTCAATGATTTCACCGTGCGCTTTGACAATCATTTTTACCAGGTGGCAGACAAACAGCCCGTCAGGGTCAGGCCGGGAAGCAAAGTGTTTATTGAGATCCGGCTGGACGGCTCCGCGCATCTTAGATTCAAAGGACATTATCTTGATTTTAAGCCCATTGCCAAGCCCGCTTTTGTCTCCGGAGTGTCCAAGGCCAGGGAAAAATCCGATATCCGTCAGCTCAAGCCCAGGGCAAAAGCATCCAAGCCACCGATTACTCATCCGTGGAAAGACTACTCATATAAAACCAGGATACGCAAGCGCTCTCTGGCCATACTCGCATGCATCAAGCTTCACAAGCATCCCTCTAATGCGATCTTGGGGCGCTATAAGGAGAACCAAGAGCGTCCATTCGACCCGAATCAGCAGGTAGGCCCGACAACATGAATAACATGAGTTGTAAGCTTTCGGAAAAAATTCGCGGTAAAAAAACGCAGAGAAGAAACTCAGACCATGAAGTTTCTACTTTTCTTAAACCATGAAGTTTCTATTCTATTGCAACAGGAAGAACGTAGACCTAGAGAGTGGAACTGTATATATTCTAAAATCAAAGAGCGGCAAACCCCGGGAAGTTCCTATATCTCCTAAGTTAGCCAAGATCTTTGAAAAGCTGGGACCGAAGTCTGATGGGAAGGTGTTTGGCGTTCCGAATATAACGCTCAGACGCGAGTTTGGGAAGGCACTTAAAACCGCCCAGATATTGAATTTCAGGTTCCATGATTTAAGGCATACTTTTCGAGCTGGTTTATAATGGAAACAAATAATCTGCCGTCCTTGCAGAAGGTTCTGGGGCATTGTTCCCCGGTTTTAACCCAGCGTTATGCTCACTTGTCCAAGGAGCACATGATGGAAAACATGCGGAGGCTTGATTCCGTGATGAAGATGGACACTTTTTGGACACCAGAAGGGTCGGGTCGGAAAGTTCTGGAAAAATCATCGAACAAAAATGCTTGATAATCAAGGGATTTTAGTTGAAAATGCCGGTGTAGCTCAATGGTAGAGCATCCGCTTTGTAAGCGGCAGGTTGGAGGTTCAAGTCCTCTCGCCGGCTTTTTGTTCTTCTTTGCTTGTCCTTGTTTCCGTCGGAGAATATAAAAACTCACCTTTTCTGACTCTGCCTGACTTTGTCGGATTTTGCTTGTTTTTTATATTCTTGGGCACCAAATGGGCTCCGATTCAATTGCCAGCCTACGAGAAAGTTTATCCTTCTCTGATTAGGGATAATGGGGAGGTTCTGAGGTAAAAGACATTGATAAACAACGCAGCTTATTATGTGGGCCTGTTCAATGCACGCGAACAAGCCAGTATCATCTGGTTTCTGCTTTTTTTGATTGTTGCGTTATCTAAAGCAGATATTCGAAATGCATTTTGGGGTACGATAAATGCATTGTTTCACGCAAAGCTATTAGCGGTAATATGCGCAATGTCTTTGTATATAGGGCTTCTAATATTGATTCTCGCAAGAGCGGGGATCTGGGATGCTACATTAGCAAAAAACACGATTTTTTGGTTTGGCGGCACGGCCTTTGTGCTTCTAATAAGCACTGGCAAAGCAGAGCATGATGAAGGATTTTTAAAGAATTCACTGCTGGCCAACCTGAAACTCGTTTTGGTGATCGAGTTTGTGGCAAATTTTTACACCTTCAATCTGTGGGTTGAATTAATACTAATGCCCTTGCTCTGCTTGATTATTGCTATGAGTGCATATGTGGAGAAGAAAGGGGAATATGCGTCTGTCAAAAAGCTGGTTGATTTTGCTTTAGTGGTTTTTGGGGTTGCATTTTTATCATTTTCGTGTGTAAAGATAGGCAAAAATTACGGTGATTTTATGACTTCAGATAATTTGCGCGCGTTTGTGCTTCCGCCTCTATTAACTTTTACATACGTGCCATTCCTTTACCTGACCGCTCTTTTTATGACGTATGAAAGCCTGTTTCTCCGCATTGATATTTTTTTAAAAAATGACAGGGTATTGGCAAAATTTTTAAAGCAACGAATTTTTATCTTGACTCATATCGATCTGGAAAAACTTAACAGGTTTTCCAGGGAATATACTACAAGCTTGGTACATTTAAACAACAAAGACGACATGATCAATCTGCTCTGTGAGTTTAAGTAATCTATAAAAAACCTGCTGCTGTTTCGTGGGCAGCGTAATGGTTGATTATTTAGAACACTGCAAAATCGTCACATATTTGGCGCGATATGCCACCCGCAAGCGCAGAGCAAGGTCGAGCGCTTAAACCGTAAGCTAAAGGAAAATGTTTCATGGTGGGTCTATTGCTCTCTGGGATTTCAGGCAGGCTCTTGAAGTATTTATGACAGAATATAATGCCACGCAGCATGAAGCCTTAAAAACGTCAGCCTAAACGACATTCGCGTGGGCAAAGAAGATAAAATTCTAAAACAGCTCAAGGTGTTCAAGATAAAATTATGATCATTCGTAATAAATTTCAATTTAGGAAGCCGAGCGCTGTATTAAATATTTTTGTTTTTTCCGTATTTTTTTGCAGTCTAATATTTTGCAAGGGGGGTGACGGGCACAAGCGCCTATATAAATATGGAAGCATGCCTTCGCGGGAATGACATATTTTTATTGGATTCTGTTATCAATCCATTCCCAGTCTGGCGAGGCGGCCGGTGTTGCGGGCGCTGATGTACATGCAGTGGAAGAAGAGTCCTCCGAATGCGAAATAAGCGAGATTCAATGAGAATGCTGTGATCAGGTATTCAGGCGGAAGCGTGCCATGCGCGATAACATAGCGCATGCCTTCGAATGTGTAAGTGCTTGGCAGGCATTTTGAGATGACCTGCACGGGAGCAGGCAGTATTGAAAGAGGGTAGAATATCGCGCTTAGCGGCTGAAGAAGGAACGGGAATCCCCATGCTAATGCTTCAATAGAATGGCCCCAGCGTATGATGAGCGCGGATGTGAACATGCCTATGGCCCATCCAAAAAACACAAGGTTAGCTCCAAGGGGGATGACATAAAAACCGAGCGTGTTGATGATATTGAATTTGTAAAGTATCAGAGCCAAAATAGAAAGGATCAGAGTGATCACCATGGTTTTAAGAAATCCGTAAATAAATGTGGCTGTTATCCATTCCCAGATCCTTACAGGAGAAGCCAGAAGATTGATTATGTTCTGAGTCCAGATGTCCTCAAGTATGGAGATGCTCACGCTCATCTGGCTTCGAAACATTATGTCCCAGAAGATCATTCCATTGATCAAAAATACCACGATCTTTATCGCGGTGCTTGTGGCAATGGTTTGGATATAAAGGCTTACAAATCCCCAAACGATCAAATTCATTACAGGCCACAGGAGCAGCTCGAATGTTCTGCCTATACTGCGCTTATGCAGGTATAGATAGCGCATGAACATCGCATAGATCCTGCGGGAGGATTCGTACATGGGGTTAATCATATGTTTATTCTGTCATCTATGACACAATTATAGTTTTCCGCTTGTATTCCATTGTGGAATGTTCTTATTGAGATCCTGAATCAAGTTCCCTCCTTCGCTAAAGCTATGGAGGGCGCGCAGGATGACAGAGGGGATGACAGCTGGATAGATGCTCATTGTATCGCCTCCAGATCGCCGCCTCTGACGAGTTTTATGAATACTTGTTCAAGGGTTTTGCTTTTGAAGGTATCCATGATCGATCTGGGAGTACCTTGTGTTATTATCTTGCCTTTGTGTATGAATAGGATCCTTTGGCAGATTTTTTCCACCTCAGGCATGTTGTGCGAGGTATATATGATCGCCATTTTGTGCTTTTTTTGTATGCCCATAAGGGTTTTTCGCACAGTATCAGCCATCTCAGGATCAAGGCTGGCTGTGGGTTCGTCAAGGAGCAATATTTTTGGGTCGTTGAGAAGGCATTTACACAGATTGAGTCTTGTTTTTTCGCCTGATGACAGGGCTCCTGTGCGCCGCTTTGTTAGATGAGCGATCTCAAAAAGTTTCAAGAGAGAATTGATCTTTCCATTTAAATCGTGAACATTGTAAATGCGCGCGTAAAAATACATGTTCTCGATAACTGTCAGATTCGATGGCAGCTGCGTGTATGCTGAAGAGAAATTGATCTGTTTGGATATCGCGTGCCGCTCATCAAGCGGGGACATCCCGAATATGCTCACTTCGCCTGATGAAGGCGTCAAAAGTCCAAGCAAAGTATGGATAACAGTTGTTTTGCCTGCTCCGTTTGGGCCTAGGAAGCCCAGGATCTCTCCCTGGTTCAGGGAAAACGAGATATTATCCAGGGCTGTGACCTTGGCATAGGTTTTAGTTAAGTTTTTTACTTCGATCACAGGGAGATTCATGATTGTTTATTACTTTATTGTTTTTTTAGGGAAAGAGCAAACAGGATGCAGAGAATGATGAATGATGAAATG
>JBHPMF010000027.1:0-28816 GCA_042563375.1 Elusimicrobiota bacterium | reverse complement strand
GATTCTTTTTCGCAAGGGAAGGGCTTGTCCCATACTGTTTTTCAAAGATAAGCGCGGCGCATCCGGGATTATTTAGCATAATTCTTGCAGGTGAATCAAAATGCATAAACCAATGCGGGTAAGGTTCGTTGCCGCGATCTTCTGCCTGATCGCTTGCGCGGCTGCATGCGAAACTTCCGCGTATGGTTATACCCGGGAGATAGGGCAGGATGCGCGCGTGTCTTTTGGGTTTGATTACAAGTATATGTACCCGAAGAGCAGCGAATTCAGAAGGGATCGATATTCGTTCAAAAACTATGTTAAGGCCGATTCAAATGCTGTTGGGTGCAGCTCATGGGATATCCAAACCTTTGCTCCCGGACTTGAGGCCAGGATCGAATTTTTATGCACTGAAAAAAGCTGTATCGGTTTCGAGCTGGGATATTCATTATTGCCTACCCAGAAATTAAACAAAGCCGTTACCGTAGCGTCAGTGTCAAGGGTCGACAAGAGCTATAAACTGAGCGGCCATGTTTTTCCGGTCACATTTTATTACAAGGTCCTTGTAAGCCGTTGGAGCGGACTTTTGGGATTCGGGTTTGATTTCTATAAGGCAAAAGTGGAATATGATGAGCTTGATTATCTGGGCAGGTATGCCCGCGGAGATTTCCATGATTCAAGGACCGGCCTGCATGTCAAAGCCGGGACTGAATTTTTTATCACAAAGTCCATGAGCATAGGCGGAGGGCTTGTTTATAATCATGCGGTATTGGATGGTTTTGAGGGAGGGGTACAATCGAATTATCTGCCAAGCGGGCATTATCTCTTGATCATGAAGGACGAGGATATGGGGCCGCGGGTTAATTTTGCCGGCACCACAGAGGGAAACCGCGCGTTTAAATTGGACATGAGGGGCCTTGTCAGCAGTCTTAGCCTCAGGTATTATTTCGGGATCTAGCTGATACTGCAGTAATCAAGGCCCTACAGGACGAAGCACAGGAACATGCGCCAAAGTCGGCAATGAATGCAGGGCAAGCGGCACCATGAATACTTACGGTCGCGGCGGGGTCAGCAGAACCACATGTCAGTACCGGTGCTGTCCAAGATAAAAGCCTGCGTTGATCTTCAAACTTCCGCTAAAAATAAAAACCACTGATTCCTTACGGAATCAGTGGTTCAAAGTGTCTGCGTGAGCCCTCAAATGAGGCTGTTCTATTGCTTTTTAGTTAATTCCCCGAGGGGCTGGCTTAATACCGATAATTGTCCGGTTTGTAGGGGCCGTCAGGATCGATCCCTAGATAATCGGATTGGTCCTTGGTGAGCTTGGTGAGCTTGGCTCCCAGTTTGCCCAGGTGCAGTCTCGCGACCTTCTCATCGAGTTTTTTCGGCAAGAGGTAGACCTCGTTCTTGTACTTACCGGTATTGCGGTTCTCCCAAAGCTCGATCTGGGCCATCACCTGGTTGGTGAAGGAATTGCTCATAACAAAGCTCGGGTGGCCTGTGGCGCATCCGAGGTTGACAAGCCGACCCTCAGCCAGGATGGTCAGAACTTTGCCGTTGGGCCAAGTGAATTGGTCTACTTGGGGCTTGACAGTGGTTTTCTTGAGTTTGTTGTCCTTCTCAAGCGAGGAGATGTCGATTTCAATGTCGAAATGCCCGATGTTGCACACGATGGCCTGGTTCTTCATCACGTCCATGTGTTTGCGGGTGATGATGTCTTTACAACCTGTGGTGGTCACAAAGATATCCCCTATCGGGGCGGCCTCTTCCATGGTGACGACCTGATAGCCTTCCATGCAGGCTTGCAGGGCATTGATCGGATCGATCTCGGTTATGAGCACTCGGGCTCCCTGGCCGCGCAGGGATTGCACACAGCCTTTGCCAACGTCGCCGTATCCGGCGACTACTGCGATCTTACCCGCGATCATGACATCAGTGGCGCGCTTGATCCCGTCTAAAAGGGACTCGCGGCACCCGTATAGGTTGTCAAATTTTGATTTAGTGCAGGAATCATTCACATTGATGGCCGGACACTTAAGGGTTTTGTCCTTGGCTCTTTGAACGAGCCTGTGAACGCCGGTCGTGGTTTCCTCGCTAAGCCCCACAATGTCTTTAAGGAGCTCGGGGAATTTATCATGCACCATATTGGTGAGATCCCCGCCGTCGTCTAGAATGATATTAAGACCCTTGCCATCCGGCCAGCGCAGGGTCTGTTCGATACACCAGTCGAATTCTTCCGCGGTCATGCCTTTCCATGCGAATACCGGGACACCGGCTTTGGCTACTGCCGCGGCTGCGTGGTCCTGGGTAGAGAAGATATTGCAAGAGCTCCAGCGGACCTGGGCTCCGAGTTCTATGAGGGTCTCGATCAAGACAGCTGTCTGGATCGTCATGTGCAGGCACCCGGCGATCCGGGCTCCGGCCAGGGGTTTTTTCCCCTTATATTCTTCGCGCAGGGCCATGAGGCCCGGCATCTCGCTCTCAGCGATGGTGACCTCTTTTTGGCCCCAATCAGCCAGTTTTAAATCCTTAACTTTGTAGTCCATGGTAATAGTCGGCATGAGTAATTTTTCTCCTGTTTGTTTGACATTGTGATATTCTAAAAATGATTATAGCGAGTTTGGGACCTAAGGGGAAGGGTTCGCTCTTGTGATCAGGCACGGTCACCACGGGAATCCCTCTAACTCTCATCCCCATGTCAGCGGTGCCCGGTCATTCCTTCCTCTTAAATTCCTTTTTGAACAACTTGATCAATAAAGGATCGACTACGACAAAAAGGATCCCGACAGATACTCTCGCAATCCAGGAAAAGCAGTACACGGGGACAAAGACAATGCCAGCCGCTATCAACACGCTCATCAGGAAGCTAGAATCGCTTTTTTCTACCTCGAGGGCGGTCACTACGCCCATTGCAATACTAAAGACGGCAACTACTGCGATGAACCGCATTTCCCGGGCAATAGATACTTTAGTTTTTCGTTCCATGAGATTCAGCCTTCAAACGCATTATATCTTGCAATAATCCTTAAAATCCTTGCTCCACACAGGGGAAGTGGTAACCGACATAACCAGCAGCGCCAGCGCATCGTATATGTCGAAACTATCAGCGCTTTTTTCAATAAAAAGGTAATCGATGAACGCGATAATGCAGAGCAAAAACAGAAGACTCCATAAGATTCGCGCCGCTATAAGGGCGATCCGCCTGGCCTTGAGCAGCCCTATGGAGATCGGTCCGAGCACAAATGTGAACACTAATCCATACTTGTCTCCATCAAGGAAGAAAAACATGATCCCAAAAAAAGACGCAAGTATTCCGGAGGCGCTTAACGCGGTCAAATAGTCAGGTCGTTTCCTTGGCACTAGTTAAAACTTAATAAATTATCAGCGGTGCCTGTATCCGAAATGCAGAAAGTCAAGATCAGGCGCCGGCGCCTATCGAAGCTCCTTCAGACGCTTCTTCTCATAACACCGCTTGATAATATAGCCGGAGATCGCGCCGGCAAGAGCGCAGCTTCTCCCCCCTCCCGGTTCGCGGGACCCTCTCTGTTGTCAGCGGCGCCTGGTCTTAACATTCAACTAACTTTCCGACGCATAATGCCGGTGACGACCTATCCAAATGTTAATTGTAAAGACGTGGCCCCGCGAGCATCACTGACCCGGAAGCGACAGGGGACTGGCGAGGGATTTGATTCAGGCCTGTGTCGACTGATTACCCCCCCCGACGAGATCCAGGCTCACATGCGACTCCTTGTGTTCCAATAGCTGTTGAATCGTTTGCGCAATGTCATCGGGCTGTATAGCAACGATATCGCCTCGGTGCGCCATGGCGAATGCGGCTTCGATTGCCTTTTTCTCATCAATAATCACGCGGATCCTCTTGCCGGAGAAGTCCGCGTCAAGCGCCCCTTGTTTCATGATCTCGGCCGTTCTGCCAAGAGGCCTGCCGCGAGGGTCAGAGTCCTTAATGATCAAATCAGAGTATATGTTAGCGGCAGCCTTGCCAAGAAGGCGGATATCCTCATCTCGACGGTTGCCTGTGCCTGAAACCACTCCTATACGACGGTGGCCTTTTGGCCGGTTTTCCGACATGCTTGCCACAACTTGGCTTAGTGCCATAAAAGCCGGAACATTGTGAGCATAGTCAATCAGATAGTCAACACCCGCGATCTCGAGGATATTAAGGCGTCCCGGGGACTGACCAATCGACGGATTAAAAGTCGACAAGCCTGCCTTCAAGACCTCTAGCTCCAAACCCAGAAGAGCGTGCGCGGCAGAGGCAGCGGCCAGAGCATTGGCAACATTATACAGGGCCTTTCCTTCAAGCGTGATTGGGATCTCGAACACCTTGATGACCGGCATACGCGGGGCATTTCCTTCGCGAAGCACCACAGAAGCTTCTTCAATTGTGAATACAGTGCCGCCTTTTGCCAGATGCTGGCGCACTGCTTTTGAATCGGGATTGAGTGAGAATAGAATGATCGGGACGTCAAGCCCATCCTTCATGGCAAGAACACGCGGATCATCCGCGTTGAGCACGACCCGGCCCTTAACAGGATGCACTGCTTCAACGACGACTCGCTTAACCTCACTGAGCTTATCAAGATCGTGGATGTCTTCGATCCCCAAATGGTCTTCTGCCACATTGAGGATCACAGCCACGTCAGCGCGGTCATAGCCTAAGCCTCTGCGCAGAATACCTCCCCTTGCGACCTCCAGCACTGCTGCGTCAACTGTAGGGTCTTGCAGGACAACCCCTGTTCCTTCTGGTCCTGAGTAATCCCCGCGCAGTACAGTGTGATTCTCGATCTGGACCCCATCGGTCGTAGTCGAGCCGACACGCCGGCCGGCTGTCCTGATAAGATGAGAGATCAGCCGAACAGTCGTGGTTTTTCCGTTCGTTCCGGTAACAGCCACAAGTGGAATCCTCCCACTGCTTTCCTTGCCGAAAAGCATATCCACGACCGGAGCAGCTACGGGCCTGGGCTTGCCTCGCGTTGGCGACAGGTGCATCCGGAATCCTGGGGCGGCGTTCACTTCCACGACTCCTCCGCCATTCTCAAAAATCGGTGTTTCCAATGTCGGGGCGACAAAGTCGATCCCCATGATATCGAGATCGATAATACGGCTGATCCTCTCCGCCATGAATCGGTTGGTCGAATGCACCGTGTCCGTAACATCATCAGCTGTCCCACCCGTTGAAAGATTTGCCGTGGATTTCAGACGCACTAGCTTCCCGCTCTCCGGGACTGAATTAATGTCAAGATCTAGCTCTTTGAGCAGGCGCAGAGTCATGTCATCGGGTGTGATATAGGTCAAAGCTTTTTCATGACCAAATCCTCTTGATCCACTGCGATTCACTTCATCTATCAGCTCACGGATCGTGAGCTTGCCGTTGCCTATGACATGGGCCGGGGTGCGCCGCGCCGCAGCCACCATGCGGTGCCCAACTACAAGAATCCGGAAATCATCCCCTTCCAGGTACTGCTCCACAACGACGCGCTGGCACACTTTGCGCGCGGCTTCATACGCCGGCCCAACACTGCTTTCATTGGCGACATAGACCGATATCCCGCGCCCGTGGTTTCCCACAAGAGGCTTTACAGTGACGGGGAACCCGAGGTCTTTGACTGCGGCCATTGCCTCCTCCGGTGAATTCACGTCTGATCCCCTGGGAGCGGGCACGCCCGCGCGGCGCAAGAGCCTTTTGGTGAGGGATTTGTCATCAGCGATCTCAACGCCCAGGGCTGATGTGCGCCCGGACAGGGTCGCCTGTATGCGCCGCTGCTGCGCTCCCCATCCCAACTGGACCAATGACGCCTCGTTTAGGCGTATGAATGGGATGTCGCGCGCCACAGCCTCTTCCACGATCGATGCGGTTGATGGCCCCAGCATACCTTCCTCGCGTATCTCCCGAAGCCGCTGCAGGATCGGCTCAAGTTCAACGAAGCGCCCCTGTATCAATGCTTCGACCAGTCCAACCGCTTGCCTGCCGGCCTCGATCCCGGCAGTCTCGTTGCGGTAGCGGTAAACGACATTATAGATTCCCGCAGTGGAGGTTTCCCGAGTCTTCCCGAACCCGACTTCCATGCCCGCCAAGCACTGAAGTTCGATGGCCACGTGCTCGACCACATGCCCCATATAAGTCCCATCGTGCATCCGGCTCTCAAAACCTCCCGCGCGGCCGAGTCCGCATCGATGCTGATGCAGAGACGGTATCAAGCCCATCAGGAGGTCTGTGAATCCGGGATGGGTGTCTGTGGGATACTCTGCAAGATTCTCAAGATCGAGCTTCATGCGTATCGTTGGGAAGCGCGACCAAATGTTAGGTCCGCGCAGCGCTCTTAGCTCAAGGATCTTCACCGGCTTTGGGAGTCTTCCGGTTTTGGTCTCTTGGGCGGTGGAGGCAGAAAAGAGCGGGAATCCAGATCGTAGCCGGCGCCGGAACTTAGAACGTGAATCGCGATATTTTCAACGGAAAACGGTTCCATGTGTTCGACTTCGAAAACATTGGTAAATCTGATATTTCCCCCGTCCACAATGATCACCAGCCCGCTGCCGACGACTTTTAATTTTGTTCCGCCTGTAACCAGGACGCCGGTGTCTTCGCCCAGGCCCACTCCGATGAGACGGGGGTTCCCGGCGACAACCTGGAACAGGCGGCCGAAACGGCCGCGGGAAACGAAATGAGTGTCCACAACCGCGTTGGAGATCAGGGCAAGGCCGCCGGTCATCTTCACCGCCCCTTTGCGAAGGGCCTCCGGGGATTCTCCATCATAGATGATTGTGCTCGTGAGCGCGGCTGCGCCAGCCGAGGTCCCTGCGACAAGTTTTCCCTCCTCGAAATAGTGGCGGCGGATCGCTTCCGCGACCGGTGTCGCCTCGAGGATCGAAGTGATGCGCAGTTGATCTCCGCCGGAGAGCAGGAGTGCGGTGGACTGGGCGATGCGGTCAATGAATTCCCGCTCTTCCGCCTGCGCGCGCGATGCGATGTGCAGCGGTTTTACGTGCCCTGCTTCGATCTTCTTAAAAGCTTCTTTGTACGTTTGCCACGTTTTTTCCGGTTCTGAAGACGCTGTAGTGATGACTTCGATACGCGCCTCGGCGCCACCTGCTTCTTTGGCCAGAGTACGGAGGACTTCCATCTCATCGATCTTGTCCTCATTGCCTCCGATGAGAAGCAGTTTTCCCTTCCTCTTTCTGCTTTTCTGATCTCCGGCGGGATTCTCGCGTTTTTCCGTAGCCATAATGGTTTGATTTTAACATTTGGCTAAGCAGAGATGAGCTTCGCGTTTGGATATTCTTGCAAGAGAATAGAAATCTCAAGGAACTTTCCCATCGAAACAGGCGTAGTATAAATAGCTTTATTGAATATACCATGGAGGTTATGTCATGAGATACATTATTATGCTGTTGATGCCGGCGATCCTTTTAATCACGCTTTAGAGCCGCGGTGCCTGGTCCCCACATTCCACATTCCTAGATATTGTGTAGACTCTCAAGCTTCGGATCACAGGCCATTTTTTTCTCAAAGCGATCGATGCTCATAAAAGCTGCTTTATAGCTTACGCCAAACATCTTCCCTATCTGTACCAATGTTAACGCGCTGCGCTCGCGAAGCATATACATAACGAGCGGCTTGCAAAGGGCAAAAACCGCTGGCCTTTTGGTTACGATATCCTCAGGGAACTGTCCTGGCCGGATTATTACCATTTCCCCCTCTCCCCGGAAGATAAAACACGTTGGAAAGCAAGGGATTTTGTACTTTATGAAGCGAATTCAGCATAAAAGCGTTCGGTTTTGGGATTTTTTCCGCTATATATTATGTGGAATATCTCGATCTGCCAAGTGAATTCCCCTTGACCAAACCCGCCAGATCCCCGCCGCAGCTCTGCATAGCGGAGGACTCTCCCGTGGGAATACACGGGACTGCTCTTCGGGACTGACAGATCAACCCATTGGCGGAGGAATTCTGTGGGATAGATACAGTGCCGGAAGAAGAAGCGCTCTCAAGCGTTTGATCCAGGCGGCAGGGGGACCTGTGCCCAAAACGTGCGGCTCGCGCGAAAAATTCCGGTTTCCGCCTGAAAACCTGAGGCCAATCCCTTTCGCACGCGCCCGATCAGGGAATAACAACGGAAAAATCACAGCTGTCGGGAGACTTGATGCCGAAATATACTCTAATAATTCCTACTTAGTACTTAGTGGGACGCATCGTATTCATTTTTTTTCGAGCAACTCGTTGACTTTATCAATCAGCTTGACTGAGGCGAACGGCTTCGACACATAAGCAGTTGTTTCAAAAGAGAATGCTTTGTTTATAGTTTCAATGCTGTCGTCGGCAGTGATTATGATCACTGGTATTTTCTTTGTGGCTTCATTGTGGCGCAGCTGTTCCAGCACATCCCATCCTTTGATTATCGGCATTGCAACATCAAGAATAATTAAATCAGGATTTTGTTTACTGGCGATGTCCAGGCCGGACAAAGGGTCGTTGGCCAATAAGACTTTATAGCCACTATTTTGCAAGATCACTTGGATGAGCCTGAGCATTTCGGTATCGTCATCGACAACGAGCACTTGCTTTTGCGGCATGGTTTCATCAGTTTCGCTCATAACGTTATGTACTATAGTAAAAATGGAGGTCCCAGGAAGCCGCGCCGAGAAACGGGAAACGCATGCACCATCTGATGAATAACGGCCCGCAGTTTACTCGTATACCGGCTTGATATTTTTGAGGTAGCTCTCATAGTCGGCGACAAGGGAGATGATACTGTTGATATCCTTGTTATGGCCGCTTGTTTCAAGGCCGACCCCGATATTGCTTATTTCATCGAAGCCGTATGATTTTCCGTCTCCTTTGAGCATGTGGCCGAGCTGGCTGATCGCTTCGAAATCCTTTTTGTCGATTAGGTCGTTTAGACGCTGCACGTCTTTGCGTCTCTTGTCGAGAAACCCGGCGATGAGTTCCCGGATATCGGGATCGATCTTGACGGTGGTTTGCCTACCAGGGGCAGCGCGGCGGCCGCCGTGCATGGAAATCGTAGTCAGAAGAGCGGCTTTCCTGATCGGCTTCAAGAGATGGGCGCTGTATCCTGCGTCCATTGCCTTTTGCTTTTCTTCGTTAAGCGCATATGCTGTGATGGCTATGATCGGAGTTCGTGTTCTGCCGTTGTCAGCCTCCCATTTCCTTATGGCGCGCGTTGCCGCATATCCGTCCATGATCGGCATTAAGACATCCATCAGGACAATGTCAAAATCCTCGGTCTTGAATATTTCAACCGCATCCTTGCCGTTTACGCAGAACTTTATCGTGTGGCCGGATTCTTTGAGATACGCTTGTGCCAGATCCCTGTTGTCCTCGGAGTCATCAACGAGGAGTATGCGCAAACTTCGCGTATCAGGCGCCGGCGCTGTGAGAGGCGCTTTTTTGCAGAGAAAGTCTGACATTACCCTGATTAATTCAGTGCGCTTTATGGGTTTGATCAGATATGCTGAGAGGTCCAGATCCTTGATTTTGGCTATATCGCTGCTTCTATCCTCAGATGTGAACATCATCATGGGCAATCCGGCTATTTCAGGCGATTTATGGATCTCTTGCGCCACCTGAAGGCCGTCCATTCCGGGCATGCGAAAATCAAGAATTACCAGGTCGTATGGGTCATTTTGCTTTTTGGCGTTTTCCAGGTTTTCAATCGCCGTTTTTCCGCAATCCGCCTCATCTACGCGCGCTCCCCAGGAGGTAAGAGTATGTTTTAAAATCATCCTGTTCGTCTTGTTGTCGTCCACGACAAGCATCCTGATGCCCCTGAGATCCACTTTGAGCTGTTCGGACTTCGGCTGGATTTTGAATGGTATGCTGAAGCTGAAAACGCTGCCTTTTCCCTCGCTGCTTTGGATCTGTATTTTGCCGCCCATAAGCTCAACCAGACGCTTTGAAATAGAGAGTCCGAGGCCTGTGCCTCCGTATTTGCTCGCCACCGAAGAGTCGGATTGGGCAAAGGCTTCAAATATGGCTTCAAACTTGTCTTTTGGAATGCCGATCCCTGTGTCGGAAACCGAAAACTCAATAAAATTTTTCCATGCAGTAGCGCGGGCGGGTCTGACCCTTAACACCACTTCTCCGTCGGATGTGAATTTGATCGCATTACCGATCAAGTTTAAGAGTATCTGGCGCAGACGGTATGGGTCGCCCATTAATGATACGGGCACGCTGTTTTCAATGTCATAGGCGATCTCCAGGCCTTTTGCGTGGGCGCGTTCCGTCATCATCTCGATCGCGGTTTCAATGGCTTCATTTAGATCAAAAGGGACTTCTTCTATGGTCAGTTTACCGGCTTCTATTTTTGAGAGATCGAGCACCTCATTTATAAGATTGAGCAGCGTGTCGCTTGCCCCCCCAAAATCCGCACATATTTGCGCTGTTCCTCGCTTAGGCCTGTTTCATGAAGCAGGTCGTTCATTCCGATGATTGCGTTCAGGGGCGTTCGTATCTCATGGCTCATCCTTGCGAGGAATTCGGATTTTGCCTTCGAGGCCTCAAGCGCTGCTTCGCGCGCCCTGATAAGTTCTTTCTCGGTCTTTTTGCGCTCCGTTATATCTTCTTTAACGGAAACAAAGTGGGTGATTTCGTGATCCTCGTTGTATAAAGGGGATACGGAGGCAAGCTCCCAGTAAAGTTCCCCGCTCTTTTTCCTGTTGAGGAATTCCCCCGCCCATTTATTGCCTTTGTGCAGGTCATCCCACATCTTATTGAAGTTTTCATGAGGCGAATTGCCGCTTTCAAGAGTTTTCACATTTTTACCCAGAACCTCTTCACCCCCATAACCGCTGGTTTGGGTGAATTTCGGATTGGTGTATTCAATTATGCCCTTGTTGTCCGTGATAATAACCGAAGCCGGGCTCTGTTCGACAACGCTTGAAAGCCAGCGTATTTTTCGCTGGACTTCTTTTTGTTCGGAGATATCTCTGAATGCCGCGATATAACCGATGGTTTCACCCAGGCCGTTTTTCATGGCTATGCCCGATACCGAGATGGGCTTGTGCCGGCCGTTTTTCAGCAAGGCGGTACTTTCAAATATTCTGACATTGCCCGGAGATGCCGCTGTCTCGCACATTTGGGAGAAACGCTGCGGCGTTGCTTCCGTCGGGAAGAGCATGCTGATTTTTTTGCCATAGATATCATTGAGATCATAGTCCCAGATTTTTACGAATGCTTTATTGACCTTGCGCATGCATGTTTCGGCGTCGACAACTATCACGGCGTCTCCAAGGAAGTCAAAGTACTGCGCCAAGCGCCTAAGCTCTTCATGCTCTTGCGTGTTTTCCGTGACATCCCTTATTATGCCAAGAAAGTATTTTTTGCCTTTCATCACCACTGAGGAGCTGCTGACATCCGCATAGAATGTGCTTTTGTCTTTCCGCATGAACGGAACAGCCTCAGCACGCGCTATCTCCCTGCTCACGATCTTTTCAAACCGGGCAATCACATGCGGCAAGTTTTGTTCGTCGCGAATATCCAGGATGCTACGATTTAATATTTCGCCGCGGGTATATCCGAGCATATTACACAATCTTTTGTTGCAAAATGCGATTTTGCGGGTTTTGATGTCTACCAAAAGCATGCTGTCTTTCGCGCTCTCAAAGAGGTGCGCTATGGTAATTTTCGACATTTTGGGAAGCGGCGCGGACCGCTTGGGTTTTGATCTGTTTTTTCTTGCCCCGGATCTCATTGAAGGAATTCTCGCTGTTTCTTGAGAAGCGCCGCTGCTTTATGCGCAAGCCTCACGGCGTCAAAGGGTTTTACCGGGTATGCGCTCGCTTTGAGCTCGTAAGTCTTGACGACATTATCAAGAATTATCGGTCCGGGTTTTTCGCTCAAAGCAGTATCCATTCCGGCAAGGGACTCTTTTTCAAGAAGAACTTCATGGCCGTTGTTTTTGAGGGGGAACGGAGATGGGCTTGATCATTTCCTTAGCATCGCCGGTCGCGAGAACTTCTTTTTGGATTGGCATTTTCTGTCTGCCCACAGGGGCCACTATAACACTTTTATTGGCGGGGACACGTGTAAGTTTTTAGAAATGTCATAGTTTAAGTTTTTTAGAAACGTCATGGTCTGCGTTTCTTCTCTGCGTTTTTTTACCGCGATTTTTTTTCAAAAAGCTAAAGCTCATTTTATTCATGTTGTTGTGCCCATCTGCTGATCCAGGTCGAATGGACGCTCTTGGCTCTGCGCAGAACGCCCCAGAATCGCGTTAGAGGGATGATTATGGAGCTTGATGCGTCTGAGCATGGCCAGAGAGCGTTTACGTATCCTGGATTTGTGCGAGAGTGTTTTCCAGGGGTGGTCAGAGGGCGGCCTGGGTGTTTTCGCTCTAAGCTTGATCTGGGGGGAATTGGCTTGCTTGCTAATTCTCGATACTCCAGAGACAAAAGCAGGCTTGGCAATGGGCTTGAAATCAAGATAATGCCCCTTGAACTTAAGGTGCGTGGAACCATCCAGCCGGATCTCGATAAACACTTTGCTTCCCGGCCTAACTCTGACGGGCTGCTTGCCTGTCACCTGGTAAAAATGATTGTCAAAGCGCAGGGTGAAGTCATTGAGCAGGGTCCTTGAGGTGCGTAAGCACAGGATTTCCTCCAGATCATGGGTTTTAAGCAAAGGCCTGTGAGCGTTGGCTCTGCTAGCCGGCTCAACAGCGAAACTCGCGTTATGTTGCGGTATATAGACATCCCGAAGGAACCTGTTGGCCTCTTGCATTGTGCATATTCCAGCTAAGCGCAGCTCCTTGACCAGGCGGTCCTGATGGGTCTTAAAGCTCCTCTCAACACGACCCTTGGCCTGGGGAGAGTGGGCGTATATGAGTTCCACGCCCAATTCCTCCATGGCCCTGGCGAACTGGGTCAGGGGGTTGGAGTCCCGCAGCTCTTCTTCAACCGTGGCCTGGCGGTTGATCTTGTATATCGAGTCCTTGTCCACATAAACGACTATGGGCCGGCCATAAAGCTTGAGATACGTCTTGGTGGTGCGCATAAGGTTCATCGTATCCTCAACGGATACGAACTCGCCGTAGAGGATGCGGCTTGTGGCGTCATCGATATAGATGACCAGCGCGCAGCGAGGTCCTCTGCCCTCAAACCAGTCGTGATCCGAGCCGTCAAGCTGCGCCATCTCACCTAAACACGAGCGGCGCTGTCTCCATGCCCTGTGCCTTATCTTGGGCTTTTTGGCCTTCCATATGCCTTCATCTATCATGGCCTGGCGCAGGCAGGATATGGAAAGAGTCAGGCTGTGGTTCTTCCTGAGCTTTTCATTGGCAAAAGTGGGGCCGAAATCATCATAATGGGCTTTGACAAAACCAATAGCGCTATCTATTAGGCCGGGCTCGATCTGGTTATTGGAAGGGCGACCCCGCAGGCCATGGACGATGCCTTTATTGCCCTCTTGGCGCACGCTGGCGCAAAGGCGGCCGATTTGCCTGTCAGATAAATCAAGCTGCGAAGCCGCTTGGGACCAGGTTAGTTGTTTGTTTAGCACGTTACGGATAACTCGGAGCCTGTCAATATCTCTGTTGCTCATGGTCAGTTTTTCCTCCATCAATAATAAACCCTCCTTTTAATGCTTTAGAGGGTTCTTTTATCACACTGACCATGACATTTCTATAAAACGGAAACATGACATTTTAAAAAAATTTCTACAGTGTAGCAATCGTATAATAGGAGGCGTTATGGTTTCAAAAAGAAAAAACGGGAATCAAACTTGCGGCTGGGCCTCTGCTGAATTTGGAGAAGTTGACTTGGGAGACCAGCGCCTGAGGACACGGCTCATTAAACTTGCGGACCGGTTCGTTGCGTCGCCGGAGTCCCCCGTTAACCAGGTTTGTAATGATTGGACTGAAACAAAAGCTGCATACAGGTTTTTTTCATAATGAGAGTGTATGCGGGAAGGATATTTTAGCCTCACATATTGGCAAGACGCTCAAGCGGGCAAGAAAACTTAAAACGATCCTGGCCGCTCAGGACACCTCCTATTTTTCCTACACTAAACATAAAAAGACGACCGGGCTTGGAGTTATTTGTAAAAAGCCTGGCACGAATGTCAAAACGCTGACTTCGCTCGGAGTGATGATGCACACATCATTTGCTGTTACTGTCGAAGGGCTGCCATTGGGGATTTTAGATCAGAAGGTTTTTGTGCGCCAGGCCTTGCCGGAGAAGTTCGAGAGGAAAAAGAAGAAAAGCCACAATATCAACGTGGCTATCGAAGACAAGGAGAGCATGGGTACCGGTACCTGTTCCCCGATCCTAGGGATTGCGCAAAAGGTCGTGCGTGCCTACCTTCCTGAGATAAGCAACATTGCCGACCTTTTGATATGTGATACGGCAGGATCGGGAGGCGCGTATTTCATAAATGTCTTTTTGGCCGGTCATTTTTTTATGGCCCAATGAAGGATGATTCGCATTTTCCTCAAATAGCAGGAGGGCTTTATCAACCTTTTCCTTGATTTCACCGGGCAGAGATCGGTAAAGGCGGATAAAGGTATTGGTTGCCTCAATATGCACTTTATCTGCGAAGCTTCTTCACAAGGTCTTTGGCATTCTTGGTCTTGGTAACCCGGCCTTTACGGATATCCTCTGATGCCTGTTGTTCCTCTTTCTGCCATTCTTTGGTGTAAAAGTAAGCCTGGTCACGCGGAACAATGACCTGGGGCTCAAGGATGATCTTGCCTTCCTTGACATATACATCCAGGTAGTCTTTGATCTTGAGTCCCATTTGATGGATTAGCGCCTGGGGCAGTGCTATTTGATAGCTTTGACCTATTTTTCTTAACATGAATATAGTATTACATGAAAATATGAAAATGTCAATGGGGGTCCGCATCATGCCGCAAATCCCCCCTCTTAGAACCTGTGCCAGACGCTTCTATCGCATGAAACACGCCAAAAATAAAAACCGCTGATCCTTGAGGGGCCAGCGGTTTTAAATGGTTGCGGGGGCCCGCAATCTGAATTTCAGTACCTCCCCCTCCCTGAAATCTCGATTGTATTCGAGATAAAGGGTAAGAAGCGCTGGCCTTTCGGGTATGAGATCCTCACGCGGCTGTCCTGGCCGGATTATCACTGTATTCCGAAAGCATCAATTCAAAATGCATTCACTTAAACTGCATGAAATATCATAGAAAATACTTGCATTTTTCCAGAAAGTCTGTTATACTCTTTAGTGAGGAGGAGCCATGAAGAATGCGCGAAAACTGAAAAGTTCAATGCAGCCCGGTCGGGCCTATCGGCGCCAGGACCTTGAAGGTTTCTCGTCGGCCGTGGATCGGGACCTGAAAACACTTGTTGAGCGCGGTGATGTTAAGAGGCTGGCAGGGGGGCTTTATTATTGTCCCAGGAGGAATCCATTCGGCATTGCGCCGCCGGATGATAGAGACATCGTACGGGCGTTTCTCAAGACAGACGATTTCCTGTTAACCTCGTACAACCACTTCAATCAGCTTGGTCTTGGGTTGACTCAGGTCTATAACAGTTACGTGGTATACAACCACAAACGCTCGGGCGATTTTTCCCTGGGAGGAAAGCGCTTTGAGTTTCGCGTGGTTCCAGAGTATCCCCGCAAACTAAGCAAAGAGTTTCTTCTCGTTGATCTTCTCAATAATCTCAAGCGCCTGCCCGATGATACATCCGCAGTACCTCGGAACCTGAAGGCTCGTTTGAGCGAGTTTGACCAGGAGAAGCTGCGTGTGTGCCTCGGCCGGTTCGGCCGTCCTGCGGCAAAAGCGGCCTTGCGGAAGGCTTATGCTTAAATTCGTACACGAGTTGCCTGAAGTCAAGGTTTTGTTTGAAACCCTGGCCGCACAGAAGAATCTTCTTCCGGTTGTGATTGAGAAAGACTACTGGATCATGCACTGTCTTTGGGGATTAAAACAGCTGGGTTTCGAGTTTGAGATGAAGGGCGGCACTTCGCTTTCAAAGGGATGGCGCTGTATTGACCGCTTTTCGGAAGACATCGATATCCGGTTTGAGCCTCCGGATGGATTGGCTGTCAAAGGAGAGAAACCAGCGCACATCAAGGCTCGATTAGACTTTTTTGATGCGCTGGCTGCCAATATCAAGATTCCGGGGATTAGCGCAGAGAGAAACAGGGCTTATGATGATGGCAGGGCCCTCAATGGCGGGATTAGCCTTAAATACGACGCATGCTTTGCCGCAATACCCGGGCTGCAGCCCGAGGTTCTTCTGGAAGTGGGATTCGCGAGGACAGCCCCAAATGAACCGCGGGATTTTACGAGCTGGGCTTTGGAGAGGGCGCTTTCAGCGGAGCTTAACGTGGCCGTCAACCGGGCCGCGGCGGTCAAATGCTTCAATCCGGAGTACACATTCGTTGACAAGTTGCAGACGATTTGCAGACGATTCCGGCAACATCGAGATCGCAATGACCCTGAAAAAGACCTGCCGCGGCAATTTATGCGGCACTACTATGATCTCTATAAACTGCTGGAAGTTGAGAGGGTCGCGGGTTTTGTCGGCACAAAAGACTATGAGGAGTACAAGAGGGAAAAGCTCCGCGGAAAGGACGGGAAGGAATTCGTTTCCAAGAACGCCTTCGTGCTTTCTGACGAGAAGACGTATCGCTTGTTTGAAAAGGAGTTCGAGTCGATGAACAGCCTGCTCTTGTCTCCGGGACCGACATTTAAGGAGATGATCGACAGGATCAGGGCACGTGCGCCCAAGTTCTGAATGTCTTTCTCCTGTTTCCAAGAAAAAACCGGATGCGCATTAAACGCATCCGGTTTTTAAATGGTTGCGGGGGCCCGCAACGAAATTATTATCCCTTTCCCCTTCCTGAAATCTCGATTGTATTCGAGATAAGGGGTAAGAAGCGCTGGCCTTTCGGGTATGATATCCTCAGGAGCATGTAGTGGCCGCAGCATTACCTTGTTGCGCAATTTTCCATTGTGTCTTGAGAACGGTCCTGGGCGATGTCAGTCGGAATCCTGCAGGATTCCCTTTGCGGCTTTTATAGCTTCTTTTTCAAAGTAATCCCTGACGTGTTTCCACTGTAATGGCTTTAAAAGTCTGGGGGGTGTTTCCTTTTCAGCATCCTCAAAGTAAACGAGAGCTCGCGTTGCTTCAAGCGCGAAGTCTCTGGAATCCGGGAATTTCTTTTTTGAGAGCTTGAAAATATCGCCAAGCGGGTATTTCCGGCATATCGAGTAGAGGTCGATAAAATCCTTTTTTGAGCCGCGGCCTATAATGGCGCCGATCTTCATGAGCGCGATGTCTTCTAGGGACGCGATCGAAACCCCCTCTAATTTTACCGGTTTTCTTAAAAGCGGATATGAGTACCGCAGGAAGCTTACCGAAGTTCCGTGGAATACGATGTGCAGAGTGCCGTCTTCCTCGCTCTGGACTTTGAACGCCCCGATTTTTCTCAGGTACGTTTTGATCGATTCCCTCGCACGAAACGTCAGGGGGTTCTTCTCCGAAAAGAGATCCAGGTCCACGGAAACGCGATGCCCGAGCAGTAACGCAGCGCCTGTGCCGCCGGCAAGATAGAAATCGCCTATAAAAGGCGTATCTTTTAGCGCACAAAATGCTTTTTCAGCGCTTTTTGTCAGGGCTTGCCGATTAAACTTCATGTTGGTTATGGCCTTGTTGCTATGCCGCCCCACTTGCGCCCAAGCGCCACATGTTTTGGCGTTTTTGGCGGTTTGAGTCCAAAGTATAGCGACCAAAAGCGCAGGGATTTGGGAGACATTGCGCGCGGTCCGTCCGCCGCCAGAAATTTCCTTATCATATTAAGAGGATATCTTCGTATGAGCCAGCCAGCCTCGCCTCTTCCGCCGCCATCCAGGATTCTTGAGAATATGAGCCGCTGGTCTCTGTATGGATTGAGTTTGTCCATAAAATATTCAGGGAACAAAACCCGAGATGTTTTTGGAGGTCTTCTGAGGGATTTTGGCAGACAAGCCATTCTTTTCACCTCGGCTTTGCTCAAAAGCCATTTATCGAGGAATTTAGCCCGGGGATTAAGAACGCCTTCCCTGATCATGCGGTAGATATGTCTGGCAGACCTTTTAAGCATTTTCGAGGCTTCCTCGACGGTGCAGACTTTCTCATGTTTTGCCTGCAGCTCCCCCGACCTTACGCAATAGCCGCCCCCGGATTCCTTGATCAGGATGCATTCGATACTCATGTCATATAGTATGACATGAAAACAGCAATAAATCAAGGGGGCATGAGTTCAATGTGCTAGTGCAACACTAAGGGTTTTCATGGATTCTGTCGTAAACTAAAGGCAGACATGAAAACCTATAAGCATTTGAATGAAAGAGAAAGAGACCTCCTAGCCGTATTAATGGGAAGATTATCATTTTTCCGGGGTTGGACTTATACGCGTTAACCCAAAGATACAGACCCTTTTATTCAGATTCATCCCGAATGTTAATCAATGCTCATTCAAAGTTTACGTCGCCCTCCACGGCAACAACCCTTCCAAAGAAGACTGGGAGCTGGCCAGGAAAGTAGCTTTGAGCTTCAGATATCTGGAATAATTTGGATTTAGGGGTCACTCATTAGGGGTCCCCGTGTCAAGTCAAGATTTGACCCTAATGACAAGAAGGTTGTGGAAACGGAGCCGTCGTGGGGGGTGAAGACGAAATCAGGGATCGTCGGGGTCTGCTGAGTCCCAGTAGTCGTAATCTACTTTGTTGCTTTCCCAGTCAATACATCCTTCCCTGCCTGTTACCTCGTATGCGGAAGTATACATGAAGTTCCTGAAAGGCACCCAGTCGCGGCCGAAATAGATTTCCCCATCCCATTTAACATGGGCCATGTCGCATCCTGCTCTTAGCCGTGAGCCGGGATGCAGGCAGAAGAATCTTGCGAAATCTTTCATCAGATCGAATCTGGTGGGGTCATCTTTTCTGCCTAAATCAATGCACATGTTGTTATTTGTTTCCACGGTTTCAGGGTCTTCCTGCACAACATTACATGCCAGAAAATCAAACCGGACCGGATGGTCGTAAAGCGGCGGATTAGTAAAGAAGTTGATTTAGTAGCTTTACGCTAGACCAAAGAAACGATGGTGCCAACCAGGCACCAGCACTAGCATTTACAGCCAGCGGGGTTTTCTCGATAGGTGCTGATTGGCATTATTTCACCCGTCACCGGTCAATGGTAGATTTCGCGGCGATGGCCGATATCAAGAATATGTACGCGCAGTTCTCTGTGAACAATTCTGAAGATAATGCGATAAGATCCCACACGATAGGAAAGAAGTCCGGATAGAGGTCCCTTCAGCGGTTTCCCCTGCAAAGGATTGACAGACAAGCTTTCGAGAACTGCCCTGATCCGCGCAAACAACTTGCGGTCTTTTTGGTAGAGCCAGCGGTATACGGATTCCGCTTGTCGTGAAAGAATGACCCTATAAGATGCCAAGTTTGCGGTGTATCTCCTCTAGGGACCTGGTTTTGCCCCGGCGGACATGCTCTTGGGCCTTTCGGATGCGTTTAAGGGCGGCTTTGTCACGCATGATCTCCATGGTTTCCAGCATCCCCTCATAGTCTTCGATGCTCAGGATCACCGCCAATGGGTGGCCTCGCTTGGTGACGACATAGCGGTCCAGTTTTTTATCTATTGCCTCCATCACCTGCGGCAATTTCGGCCTCAATTCCTTCAGATTTAGAGTTCGAGTCATATCATCCTCCCTCTTTATATGTATACCTTAAAGTGTATACTTTGTCAAGAGGGGTTTCGTGAGCGCCGCGGATTGCTTCTTAATATTCTGCGGCATATGCATTTGCTGCATAAAACTTGCCGTAAAATAAAAACCGCTGATCCCTGAGGGACCAGCGGTTTTCAAATGGTTGCGGGGGCCCGCAACGTGAATTTCAGTACCTCCCCCTCCCTGAAATCTCCATTGTGTTCGAGATACGCGGCAAATCTCGCTGGCCTTTCGGATATGAGATCCTCAGGGGGTTGTCCTGGCCGGATTATTACCATTTCCCCCCTCTCCCCGAAAGACAAAACACCTTGAAAAACAAGATCTTTCAGACTTTTTCCTGAAAATCCCCGCAGAAAACGTTCGGTTTTGGGATTTTTTCCGCTATATATTATGTGGGGAAGGTCCAAAGTTTTGGTTTTCAGAAGTCGCAGGGCGGGCATCGTCCGCGCGTGGCATGGAAAAGCCCGCTTTACCGGATCGTCCAGGACAATCTTGAGACCTTCCTGATACGGGGCGCCGTTTCTCCCCCCTCCCGGTTCGCGGAACCCTCTCTGAGGTCTTTCCTTGAGTGTGGGGTGCCGCGCTTCGGAATTATGCGATTCGCCTGTTCCCGCTGCAACAAGAGCATTTTTATCCCTTTCTCCTGCAAGAAACGCTCCGTCTGTCCCTCGTGCGATGCCAAGCGCGCCACGCTCAAATCCCTGCGTCTCACGGAAGAGCTTTTGCCTCATGTGCCATATCGCCAGTGGGTCCTCGTGCTTCCGAAGAGACTGCGTTACTTCGTTAACCGCAACCACCGTCTTGCGGGCGAGATATCGCGCATATTCGCAGAGACCCTGGGGCAATTCTACAGAGACCGGACCGTAAGAAACAGTCTTCCTGCCGGCATCCTGAATTCAGCGCAACCCGCGCAGCTTCATTTCATCCAGAGATTTGGCGCCAGGGTCAACCTTCATGTGCATATCCATGCCGTGGTGTCTGACGGGGTGTTTGCCGCGGGCGGTGAGGGGCGGCTGGTGTTCTTCCCTGCCTTGCGACAGATTGCTCCGGAACAATTGCAACGTCTCGCTGAAACCTTGAGACGCAGGATCCTCAAGCGGCTGACACGGATTGGGGCTATCCCGGAGACCACGGCGGCTGAGATGTCCCTTTGGCCCAATAGCGGATTCTCTGTCAACGCGCAAGTGCGGATCAGGCATTATGACCGCAGGGGCTTGGAACGCCTTCTGTCTTACTGTTTGCGCCCCTCCATATCCCTCAAGCGCCTTGGGTATTTCCCGCAGAGAGATATGGCCCGTTACCATGTCCCCAGGGATAATGAAACGCTTGAGTGGAACACAGTGGAATTCCTTGAGAGATTCTCCGCGCTCATCCCGCCCCCGAGAATAAACCTGGTGCGTTACTCCGGGGCGCTGGGTCCGAGATCATCCCTGCACAGATTGATTTCCGAGGCAGCTAAGCGCAGGATTTCATGCGCACGACTCAAGGACGGCTGGAGCCATTCGGTTGATTTCAAGAGGGCGTTCTCTGAAGCGAAGGCTGTTGCGCGCAAGGCGTTCTCCAGCGCATGGGCGAAGTGTTTGAGCCGGATACTTGAAGCCTCTCCGATCATCTGCCCGCAATGCAAGCTGGAGATGCGTCCTGTCGCTGCCATCCTGGATACCCATGAGCTGACAAGACTGCTTGGATATCTTGATTTGCCAACTGAATTCCCGGCAACCAAACCAGCCAGGGCGCCGCCGCAACCATGCATCGCGGAGGACTCGCAGATAAACCCTCTTGCTGAGGCGTTTTGTGGAATAGACGAAGCGCTGGAAGAAGAAACGCTCTCAAGCGTTTGATCCAGGTGGCAGGGATGGCTGCGTCCCAAAACGTGTGTTCCTTCGGAAAAATTCCGGTTCCAGCCCGAAAACCCGAGATTAATCCCTTCTGATGCATCCAATCATTTGGAACATACTGAAAATCCAGGTGTTTTCAAGAGCTTAGGTGTTCAAAATGCCCTAATGTTTCCTACTGATCTGATCCCAGGATCACCTGTTCCTGAAGATAAGAGCCAGAACCAGATTGGCAATATTCGAATGGTTTTATTGGCCACTTTTACGGTTTCGTACTCGTCTTCAGTCAGGATCAAGCCGTTCCTTAATTGATACTGCCCCAAGGCCTCCAAAAGTCCTTCCATTTCCCGCTTTCTGGTCTTCGAGGATCCCAGGTCTTGCGCGACTTGAATTGCCTGGGTGACTTTTCCATTTTTTACGGTTAGAAAATCACACTCTTTGGAGTTTTTGTGATAGTAAATCCCGTCCTGTTGCCGTTTCAGGTTCAGAAAAACGATGTTTTCAAGCAGGCGGCCACGATCCTCGGAAAAAGAAAATCTTATGGCCTGGACCAGGCCATGATCTATAGCGTAAATTTTTTTAGGAAACCGGAGCTGTTCCTTGAGTTTATAGCTATATCTTTTAACTTCGAAGATCAGAAAGATGTCCTGTGCGTATCTGGAAAAGTTGCTCAGGGTATTCTTGCTCAAAGAGTATCCGAATTCCGAAAGTTTAGCGGCTGTTGATGAGATCGAGCAGTGGCAGGAGGTCTGGTCAATCGTCAAATTCAGATAATCCTCAAGAAGCTTCACGTTTTTTATTTTGTAGCGGTCAGCCAGGTCCCTGTAAAACATGACTTTGTAGTATTCGTTCAGCAGCTCTTTGGGTTTGCCGGCTTCAATGGTCGCGGGGAATCCCCCAAGCGTCAGGTAATTGTTGAATTCTTTTTTAACCGGAATTCTCTGGCGGCTATAGAGAATGTCTTGTATTTTATAGCTGACATTCTTGGCCTTAAGATATTCCGAAAAACTCAGCGGGTATATCGTAGCGCTCAGGGTTCGTCCGCGCAGCTCTGTTGCGATTTCCTTACTTAGGAGTTTCGACGATGATCCCGTGATGATGAGCTTTAGGTTCTTGTTCTGTTCGGCGATCCTTCTGGCCCACTTCGACCAATTCTTCGCGTTCTGGATCTCGTCCACAAAAAAATACATTTTTTTGTTTAAATCAGGCGAAAATAGCTCTTGATATACTTCCCAAAGCAATGTAAGCTCATCTCCCCTGAAAGGGCTGAGCCGTTCGTCTTCAAGGTTGATGTAGGCGATATTGTCTTTTGGGAGGGTTTTTCCAAGCTCCTGGATGATCTGATAGCAGAGACAGGTTTTTCCGCTGCGGCGGGCTCCGATGATCGAGACGATCTCGTCCCCCTTAAGCAAAGAGGGATCAAAATTCCGTTGGTACATCCGGAATGTTTCGCGTTCAGCCCACTCTTTAAGTATTATTTTGAGCTTTTCTCTGGTTTGCATTAGCACTCCTTGAAATACACTAATATGCTAATATTGTATCTCAAGAAATACAAGAAATCAAGGGGTAGTATTTCTTTGGCGATTTAAAGCGCCTGTCTTCATGGCGCGGGGATTTGCCTGTCCTGAGCAAAGTCGAAGGATACCCCGCTTCTGCAGAACAGAGCGGCATACAAGCTACCGCGCTACGGTAACCCGAATTCTGCAGTTAGAGAATTCAGGTTAGCCTGAAAAATGCAGTTGGCACAGTATTTCCATCGGAAACAGCGGAATTTTCTTATTTCCCCCGCACCAAGGGCGCTGTGCGCCACTGATAGCTCATGGCTTATGGCCCATGGCAACAAATACGCTGGTGCCTGGTCTCTCCATTCTTCATTTGGACAAAAGGCAGGTAGAGAATTTATTGGCCGAAGGGGTCTGGGGTGGAAATGAAGAATGGAGAGACCAGGCACCGGCGTTCGGCTTCTCAACCCCAGCGCCGGCGCTTCTTCTACGGATTTGGACCAAGCATCCTGCAGGAGACCGCCGAATTTCGTAAGAGCCCATCGCGAGCCATCGAGATCGAGCTAATCCCATCGTTGGTGACAGCTACGGTAAGAGTGACGGGACGATCCCTGCGGAAAGTGGCTGATACGCGCGCAATGAAAGGCGGGAAGAAAAATACTCTTATCTGTTCAGGAGTTCCTGTCAGCGACCTCTGTGTTATCGCAAGCTCCGTTAAAGTCCCTATAGCTGTGACGCCTACATGGTCAATACCCGAGTCACCGTCCTTTGCAAACATATACTCATAATCCAGTATGTTGAACCTCTCAAACAACTCTTCACTATCGAACTCAATTGCCGTTGCGTCCGGCTGGGCTGAAGCGGACGTATACGCGTGCACATTATGGAACACCCCGACAGAACACCATGAGCCGTCGTCCGTCTTCCCGCGATAAACGCCGCCGGGAAGCATTGAGATCAATAACCTCCTGGCCTTGAACGCGCTATCATAAGGGTTTTGCTGACGGCCAAGGTCAGGATTCCCGGCTTTCCCTGCGCAGCCGTTGACAGGCAGCTTTATGTTCTCCAATCTCGTATCTGTGCCCGAATCAAATACTCCTAAGACATCGTTTCCGGATGTCGCGGCTTTTCCCATGGTAATTGTTTCTGCGTTCACCAAGAAGGGATCTGCGGTCACCGTAACCACGATTGACATTATCAGCAACACAGTAATCTTTGCACGTTTGTTTTTCATTCCACTTTCCTCCTTTGATCCTTGCACATACTGCTTTCATTGCTATCTTTATTATGCCATCCAAGATATGTCTTGCAGTGAGCCCGGGGGGCAATTTTTCTAGGTCTTAAGACCCATCTCGCTACATAACCACTAAAAACATCCAATTGGTCTCTTGTCATGATTAGCCCTTCTTGTAAACTTGGCCAGGTGTTTTGGGGAGGACGTCAAGAAAGGTCGATTCTCCGTTGAGGCAGAACCAATACAAAGTTCTTATGGCCGCATACGAAAAAAGTCTTGAACATGGATAACGATCCAAGCCTACTCAGGCTCACTAAAATAAAAAACCGCTGATCTAAATAGATCAGCGGTTTTAAATGGTTGCGGGGGGCCGCAAGCTGAATTTCAGTACCTTTCCCCCGCTGAAATACGCATTGTATTCGAGATAAAGGGCAAGGCCCGCTGGCCTTTCGGTCATGAGGTGCTCAGGGAGCTGTCCTGGCCGGATTATTACCATTTCCCCCTTCCCACGGAAAGATGAAACCTGCTGAAAAACAATGGATTTCGCACTGCTGAGGCGTTTTGCGGAATAGACGAAGCGCTGGAAGAAGAAGCACTCTCAGGCGTTTGATCCAGGCGGCATGGTTCGACTTCGCTCACCACAGAGGGAGGGCTTTCGTCCCAAAACGTGCGTTTCTCAGTCGGAACCCTGGTTCCTGTCCGAAAAACCGGTCCGGATCCCTCGTGCATGAGCCCGCTCAATGGATAGGAGCGGAAAAATCACAGTTTCTGCAAGGTTCGGTGCCGGATTATGCCCTAATGTTTCCTACTGATCTGATCATTGCTCTCGCTACGCGATGCTAATTTGCCCACTTTGCTAGTTATCCTGCGAGATGAGCATTTAGTCCTAAGGAAGTTGCCCCTTGGTCTCAAGACACCAAACAATTCCCATGAAATACTGTATATGTAGGCAAGAACGTGCATAAAAGCACTAGGAGGAAATATATGAAAAAAGAAAAAATAATCGCATTAAGCTTAATCATCGGACTCTGTTCTTTAGCAGTTTCTGCTAAAACCGAGGTAAAACCGGACACAGAAGCCAAGAATGTCCAAAACCTCTTTGAGAATGCAAAAAACACCGATTCGATTAATCCTGCTCTATGGAAGGAAATCCGCGAGAAAGCGCGCAAAGCTACTGGTGCCCAATTGGCTGATGACATCAAAAAGCTTACACAAGCGCCGGTAGGGCTTTATCTGAATTCAGCGCCCTCTTTCCCCGTCCCCACACTAAGCAAAGTCGTGAAAAAGGCTTCTTCTGCTAAAAAAGCTAAAAATCCTGCAACGAAGATGCTGATGGAAGCCACGGTAAACGGAAACATCAAAAAGGCGAGGTTGGCAATACTGGCCGGGGCCGACGTCAATACGACTGAATACGCGTACCCGCCTCTATTGTCAGCCATGGCCAATGACAACACCCAGGTCGCCGAATTCTTGATCGGCTTCGGCGCAGATGTGAACGGAAGGGGGGTCGGTGGGGTCACGCCGCTGATGGCTGCCGCGGACAAAGGCGACCTTCATTCCACCTGGTTCTTGTGCGCGAAAAAAGCCGACATAAACGCCAAAGATTCTATCAGCAGGACACCCTTGATGTATGCGGTGAAAAAGGGACATAGCTCTATCGTCTTCGAGCTGTTAAAAAGAGGAGCGGACGTAAACGTAAAAAGTGACATGGGACAGACAGCTTTAAGCATTGCAGAATCCCGAGGATTCACCAGCATAGTTGAAATGCTCAAAGCAGCCGGGGCAAATGCAGGAGTAACCACTGAAGCGCTTAAACGCTTTAAAGACGCAAATCGCGAGAAGATCCTGGCAGTGGATGGAGTGATGGCCGTCGGCATAGCGGGACCCGCAGATTCATCCATTCTCATAGTCTTTCATGACGGCTCACGCTCGGCTGAAGAACTGAACAAAGACCTTCTAAAGCAAGTCCCAGAGATAGCCAATTACCCTGTAAAGTACGAGCGAATGGATCGGCTCATGCCTCGAAGCGGAAAATAATAAAGGAGAAAATCAATATGAAATATTCAAGCGTGCTCTTGATAGCGTTATTTTTAACAGGAAAATTAGCAGGCCCGGCATGGGCGCTGGAGGCAAAAAAAGGGCAATTCCTTGAGGTTAAGAATATTTTTGACACTCAAATTGTCCGTCCCCCCTGCCGCAAAGCTCGTAAAGACTGTCCGCGCAAAATGAACTTTGACAACAAATTATGGGAAGCGGCAGAGAAAGGCAACCTTGAAGAGGCAAAGCGGTCTATACGCTGCGGCGCTGATGTGAACGCTTGGCATAACAGCCATTATGTCTTTATACGATTCTCGGTCCTGATGATCGCGGCATACAATAACCACCCGGATGTTGTCAGGCTCCTGATCAAACATGACGCTGATGTGAATGCCGAAAATGACGGACATACTGCTTTGTCGTTTGTGTCAAGGCAGGGCCATAAAGAGATCGTCAACATTCTTCTGGCAAACGGCGCTGATGCCAATGGGCCGCACGATGCAAGCGCATTGTCACCATTGAAATACGCGTCAATAAACGGACACGCAGAAATTGTCAAAGCCCTTCTGGTAAATGGGGCGGATATAAACGCCAGGGGAAGCGGCAAGAACGACAATATGAGGACGGCACTAATGTCCGCATCGAAACGCGGCCGCATGGAGATTGTCAGGATCCTTCTGGCAAACGGCGCTGACGTAAATATTAAAGACAACCTTGGCTTAACAGCATTGTCGCATACGTCATTGAAGGGTTACGCGGAGATTGTCAAAGTCCTTCTGGCAAATGGAGCGGACGTGAACAGCAGGGATGATCAGGGTGCATCAGCATTGATATTTGCGTCAATGACAGGTTATGCGGAGATTGCCAGGCTCCTTGCGGCAAGCGGGGCGGATATGAATTATCAAGATATATATGATCAGACAGCATTGATGCACGCGTCTATCTGGGGTTATGCGGAAATCGTCAATACCCTTGTGAGATATAGAGCGAATGTGAGTGCAAGGGATCAAAATGGCCGGACAGCCTTGATATTGTCATTAGCGTCAACACCTGGCTGCAATCTAGACATTATCAATACCTTGCTCGCAGCCCGTACCGACGTAAATACGAAAGACCGGGAAGGCAAGTCAGCTTTGATGTATGCGGCAGAAAACGGACATGCCTGCGCTCTTGAAGCTCTGATCGCCGATAAAGCCGATGTGAATGCCAGGGACTGCACGGGCCGGACCGCCCTCGCGCTTGCCGCAGAGAACGAACACTGCGGCATCGTCGCCATGCTGATCGAAGCAGGAGCCAAATACGATCGGCAATGCCGGCGAAGAGGCTGCGGATGCCCGAAAATGAGAACGTAGTCGCCAACACCTTTGGTGTCGGGAAAAAATATAGATGATAGTTGAACCAGAAACACAATAGGAGAATGACCAATGAAAAAAAATGCGCTTAAATTCGTTTTCTCAGCGGCCATTGCCATGTCTGTGGTGGCCCTGCCGGGTATGCGCCACCATCATGTGTTCGCGGCCACCCCGGAATCAGATGCCTCATCCTACAGGAAGCTCACGGATAAGGCCTTGCTTGAACTTGGCATCAATCCCGACGCTATCCCTCAAGGCACACTCTATAACCCAACAGAAAACAAGCTCACGGACATGGGACCCCTGTTGCTCGAAGACAGCGAAAGGGCACATGCGGTGAGAGCTACATGGAAAAACCTTTATGCGATCGGAATGGACCCGTTCATGATACGCACCGGACTCCTATGTGAGCCTGCCACTATGGTGGAGTTCAAGCGGCAGATCAAGACGTATCCTATTATCTCCCCGTTTGTGGTGTATAGAGCGCCCGTCGACAAAGTAAACTTGCGCAACGTCTATACCAATACCCCCTTCGTAGAGTACATAGGCAATACCTGGAAATCACAGCCCGGCGCGGCAGGCAAAGCTATCAACGTATTCAACAATGCCTATGCGGAATATGAAAAATTGCGAATGAATGCAGGAGAGGTCCCCGTTACACTTTCTGGCGTAGCCAGAATCTTCAACGCCCTGGATAGGCTCGAGAAAGAAGATCCGGGTTCCTTTTTGGCAGTCGAGTGGCTAAAGAAAACTATAGCGCCCGGCGGGGCCACTCTGACCAGCGGGATCATGGACAAGAAAGGCAACATGGCGCTTGATACGTGGAATGGCAATCCCATCGCGCGAGGATTCAACTACGATCCTGAAACGACCGGTCCTGGCTGGAAATTCGATCCGACCACTGTGACCCTTGACGATGGCCGTCGGGCCTATATTGAATTTGACAGCGGCATACCCATAAGGATCGCTGTATCGGACGGCCAGAATTGGGCGTATTATAATAGCGGGTTCGATAAGTACGGGCATCCAGCGCCCCCCGGCCCCGGCGAAAAGGTCGTTGAATCAAGAGACGGGTATCCCGAACTGGTTCAAGAGGAAATACCCAAAAAAACAGCCGAGCTCTTCAATACCATGGGACTCTCGGATGTCCT
>JBHPMF010000026.1:0-29220 GCA_042563375.1 Elusimicrobiota bacterium | reverse complement strand
AGCTTCATCAGCAATCGCAAGAACTCGAGGTAGAGCCAGATCAGGGTTACCAGAAGACCGAAGGCAGCGAACCACTCCATGAATTTTGGAACACCTGCTTCGGCTCCTTGTTCAATAAAATCAAAATCAAGCACAAGATTCAAAGCCGCGATCACCACGACAAACAGGGAAAACCCGATCCCTATTATCCCGCTTTCATGGATGAACGGGACCCTGATGCCAAAAAAGCTTAAGATAAAATTAAGCATATAGATCATGAATATCGCGCCTGTGGCTGAAGCGATCCCAAGCTTGAAGTTCTCAGTCGGCTTGATAAGCCCTGATTTATACGCCATAAGCAGGCAAAACAAGGTGCCGAAAGTCAAAGCCACTGCCTGCATTGGCACTCCGGGATAATACTTCTCAGCGTACGCTGAGATGCCGCCAAGCATCAAGCCTTTAAGCAAAGCATAGATCGGAGCTGTGATGGCTGCGTAGCGCTTGGCAAATACCGTGATAAGCGCGAAAACCAAGCCTCCGATCATGCCGCCGTACAACCACGGAGTAACAGCCTGCATTCCGCTTGTAAAAAATATGTTCCACGTATATGAAGCTGAAAGTATGGTCAAAAGCAGGAGAAATCCTGTTTTATTCACAGTCCCCTGTATGGTCATTGCATCACTGCCATGGGCCATATTGCGATATGAAGCAAAAGTATTAGCTTTTAAAGCAGGATTAGCTGATCTCATCATGATTCCTCCCTATCTAAGCTCCTGAAGAATAACTTTCATCTTCTGTTTGCGCTTATTCCTGAGGATCGTAACGCTTACAGCATCACCAACACCGCGATTATCAAGTAATTTATAAAGATCATTCGAAGTTGATACCGGCTTCTCATCTAAGGCTGTGATGATATCACCGAGGACAAGTTCGCCAAGTCTGGTACGCCGCGTTGGAAGCAGTCCTGCTCTTGAAGCTGCGCTTCTGGGCTGCACATCTATCACCAACACGCCTTTTACGCCCAAGCGGCGGCTCAAGTGATCCTCCGCGATATTGATCCCGAACCCGGGACGCACGACTTTACCGTATACAACAAGCTGAGGCACGACCCTGTTCACGATATCAACGGGAACAGAGAATCCCACCCCTGCATAAGCCCCTGAAGGACTGTAAATCAATGTATTGACTCCTATCAATCTTCCTGCGCTGTCGAGCAAGGGCCCGCCTGAATTCCCGGGATTGATCGCAGCGTCAGTCTGAATAACACCCTGGATAGGCTTCCTGGTTATTGAAGTTATCTCGCGGCCAAGCGCGCTTATGATCCCTGTGGTCAATGTCTGGTCAAGTCCGAACGGGTTGCCGATCGCATACACGCTTTGACCGACTTGTAAATCATGAGATGTGCCGACAGGTATGGGCACAAGCTTGTCCTTTGGCGCACTGATCTTTAAAACAGCTATATCCTTATCAGGAGCCGCGCCCACAAGCTTTGCGCTCCATTGAGTCCCGTCGGATAACGTGACTTTCGCCGCATCAGCCTTCATGATCACATGATAGTTGGTGACTATATGGCCCTTGTCATCCCAGATAAAACCAGAACCGGCTCCCTGGGGGATCCGCAGAACATTGAGAGAGAAAAAATCCCTTCGAACATGCATGGTGGTAATGTAGACTACAGAAACCTTGGATTCATGGAATAGATCGATCGTGGATTTTTCCCCTGTTAAAAGATCGCCGCGAGGAGCAATAGCTCTCTGGACTGCTTTCTTCGCTGAAGCGTATTTCAGGGCCATGGCTGCTGAAACCATAAGCATCAGGCTGATAGAGAAACTTAAGAATATAAAACGTTTTTGATTTTGGTTCATTTTAATATCAGTGCCAGGCGCCAAAATATCGGCGCCTGGCCCTGCACGCTTTAGACTATAAAGTCGTGATCTCTTACTGTTTTTCTTCCGTTCGCTTTTGCTCTTTTTGCAGCCTGCTCAATGAGCCAGTATATCCACTCATTAAGCCCGTTTAAAGCGTCACCCGATGTATTGCACTTGGCTTTTTTAAGAGCAGCTTTCACTTTACTGCCCACAACAAGCATTTCTTTTTTTGCCATTTTATCCTCCGAATAAACTCTTATTTAATTTTCGCAAACCAAATTATATACAAATTAATGATTTCCATATTATCCAGGCTTAAGACTTTTCATAAATGAGATGGTTTTTTTTCCTTTTAACGGCCCATCCGGCACAGCCCTGTGCCCCGCAGAACGCATTCCCATTGCCTTATAAAAGTGCGCGCCATATCCGGTGGTTTCAAGCGTAAGGGTTTTATACCCTGCTTTTTTAACAAGCCTTTCAGCGGCCCTGTAAAGTTTTTTTCCTATGCCATGACCGTGGCACTTCATGTCCACATAGAGCTTTGCGATATAGTTGTTTTTCACAGCCACGACCCCCACGGGCTTGCCGCATGAGACCGCAACAATGAATTTATATTCTTTCCTCTGTTCATGCAATGATAGAACCGAACCGCGTTCTTTGATAACGTATGCAAGCTGTTTTTTTGTGAATCCATCATGCTTGGCCAGAAAACGATAGCAAGCGCAAAGGATCCTGCTCACCTGCGGCGTATCTTTTATCCTGATTTTTCGTACTGTAACTCTCATATAAATCCTATACTACCCTTGCAAAATAATCAGACTCAATTTAAACTAATATTAAGGCATTAATAAAGATATTAGGAAGAATTGACATGAAAAAAGCAATAAGCTTGGTTATATCCGCCCTTCTTATCAACCTGCCCGTTTATCTTAATGCCATAAGCCATAATGGATGCAATATCGGAGACAGCCCTGAGATCAAGGGTTACGCATGGCATGGCGATGAGAATGACTACAGGGGCATGTTTATAAAGCTGGTCCTAACGGACATTGGAGCCAAGGACGCGCCAAAACTTGCGCGCATATTCGAAGATCTTGAGGATATAGAGCTTTACGAACACAGCATAATCGGAGAGAAAGATGTGGGAATGCTCTTCACGAAAAATATCAAGATGTGCAAAGTCTACTTTTCGCAAGACAAAGAAACAGAATCAGGGATGTTGTATCCCAATGAGGTGGCAGAACTCCTTGAGAACCGAATAGACAGCTATATCGAAGAATGGGAAGCGGTTGCAAGGTCTCCGATACGCGCTCAATACCGTTCAGATCTGGAAACAAAACTTCTAAATAAACATTTTGTCGCGCAAAAAGTCCATAGCTATACCTTCACATTAAAAGGCTTGCTCTTGGCCAAGCTTTTCAGCGAACGGGTCAAAACGGATACGGAAGTGGACATTGCCTGCAAAGAACCCGAAGCGGACGAAGAAGTATGGAAGCAAGTTTGCACTGACAGGAAAACCGAGGTGTTTGAAGGCTTGATGGAAGAGATAGATTCCAAAGAAGAATATTCCTGGATCAAGGAATAAGACCCTCTAACAGAAAGCGAAAAAAGTGACAAAAGTGAAAAAGGTGACAAAGGTAAAGGTGCGCTTTATTCAATACGTAATATGATTTTTATAAAATCCATGCTTAGCATGAGGTGAAATTATGAGCGTAAAGATCAAGGCGATAGTTAAAGAAGAACACCGTGTTGAAGTGGAACACGGGCCCAGCAAAAATAAGATCCTGACTGATCCTCCCGTGGATAATGGAGGAAAAGGCGCGGATTTCTCGCCGACCGATCTTTTTACATCTGCCCTGGCTTCATGCATCCTCACTATCATGTCAATGGCAGCGACAAAAAACAATCTAAACCTTCAGGGAGCTTGCATTGAACTTGAAAAGCACATGCAGGAAAACCCGAGAAGGATAGGAAAATTCATTGGCACTCTAACATTTCCCCCCGGCCTTGATGAAAAAGCCAAGGAAAGGTTAAAAGCTTTTATCAATGCATGTCCCGTGCACAAAAGCATCCATCCTGATATCAAGCTGGAACTCGAGATCAAATAAAACCTCGCCCATTCAGGCCTGTGCGGCCTCTATGGCGTTACTTGTCCTGAGCGGAGTCGAAGAATTGGCCTATTTAGCCTTCTTCACAACATAGGCCCACGGGCCTACCCCACATTGGGTCCTTGGACCCTATTTTTAATGCCCTATTCCTATTATAAAGAGGAAGAAAGGCAAAATGACAGGATCACGGGCTAAAAAGCATATTAAAAACATTATTCTGCTGGCTATTGCTTTTGCGCTTCCTGCCTTAAATCCCGGATTCGCTGATATCACGTTCAAGACTTGCTCTCAATGGGCTGATAATTGGCAAGAGCTCCCGCGTTTTCATCAAATGGTGCTTGAAAGATCAGGATATGACAGCAATGAATTCAATTCTTATGATGAAAGAGTAAAAGCAAGGTTTCAGTACCAGCTGGAAGGCATATGCGAAGCGCGCTCCAGAGCTTTGATCTTTGACATTGAAAAACTATTGGAAAAGATCCATATTGCTTCACAGGATCCTGCGCCAAACCTGCAAACCCTGGCAGATCTCTCTCATGAGCTCAATGATCATATGTCAGACCCATTCTTTGAAGCATTCCCAAAAGAATATCAAGCGCAATTAAGGGACCTTTATGAAGCGCTCTTTGATACGGCAAAGAAAGGTGGATATGACCCACGCAACGAAACCGCCCCACGGACCCGCCGCGCAAAAGATATACCAATGCTCAGTGACTACGAACCATTGGGCAGCGTTGCCGAAGTCACATAGGTAGTCTCAAAGATATTCCCGAATAAATACGCATATGATGAAAGCGCATTCAAACAAAAATTGATCGTGAATATGGCCATGACCCCGGGCCTTGGGAAGATCGTTGATGCTTTCAGTGCGGAACCCATGAAGATAGAATTATCAGATAACAAACCTTTTACATTTGACTTCTTCAATATCCCGATAGCTTACGGTTGGTTTTCTCAAAACACAAGCGACACTATATCGCTCAATCGCACCCTTGTGGGAAGGACTATAAGCCATCTTAAAAGCATGGGTTATTCCGATCACAAGGCCCTTGATATCGCAAGCCGCTTATGGATGTCAACTCTATCGCATGAGACCATACATGCCATTGATTTTCAAAACCTAAAAAAGATCACAGGCCTGGATTACCCTCCATACGTGCGCGAAATGGAGCTGAACGCTTTTTCCAGCGCCGGATATTTCACAAAAGCAGCCACAGCCGGATTACCCCAAGATATCTGGGGCACGTCCTACGGAAAACACACCCAAGCCTATCTCGCCGCATGGGAACTCGGCCCCCTGCACTTAAGGGACTGGGTAGCGCCACTGTATAAAAATGTTCCCGCTATTTACGGCAGCGACCCCGAAGAGACCATACGAATATATGCCAAAGAAATGGCTGAAAGCTCCAATCCCTCGACAAAGAAAGCATGCGCTGACGCGATCGAATTTTGGAAGTCACCTGACCTGATACAAAAAACCCAAGAGTATTTTGACGAGAGACTAAAAGAACAAGAAGAGCTCTGGCCTCACCTTATGGCAGTATGGAGAGCAGACAGGGAGCCGGATGGAGCGCTGAAAGCCTTTGATTTCTCCTTATCCCCGCCGGATATCTCTTTCCAATAAGAAAAAAGAATCACCCTAACCCTCTCCCCTCAAGGGAGAGGAAAAAGACTAGTGTCCCAAAGCTACGTCAAGCACCATCATGAGGGCAAAACCTATTATGGCGCCGAACGTGGAGTAATGAATGTCTTCTTCTCTTTGAGATTCAGGGATGACCTCCTCGATCACAACGAATATCATGGCTCCTGCGGCAAAACTCAAAGCGAATGGCAGTAAAGATTTTACAGCCAGAACAGCTGCGGCGCCTATGACAGCAGGCAGGACTTCAGCGAAACCGGAAAGTTGTCCATAAAAAAAGCTTTTGGATCGCGACATGCCGCCTCTTCTTAAAGGAAGAGATACGGCAAGTCCTTCAGGAAAATCCTGGATCCCGATGCCAATAGCCAAGGCAACAGCTGCGGGCAATGTTGCAGCTTCAATGCCTGAGGCTGCTGCTCCAAAAGCCACTCCAACAGCCAGACCTTCAGGGATGTTATGGAGCGTCATGGCCAGAAAGAATAAAGTGTTTTTTTGCCATGTGGTTTTAATACCCTCAGCTTCCTCGATGGGATAACCGATATGAAGATGAGGAAGTATCCGGTCTATGATCCAGAGACAAACTGCGCCCAATAAAAACCCTGTTACAGCAGGGAACCAATGCGGCTCATACATACCCTCAGACATTTCTATTGCAGGTCCCAGCAAAGCCCAAAAACTCGCTGCGATCATGATCCCCGCTGCGAACCCAAGCATGCCATTGAGCAGCTTCCTGCCCACTTCCCTCATCAGGAAAACAGTGGCTGCGCCCGCAGAAGTCATGAACCAGGTAAAACACCCGGCGATCAATGCTTGGGTGATAGGGTGGAAGTTCTCAAGGAATGCGGTCATGGGATCAGTTATACCTTCACTATAATCCGTAATATATGCATATCATGATATTTTTCAGGTTTCCTGCTTTTGAGATTGCCGCGCACTTTCCCATTTATCAAAGCAGAGGAAAACGTGCTCGCAATGACACAAGAATAAATACCTATCTGCCCCCATATCTTAGATGATCATAAAAGCAATATGGATTCGCGCGAAAAAACAGCTGATTTTCCGATACAAAATAAGAATTCCGGGGAGGCTGGCATAATCTTGTTATGCCAGCCGTCCCCGGAATTTAATTTTATTTAGGCGACTTATTGTCTCTTCGCGAGTATATGCTCTAGTTGTGATGGATGGTAACGTCCCACTTCTTTTCCTGTGGTGCTTGTGACAACGATCATTCCGTCTGTTGTTGTGGCGGACATTAACACTTTGTCATTCTCATCTGTTGCGATCATGTTTCCGTCCGTGCCTGGTTTAAGGATATATGTGAATATATGTTTACCAGCTCGGAAGTTATCAACTCGCAGCCGCTTGGAATCAGGCAAATACGTCATAACAGCCTGGTCTTTGCCCTTCTCTATACTTTTGATTCCCTTGACCTGGACAGGATTGTTCCCTGACCAGAACTCAATTGAATTTAAGATTAGGCCGTCAACCATAGTTGCTACGCTGTATGCCGGGATGATCAAAAGGCCGAGAAACACTGCTTCGTCAACCCATTTTTCTCCCATTTCACCGTTCCAGTTATAGAGCTTCTTTGTTAGGTTAAACCCACCATAACATCCAGCAAGCCCTATTACGACAGTAAGCATGACGCATAGTTGTATTATTTTCTTCATTAGTCCCTCCTTTTTACAGCATTACTTTTTCGAAAAATTGAGGCTTTTTGTTGTTCATGACGAACATACCCCATGCCAATGTCTAGCAACATGGCATTGAAGTTCTGCTATTCCCGCATCAATATAGGATTAGCGCTCAGTTATTCTAGTATTTAAAATCAGCAAGAAATCAAGACTTTATTTGAAATGTTGATTCCATAGTAATATGCTAGGGGATGCGCTCAATATCACGAGCAGGGCCTCTGCTGGGAAGCTTGTTGGTAATGCATTGCGCCTCGGTTGCCCTATGCACACCGCTAGCGCCAAGCTTCTCATTATCAATAAAGACCATGCCTTATTCAAAACTCGATAAGCCTGACTCAAATATGATGAACAACCAAAGAAATTTTAAACAGGACCTCAAAGTCGCTCTTTCCTCCTATCAGCTTGGCGCATCCTTCCCCGTAGCTCTGACGAACAAAAGAAAAATGATCAATCATCAGATCGCGTTTAAGCGGCTGAACTTTGATTACAAGAACTGGAACAGCGCGCAAGGAGGCCCAAAATTCAACAAAGCATACGCGGTCTCATACGGGATTGCATACATGAATCGTATTTCCCGTAAAAAATCATTCATGGCAAGCTTTAGACCATCACTTTCCTCTGACCTGCGGGATAATATTACCTCAAAAGATTTCAATGCTTCAGCTTTTTTAATGTGGAGGAAGCGCCATAATGAAAGATGGACATTTAACTATGGTTTGGGTTATTCCTTCAGGTTTGGAAAAGGACTGCCATTTCCATTCTTTGCTTTCACATGGAACAATGGCGCAAAACTTAGCATCCGTTTTATGCCCCCCATAGGAATAGGAACGAATTATCAAGTAAGTAAAAAGACAAATCTCGGGCTCTCGGTGGGCATGGATGGGAACCAATATCACGCGTCAAAAAGCAGGCACGGGTTTGAGAATCCGCGCATAAGGTATTCCTCCCTGACGTTTGGCCCATCGATCAGCCACAGATTCGAAAATAATACAACAATGACTTTTAATACAGGAATAACCCTGACGCGCAGGCTTGCCTTCTATGACACAAGCACGAAAATCAGTTCTTATGATCTGAAAAACACAGGTTTCGCTCAACTGGGCATCCGATTCGGAAATAAAAGCGCTGCCGGATTTTAAATCCTGCGGTCTTACCGCGATATTCCATTGTTATGCCCTTGAAAAACCATCTTCCTGTCCATAACCGCCTCTTCGCCTATACTGACGCTTAAAAGCGCGCTTGGATCCAAGGCCCCGGCTGAAAAGCGACACTTTCAGCGATCCAAACCGTCAATAATATTTAGGGAGATAATGTTGGTAACATGGATACAATGGATACCGATATCAGCAGGATCATCAAGCGGATACTTTCCGGGAAAAAACAGGAATTCGCGCTTCTGGTAAATGCCCACCAGGTAAAAGTAATGTCTTTATGCCTTTCCATCCTGAGGAATCAAACCGAAGCGGATGACGCTGCGCAGGAGATATTCATCAAAGCTTACAGGAATCTCGCAAAATTCAGGCAGGAATCATCATTTTCCACATGGCTCTACAGGATCACGTATTATCATTGCCTTGACATGATCAAGGCCAGGAACAGGAAGCAAACCATGCCCCTAGATGACATGGCTGACTATAATAAGGAAAAACCTTTTGAGCCTGACCATTCAACAACAGCCATGCAGAAGCTTGAGGATAAAGAAGAGATAAACAGGATACTCGAAGAACTTTCCCCTGAATACAGGCTGGTTCTTACCCTTAGGATCGTTGAGGACCTCTCCTATGATGAGATAGCCAAAATAACAAAGACTTCCCTGGATTCAGTCAAAGCCCGCCTCAAACGCGCGCGCTTGAGCTTACAGGAAAAAGCGCGACACTTTCATGAAAAACAGTCGTCAAAACAAGTGGAGGTGCAAAATGGATCATGAAAAGATGAAAGACGTGCTCTTCGAATACGCTGACAATGAAGTCTCCCAAAAAGAGCGCGACATGATCGATGCGCACCTTGTTCAATGCCGGGACTGCCGCGATATCCTTAAAGAAATGCATGAGACCCAGCAGGCATTCTTTCCAAAGCCTGATGTGTCCCGCTGCGAAGCGCTCACGCAAAGGATCATGGCAGAGATAGATGCCCAGACCCAGGATCAGCCCACGCTGGTTTCGCGCTTAAAAGAGATCTTTAGCTGGGAAGTCCTGTTAAGCCCAAGGGTAGTCCTGAAACTGGCCGGAGCGATCGCTGTGGTAGTTATGATATTCCTGCTTAAGCCTGAGATCCAACAGCCCACTGTGGTCGAGATCAATCCCGAAATAGAATATGTGATCGACCTCATGGACGGACCGTTTAAACACGCGGACAACGGGTATTCTGACATTGGAACTTCGATCGAAGAGTATTTTCTCTAAAACAAGGAGGCAAATGCCATGAAAGAAAGATACTTTTTGCGGATCACGATCCTGGCTCTATGCGCCGTATTCCTGAGCGGCACGCTCACTCACGCGGAAAAACGTGAAAAGGGGTATAGCCAAGGAGATATGGGCAAAAGAATGGAAGAGAGGACGCAGCGTATGGAAAAAGAGCTTCTTTTGTCTCCTGAACAATCAGAGAAACTTAAGGAACACCGAAAGACCCATAGAAAACAGTCATCAGGATTCCAAAAGGAAATGAAGGAAAAACGAAAAGCCCTCAAGGATGAACTTGAAAAAACAGACATGGACATGAATAAAGTCAAAACGCTCCATTCAGAGATAAAGAGCATACAAAACAAGATGGCAGACCACAGGCTCGAGGGCATCTTAAACGTTAGAAAGATCTTAAACCCCGAGCAATTCAAGAAATTCCAGGATATCACAAAGAAAAGACACAGGGGTATGAGAAAAGAGGGTATGCGGAAAAACGGCAAGCGCATGCGAGGTAATAAAAAACGCAGAGACGGCGGCAGTTATTACGATAAATCAGGCGACAATGGCAAAGGCGGCAAAGGAAAAAAACGCGGACGCGGAAAAGACGACTAGGCAGATCTTTTCGGGGCGGCTCTTAAAAAAAGAGCTGCCCCGAATTTTAAAGCAACTCTATATTTTCCTTAGGAACCCATCCTGATCCGCCCTTATCATTCACGCATAAAACCCAGCCGCTTTCTTCTTTTGTGACCATGAGCCCCTGCCCTGCTTTAACACCAAGCTCGCCTGAATCATAGTCCTGAAGCGCGATACATTCACTATCCTTTACTTCAACAAAATTCAACGGCACCCACCCGCTTTTTCCGGATGTATTCATACACCATACCCATCCGTCCCATTCGCTTTTTTTATCACTGATCTTCAGGCGCTCTTCCTTGCTGATAATAAGAGGATCGGGATAAGATGGGATATAGTCTTTGATCACCAGACAAAGTCTTCTTTTGTTTATATCCATTGGCTATAAAGCATCCTTACTGTTATTTTAGGTTTTACGCGATGGAATTCAATATTTTGTCTACAATATGAGAATGAAAATCTATCATGTCTCACGTATTGCGCCATGCGTGCTGTATCTGTGCCTGGGTATTTCCGAAGCTTCTTCCTCAGACGAATATCTTCTGGCAACACTTCTTCCTAAGGCTGATGAGATCCGCTCAGTATCGTTTTCTCCGAACAATGCATTCATGGCATCCGGGAACGGCGATAACACGATAACATTATGGGACATGCCTGATGGTAAATCATTTAAAACACTCAAAGGGCACGAACATAAGGTTAATTCAGTCGCGTTCTCTCCAAACAATGCTCTCATCGCCTCAGGAAGCAGTGATAAGACTCTGAGGTTATGGAACGTGTCTGACGGCAAGCTGATCAAAACCCTGAAGGGGCACAGCGACAGGATAAGCGAGGTTGCTTTTTCCCCCAACGGCATGATCATCGCGTCAGGAAGCAGTGATGAGACTGTCAGGCTGTGGGATGTGTCCAGCGGAAAACTATTAAAGGAACTTGAACACGGAGACAGTGTATACGCGATCGCCTTGTCCGCGAATGGGTCTCTTCTTGCATCCGGAGGTTCCGGCAATACCGTAAAACTATGGGATATTCCCAGCGGCAAAGCGGTCAATACCTTTACAGGACACAAAAGAGGTATCACAGGACTCGCATTCTCGCCGAACAGCTCTATTATCGCATCGGCAAGCCATGACAAAACCATAAAACTATGGAATACCAGCAATAAGAAACTTATCCGAACGCTTAAAGGACATAAAGACTCTATAAGCGCAATAGCTTTCTCGCCGAATGGTTCTTTTATCGTATCAGGCGGATGGGACATGACTGTTAAATCATGGAATACCGCCGCAGGCGCAAGCCTGCAGACCCTTGCAGGACATAAGTCGCCCATCAAAACAGTTGCCTGCGCGCCAAACGGCTCCGTCATCGCCTCAGGCGGATGGGACGGGGCGATAAGGATCTGGCGCTCAAGTAAAAGCGGTTTTACGGAACTTAAAGAATCCGAAAAAAAGAAGCGGGATCCCTAGCGGACCCGTTACTCAAAATCAGTTTTAATAATTTCATCCTTTTCAGATGATCTCTATATCGAGCCCGCTTAGCAGGCCCACTGCTTCCGGAAGCGAGAATTTCGCCTTTCCGATCTTATTGTTCAATGGATTTATCCGGTACCGCGTTGCCTTGCTGAAATCCGCGAGCTTTAAATTCGTATTGGAGAATCTTGTGCCCAGAAAATCCGTGTGCGTGAATACAGCATTGCTTATGTTGCAATCAGAGAAATCCGCTTCGTGAATACTGCATTCGAGCATCTGGATACCCCGAAGGTCAAGCCCGGAAAATATCGAGTAATTAAGCAGGCATTTCTCAAACTTCATGGAATACGCGCAATCAAGCTCTGCCCAGTTAATGCCGATAAGCTTGGAATCCCTGAAACCCACATTTCGCAAACGAGCCTTCCTCATTTTAACCAGGCTTAAATCACAATCCTCAAAACTGCAATCTATAAAACGGCATCCACCCAATGACGCTTTTGTGAGCGTACACTTTTTAAACGCGCATCCTTCAAATTCAGCGTCAGACACCTTGTGCTCCGAAAGATCCAGCCCGGAGAATATCCGGCCATTATATTCTGAATTATTTTTTAGCTCTAAATTATCGGTTTTCATGCTTAAATCTGCTGTTTTTTCAGCATTACAGTATATAAGGGCACATCATTGAGCACTGATTCGTCTATTTTTCTGCAAAGAGTACTGCCTATATCAACCATGGATAAACTCAAGGCGCTTTCCTTCAAAAGATCTTTTATTTCCGCCACTGAATAACACCTCAAGCTCTGTTTTACTGCCTTACTTTTATCATCTTGCGGCCACCATGCATCGATCATCCTGCCGGTGAGAGCATCATACTCATACCTGCGCCTGAACCCCTTGCCTTGCGTCTCCCTGCCTGCGATCTTGGAGAAATATCCCGGAGAATACACGTCGATAAGGACGCATCCTTGAGGTTTCAGCCAGCCTGATATCCGCTTAAGCAGCTGCTTCTGTTTATTATCTGTTCCGATCCCGAATCCATCCCAGTAAGTGACGATATCAAACGTGTCATTTATTTCCACCTTGTAAAAATCATCGCAAATAACACGCAGCGCGCCCTTTCGCGGAACCCTTGCGGACTGCGTGATATTTTCAGCCAGTTCCGGCACGAATTCGACGGCTGTTACATCATATCCCAAGTCAGCGCAAGCAACAGCGTTCTGCCCGCCTCCGGCGCCGAGCTCAAGAATGCTTTTCCTGCCGGGGCCGATCAGGCGCTCGATATTGGCTGCCCTGTCCCTGTTATATTGGGATATTTCGCAAGTATAGCAGCCTGACCATTTATTTTGTTTTGAGTAGAAGTCTTTTATTTCGTCCATTTTTGCTTATTCACCTTTTATAAGGTCTGGATCCTTTTGGAGAAGCTCTACCTTTATCACTGTAGTATTTTAGGATTTAGCCGCGGCGTTAGCAGGCAATCAATACGTCCTCTTAATTGGTATTATCTTGGCAACAATATTTTAAATACTCGGAGGAAACATGACCCAATTGACGATCACGCTCGATAACAGACCCGGAGCCCTGGCTAAAGCCATAAAACTGCTTTCAACAAAAAAAATCAATATCGCAGGAATCGGAGGCGAGCTCATAGGCGTGTTCGGGTCAATACACCTGCTGGTAACGGACAAATCCGCTATCGCGAAAAAAGTCCTGGAAAAAGCGGGATATCATGTTAAATTGAGCCCTGCCATAAAGATCGCAATGGTCAATAAACCCGGGGAGCTGAGCAAATACCTGAAGAAATTAGCAGCGAAAAAGGTCAATATCGTGACGATGTACGGCACAGCGTGTGATTGCGGGTGCGACTGCAAAAGCAATCTGATGATCATCCCTGATAATATAGACCGCGCTAAGAAAGCTATTTAATTCCGCGCCGGGCAAGGTCTTCCATGCGCTGGCTTGAAACGCGCTGGATCACCAGCATCATCTCGTGAAAATGCTCATCAAGAACAGCGAGCGCGTCCCATGACAGTTCAAAAACCTGGCAGCTTTTTTTCGCTTGTACAGTAGCGGTACGAGGAGCTTTGGTCGTTATGCTGATCTCCCCGAAAAAATCCCCTTCCTTAAGTTCAGTTATCTTTTTCTTCTTAAGCGTGATCGATACGCTTCCCTTGTAGATCACGTACATTTCGCGGCCGATATCACCCTCAGTGATGATCGTTTCCTTACTGCCAAGCTCAAAGAGCTTTACTCTTGATACAAGCAGACTTATAACCGTTGGAGCGACTTTTGCATTGGAATGGCGGCTCAGGGTCTCGCCAAGCCACTCCCAATGCTCGCGGGTAATATCAAGCTCTTTGCTCATTGTTATATTAAACAAATTCAGAAAGCGATTCTCGCGGAGAACAGCTTATTCTTTACAGCAATATCGGACATTGATGCTGCCCTTACCCCATGCCGGCATACACAAGAAAAACAACAAAGAGAACGAGCATGATATTAAAACGCAAGAAGAATTTGTTTCGCTGAGCCAAATAATATTTTTGCCTGTTCTCAGTAAGCGCCATCAACCCTCCCTCGTCTTAATGCCAGGCACCATACGCCCCAAACCGGGATATAGGCAGCCACCCCGTAGAAAAAAAGATACGGGAGCAGGAGTATGCCCGCTCCGGTTATCACCTGAAGGGAATTATTCTCGAAAACGCTGTTAAACTGCATCGCAAACCACGTCAGCTTGTCAGGGTATAATCCGGAACCGCATGAACCGCACGCATAGCTAGAACTCAACGTGATCGACTCGCACATATTACAAGCGCGCAATTCCTGGGCGATCTGCGAGTCCGGAGCTTCCCAGGCCCCTTTATCAGCGTGCATTTGATCGATCTTATCCTGGATCTTGCTGTCCGAACTTATGGCCAGGGCTTTACGGTAATATTTTATTGCCAGATCGTGCTCCTCGATCTGAGCGTATATATCTGCGATAAATTCCAAAGTAAACTGATTATCAGGCGTTTCCTTCAATATCACGTGGTACTTGGCAAGAGCTTGCTCCATTTCGCGTTTCCAGTCTTTTGCGCCTCTCTTAGAATGCGCGCGCACCCAATAAGCCACGGGAATAAGCACGATGAAGCCCATAACAACACTCGCGAAATTATGCATCACAAGCGCAACATACATTACCATCAATAGATAAAACATATAGAACACTTGCGGTACGGAAGCATTGCTTATGGTTTTAAATACGATGTTAGCTATCGCAAGAGAAAATCCAGCGGCAAAGATAATAATGTATGAAAGCCATAATGCCATCGATCGATCCGCCTTGATCCTTAATCCTGGATCACAAATGAATCCACGATCCTTAAACCATCACCCTTTTTTATCCTCTTGCTATTATCTTTGTCCGGCTCGACTCCCCAGACTTTGACTTCAATTGATTCTTCTGCCACTTTTAACATGACATATCCGAAATATTTCCCCCCGACAAAATCATTTGAAGCCTGGCATTTGTCGCCCTTGCCATGGGGATAGCCAAGGATCTTGTAATAAGAGAAAGCCTGCTTAAAAGTCAGCCAAGTCTTCGGTATATCCTTGAACTCATCCTTACTGCATGGATTAAGAGCATAAAGAGGAGCCCCCGCTCCTCCTGTAACGATCTGATAAACGCCATCCACGGATTGCCGTCCATAAGCATGGTCATCCCCGCAAACATAGGCTGCTACCTTGTTATCAGAAAGAACTTTCCAGAACTCATCGCGCTTTTTCATATAAGTCAGGTCAGGATTCTTAAGTTTATCTCCGCGGCCGATATTGGACATACCGCTTGGAAGATGGCCTATGGTTATCGGGAACGCAGGCTCATGCCCGAATACAAAAATATGCCTGACCTTGCGTTCACGCGCTGACTCAAGATCTTTTTTGAGCCAGTCAAGGTGTTTCACATAATGCCAGTCTCTTTTATCGTCCTTTGGATCTTTCGGGTCCCCGGCGTCGAAGTGATCAGTATTGATAATGGCGAAATGGCTGTTCTTGTAATCAAAAGAATAATAAAGTCCCGGCTCATCTTTAGGACCGTTCATAAAAACATCAGGAAAAGCTTCCCTGAATGTGTCCGCGTCTTTTGCGTGCCGCATCTCATGATTTCCGGGCACAGGCCAGATCCTGGGCCAGACCATATTTGTGTTTTTATAAACCGGGTCCATGACCTTTTTCCAATACGCAAGTTCCTTTTTAGTGGCCAACGGGTCATTATCATTGCCACTCACCATATCTCCGGGAAAAACCAGGAATTTTGCTTGAGTATTCTTCTTTATCAGATGATCCGCCACAAAACTCAGCACAGGCTCATTCACGCCGTTCACAGAACCACGACTGTCGCACATGGCAGCGAAGGAGAATTCTCCGGAAAAAAGGTTGTTTGGGAATGTTCCGATAAACAAGACAAAAATGGCAAAAGCAGCCAAGAAACCCTCTTGCCTGCTTACGGTCAGATCATTTTGTTTCTTCATAATTACTCCGTTTATATGTTTCTTATATTTAATTTCAAGCGCTTCTTCTGATTATTCCAATTTTTGATTCTATTTTCTTTTCTGAGCGGCTATCAAAGAAAAAGACTTTTTTTCTGTTTAATCATTCAGCATTCCAGACGACCCCCCCTTGACAAAAACAACTATTGGGGGTATGTACTAATTAGCCGGGTTACTGGATAAATAAAAAGAAGGCTATGGGCCAAAATGAAAGGTAACCCGGCACTGTTTTTTCCCCTCACCGCTTTAAATTGCGATCCAGGTTCAAAGCGCAAGCTTACCGTTGGGAATGTTTACTAACCGTATATAACGCTCAAACCTAAAGTGGTGAGGCGGCTATATTCCCTCTATTCAAACCAAGAAAATATGGCTGATGGCTGCTTCCTGTATTTTGCATCAAGAGGCAGACATGGCACCGTCACCACTATATAATGGAGAAAACGGTGTGGCCACCTCAAAGCCTTCCCCACAACCCCAAGCTAACACCCTCCTCTGTCCATATTAAGAGAATATAGTCGATGGCTGCATCCTATATTTTGCATAGAGAAGCAGACATAGCGCCGTCACCGCCATATAATAGAGATAACGGTGCAACAACCCCAAAGCTTCCCCCTAACCCCAAGCTAACCACCCTGCCCCTATTTATATCAAGAAAATATGGCCGATGACTGCATCCTATTTACTCAATAAAGAGGCAGGCATGGCGCCGTCACCGCTATATGCTAGAGAAAACAGTGTGGCAGTTAAATTTACCCCAAACCCGAAAAATCAATGGAAAGTAGCGAGTTTCTCGTCAGGTTGCGCAGCGAAAACACAGGACATCGCCGTCCTGGACTATATAATCCTTGCCTTTGAGCCACCATCTACCCGCTGTTCTGGCAGGCTCTTCTCCGCCGAATTCAATGATATCCTTATACGCCATGACTTCAACGCGGACAAACCCGCGCTCAAGGTCGCTGTGGATGGCGCGCGCAGCCTGGGGAGCTGAAGAATCCTTGCGCACAGTCCAGGCCCTTACTTCATCCTCACCAACTGTAAAGTAAGAAATAAGCCCAAGCGCGCTATAAACCACATTAGTAAGCTTGGCTATGGCTGGTTCCGCTATACCCAAACCATCCATGAATTCCTTGCGCTCAGCAGTATCAGTGAAGCCTGAGATCTCATCTTCGAGCTTAGCGTCAAAAGCCGCCATTACAAGCCTTCCGCTGTAAGTACTTGCCACCCAATCGCGCAAAAGAGGATCATCCGCTCCATGGCTGTTATTTACAGCTACGATCACGGTTCTGGCTGAAAGAAAATTATAAGAAGCAAGAATGCGCTGTTCAGTGTCGGAGAGGGACGCGTCGCGCACCATTACCCCTGCTTCCAATCCAGCGGAAAGCTTTTGCACAAGTTCAAGTTCTTTCTCTTTATCCGGGGTGCGCTTTACACGCAGTTCAGAATCGATATTTTCTTTTCTTTTTTCAAGGAACGCTATATCAGCAAAGATAAGTTCGGACAGGAACGCGTCAATATCGCGCTTTGGATCAACCAAACCCTGCGGATGGAATACAGATGGATCATCAAACGACCGCACAACAAATACCAATCCGTCCATGATGCGCATTTCCTCGAGCCACTTTGCTTTTCCCTCTGTTTTCTCAACATCAGGCATAAGCAGGATATCAAGCTGCGCGTAAGTGGTTTTTTTAGGATTGAATACCCGGCTTAATTCCGTGACCCGAGAATCCTGCACTCGGCATACTCCAGGCAGGCCTTTCGGGTCGATAGAAGCAGCAACACCGCCTGTAAGTAATTTAAATAAAGTCTTTTTCCCCGCACCCTGCAGGCCCAATATTGCGATACGCATAATGCATAAGTGTACATAATTACATAAATGCAATCCTTCTTAATTTGATTTTGCTTATTCGCTAGAATAGAATAATCAAGGTTATATGAACGAATCCATATACAACATCTCCATGCTGCGCTTAAGCATGGCATTGATCCCTGTGCTGGCCGTGATGTGGATATACATAAAATGGTCTTTGCCTGTTCAAACTGTTCTCTATGCCACAACCCGCATGCTCCTGCAGCTCATCGCGATCGGATTCGCTCTTATACCGATCTTCGCGATCAGATCATGGATATTCCAGTGTACGCTTTTATGCGTAATGCTTTTGATCGCCGGATGGATATCCATACGCCCTATTAAAACGTACCGCAAAAAACACTTTCAAAAAGCGCTTCTGGGCCTCTCGATCGGATGTGTCTTTACCCTGATAATCGTTACCGGTTTTGTCCTGCAGATCACGCCATGGGACGAGCCTCGATATGTCATACCTCTTGCCGGAATGATATTTTCCAATGCCATGAACAGCGTAAGCCTTGCCGCTGAAAGGCTTCAATCGGAAAAAAGGAAAAGAACGCCTTTTATCGAGGCGCGCAACGCGGCATTTAAGACCTCGCTTCTTCCAACGCTTAATATGTTTTTTGCTGTCGGCCTGGTATCGCTTCCGGGAATGATGACAGGACAGATCCTCGCGGGCATCTCGCCCTTGATCGCTGTGCGCTACCAGATCATGGTCATGTGCATGGTTCTAGGCTCAGCAGGGATCTCCGCAGCTATATACTTACTGCTTAATTCAGAGGAAATGAGGTCAGCTTAATGACGATGGATATGGATGAGATCTACAAAAAACTCGCCCCGGAGAAGATCCCCTGGAACATCGAGGAGCCTCCAAAGATCCTGGTTGATCTGGTGGACAGCGGGAAGATCTCGCCGTGTAAAACCATTGACCTTGGATGCGGCGCTGGCAATTACGCGATACACCTGGCAAGCAAGGGATTTAATGTGACAGGGATCGATATTTCCCCCACTGCCATAATGATCGCGCAAAAGAATTCCCAAAAAAAGAACGTGAAGTGTTGTTTTATAGCAGCGGATATTAGCGAAGAACTTACAGAAAACATTGGGACTTTTGATTTCGCGTATGATTGGGAAGTGCTTCATCATATCTATCCTGAGCAAAGAGAAAAATACGCCCGGAATGTTTATAAGCTTCTTAATCCCAATGGCTTTTACATGTCTGTGTGTTTTAGCGAGAAAAACACAAATTTTAAGGGAACAGGTAAATACAGAGAAACCCCGCTTGGCACCCGCCTATACTTTTCCTCGGAAGATGAGATCCGGGATGTGTTTGAAAAGCGCTTTAACATTATGGACCTCTCAACGCTCCAGATCCAGGGCAAATACGGCCCGCACCTTGTGGTCCACGCTTTCATGCAGAAAAAATAAACAGGCTTGCAGCTCTGCGCTGAAATCGCGGCGATCCCCCTGATTGGTCTAGCGCCGGGATACTATTGCTGCTGTTTTGGTTATGTGTCCCTAGATGAGCCTTTGGTCCCTGTAATTTGGCGCTTAAGTCCCTTCTTTCCCAATGAAAACCAGCTTAAAATCATAATAAGCCGAGATACTTTTAGCGGGGGTGCAAATGATCATTAAATCAGTAAAGATCGCATTGTGCATCGTGCCTTTGCTCGCAATTCACGCGCTTGACCTGCGCTGCGAAACCAGGGAAGCAGCGGTTATCGCATATGTAACAACCCCGAATTCCGCGAACCCGATCGCAAAAGCTTATCTGGGATCCCAGTTCAATAAAAAGTACGCAAACAGACAATACGTGCTTCGCGGAAACGATAAGTACAGGCTGGAATTCATGCTCGCGCTCGCTCAAGCTCTTGAGGAAAACGACGTGGTCGACGCTTATCATTTAAGCCATACGATTTTTTACGAAGATGATATTCAAACCTGGAAGGAATGGGTATATAAGAAATTCGGGATATACCTGGAGCCTGAGACCAGGTATCTTGGTTTTCCGGCGCCTGACGAGTTTAAATACAAAAACAGCGGCATGGTGTTCGCATTCACAGGCGACTTGCTCCATAGCGAAAAAGTGGAATTGCTTGAGATGGCAAACGGCATAATAGAAATAATCGAGAAAAACAGGCATAAACTAAGATTTATGTACTCATCTGGCTGCGGTGATAAGATAGGAGCTGATCTTATGCTCTCCATGGGATTTAAGTCTTATGTAAGCCATGAAGGCCGCTCAGCTTCTCCGTTCTTTATAAAGCCATTTTTAAAAACATGGTTTTCAGGAAAATACCTATCAGAAGCTGTGGAATTTGGCAATAATACGATGCTGGTTCAATATTCTCCGCTTTATTACAGCGGTATCGGCCTGATAGATCCCGATCTCACACCGGAAGCGACTATGGCAATACTATATGGGAAAGATATAACGACTTATTACTCTTACTGACGCGCGTTAAGCTCCGCTAAAGCTTGAGCGGCAAGTTTTGCTTTTGTTACCATTTCACCCGGTTTTTTAGCGTCACCTTTGTTATCAGGGCCTGGCACTTCCTTGCCATCATCAGGCACTACTTTAGACACTTTACAATCACCTTTAAAGACAAAATCTGTTTTTCCGCCTGAAAGCACTCCCTCGATAAGTAAAGTCGACATATTGAACACAGGACTCCCGGAATTATTGCTGTAAACATCGAGATTAGCGTAAAAGTAATCCTCGCCAGGCATGGGACGAAGAACTCCGGCATTGCCGGCGACCTTTACAGGCAATCCCATTGGGTAGCCAATGACCACAAGTCCGGCATCCGTATTGACCTCATCTAAAGAAGTAAGCTTAAGCGGCTCATGCTTGGACACCTTGCGATCAAGCTGTATCAATGCCCAGTCAGCATCGGTTTCCTCGAGGATCTCGTGATTACCGGCAAGGATAGACTTACATCCGTACATTTCAGAGATCAAGACTTTTTCAGGATATCTGCCTTTTTTCTTAACAGCAAATCCAAAGATAAATTTTGTTTTACTGCAATCATCTTCATCAACAACACAGTGGGAAGCAGTAAGCACTATGTCGGGTCCGACCAAGGCCCCTGAGCAGGACACGCTTGCCGGTTGATCATAAAAAGGTTCTTCTTTACAAAGATAATTCGAAGGGCCATACTGTTCTTTACTGAAATTGACTATTCCGGCTTTATGGTCGATATCAAGATTTCTTTCATAGAACAAGGCAACTGTCGAGTCCGCAAGTTTTAAAAGGCGTTTGTCTTTGATCTGGTAAAGGTCTTTTCTGTCGTCTTCACCATAGATCACCTGGATCTGAGCCGCTACAATGATTTGATTTACTGTTGCAAGGTCCGCGAACGCATTGGCAGTGAAAAAAACAGATAAAAATACAACACTGACTATGCCGGATACTCCCCAGGATTTAATTGAAAACATGATTACCCCTACCCTATTTATATATCCGATAACTCTGTTTTTCAATGCCAGATGGGGTTTCGGACCCTGTGAAAGCAAAGGATAAACTCTGTCACCCCCGCCTAACCTACTCTGCGGGTACCCACTGCGAGCACGGGCGCCTCTATAAATTTAGAAGCCTGTCCCCCATCAATAGGGAGGAATAAAAAGTGGGCATCATTCATCGTTTCTTAGCTTGCTGCCTGCTCTGCGGATGGCGTAGGTGCCGAATTTTTCTTTGATCTTGTCGACTGCCTTGTGAACCTTTTCCTTATTAACATCAGCCGGATCAGTGAAAAGCGTTTCTATCGTGTCAGATGGTATGAGATTCGATACTTTCACCCCTACAAGACGGACCATGGTGTCTCTCATTGGGAAATTCAGATAAAGCTTTTTGATCTCTTTATAGATCGTATCAGTGAAATTCGTGGAAAGGCTCAATGTAGAAGCGCGTGTATAAGTCTTAAATCCTTTGAGCCTGATCTTCAATGTTATTGTTTTGCCTTTGAATTGTTCCCTGCGCAAACGAAGCGAGACCTTTTCGCATAAACCGAGTAATCTGCTCAGAATGAACTGCTCATCATCGGTATCTTCGCCAAATGTAGTCTCATTGCTTATGGATTTTGTTTCTTCCCCATCATAAACTTCCCTATCATCTATGCCATTGGCTAATTGCCAGAAATGAAAGCCATTGCTTCCAAGGATCTTTGTTAATTCTTGGGGCTTTTTCGCGGCTATATCTCCGATAGTCCTGATCCCGGCATCCACAAGAGCTTCTTCGGTTTTCTTGCCCAATCCCCAGATTTTCCTGATGCTAAGAGGCCAAAGAAATTCAAGGAGCCCCTCTTGGGTGACTTCAACCATGCCATCAGGCTTTTTTAGGTCTGATGCGATCTTGGCCGCCATCTTGATCGGAGCAAGTCCGATCGAAGCTGTTAAGCGCAATTGTTCGCGTATACGTTCTTTTATCTTAAGGCATGTCTGCAGGGGCGTGCCGAAAAGATGGAAACTGCCTGTAATATCCAAAAATGCCTCGTCAATACTTATGGGCTCCACGCAGCATGTGAAATCATCAAAAATGCTGTGAAGCTCTTCTGAGACTTCTGCGTATTTCTCCATATCAGGAGACAGATATATCCCCCGCGGGCACTTTTTATAAGCGATAGATATGGGCATGGCAGAATGAATACCGAATTTCCTTGCCTCATATGAACAAGTTGACACAACCCCTCTGCCTCGCCCTTTTTGAGGGTCAGCTCCGATTATCACAGGCTTACCCAGTAGTTTTGGATCATCGCGCTGTTCAATCGCGGCAAAGAACGCATCCATATCCACATGCGCGATGAAGTTGCGCTTTTTATCCATATATATGATTTTACCTGAATTCCTTAAGTCAGAGGATTTATATGAAGGGGTTTAAAAATACTTTTTCTGAAAATACAGAGCCACATTCACAAGCCCGATGAGAACGGGCACTTCCACCAGGGGTCCGATCACAGCCGCGAATGCCACGCCTGAGCCTATCCCGAATACCGCAACAGCCACAGCTATCGCCAGTTCAAAATTATTGCTCGCAGCTGTAAATGAAAGGGTGGCGGACTTCGGATAATCCGCGCCGATCTTGTACGCAAGCCAAAAACTAATCATGAACATCACAATGAAATAGATAAGCAAAGGTATGGCTATGCGCACAACATCCATGGGGATGCTCACGATAAGCCTGCCTTTCAGGCTGAACATGACAACAATGGTGAAAAGCAGAGCAATGAGCGTTATGGGGCTGATCTTAGGGATAAAACTTTTTTCATACCACTGTTTGCCTTTAAATTTAAGCATGGTGAACCTTGTTATGATGCCGGCCAGAAAAGGAATACCAAGATATATAAAAACGCTTTCCGCGATCTGGCGCATAGTTACTTCTACGATACTGCCGGTAAGCCCGAATATGGGCGGCAAGACTGTTATGAAAAAATACGCGTAGACGCTGAAGAATAACACTTGGAAAATGCTGTTAAAGGCAACAAGGCCGGCGCAATACTCCGTATCGCCTTTGGCCAAGTCATTCCATACGATCACCATGGCGATACATCTGGCAAGACCGATCAGGATAAGACCGACCATATATTCAGGATAACCTTTGAGAAAAATAATGGCCAGAAAAAACATAAGGATAGGTCCGATGACCCAGTTTTGAACAAGAGATAGCCCAAGAACTTTCCAATTACGGAAAACATCACCCAATTCCTCATACTTTACTTTTGCCAAGGGAGGATACATCATCAGTATCAGCCCTATTGCTATGGGAATATTTGTTGTGCCGACTTGGAAACTATTGATCAGGCCTTCTACCCTGGGAATAAAATATCCGAGCAATACCCCAAGAGCCATTCCAAGGAAAATCCAGAGGGTCAAATATCGGTCAAGGAAAGATAGTTTCTGAGTGATCGGTTTTTCAAGCTTTGCTGAACAGGAATTTTGCATAAGTATATAAATTCATTCTACCAGAAATTATTTAAAAAGAACTCAAAAAACAATGCGAACAGGATTTGCGGGAACCCCACTTGACAAAAACAAGTATTGGGTGTAAGTAATAGTTAGCCGGGTTACTGGATAAATAAAAAAGGCTATGGGCCAAAATGAAAGGTAACCCGGCACTTTTTTTCCCCCTCACCACTTTAAATCGCAATCCAGGCTCAAAGCGCAAGCTTACCGCTGATGATGTTCACTAACCGCATATAACGCTCAAACCTAAAGTGGTGAGGCGGCTATATTTCCTCTATTCAAACCAAGAAAATATGGCCGATGGCTGCTTCATCTATCCCGCATAGAGAAGCAGGCATAGTGCCATCACCGCTATTTAATAAAGGAGATGGTACCCCTCATCGCTTTCCAACCTTCCATAAAAAAGGCAACATAGCTTTTGACTTTAATTATTGAAGATTGCTCAATACATTGCTATTGTTTGTATATGGAACCGCCAAAAAACCTGACCGAAGAGCAGATCCAGCAGCACAATGTTAATTTTGAGCAGGCAGTCGCTAGTCTTGAAGGCGTTATCGAGATCCAGGATGCCACAAAAGGTATATTCGGCTGGTTCGCGCGCCGCAGAATAAAAAAAGCGCTTGAAAGCCTTGATATCTGCCTGAAACTCGTGCCGAATTCCTGGCAAAGCATGTGGTTCGCGGGCAAAGCGCACCAAGCCTTGGATGAACATGAAACAGCTCTTGGATTTTTCGAGCAGGCGCTGTCCATTGAGAATGAGAATCCTGATGTCCCGAGAGAAGCATCAATTGAAGCTATGACCCTTGGGCATGCTTTTAAAGCCGAGAATTATGCCAACGAAGCATGTAAGCGCAATGAAAAAGACCATGGATTGGTCGCGAATCTTGCCTTAGCCCTACTGCTGAGCAAAAAAGTGGAAGATGCTCTCAATACGGCAGGTCGCGCTGTGAGGATGAATCCTCAAGACCCCCTTTGCGGCGGAGTCCTGAGATATATCGCCAGGATCCAATCAGGCGAGATACCCTGCCCCGATAAGCTTAACCCTGCATCAGGCTTGTGATCAACCCCAGCCAATACTTTCCTGATTAGCATCAAACAATCAATACGGTGGAAATCTATATGAGATCCTGCCCCCTAAAGGGGACTGCGTCTCGATGAGGCTGGAAGCTGAAACGAGTTCAGGATGACATAAGAATGTAGCTTAATCGTTATTTCTTTCTGAAACGTCCTATTCTGAGTATGCGCGCGATATTCGCTTTTGGATCGATCATTGGCTCAATAATGCTGGTGGCGGATGAAAACAGCGTGCTGACTCCGGGACCATGGCCTGCGAATTTGCAATCACCATGTATGACGATACCTATGGTCACAGCGCCTTCACGGAAACTTCTTCCATAAAGATTATCATGATCCATTAAGGCCACAAAATCCCCGAACTTCAATTGATCGATATTGTATTTTTTAATGAACCTTTTATCAGTGGTCATGATGTCATAATCGCCGCCGGTCATTGTCATGCTTCCTGTGCCTGAACCCATTAATGCTGCCGGGATTTTCGCTGTAACAGGCACTCGGATCTTTCTGCCTTTGGCTTCAATCCCCATTTTATGCAGTAAACCCGGATCAAGATTATAAACAGCGATATCAGGATAATCCAGGAGTTTTAGCCCTTGGCCATAACCCCTGATCAGTATCTTGTCATCCATGGTGAGCTTATCCAGGGTCTTATCATCAAAATCGATCATCACATGCTCAGCGCCTCCATGGTGACCTGTTACAATACCCTTTTTCCCCTTTGCGTCTCCTGATCTGATTATGGCTTCATTGCCCATACAGGAATAAAACACATAGGCGCCATTATAATTACCATCTCTTTCTTTCTCATTGATGAGCGTTGAAGCGCAAGGCTCGATATGATCCGCTTCCCATCCAAAAGCAGGGTCACCAACTTTTACGTTATATGTTATCGCCCCTGTGCCCGGTAAATGGAACGGCTTGCCGGCTGAATCAATACTATGAGCCGGGCGAATGCGTGGATTCGCGATCTTCCCTTGCACAGACATCATTACCAAATTCTTAGTGTTTGTCCTTAACATGATTTACTCCTTTATTATCACTTTGATACTTTTATATTGCGATCCGGGCTTGCTCAAACCAAAAAGCGCAACCCTTACCTTATCTTAGAACTTAGATACTTTATAGGGAATAGCATGGATACGCTTTTTTGATACTTACGATATTCATCTCCAAGCTCAGTAATCAGCTTCCCCTCCTCTAAGATCGTGCCGATAACCAGATAAGCGCTCAATATCGCGATTGAAAGTACAGATGAAACATCGTAAGCTTTCATCCAATTAGACCAAACCAGGAACAATGCCCCGAGATACCATGGATGCCTGGTAACACCGAGCATACCGGAAGCATCAATACCGCCGTGCTCCGTAAGAGTACCATGCGAAGATCCGCTCATGATCTGGCGCATGCCGAAGAATTGAAGCGGATCATAATGCATGATACCTGCGATAAAAAGAGCGATTCCCGCAGCCAGAAAAACCATTTGGATCACGCGCAAGAGTCCGATGGAATCAAAAATAATCCCACCGCGTATTGATTCAGCGTAAATGATAACAGGTATTAAAGTCGCGACAGCCGTGACATTGAAGAATAGCCTGAAAAAGCGATACGCGCTGCCAAGTTTTCGCTTGAAAAAATCCGTGGCAGTCATGGAGATCGTCCCGCTGTGGATAGCGCACCAGGCGCACCACATCAGGGCCAGCCACAAATATTCCATGACGAGATTATACGGGTTAAAAAAGCATTCACAAAAGTCTGCAACATTGCCATACATACAAGTTTTATCCTGATAGAATAACCTTGTAAAATCGAAAGCGGTTAGTCGTTAGGGCTGTCATTGCGAACCCGCAGGGTGAAGCAATCTCAAAGTCACCGTGAACTTGAGATTGCCGCGCTCCTTCAGAGCTCGCAATGACTGAAAGAACAATTTTGCCGCACCCTGACAACTAACGCTTTCGTAAAATCAGGAATCCGGTGAACAAATTAAAACGCGAGCTTAAATTCTTTGACATCCTGTGCATAGGGGTAAATGCCATAGTGGGCTCAGGCATTTTCCTGTTCCCGGGCATCCTTATGTCTCACATGGGCCCGGCCTCGATATTTGCGTTTTTCGCGTGCTGGGTCCTGCTTGTGCCTGTTGCAATTTGTTTTTCGCGGCTTGCTTCCAGATACGAGACAACAGGCGGCACTTATCTTTACGCGCGCGACGCATTCGGACCATGGATCGGGTTCGCTGTCGGATGGATGGCATGGCTTGTACTCGTACTCTCATTTGCGGCTGTTGCCAACGCGATCAGCGCGTACCTTGGACATTTCTCAGGGTTCTTCTCAACATGGTTTGGGGTCAAGCTTGTGGCTGTAACAGTTATCCTTGCATTAGGCTTGCTAAATTACAGAGGCATCAAACTCGCAGCCCGGACAACTGACTTTTTCACTGTGGCCAAACTTATTCCCCTTGCCATATTTGTTGTGGTCGGGCTATTTTTTATCCGCAAAGAAAATCTTACCCCGTTCGCGCCGCATGGGCTATCCGGGTTCGGGCCTGCTGTGTTCCTTGCGTGGTTTGCTTATCAAGGTTTTGAAGGAGTGCCGGTCGCGTCAGGAGAGGCTAAATCCCCGCGCAAAGACGCGCCACTCGCAGTGATCCTCTCGCTTTTTATCTGCATGTGCCTCTATATCCTGATCCAGCTTGTTGTATGCGGAGTTCATCCTGGAGCTGCAGGCTCCTCAAAACCTCTGGCTGAAGTCGGGTCAGTGTTCCTTGGGCCATGGGGAGCAAGCATGATAGCGGTTACAGCCGCGATATCGACTCTTGGATTCACAGTCGGGACAGCGCTTATCACCCCGCGCTATGTCTATGCTTTATCAGTGGACGGATACCTGCCTAAGATGCTTTCAAAAACACATAAACACTTTGGCACTCCGTATAATGCGATCTTAATAAGCACGATCGTTGCCGCGATCCTGGCAGTATTTTTGGATTTTGAGAAACTTGTGGATTTATCGAACATCACTGTTGGAGTCCAATATCTTGCTACTTGCGCCTCAGCCTGGATGCTCTGCAAAGCCGGAAAAAACCTAAAAGGCCGGGCTCTTAGCCCGTTTTTCCCGGCTTTTGGCATAGGCGCAGCGATCTATCTCATGTGGCAGGCGCAATTGGGCGAATGGCTATGGACTCTTGCTGCGATGTTCGCGGGAATCGCCATAACTCTGATTTACCGCAAGACTGTGTTAAAAAAGTAAAAATAAAGCAAACTAGTAATATGAAATTGAAAGTCTGGGGAGCCAGAGGCTCGATATCCGTGTCAGGCAGGCAATATCTGAAATACGGAGGGGATACGACCTGCCTGGAACTTGAAACCAAAAACAAAGACGTAATAATCCTTGACGCAGGCACAGGCATAAGAGCCCTGGGCAATAAACTCCTGAAAGAAAACCGAAAGAGCTTCCATATACTCCTTACCCATTCCCATTGGGATCATGTTCTGGGAATACCGTTTTTCAAGCCTCTATACAGGAAAGACTGCCGCATATATTTTCACGGCTGCACATTCGCCCAGGCATCGATCAAGACGATATTAAAAGAGACGCTTCGCGCTCCATTTTTCCCAGTGAATCTCCATAATGTGGCGGCAAAACTGATATTTGACCGCAACTGCCCGTTATCATTCAAAGTTTGCGGGCTAAAATGCCATAGCATGCCCCTGTCGCACCCTAACCAGGGATACGGATTCATTATTGAGGAGAAAGCACGCAAGTTCGGTTTTTTCCCGGACAATGAGCCCGGATTCCCGCATTTTGGCGCAAAGTCAGTGAGCGAATATATCGAGGCATTCAAGGAGGTGGATATACTTATTCATGACGGGGAATATCTGCCCGAAGAATACAGGAGTTTTTCAAAAGGATGGGGCCATAGCATGTACTTGAACACTGTTGCCATGGCCATGAAATCAGGCGTCAAGAAACTCGTGCTTTGGCATCATAATCAGGAACACTCTGACAAGCAGATCGATACCATGCTCAAGCGCGC
>JBHPMF010000025.1:0-32227 GCA_042563375.1 Elusimicrobiota bacterium | reverse complement strand
CGCGGCCTCAACAGTAGAAGGCCCGCCGCCAATGCCAATAAGCCGCTGATCCTTTGCCAGAGCCACTTCATTGCCGCCATGGTTGGATGTGTACGCAACCGCCCAGGCGATCAACAATGAGTCGATATCATCCTGTTTAATTGAACAGCAGACCCAATCCAATCCATTCATATCAAGGACATAGTCAAACGGGGGCTGCCTGAGGAAACCGCCGCGAACCTCGCGATACACCCAGGGTATTTTTGGCAGGAAAGGATCCTTTAATGCCCGGTTCTCCAGCAGTTTTCTCTGAGGCCTTTTGCCCAATATATTCACGGCTTCCTGATCAAAACCCGGGGAAGCGACAACATCGAGCATCCAATTCTTGTTTCCCAGGGTTCTTTCGCGCGCAGCGCTGCCCAAAAGCAATGCTGCCTGTTCCCTGTTGATGATGAAATTCGTTATAAGCTCACCGCCCCAAATGGCCAATGGATTCCCCCACAATGCTTTTTCTATAGCATTGTCCGCATTATCCCAATCCACTGCAAGCCCGCATGGGTTGCCGTGCTTGGCTGCTATCGCGATGTGCGGGCATTTGCCATGATTTTTTTTGAAAGATCCCGCAAGCCTGCACAAAGTGGCGAGTATGCAGTCCAGGTCAGCAAGATTGGTATAGCACGGGGCATCGCCTGAGAGCTGTTTAAAAGATCCCATGGATAGAAGGTCTTCGCCGTATGACGAAGCGAACAGGCTGGAAGGCACCTGATACGGATTTTCTCCATTCAAAAGCTTTTTATGCTCGATCCCGACCATGCCGTCGAAATGTTGTGTTTCGCAAGCTTTTGCAAGGTCCAGATAATGCCCGCAAACATGAAAATATGTCTTGGCTATCAGGCTCTTTTTTGTGTCCGGCGCAACATCACCTGTTCTCTTGATGGACTCTGCCACGCTTTGCATATCCTCCCTCGTAAAAACAGGGATCCTGTTGCCTTTGGCTGCCAGAGCCAGCAGAGTTCTTCCTCCCACGTCATTGCCCACGGCAAGGGAATACGGTATGTCATATACAAGCTCTATCCTGTCCTTAAAATCCTCTGATGTCAGAGCGGATTCCATTTTTGGATGCAGGGTCGCGGGAAACGGATAACCCTCGGTTATCCCGGTGAATGATTCCACGCTCTCCACGGCAATATCCGCTGATTTGAGCTTTGCGCACACATCGGACGTGGCAATGATATGCCACCCCTTCCGGACCAGTGTACGCGCAAAATCATCCACATCCGTCATGTCAGAAACAGAAAAAAGAGCGATTTTCCTCGAATTCATCCCAAAACCTCCATTTATCCGCCGTACCTTTGAGAAAGCCACAGCAGAGTGTCCCGCAGATACTCATCCATGGGCTTGGGTGAAAAAGAAAGTTCTTGGCGCGCTTTGTCATTGTTGTAAAAGAAAAATCTGCCTGTATTCTTGCTGACCCGCTCTCTGGTCAAAGGAGGATCCGCATTGATGGCCCTGAAGAGGATCTCCAGCCCCAGAGACCCCGCCCAAAGCATGCTTTTGCTCAATTGAAACACAGGATAGTTCTTTCCGTGAAAAAGCCTGTTTATTTTCTTGACCAGATCCTTGAACGCGATATTTTCCCCGCTTAGTATGTATCTTTCCCTGTTCCTGCCGCAAAGCATGGCTTGAACATGCCCTTTGGCCACATCTTCCGCATGCACCAAAGACTGGCCGCTGTCCATGGAAAAAAAGCGGAATTTCGCCAATGTCATAAGCATCCTGCTGCTTGGGGTCGGCTTGTAATCATGCTTGCCGATGACCGTGGAGGGATTGCAGATCACAGTGTCAATGCCTGTTTTGCGGGACGACTCAAGAACAAGCTGTTCCGCTTCTATTTTCCCCCGGGCATACGGCCTGGAAAAACCTTGGGCATGACAGGATTCATCAAGAAGCCTGGATCTGTTATCAGAGATCCCGATGGCTTCAACCGAACTGGTATGCACAAGCTTTGTCACGGTCCCTGCCCCGGCAATGCTTTCAAGGAGATTCTTTGTGCCCTCAACCGCGGTTTTTATTATGCTTCCGTCATCCTCATTGCTTATATTATAGACCGCTGCAGCGTGAAACACTGTCTCAACGCCTTTAAGGGCGCGCTTGATGGAATCCGGTTCCAGGATATCGCCATGACAGATCTCGATCGGCAATTTTTTCAAATGCTCATGATAGCTTGCCGGCCTTATGAACGCTTTCACTTCATATCCGCTTTTGGAAAGCAATTTCACCAAATGATACCCTACATGGCCCGAAGCGCCTGTGACAAGTATCTTAATCGCGCACCTCCCCCATGATCACCCTATGTTGTAAACAGCTCCCATGCAGTCAGGGCACGGCACCAGCTGCTTATCCCGGTCTTCCCAGGGCAGTCCGATGCCATTGTTCCTGAGCAGAAGATAGGGATATATGGCGTGAAAAGAAGCCGGACATAAATATCCGGGATCCGAAAGATTGAAATAATACTGCTTATCCGTCTTCAGGGTGCATGCGTTTTTCCCCTCTCCGGATCTCTCCATGGTAAATCTGATATTGAAATCAAGGGAATCATAAGGGTAAAAAATAAGAGTGAAAAGCGCTGCAGCGGCCTTTTTGAGCCCGGTAAATAACGCGGGATAGCGCGCCTTTTTCTCAAGCTTAACAATGATCTCCTCTTCTGAGGATGGGTGCGTCAGTTCCAGGGTTTTTTGCAAGGATCTCCCGCCAGAGGCATACAGCATGCTCAATGCATGCGGATAAACCAGATAAAAGATATCAGGGCAAAAATCATCAGGCAGCAGGTCCGCGCCGCAGGCATGTTTGCTTTTATGGTATCTGCATGGATTTTTTATCGTGATTGGTTCGACTTTCATATCATCCTTGCCCCGCAAGGGCCTGCAAAGGCTCTTGCGCGGATCTCCGGGAGCATCATGCTTACCGAACGCTTCAAGCAGCATCTTCGGAAAAGCCGCGTTATATTCCAAGAGAGACGGCAGAAGATCCGCTTCAGGGAGAAATATCCTATGGCCTGCCTCGTATTTTTTTATGCACTCGCCGGTTACGCTTAAAATCCTGATCAGGACTCCCGGGCCCTGCTCAGGACTGATATAGGGCCCCACCCCCGCCACAACGCATGCATCAGGGTTCGGGCATAACACCAGGACCTCATTGGCATATAACCGGTTCACTTTGGCATTATTAAAATCACCCGGGATTATCTCTTTTCGGTAAGCTATATCCTTGTTTCTTCTTATCCAGCCGAACCATCCCTTCTCAAGGATAGTGACTATATACGGCACCAGTCTGTGATGCAGCAATGGACAGATATCACAGGGAACTTTACACCCGGCATCCAGGCGCGAAATGTAATCTTCGTGCACCTTGGGTTTAAGACTGCCTTAATTTACTTAAGAAATTCTTCATCGCGACCATGATCGCGTTGATATCGCAAGCAAAAAAGTAACTCTTAAGATCCTGCATGCTCTGCCTGCAGAAAACACAGTCATTCTCCTGCAGATAATCCCACGCCCCTTTCACGCCGACATCATGGATGCTCTTGCCGAATTTCCCGAACAGCACCGCGCACGGATAAACAAACCCATTGCAATCCATGAACATATAGCCGTCGCTCAGATGGCATTTCATCCAGTTATAATCCCGGGGCAATGGATCGCCCTTCCGGAAGATCTTTTCCATGGGGATCTCCAGGGGATATTTGATGATATTGTCAAGCAGATACACTGATTTATCCAGCGGGTCTCCGCGAAGCTTGTGATCCCTGACCTTCTTCCAGAATGCTCTTAATTCCGCGGTCGACATGACAGTATCCCTGTCCTGCGGCTTCACGATCGCCTGTTCAGCCAGGCCCAGGCTGGTATTGAATTTTTTCGCGAGATCGATCAGATACTCAAGACTGCCCACGTTATTTTTGGTGAATACCGCCCTCATCTGGATCGGGACCTTGTTTTCAGTGCAGATCCGGATGCTCTCAATCGCTTTTTGGTATGAACCCTTTCCCCTGTTCTTGTCATGCTCCTCTTCAATGCCGTCTATGCTGTGGCACACAAGGTTGAGTTTTTTCATATCCTTGATCCTCGCCTTTGTGAAATACCCGTTCGTGCCGGCTTCCACAATGATCCCCTTGCCTGCGATATAATCAACGATCTTCCCGAAATCATTGCGTATAAGAGGCTCTCCGCCCAAAAGCGTGATATACCTTGTGCCCAAAGAATAAAGCTCATCCACTACGTCGCATATTTCCTGATAGCTGAACTCCTTGACATCCTTGCGCCCCGGGGAATTGGGAAAGCAATAAGTGCATTTGAGGTTGCAGCGCTCCGTTAAAAACAGACCGACGTACAAAGGAATGCGCTTTCGCATGATCCGCGATGTCGTATATTTGAACCCTGCCCTTGCCAGCGGCAGATACTTTCTTTTAATTTTGCTTATCATTGTCACTCCTCTTGTGAAAATATTCGATTGATGCCCCTGCTGAAATAAAGCATCACATTTTTCAAAAACACTCTCGGCCCCATTTTATATCTCAACATGGATGTCTTGATCTTGTATCCATGCAAGAGCGTTCCGATAAGCCTCCATGGCAGCAATGGGAGGTTCAGGAACAGATAAATAAAATTCAATAAAAACGGGAAATTGACGACAATGGGGAACAGCACTCCCAATTTCGCGACTTTCTCCTTGTCCTCTATCATGAGATTGCTGGCAGAATAAAAGGAACGGCTGAAATCTTTCGAAGAATCCATCAGATTGGCTTGTTTTGCGATCTTTTCAATGGCAGTGCCCGGATAGGGCTGGCATTGATACGCTCCGGCATAATCCGCTTCTATCTGGATATTCCTCCTTAACGTCTCGATATCGAGCTCAAGGCTGCCGTGCGGGATGCCTAAAAGGTTCTGGGTGTAGATCTTTATCCCATGCGAATGGACCAATTTGGCGCGCTCCACCATATCCTTGTTCGAGACCTGCCTGAACAAGACCTGCTTGCTGAAATACTGGTTCCCGGTTTCCACTCCTATGAAAAACAGCTTGCACCCTGCCTTTGCCAGATTAGAGACATAATGCTGCGAGCAAACATTGAAATGGGTGTTTGCCATAAAAGGAAGACCCACGTCCTTGATGTATTTCCGGGTAAAATCCTCAACCCAGGCCGCATCAAAAGGGAATATGTCATCGAAAAAATGGAGCATTTTAGCTTTGTATTTGCTTTTGAGCTCTGCGCACTCCGCAATGACATTATCAACAGACCTTGCCCTGTAATGCTTTCCCAGCCCCTTATAGAGCAGGCGGTTCTGATGATTGTAGCAGTAGCTGCACTGATTCGGGCAGCCGCGGCTTGCCATGACAGAACGGACATCAGCCTCATAAAACTGTTTGTGGGAAAAAAACAGCTCCCTATCCGGAAAGGAAATGCTGTCGAGGTTATCGATCAAAGGCCTGACAGGGTTTTGCTGGAAACTCCCGTTTTTTTTGAAGACCAGGCTGTTCACATCCTCATAGGATTTTCCAGCAGAAAAGCAGCTTAAAAACTCCTTGAAGGATTCCTCACCCTCTCCGCGAACAGCGAAATCAATGCCTGCCTCCTGTACGATCTCAGGGAAATAGGTCGCGTGCGGCCCCCCGAAAACAGTGGCAACAGAGGGATATTTCGCCTTCAATGCTTTTGCGCTGGAATAAATAACGGGGAAGTCAGTGGTGAGCACGCTGAATCCGAGCATATCAGGCTTAATGCTCTCGATCGCGCTTTCAACCTTGCCGGGCTTGTTCTCAACGCTGAACGTGGAATACCCCGCTTTCTTGCAAACCGCTGAAAGATAGAGGATCCCCAAAGGTTCTTCGAACCCCAGATCTTGCATATTTACGACGAATAGGATCTTCATGGAATAACATCTAAGTTTATAAATTTAAGAGCACATATCAGGATGGCAAATAGGGTCATATTTTGAATTTATATAATGAAAAGGGAGGCGTATTTACTATGAATTTTCTTAATCACGCGATGTTCGCGGAAAAGATAATAGAAGCCAATATCACCAAACGCTGGTTTCCATTGACCGTGAGCCTTACCGTCACGAACAGGTGCAACCTTAAATGCTTTTATTGCTACGGCACTTATTACAAAAGGGATATCAAGGATTTCACGGAAAAATTCTGGCTCGATCTGGTCGATGAGATGCACGGCATGGGAACACGGCTCATACACCTGGAAGGCGGCGAACCCCTGCTGCGGGAAGACATCGGCAGGCTCATCAGCCATATCAAAGGCAAAGGCATGCTCTGCCGGCTGAACTCGAACGGGTATCTGGTGCCCAAAAAAATAGAAGAGATCAAAGGCTTGGATTCCCTGTGCATCAGCCTTGACGGAGACGAGGAATCCAATGACAAGAACAGGGGAAAAGGGTGCTACAAGAAGGTGATAGAAGCCATAAAAGCAGCCAAAGAACACGGGGTCCCCGTATTAACAAGCACCACGCTCACGCAAAACAATATCAAGAACAAGGCGATCGAGCATGTCCTGTCTTTGGCCAAAGAAATGGGTTTCGGCGCGCAATTCAACTTCCTCTATGAGCAGACTTCCGGGCATACTGATGATCCTGCCTGCGAAGTAGAGGAAAAATCCATCAGAGACGCGGCGCTCAAGCTCATTGATTATAAAAAGAAAGGGTGGCCTGTTTTTTATTCAATGGCGACCTACAATAATGTCCTCAGATGGCCTGCGCCGTATAAGATCAAGAAGTTCACCACAAACAACCCTGTGCCCCGGGGATTCAAGCATATCCCATGTTATATGGGTAAATTAATGTGTTTTGTGGACGGAGACGGCATGGTTTATCCCTGCGGAGAGCATATCGGGAATTTTCCGGCTCTTAATATCCTGGATACGGGTTTTAAGGAAGCATGGGATAACGTCGCCAAACATAAATACTGTCTTACTTGTTATAATACCTGCTTTGATGAATACAACGAGGTGTTTAGCTGCAAGCTGGACGTATGGTGGAACGTTCTCAAAAACTCCTTTAAGAACAGCAGAAAATAAAAGCTTGAAAAGAATCCTGAAAGCATCGCGATCCTTCAGCTTCTCCGGACAATGAAACCAAAGATCATCTTAGCCTCGATAACCATAAACCCTGATTCCCTCCTTACCAAATACTATTACAAACTGCCGAGTCTGGGGATCGGCTACATTGCCGCTGTACTGGAAAAAAGGGGATATGATGTAGCGATAATCGACAAATCCATCTCTTACGAGCAAATGGACTCTCAAGTGGATGAGATAATCTCAAAAAAACCCGATATCGTGGGTTTTTACTGCATCTCAGAGAACTTCAAAAATATCATCAGGATGCTCAAGGCCATAAAGAGCAAAGCGCCGTCGGTCATCACCATGCTGGGCGGTCCGCATGTATACGGCCTGCCGGAGCAGGGACTGCGGCATGAATGCGTGGATTACTGCATGTGGGGCGAGGTCGAGGGATCCTTTTTGAGATTATTGGAAAGCAATTTTGAGCCAAAGACATTCAAGGATATCGACGGCCTTATTTACAGGGAAAACAATGAGATCAAGGTGAATCCCATGGCTCTTGTGAAAAATCTTGATGACATTCCCATGCCTGCCAGACATCTATATCCTCCGCTTAAAATGTACAGGCCGAGCATCCTCGCTTATAAAAGACTTCCTGCCACCGGCATCATCACTTCACGCGGCTGCGCGCACAAATGCGTGTTCTGCCACAGCGGCAAGGGGCATTTTAAACTGAGGTTCCACTCGGTGGAATACGTGCTCGAAGAAATGAGACAGCTCAGAAAGGATTTCAACATCAGGGAGCTCATTGTTTTTGATGACACCTTTCTGATCAATAGAAAACGAGCCATGGAGATATGCGAAGGGATCATACGGGAGAACCTGGACATAACCTGGTCTTGTAATGCCAGGGTCGACAGAATGGACAGGGAAATGCTCAAACTCTTAAGAAGAGCGGGCTGCTGGCTCCTTCAATTCGGAGTCGAATCCGGAAATCAGGATATCCTCAAAACGATCAAGAAGGGGATCACTCTCGAACAAGTGGAACAAGCCTGCAAAATGGCATACGATGAAGATTTTGAGGTAAAAGCATTTTTTATCATCGGCCATCCCGGTGAAACCAGGGAAACGATCAATGATACAATGAAATTCATGACCGGATTGCCTGTCCATTACGCTTCCATCAATCTCATGACCCCGCTTCCGGGGACTGAACTCTGGGACACTGCGGAGAATTACGGGTCTGTTGACAAGGAACAGCTGGAACGGATCAATTATCTCTCGGACAGGCCGGCTTTTATCCCTCATGGGCTCACCGAGGAAATACTGGTGAAAAAATTCAGGGAGGCTTACTTAAGATTCTATTTAAACCCCAAAACCATTTTCCGCTACATCAGGACGCTCAGGAGCCTGGAAGATTTTAAGAAGGCTTTTATCGCGAGCATAATACTGGTCAGGGTTATTTGCGCGAAATTTTTCAAAAAGGAGAAATGAACACATGCCTGCCCCCAGATTTCAGCAGATAACAGCAAGGTTAAGACTACCTCTTGAAATACTGAAATGCAGGCTTTTTAACATATACAAACCCCTGGTCGTGCTGTTTTACGTGACTGACAGGTGCAATTTGAGCTGCAAATACTGTGTGGGCAACTGGTCAGCCAGGAAAATAACGGATTTCACCACAGATGAGATAAAAAAGATCGCTGATGAATGCAGGAGCCTTGGCACTGTTCATTTTACGCTTCACGGGGGCGAGATACTGCTCAGAAATGACACAAAAGAGATCATCAGGTACCTGAAAGAAAAGGGGCTCTACGTGAACATCGTAACAAACGGGATCCTTGTTGAGCAGAAAATCGATGAGCTGATGGAAGCGGACAGCCTCTGCATCAGCCTTGACGGCAGAGAGGAAAACAATGATTACAACAGGGGGAAAGGCGCTTATAAGGCTGCCATGAAAGCCATTAAACTGGTCAAAGAGAGAAATATGCGGTTTGTGGTCCACGCTGCCCTCACGAAAAAAAGCGTCAATGACATAGAATATCTCTGCAAGCAGGCAAAGGAGATGGGATATTATCAGCAGTTCAGCCTCCTGCTAAAGCCCCTTGGGTCCAAGCAGCAGGAACTGTGGTTATCCGAGAAAGAAGCAAAGGATGCCATGCGCTTTATCATAGGAATGAAAAAAGCAGGATACCCGGTCTTCACTTCCCACAGGACATTGACCAATGCGCTGGAGTGGCCTTTCCCGACTGAGCAGGCCAGGCTCAGCAAAAAACAATTCGCTTCGAACAGCCATCTGATCCGATGCTTCTACGGCAAGCTTAAAGTCGCGATCGACGCCAATGGGCGCATGTATCCGTGTTCTTCCCTGAATGATTCCTTTAAAGCGTTAAATGTCAAAGAGGTCGGGGTGAAAAAAGCATTCGAGCATGTTATAAAAACAAATGACTGCGAAGCATGCTATTACCTCACGCAAAACGACTGGAGCCTTCTTTTGGGCGGTTCTATGAACCAATTCATGAACCAGGCGTATCTGCAATTAAAAGGGATCCTTAAAAAAAGGTAAAGGATATCCAGTGAAACTCTTCATCACGGGGATGTCAAGCGGTCTTGGATTATCCCTGGCAAAGGAATTCATTGCCCTGGATGATGAGGTCTGGGGGATCGGGAAACGGGATCTTGACGTTAAAAGCATTGATGCGTCCGCAAAAGGGAAATCCCGCTATTTTAAATGCGACACAGCGAACACCCAACAGGTTTCGGATACTTTCCGGCAAATGATCCAAGCGGATTATATCCCCGATGTTGTCATATTCTGCGCAGGCAGCGCAGCGGATGACGTCAAGGAACACGTTTTCAGCCTGGAGAAATTCCAAGAAAATTTCAATGTTAATCTCTTCGGGATATTGACCTGGACGGAGCATTTCCTGCCGCATTTCCTCAAGAGGAACTCAGGCACTTTCGCTGCTGTTTCAAGCATGAGCGCGTACAGGGAAAACCATAAATGCCGGATGGGCTATTCAGCCTCGAGGATCGCCCTTAACAAGACTTTTGAGAATCTGTCCGTGGAATATTGCGAAAGCGGAATGCGGTTCATTGTTTTTAATATGGGCAGATTACTGGAAAGTGAAGGCATTATCGGCGTCACACGCTCAAAGGCAGCGCGCCGGATCCGCAAGATCATCAAATCCTCAAAACGCTGCGCAGCGGTCAATATCCCGTTTTCCCAGTATGTCCTCACCAGGATGGCGCAGTGCATCCCGGATAAACTTTTCAAGCGTTACTTCATGACGAAGTAACAGTAAACTCCTCGAACTTTTCCCGTCCCAATCCCCAATCCTCGTCATTGAGCATATGGATCTGGCGCGTCTGGCTCATCTTGATGACTATATCCTGATACTCCTTATAGCTTATGTACTTGAGGCCCATCTTCTCGAGCTTGCTTTTTCCCTGGAATATCCTATCGATCAAAGCGATCAGCCTGTGATAAACAGCGGGAGGGATAAGAGGCGCCATTTTTTTAAGCCAAGCATGCTCAGCTCTTTTCCAGACGCTGTCATGGTCAATATGATACAAGCGCATGGGCTCGCTCAATATGATCTCCTTGGCTCCCATGGCAGCGGCAATATAGCAGAGAAAACCATCCACCCTGAGCCCCACAAGATCAAATTCCGGATATCCCCTCATTCCGTGCCACAAGTCACGCGACATTATCACAAAATCACCGGCAGCATTGGTATGCATGCTCCATGCTTTATTTATCTTCCATGGCTCTATGTTCTTTCCATGCACCCTTATGACGTTTTTTTTGCAATACTCGAGCTTCTCTTGAGTGGAACCCTGTTTTACAACATCCCTGTTAACATCATAACGATCAGTCCTGTATATGGCTTTTTTATCAAGATTCCCGGATGCAAGGAACTCGATGAGCTCGTCTGAGAACAGCCCGTCAATGGTGCCTGTCGTGATGAACTCGCCCTGAGCGCGCCTTATACCCACATTAAAAGCCTTGGTGCCATATACGAATATCTTGTCCGAGTTTTTATGACACTCATGATAACGCGGATCAACAGTTATGATGCGCACTTTGGAATATTTTAGATCCGTGGGCAATGCAAGAACATCTTTGAAACGAGGTTTATCCCTGGGAGGATTCCACTCTGAAATGATCAACTCAGATCTTAGCTTGTACTTTTCAGCCTGCTCCAGAAACCCGAAAACAGAGCTCTTCATGCGCGCAAGCATATTGCCGCCATGGTCATCATTGCGCGCGTATATGACAACGCTTATGTATGGCTGCGTTTGACTCATTTTATATTCATGCTCATGCTTGTTTTGTTTTAGCAAATCCTGCGTAATGCTCGCGATACCACGCTATAGTCCTGCTGATGCCCTCATTGAGCGAAAATTTCGCGCTGAACCCGATACTCTGCCTGGCAAGCGCGGTATCAACAAGGCGCATGGGGATCATCTGCGGCTTTGACGGATCAAAGCGAACTTGCGCGTTTTTATACCCGTCAACATCCAGAATAGCCGCAAGCACTTCCTTTATGGAATAAGCCCTGCCGCTTGCGATATTCACGGCAAGATACTTCTGGGTCTTCTCAAACGCCAGCATCATGCCTTCGATAAAATCATCGATATATATGAGATCCTTGATATCATTGCCCGCGCCCCAGATCTCAAGAGGATCATGCCTTTCAATGACCCTTCTGATCAAAGCCGCCATCATGTGCGATTTTTTAAAATCGAATTTATCATATGGTCCGTAAATGTTTGAAGGCCTCACCACAACAGCGGGCATAGGCGTTTTTATCTTTTCAGCGTATATCTTGCACAAGATCTCGCTGTAACGCTTCATCCACCCTACCGGATAATAAACATCATGGGGATCGCCTGAGAACATCTCATCCTCTTTCACGGGCCTGTCCGCGCTGGGCGGATAAGCGGCAGTGGAGCTTATGAAAAGATACTTCTTTACCTTGGCCAAGTACGCGGCTTCAAGCATCTGGGTATTCATCACAACATTGGGGGTAACGTGCGCCAAAGGCGTTGTGGCCATTACAGCCGCGCCGGAAGTGTTCGCTGCGCACATGAACACATGATCCATACCTGCGGCGGCCTTATGGCAATCCTTCATGATGGTCAGGTCAGCCTTGATATACTCAAGAGCTCCGTGTTTAAGAGCCGGCTTGCTGCTGTTGCGCGTTGCCCGGACCTTACAGCCTTCCTTTAAGAGCCTTAAGATGAGATTCGTGCCTATGAATCCCGTACCGCCGGCCACTAATACTTTAGCGCCTTTTAATGTCACTGCCCCTCCTCGTCCCTTTCCGAAAGTATGGGCTTATCAATGGGCCATTTAATATTGAGCTTGGGATCGTTCCACATATAAGTGAACTGGGACGCCCTGTCATAATAAGTGGACTGCTTGTAATGGAATATGGTCCTATCGCTTAAGACCAAGTGCCCGTTGCCGAATTTCGGCGGAACCAGCACCTGCATTCTGTTCTGCTCTGAAAGGATGAATGATTCCCACTTCCCGAAATCCGCTGATGCCTTATCGCAATTCACCACGACAAAAAAGAATTCTCCGTAGAGGCAGGATATCAACTTCCATGTGCGGGTGTCTCCGTGGATCCCGCGCAACACGTTCTTCTTTGACACGGATATGTCATCCTGCACGAATTTAATATCCACGCCGGCCTCCGCATACAACTTCTCGTTGTAGGTCTCCACATAGGAACCCCTAAAATCATTGAATATCGTGGGGGGCTTGATGAGCGTTACGCCTTGAAGCTTGGTTTTAGATATTTCCACAGTTCCCAGTCGCCCACCTTGAATTTGAATATCCTGTGTGATATGTAATATCCATACACCAGGTAATGTATCTTTTTGAATACCGCATTTGGAGGTATGACCTTGATCATGGCGATCGCGAGCCTGTCGAGCGGGTAAGGCAGTTTTGGTATCAACGATCCAAGAAGATAGATGTTATACCTGATATCCTTTTCCTTCTCGCTAAAACATGTCAAAGCTGACCTATTAAGACAACCGCTCATGTCCCCATAATGAGCATTGAAATCCAGGATATTGCGCTCAACGCAGTAATCGTAAAGATCGGTCCTTTCCATTGGATCAGCCGTGGTATAGCTCGGATACGTGATATCCGCCTGCTTGCTTAAAGCTATAGTGTCGAGGTCATCCTGAAGGGTCGATTCCGGAATACAGAGCATATAGTTCACCCAGGTATTGATCCCGTAGCTGCGTATCTTCTTGAGGTTGTCCAAGAGATTATCATTGACCATCTGCCGCTTGAGCACGTTTTCGCGCACATGCCTTGACACGCTGTCCACTGATAAATGGACAGAGTAGCATCCGGCTTTCTTAAGCAGGCTCAATAACTTATCATCCACGGTATCGAATCTAAGGTAGCAGTTGAAAGGCTTGCCGATCCTATCGGAATATTTAGCGGCGAACTCCTCGAGCCAGGCATCCGCTCTCATGGCGAAAAGATCATCCCCGAATTTCACGAACTCCATCCTGTATCTTGATTTCACGTACTCCATCTCTGTGATGATCCTCTCAACGGAAAAACGCCTTGCGATAGTACCCTTCCCTTTGTAAAGCATGTGGTAATAATTATTGCAGCAATAAGCGCATTTGAACGGGCATCCCCTGGTCGCGTAAAAAGTCTTCTTGGGCGTATCCCCGAGATAGGAATTGGAAAGTATCAGGTCCCTGTCGGGCATGGGCAGTTCATCGAGGTTATCGATCAGGGACCGCACAGGATTGGTCTTGTTCTTCGTTATCAGGTTCGCGATATCATCGAATGACTCTCTTGCCTGCGCTTTGGCCAGAAAATCCCTGAACGCGTATTCGCCCTCTCCCACGCAGTACGCATCCATCGCGCTCTCCTTGAACGTATCAGGGAAATACGTGGGATGCGGACCTCCCATTATGGAGATGAAATCATGCTTTTCCCTGGCGCGCTTATGCGCTTCTATGGTCTTTTTATACCCGACTATGTTCACTGAATAAGCCACGATATCAGGCTTGAGCTCCTCAACGGTCCCGGACAGGTTGTCGCCTTTGAGCAGGCAGAAGAACGTGGAATGGCCTCCTTGTTTCGCGATAGCGGACAGGAAAGCCACTGCTATATGATCAGCGAAATCCAGGCTGGGGATGACAAAGAGTATCTTCATTTTAAAGCTGATGCTGCGCGCTACTCATTGAAATAATTTTTCTTAGCCAGATATTCTTTCTGGTTCTCCAGGAACCAGGCCCACGTAGCCTTGAGCCCATCCGGAAGCGAGGTCGCGGGATCATAATCTATGGATTCGCGCGCAAGGGATATGTCCATGACCCGCTTCGGAAAACCGGAAGATTTGGCGGTATCGAATTTGTAATTAAAAGGTATAAAGCTATTGAGCGTTTCAACGAGCTCCTTGATCGAATATCCTTTTCCGCTTCCAAGATTAACAAAACTTGATCGCGTGCCATGATGCAGGGCCAGTATGACCCCCTCAGCGACATCCCTGCTATAAGCGAAATCGCGTATAGAACTGCCGTCCCCCCATATAAGAACAGGATCTTCGCCTCGATGTATCCTGCTCATTAAGGAAGGAATAACCATGGCATTGCCGGGATCAAAATTATCTCCGGGTCCATACACATTGCACGGCCGCACAACAGCGAAATTAGACAGATTGAACTGTATCTTATAGGCATTTATCTGCATTTCAGCCATTCTCTTGGCCCATCCCGGAAACATATCCATTGGAGCCGCATCCCCATTCTGGGATTCCTTGAACACTTCCGCGCTGGCATACGCTCCTATTGAGCTCGTGTAAACGACTTTTTTTACATTATTAACCCTGCACGCTTCGAGCATATTCGTGTTCATCATCAAGAGCGGAACCAGAAAACTCGCTGGTTTTGACCTTGTCACCTCTATAGAACCCTTGACCCCGGCAACATGGAACACATGATCCATGCCCTTTGTCACGGCTTTGCACGCAGGAAAATCACAGAGATCCATGATCCTGTGCTCTGCCCTGGAATCTATATTGATATTATCCAGGGAAACCACAAGCACTTTAGCGCCGGCGCTGCAGAGAATATCAACTATCTGCCTTCCTATCAAACCGGTTCCCCCGGTGATCATCACATTCTTGTCAGTAAAATTCTCTAAAACTTCCTTCTTTATCATGGTTCAATTATAATTATTATCAAGTAAACTGCTCAACACGACAGATCCATGGGTTCTATAGGGCAAAATCGCGCGAAAACCCGGGCGGATTATCTCTTTGCCCGCTTGCTGCGATAGCCCTTTCTTGTTCCGGAGCCTGTCATGGCCCGGATAACAGGCGCGAACCCCCTATCAAGCTTATTATCCTGGAATATGGCTTTTTGCGCGCATGGCTCAGCTTCAGAAAATCCTTTCATAAGCAGGTTTTTGGCATGGTTCCGCATATTATTCAGGGATTGCGCGAATTCCAGCAATTCATAGTATTTTTTCGATCCTTCCTGCATCAGGTCCTTATTGAACCAGATATGAAGATTCGCCTGCGCCATGCATATGATGAGCCATAAAGCTTGAGCGCTAAGCTTGGCACTGCGCTTGCCCAGAGTGATATCAATATCATGAGCCAGACATTCTATCTCCTTGGAGAATTTTGCGCGCTTGCGCCTAGGCAGCAGGACTTCCTTGATCTGTGCGATAGCCAGACGGTCTATGAGGTCAGTGAGAGGGATCCTGCATTGAAGTTGTTTCATAAAGAAATCACGCCCCGTGTTCCAACACGCTCAAAGACCAGCCTTGCAGCTTATCAGTCGATATATTGGTCTTCTTCGCATAAGAATGTTTTCCTTCAGCAATGCTCACAATGCGATTCTTGATCCTATTCCTTAAACCATTGAGCTGATGGGACAGCTTCATCTGCTTGCGGCGCGCACCCGGCCGGTTCTGCATAGCGTCTTTTGCGCGCCAGATATGCAGGTTGATCTGAGCCAAAGCGATGATGAGCCTTATCAGGTTCGAATCGAGCTTTACCCCGCGATCCCGGAGCAGGATATCTATATCACTGTTTATCCTCTTGATCTCAGCTATACAGCTTTTGCGGTTACTGCGGACATTGACCGCCTTGATCTGATTGATGGTAAGGTTGTCGAAAAGCTCGGCCAGAGAAGGCTGAAAATATTTTTTATTGCTTGCCATGAGATTACCGCTACACAACAAAATAGGAGACGCGCGAAGCGAACGGGAATCTCTGCAGCCTTACATTGTTGAGTCCCATAGTTTCAAGCAGAGCCAGGGTCTCCCCCGGAGAATCAGGGTCATTAAGCTCGTCAAAAGCCACAACGCTTCCCTTTGTCAGTCTCGAGCGGATCATCTTCAGGCATTTTTTCGTGGGAGTATAAAGATCAAAATCAAAATAAGCCAGGGCCACTATTGTTTCAGGTGATTTTTTCAGATATTTGGAGACTTCCTTGGTAGCGTCGCCGGCGCAAATCTCATATTTCTTGATATGGGGAAGCGGGTTCGCATTCTCATGCAGCTCAAGGATCCTTGAGAGATATCTTTCATACTTCGGAGCGACCACAAGCTGGCCTTTTGCCATAAGATCCGATTTCCCGTCCTTCTTGGATATCGAGGGAAAGCCTGAGAATGTGTCAAAACCTATGATCTTGCGATGCCTGTTAAAAGGTTCGTATATCCCGCGCAAAGCCGAGAACAGCGCCACATTCTGGCCCCATCTTGTGCCGAACTCCATTACCACTCCCTGAACATCAATGATCTTGCGGTATATAAAGTCCATGCAAAGGATGCGCGATAGATGTTTTGATTCCAGAAAAAGGCCCAGATTCTCAAGAACCTGACTCTCGGGGATAGGGCATTCCTTAAGGGATTTATACATCGCAGACCTGTTCACGCGCTCATCAGCGCTGGAATAGGCTTTGATCGACATCTTGTCTTTTTTCATATGGCTTTATCCTTTGAATAAATTTATTCTGCGCTACATTGTTGATTTTAGCTAAGTTAAAGTGGCTTGATTATGAGAACACGGATAACAAAGAAGATACAGCCTAAGCTGCTACGCGTGCCATTGGGAACGCAGTCCGGTAACGCGCCCTTTCAGGGAATCACTGTTATTGCGGAACCATTCAACGGTTTTTTTGATCCCATCGCGGATCGAGGTCTTTGCTTTGAAACCTATAAGATCCTGAGCCCTCTGCGTGGAAAGCAGCCTGATACGGTCCCCGCTGGGTTTTGTCGTATCCCATTCGATCTTAGGTGTAACAGGCATGCAGGAAGCCACGCTTTCAGCGATCTCCTTGATGGTCGAGCCTGATCCTGATCCAAGATTTATCGGAATACACGGCGGGGCTTTCTCAAGAGCTATCATCATGCCTTCAGCCACATCCTCCGCGAAGATAAAATCCCTGACAGCTGTGCCGTCGCCCCATACTTTGACAGGGTTCTCGCCGCCGAGCATCCTGCTTATGAGGGCTGGTATTACCTGCGCGCTGGCAGGATTAAAATCATCATGCGGGCCGTATACATTGGAAGGGCGCACTACGCGCACAGCATCCCATTTGTATTCATGAAGATATGTTTCCCCCTGCACTTCACCTGCCCGCTTGGCGATCCCGGCATAAAGATCATTCTGCTTGGGCATGCCGTTCCATGCATTGTCCTCATAATGAACTTCAGCCGGCGGGTACACGCACACGCTGCTCACGAAAAGATAGCGGCCCGCCTTGTTCCTGAAAGCCGCTTCCATCATATTGGTGTTGAAATACAGCATCGGCACATAATAACTCGCGGCTTTTGTGAGCCCTATCCCTGTTGAGCCTTTTATGCCCACCAGATTGAACACCACTTCCTGGCCTTTTGCCGCATCCATGCATGTCTTGAAGTCGAGCAGATCGCATTTGATGAATTCGACCTTGTCTCCGAAAAGCATGGAAGCGCGCGAAGGGTCATCAAGAGAGACAACCCTGACTTTCGCGCCAAAGTTCAAGAGTTTTTCCACGACATGGATCCCTATGGTCCCGGTTCCGCCTGTCACAAGCACGTTTTTGTTTTTATAAAAATTCATTCTATCCTCGCTGGAATGGGCTTTTTTCCGCTTGTTGCGATCACCCAAGCCCAATATCTTGATTTGCCGTCGATCACGCGGTATTTGCCGGTAGCGGAATCAAAGCGCACTTTCACGGGCTTAAGGAACTCGCCTGTGTTGATCTGCTTGGATAATTCCACGGGGCCGGGCGTCATGCCCAGCTTGTTGGCTATGGCGTCCTCAAGCGTGGTATACACCGGGCCGCTTCCGTCATCTACAATGCATAACTGATCTGTCGGCAGATAAGTGATCTGAGGTCTAAAAAGTTCCGAAAGTCTCTCAAGGTCATCTTGTTCTATGCTGATCTCCAGAGCATTGGCGTTCTCGGTCAGATGATCCTCTCTTGTGGCTCTTGGGATGGCAACGACCCTGGGATCCCTTACCAGCCAGTTTAAAACAAGCTGCGCGCTGGTTACGGAATATTTCTCAGCCATATCCGCAAGCGTCGCGCAGGACTTGCCCGCAGTTGCCAGCCTGCCCTTTGCCAATGGCGTATATGCCACAAGAGTGATGCTGTGCTCATGGCAAAAAGGGATAAGAGATTCTTCCGCGCTTCGCTCATGTATATTGTATTCCTGCTGCATGGATACAAAAGCAGCGTTTGAGAGGGCGTCCTGCGCCATGCGGAACTCACTTATTGAAAAATTACAAAGCCCGATATGCCTGACTTTACCGTCAGCGATGAGCCGCTCCATGGCTGAAACAGTCTCCTGCGCAGGAATGCGGGGATTGGACCAATGCGCCTGGTACAGATCTATATAATCCGTCTTGAGCCTTCGCAGACTGCCTTCAAGAGCCCTGATGATCCCGTTTTTGTCAGCGTGCTCCGGAGAAAACTTTGTGGCGATTATCACTTTATCCCTGATCCCGCTCGCGGCTTTTCCGATCAATTCTTCGGAATGCCCGTCCTCATAGACCTCAGCCGTATCAACGAGATTCATGCCCAGGTCAAAGCCGCGGCGCAGAAGCCTCACATACTCCTGAGCGTCAACCGTTCCCTTGAGATACAGCTCATCAAGGCCTGTGCCCTGGCCTATGGCGGATACGCTCACATCCGTTGCTCCGAGTTTTTTGTATTTCATATTCCCTGTTCCAACAGCATTCCAGCGAAACGCATAACCGCTTAACGCGTTTTTATGAGCTCCGGGTCTTTGAGGATCCTTATGAGATTGCTCGTATCCATCTTGCATCGGGCATGCGCCCAATCTCTCGTTGAGGAACCCAGATAGCATTGGTCGCCCAGGGAGAACCTGAGCAGCTTCGCGCGAGACCCTGATTCGCCCATTACTTCAGCCACTATGGAGCCTATGCCGCCGATGCTTGTCTGCTCCTCGATAGTCACTATTGTCTTTGAGCGCGATATCACATCTTTTAATGCGCTCGTATTCACGGGCTTGATCCTATAGAGATCGATCACGCCGGTTGATATTGAACATTTTTGAAGATGCTGCGAAACCTCTATGGCCCTGTGCACCAAACCGCCGCTCGCGATAATGTTAATATCGTTTCCTTTTATTACGGTTGATAATCCTGTTGAAAAATCATGGCAAGGGTTTTTATATATGGGTTCATACTGCTCGCGGTCAAGGCGAATGTAAGCCGGTCCCGCGCTTTTATATGTCTGATGGACCGCGGCTGACACAGTCGCGCTGTCCGCCGGATTATAGATCTCCATACCCGGAAGAGCGCGCATTATGGGGATATCCTGTATAGCGTGATGCGTCGGCCCGTCGACTCCGTATGAGAGGCCGCTTCCCACGCCTATGATAATAACGCGAAGCCCCATGGAGCACACATCCAGATTGATCTGTTCCCAGCAGCGGCCTGTTATATGGGGAATGATGGCATAGGCAAAAACGCGCTTGCCTGAAAGAGCCATGCCCGAGGCAACGCTTATCATATTCTGCTCAGCTATTCCCATATTAAAGAATCTCTTTGGGAAACGCTTGCGTATGTTATCAAGGCCCCATGCTCCCATATCCCCGGTGAGCATCACTATATTCTTGTCAGTACGCATGAGTTCAGCGATAGAGCCGAACGCTGCGTCCCGAAAATCAGTGGTTTTCATTTCTTTTGTTTTTTGCCGGATACCTTGGCGCGCTCTACGCAGGAGCGCAGTGTCCGCATAGCCTGCTGAGCCTCATCCCCCTTGGGCAGTCTGTGGTGCCAAAGAGGAGAGTTCTGCATGAAATCAACGCCTTTGCCTTTTACGGTGTCCGCTATTATCACGCTGGGTTTTTTAGCGCGCGCGCTCTTTGCTCTCAACAATGCCTTTTGCAGCGCCTTGAATGAATGCCCGTTGATCCTCATGACATCCCAGCCGAATACCTTCCATTTCCGGTCCAGAGGCTCAAGGCTTAAGAAATTCTCCGTAAAGTCAGTGGCTCCCAAACCATTGCGATCCACTATAGCCACGAGATTGGAGAGCCTGTGATGGCCGGCAAACATGGCAGCTTCCCACAAAGCGCCCTCATTGCACTCGCCGTCACCCAGAAGCACATACGCGCGCCAGGTCTTTTTATCCATCCTGGCTGCCAGGGCCATGCCCGCTCCCATGCCCAGCCCGTGTCCGAGCGAGCCGCTCACAACCTCGACCCCGGGAACGCGAGTGTCAGGATGTCCCGCAAGCATGCTTCCATGCCCGCTGAAGCAGAAGAGTTCGCGCTCAGGAAAGAATCCAGCGTCTGAGAGCGCGCAATATAAAGCAAGGCATCCATGCCCCTTGGAAAGAATGAATCTGTCTCTTTTGTCCCACTTGGGATCATCAGGCCTATAGCGCAATATGCTGCCATAATACAAGGTCGTGAGAATATCAACGCATGAGAACGCGGGGGGCACATGGCCTTTCCCTGCTTTTAAAGCTATGTCGAGTATGCGTTCGCGTAATCTCGCTGCCTTGAGGATCAGGTCAGCCTTATTGCTCAAGCCACCCTCTGCGCGCCTCTTGGATTATTCTCGTCATAAAGGATAGCGCTTCCATTGTTCTCAAAAGAAAAAGGTATCTCAGCGTATTGCGATAATGCGCGCCTCACGGATCCCTTTTTATCCGGAGGAACATAAAAAACCATGAATCCGGCTGCTCCCGCGCCCAGAAGCTTGCCGCCCAAAGCCCCGCTTTTGAGCGCAGTGTCATAGATGGTATCAATGGTCGCGTTGCTCACTATCGGGCTGAGCTCGCGCTTTAGCATCCAGGTCTCATTAAGCATACTGCCGAAAGAATCAAGGTCTCTGCTGCTCTCCAACAAAGACACGCCTTCCTCGACCATGTCGCGCATCTTGATCAGGGTGGTCCTCTTCTTATAGAGATTCGGTGTTATGGTCTTGGCTATCTCATTGGCCAGGCGGCCTATGCCTGTGTAGAACATCATGAGCCTGGAATCGAGTTCCGAGCGCCTTTGATCATGTATATCAACAGGCTTCACGACTATTTCCCCGTTCTGATGGAACACGATCTTATTAAAACCCCCGTATGCCGCTGCTGTCTGATCCTGCGAGCCTACATGCTCTTTCACGACATTCTGCTCGAAATCAATGGCTTTGAGCGCAAGATCATGCTTGCCTATGGACTGCCCGCGCAAAGCTGACATGGCATTGATAAAGCCCACTGTAAAAGCCGAGCTTGATCCGGCGCCTGCGCGCGCGGGAAGATCTCCCTGATGATGAAGCTCAAGTCCGAGTGATTCATTGAAATCAAGATACCGCAATCCATCCCTGACTATAGGATGGAGTATCTCGGCTATGCTGTTGACCGCCTCGATATGAGACCACACGATCTTGTATTTGATATTAAAGAACGGCTGCATGAATCTGCACGAGATATAGCAATACTTGTCGATCGTCGTTGAAAGAACAGCTCCGCCTTCTTTCCTGTACCAATCCGGATAATCAGTGCCCCCGCCGAAAAAAGACATGCGAAAAGGAGTTTTTGAGATGATCATATCAAGCCCCCCTGACAATCCTTGCTCTTACCCGCATCTTTTTCCTCCTCCCCAGTGGAGACGATCTCTTCTTTCTCCTCCCTCCTGGCGAAAACGCTCTTTCTTTTTTTCTCCTCCCCCCTGGAGGGGGAGGCTGGGTGGGGGGGGATAAAGCTTAACCCCTATCCCCTCCGAACAAAGGAACAAAGGCAAGACTTGTGAGTAATCGCAAGCTGATATCCCCATCAGAACGGACCCTTAAAACTCTTGAAAAAATCCCTTGTTGACCTGGGATCAGGCAAATACACCCCATGTTTCTTCTTGCCCGTAACGAGCCTCCCTATCGCATCAACCATATCCCTGAGATTGGGATAATACATATCTTCAAGGACCTTGGCAGTGGGACATGGAGCGAACTGCATGCCAAGGCTTACAACAGGAGCCTTTAGAGACGACGGAGAATTCTCGCACACGAACCTGCACACCTCAGCACACACCCCATAAGGCAGCCAGCTTGTATCAGCTATGAGAAGCCTGCCTGTCTTCCCAACGCTTCGCAGGATCATTGATTTATCAGGATCTGACACGCAATTGAGATCAATGACCTCGCACTGGATCCCTTTGGCCCGGGCCACATGATCAGCAGCGCGCAATGCTTCCAGGACCATGACAGATGAGGCGACTACTGTGATATCTTTGCCTGATCGCACGCAATAAGACGTAAAAGGATTTGCAGCGCGCTTGGGATCAGGTTTGCCCATCTGGAAATTAACATCATAAAGCAAGCGATGCTCAAGAGATATTACAGGCCCTTTATATCTGCGCACCGCATACTCATAACACTCAAGCACTGAGCTCGAACTTGACGGCATGATAACAGAAAGACCCGGAACATGCGCGAACATGGATTGGATGCTCTGCGAGTGCTGAGCTCCCTGGCCCCAACTGCGGCCGATCGCCATGCGAACAAGCATGGGCACAACGAATTTACCGCCGCTCATATACCTGTATTTGGCTGCAAGATTCACCAGCTGGTTCATGGCGATCAAGGCAAAATCGCTTCTGAGATGGGTTTGAATAGGGTAAAGCCCGTTGAGCGCAGCCCCAACAGCAACCCCTGCCATTGCTTCTTCAGCCAGAGGAGTATCCATGACCCTGTGAGCCCCGAATTCCTGAGCCATGCCAAGAGTGGAACCGAATGTCCCCTTGTGATCATCAACTCCCTGCCCCATAATAACAACACCCGGATGTTTTGCCAGGGCATTGTGCATGGATCTTTTAAGGGCATCCCGATAAGAGAGCACAGGGCCCGATGGATCAGGGACCAGGGAAGGCCCGCAGCAGCGCTTAATGGTTTTAGATGACATCTGTTAAAACATGCTCCCTTGTGGGCAATGGGCTCCTCTCGGAGAACTCCACAGCATCATCGACTTCCTTGATTATGCGAGGCGAGAATTTTTCCACAAGCTCAGTATTTCGCACAAGGGGATCCTTGGCTTTCCAAGCCGCGAAGTCCCTGTTGTGCCTGTAACCCGCGTTCCAATCCTCACATACTCCCACATGCTCTCTGTAGCGCAGAGTTTTAATTTCCAGAAAATGCGGTGCTCTTCTTTTGCGCACATCACCGGCCACTTGCGAGAATACTTTCTGCACCTTCATGAAATCATGGCCATCAGCACAGGTTGTGGTCCGAATGCCGTATGTCTTTGCGTGCTTGATGATCTTGAATGCCTGCCTTGAGCTGGACTTTGAATGCACTGCAAGCCCGTTATTCTCGCACACAAGTATGACCGGCAAATTGTGTAAAACAGCGAAATTAAGGGATTCATGATAAACCCCCTCATCAACAGCCCCGTCGCCGAACACGCCAACGATGAAATGGTTTTTCTTAAGATACTTGGCAGCCATGGCAGCGCCGACAGCATGAGGGATTATGCTTGCGACTATGGCTGAAGCGCACATGAGGCCTGTTTCAGGAGAAAGCAGGTGCATGGATCCGGCTTTGCCGAAAGCCACGCCTGTTGCTTTTCCGTAAAGCTCAGCGAACATCTTGCGAAGGCTTCCTCCGCTGGCCATGTAGAACGCGTGGCTTCTGTAAGTGCCGAAGATCATATCAGAGGGAGCAAGATGATGGCAGATGCCAACGGCAACCGCTTCCTGTCCTATTGAAAGATGCACAGGGCTTTGGACCTTATCGCTGGGATAGATATCAGCGATCCGCTCTTCAGCGAGCCGGATCCTCAATGCCTGATAGAACAGGTTCTCGTACAATTTTGAATATCTCATATATTGATCCAATGCGTTTGCAGCCGATCAAACAGAATATAACATAACAAAAATCGCATGGTCATCAAAGTGCCGTAAAACCAAACAATCCACAAAATCGTTCCCTTCGCTTTATGGGTGCATCTGCTCTTCCGTGTGGCAGCCGCATGCTTTAGCTTGTGTCTTATCCTGGTAGTCGCATCCCTTTATGGGTGCGTTTGCTCTACATTGGTAAGAGCAAAAGAAAAAGCGCCCGTACAGGGCGCTCTTCTATGTGGTAGTCGCATCCTTTATGGGTGCGTCTGCGCTACATTCGTATGCGCAGAAAAAACCGCTGGCTGCGATACTTACAGAGATGCCTGTCCTTGCAGGGCGCAGCCCGAAGAGAGCACCCGCTCAGGGTGCGCCCTTCCACAGCCCCCGCATTCCAAAACCAAATATCCCTGAAGCCCTGCCAAGACCGGTAAAGCCATCCCATGAAAATATAGAATTATGGAATATGATGTCAATGAACCCTGATCCCAGACTCACCCAGCACCTGGCGCATATCAAGGCTTTTTCCTCGAATAAACTCGCTGTGGTGGATGTAGGCGCGAGATTCGGAGCCCAGGAACACTGGTCAGCTTATGATGACAACCAGATCAGCATGATCGGATTCGAGCCTGATGAGAAAGAATGCGAGGAGCTTAACAAACAGCAGGCAGGAAAAGGCAGCAGGCGATACTTCCCCGTCGCCCTTAACTCATATAAAGGCAAGAGGACTTTCTATGTTTACGCGTTCTCCTCATCCTCTTCTTTTTACCGCCCCAATAACGCTTTGGTGAGCCGTTTCCCTGATATAGCCAATCTTGCTGTTGAGAAGACGATCGAGATCAACACTGTTGACCTTGATTCATTCGCGAAAGAACATGATATTAAGTATGTGGATTTTATGAAGCTCGACGTGGAAGGAGCTGAGCTCGATGTGCTCAAGGGAGCCGAGAGCCTGCTTAAAAGCTCAGTGCTGGGTCTGCAGGTCGAGTTCCTTTTTTCGCAGTGGCGCGAAGAACAGCCTGTGTTCAGCGATATGGACTCTTATCTGCGCTCACATGGATTCTCGCTCTTCGACATCACGATCAACCGGCATGCCAGGAGCGCACTGCGCGAACCCCTATACGGCAAACCGCCTGAGCCCACCAAGAACGGACAATGCATCTGGGGAGATGCTCTTTATCTGCTAGACGGCGTGAGCGAGATCGAAGCAGGCAGGAACGCCAAGATCCGCGATGACATAAGCGTCTTGAAGCTGGCGAGCCTCATGGAGATATACAACCTGCGCGACTGCTCCATAGAACTCCTTCAGTCCGCCGGAAAAAAAGGCTTTTTAAAGAACCTGAATGTGGATCATATGCTCGATCTGCTGGTGCCCGCGGCCGGATCCTATCAACAATACCTGGATATGATAAAAAGAAAGGATAAAGAGAAGCCTCCGTCGAGTTCCATCAGGAAATTAGCGAGGATGACGCCTGCTCCCGTGCGCAATCTCGGGAAAAAGATCCTTATCAGGTTCAGGGACGCGATGAATTCACTGGTCCGATAACGCTCTCAGGCGCGCTTGCCCGTGGTTAAGCGCAATCGCAATTTTTCCAGCATCTCCCACATCATCTTCTTATCATCATCATGGAAAACATACAGCCAGGATACTGATGCCCAGTATGTCAGGAACAGGCTTATCAGGGATATAGTGGACCAGAACCCGAAAGGGATCATCCCCTTGAGCGCCATGATGACAATGATCCCCGCTGCGAACCCAACAGCGGGCTTAAGGCACATCGGAGCATAATGCAGCAAAGACCTGATGCCTACGAACCTGCGGCAAGCCCAATAATATATAAGCACTATCCATGTATGATGAGCCACAAGGGAAAGGGCTGCTCCCTCCATGCCCAATTCTTTCACGAACACCCATGTCGCCAGTATCTGGAACGGGGATTGAATGAGCACGATGAGCGACATCTGCTTGACATATCCTGTTGACTGAAGAAGCGTGCTCATACACCACGCAACAGGGCTCAAAAGGAACGCGAAAGCAAGATAGCGCAGGGTCCAGGCGCTCTTGGCGAAATCATCACCCAGCCAAAGCACAAGCATCTCTTCGCTGAAAAGCATCATCACCAGTATCATGGAGCCTATGAGAACGAATATATATTTCAAAGCCCGGTAGAACAATTTTTCCATCCTTTCTTTGTCCTGAGCCTGAAGCGTGCTGAAAGCGGAAAACAGGACCGGCATGATGCTCCCGGAAAAAAAAGTCGTGATATTGGCGATCTGATAAGGCGGAGAATAGTAGCCCACAGCCTTTACCGTGAGCAATGCTCCTATGAAAAAACGCTCTATGTCCCTTAACAAACCACCCGAGATATTAAGCAGGGTCAGCCAGCCTCCGAACGAAAAAAGAGAGCGCGCCAGATCCTTATCTATCTGGAAAATATTCTTCGGCCGCGGAAGGATGCGGGAGCAGAAGATCATATATCCCAATAAAGCAATGATGTTTTTAGCCACATGGCACAGCATGATCGCGGCAAGCCCGCCTCCCAGAAAAATAACGCCCACAGGGATAAGCGTAGCTGAAAGATTGGATGGCAGTCTTATTAGATTGATAATATCAAAACGCTGATAAGCTTCCAGAGCTCCGATCAAAGAATTCGTGACTATTGTGATGAGTATTGAAAAAGAAGTGATATAGATGGTCGCCTTCATCTCAGCTTCCAGATGAGGAGCAACATTGAAAACCCGCTCCACGAGCAATGGGGTTGCCAGGATCAGCATGACCACTCCCAATGATCCCAGGACCAGAAGCGCGCCCACTGACATGATCACGATCTGCGGGATGCGCTTGTGATCGTTCTTGCCCAGGGCTTCTGCCACAAATTTAGCAGTGCCCAGACCAAGGCCCAAGTCGATCATATTGAAATAAGCCACAACAGCGAAAACCAGGGCCAGTATCCCGTATCTTTCCACGCCAAGCCCGCCTATTACATACGGAACAGCGAAAAAACTGACTAAAAACGGCGCAACATAACCTATAAGGTTGAATATCGTGTTTTTAGCTAAAAGGCTTCCTTTAATTTTCATGCAATGAACGCATCAATAATGATCATTACTGATAGCTCATACTTTATTAAAAATGAACTAATTCCAATAGGAATTTATTAATATTCGAATCGGGTCTGTCATTGCGAGCGAAGCGCGGCAATCTCAAACCCACGCAAAACCATAAAAAATCCATAACAACGCAAATTCAGGAAGATGGGTCTTTCTTAATATATCTTTACAATCCAAGCTTACGTGTTTTTGAGATTGCCGCGGCCCTATGGGCCTCGCAATGACAGCAAAGCAGTCTTTCGATATGCTCCGCTGGGCAAAATAGCAAAAAATTGCCCGCTAAAAATCCGGAGGAGACAAAAATTATAAACTTTGAACTGGTAAAGATAAAAGCTGTTCGCCTTTGAACATGGAAACAAAGAACTCAACACAAAAAGGATTGCTTGAGCCCATCCGGATCAAGACATTGCGTCTGGATAACCGCATTGTGATGCCGCCCATGGGGCTGGGCATGACGAGCCCGGGCGGAGAAGTCACTGATGAGCAGATCAACCACTATATTGCCAGGGCAAAAGCGCGGCCCGGACTTATTATCGTGGAATACACATGGATCTCGCCTGACGGGAGGCCGCATAAACCTCCAAAAGTTTTAGGCATCAATGACAATGATAAGATCCCGGGACTCAAACGCCTTGCCGCATCTATAAAGGAAGCAGGAGTTCCCGCAGCGATCCAGCTCGCGCATGCCGGAGCGCGCGCGCACTCTTCCGTTATAGGACGTCAGCCCGCAGGGCCATCAGATATCACAGCTCCGGGATCCGACGAAAAACCCCGCCCCATGAGCCAAGATGAGATAAAAAACCTGGTGCAGACATTCGCGGACGCGAGCGTACGCGCGGCTGAAGCAGGATTCGATGCCATTGAATTACATGGCGCGCACGGATACCTGCTTTCCCAATTCGCCTCACCCTTGACCAATAACCGCCAGGACGAGTACGGAGGAAGCATTGACAATAGACTGCGATTCCCCGGCGAGATAATCACTGAGATAAGGAGCAGGCTCGGTCAAGATTTTCCAATAGCTTACCGCTTGGATGCCTCTGACATGATCAACGGAGGTTTGACTGCGGAAGAAGGGGTCATAGCCGCGAAAAAACTCGCTGATATGGGCATTGATATCCTTGACATAAGCGCCAGGCCATCATGCACAGGCATGGATATGACAAAACAGGGAGCTTACGTGCACCTCGCGCAAGCTGTTAAAAAAGAAGTGGATGTGCCTGTTGTGGGTGTAGGCCATATCACTGAACCTCAATACGCTGACAACATAGTGCGCGAGGGCAAAGTAGACCTGGTTGCTGTAGGCCGCGCAATGCTCGACAACCCCAACTGGGCTGCCCACGCCGTCAAAGAACTTCAGGGGCGATAAAAATAGATAGCCTGCATCCGCTCTGCTCTTCTCCCGGCAGCATCCCATCTCGGTAGCCTCAGGCTTTCCTGTGGTGAGCGAAGTCGAACCAAGCCTGTGTCCGCTCTGCTCTTTTCCGGTAGTGTCCCATCTCGGTAGCCTCAGGCTTTAGCCTGTGCTCCTTTTAAAATGGAGTTCTTTATATAAGACACAGGCTAAAGCCTGAGGCTACCGGAGCTAAAAGAATAGAAACCATGAATAGGGATGATTAAGAGAATTCTGGTAAGTCAGATTCAGGAAACAAGCACTCGCCAGTAATTAAGCATATCAAGAAGAGTGTCTTTATACGGGATCTCAGGCTTCCAATTGGTCCGCTTTTTGAATTTAGCGCTTGATGGGATCTGAAGCGTGACATCAGCCGGACGGATCAATTCCGGATCCTGTTCGATCTTGATCCTTCCTTTATAAGTCGTCATTTTCAAAAGCAGTTTGAGCATCTCCCTGATGGTCATGGTGATGGACCCGCCGATATTATAGACTTCCCCGGGTTTGCATAGCTTGGTAAGGAGCCAATACGCTCTTACAGTATCGCGAACATCGCAAAATGTGCGCACGGAATCCAGGTTCCCGACCTTGATCACGGGTTTTTGAAGTCCCGCCTCTATCCTCGCCACTTGCAGAGAAAAGAAAGAATCAACAAAAACTTCTCCGCGCCTTGGACCGCTGTGAGTGAACATGCGGGTTCTTATTGTTTTAAGGCCATAAGCCTCATGATACATGAAAGCAGCCATATCCTCTCCGACCTTGCTCACGCCATACGGACTCACAGGCCGCAGGGGGCAATCTTCCTTGATAGGCAGGTCTTTTTTCGTGACCTGGCCGTACACTTCCGAAGAACTGCACACATGGATCACAGGGTTCTGTTTGTTTATGCGGATCGCCTCTAGCAGATTAACAGTGCCTATGGTGTTTATGTCTATGGTGTTAATAGGAGCCTGGTAGCTCATGGTCACAAAAGACTGCGCAGCAAGGTGGAATATAACATCAGGCTTGACTTTCCTCAGCGCCATGATAAGCGAAGGGGCATCCAGCAAGTCACAATCATGAAGCTCCACGCGGTCCAGGATATGCTTGATATTGTCCTTTGGACTGCGCCATCTTTTAATGCCGAAAATCCTCGCCTTGGGCTGATTCTCGATCAGATAATCAGCCAGGTGGCTGCCAACAAAACCAGTGATACCCGTGATAAGTACTCTCATATGCTGAATTAGTATAGCGTTTTAATAAATCCAATTATCCCGGAAGGTTAAAAAATATCTTTCGGGTTCTTGCGGGCTGCATCTGCAATTCTGGCAGCCTCAGGCTTCAGCCTGTGTTCCTTTTAAAATGTAGTTTTGTCCGGTAGCCGCAGGTCTTTCTAAAGCCTGAGGCTGCCGAATCGATAAGAAATAGGATTCTATTCTATCAGGCAAGGAGTTTTAAGACGCGCATGACAGCCTTGCGCCATGGCAGGTTCTTGCGCAAAAAAGAAGGTATGCGCACATAAACAAAGAACATGAGGCGAAACATGGGGTATATGAACCAGTCCAGCAGAAAAGAGCCCACTGGGCAGGCTTTCCATCTCTGCTCGACCCCTTCCATGCCCCATAGAAAATCCGCAAGATCAGGAAGGTCAGCGACTTCGCGCAGATGATCCCTTAACTTCTCCCTGCGGATATCTCTGATCCCGGCCGCGTTGAAGCGCCCGCGCACCATCTCAGCCTTTTCCCTTGCTTTCCTTGAAACATCGAATATTAGCGGCGAAGCTGTCATGGCTTCAGGATCCTGCGGATCATCTTTGAACAGGTCTTTTGCTGCCTGGCCCAGGATCCATCCTCTTTTGGAAGCAGTGGTCACATCCTCAAGGGCAGCTCGCAGCTGAACCAGTGTTTTGGCATAAGTCTCATTGTCCATGGCAGTGAAATTAGCGTGGCCGCTGGTCCCGAAAAGACTGTATTTTCGATAATCCTCAGGACCATTGATCCGGATCTTCCCGCTGGCCATGAGATCATCGAACACTGCGCTTCCCGGCGTCGGAGCGAACACATTGATGGTCCCCCCGGCGTATGGCTTGGCCTGTTCTATGAACTTCTGCGACAAGAGCGCGTCTTCACGGGTCTCGCTCGGGTACCCAAACATTATGCAAGCTCCGAAGGGAAGCCCAACCTCGTGATGGTATTGAGCGACCTTAAGCCCTTCCTCAACGCTTGATTTCTTGTTCATGAGCTTTAATATCCTGTCAGAGCCGCTTTCAAAACCATAATGCACTATGCAGCAATTCGCTTTCTTAAGCTTGATGATATCCTGCTTCTGCGTGGTATTGGTCCTCAGGGCGCAGCTCCAAGCGAGCTTTTTATCCATGCCCCTTTCAAGCACAGCTTCACATAGGGAATGGAGACTTTTTCCTCCAAGGAAAGAATCATACGCGATAAAGGCCTGCGCAGGGTAGTTCTTGAGCAGATAATCAAGATACCCCCCCACATATTCTTTGGAGGACATCCTGAATATCTGGTACTTATGCGTGCAATACGCGCAATTATAAACGCAGCCCCTGGTATATATGAACGGATAGATCCTGTATGGCCTCGGATAGAACTGGAACACGGTCTTGCTGGGACAAAAATAATATGAAGCATCCAGAAAATTCCAATCCGGGAACGGCAGACTGTCAAGGTCCGCAGGCTGGCATTCGCTGTGATGCACGATGCCATTGTCTTTCCATGCTATGCCCGCGACAGTCTTGGGGTCAGCGCCGTTAAGGACCTCCATGAAGCTCTTCTCGCTTTCTCCCACATGTATCCAATCCACAAAAGGGGCCTGCTCAAAGACCTCTTTGAATTGAGTGGTAGGATGAAAACCCCCGAAGATTATCTTGAAATCATTCTTGCTTTTTCTCTGGTCATTGAAAGCCTTTGCCATCTTATATGCTTCAGGCCAACGAGCTGAAAAACAGGATATCCCCACGATATCAGGATGGAACTCAGAGATCAACTGCGCTATTCGGCGCTTGAGGATATGATCCTGATCCCCTGAACCCTTGAGGACCAGCTCGACCTCAGCATCGAACATCCTGACATTATGGCCTGCCTGCTTTGCCATGGTCGCAAGGAGCACAAGCCCGTAATTTGGCAGGGTCCAGCGCTCTCCAAGATGATGCTTGGCATCAGGACGGCCTTCATCGCAGCAATCCCAAGGCTGGCATAAAAGCACCCTTGTCTTGCTTGAATGAGTTTTTTCAGGTATTGCGGACATAGGATTTATTCTAAGTACTCAACAAAAGCAATTTTACTGATTTTCTGCTCTTTTCTGCTCTTCTCTGCTCTTTTCTGCTTTTTCCCCGGTAGTC
>JBHPMF010000024.1:0-33772 GCA_042563375.1 Elusimicrobiota bacterium | reverse complement strand
GACCCAGTGCGTTTTTTCAAAATAAGCTGAAGCCACGATAGAGCTTGATGATATCTCCTCAAAATACATGCTCTGCGGAACACTGACTTTTGTTATTGTTGATCCAATACTTGCGAATGTGGTTTCCATGTTCAAGGCGTTCCTGGCTTTGACGCGCGCATAATAAGTGGCAAGACCCGAGAGACCCGTGAAATCCGTAGAAACTGATACTTCCCAATCCGATGTTTTCACTCCGCTTGAAAAATCGCTCACTGTCGAGACCTGGGCCCGGAATTGCGTACCAGCGGGATTGCCGCCCATGTCCCAGGAAACAGTCATGTTTGTGGCAAACACGGAAGAAAAAGAACCCGTTGACACAACTTGAGGAAAAGCAGCTGCTGTGTATGTGGATACTGCCTGGGATTCCTGGGTCTCCCTGCCTAACTGATTCCTTGCTTTTGCCCTGAAAGTGTACTGGGCATTGGGGGTAAGATCTGTAAATTCAATGGCAACTCCCGGATCATATCTCTCATTATGATCATTGGTTCCATTCACGCCGCCAATAACATATATCTTTCCTCCAACTGCTGCTATTGCTGAAGCCCACCTGCCTGTGGGCATGTCAGGATGGGTTGTCCATGAATCTGTTTGCGGGTCATACGCTTCGCTTGTTTTCTTTGTCCCGGCGCTGTCTCCGATCACGTATATTTTTCCTCCAAGAGATGCGGCGCTCGGATCGTCTCTGCTTGTGGGTATGTCAGCATGCGTTGTCCATGAATTCAGAGACGGATCATATGCCTCATTAACTACTGAACTGCCGCTTCCTCCGAATGCATATATCTTTCCTGCTGCGACTGCTATGCCAGGAGTCTGCCTTGCTGTTGGCATTGGATCGCGCGTGACCCAAGTGTTTGCAGCAGGATCGTATTCCTCATTTTTATCAGTAATGCTGCCATCATTTCCACCGATAGCGTATATTTTGCCTCCCAATACTGCCGCGGATACAAATTGCCTTGCTGTGAGCATGGGCGCGCGCGCAACCCAAGTATTGGTTTCAGGATCGTATTCTTCATTATCTCCGACCGCACTATCATTGTAACCGCCGATCACATATACCTTTTCCCCAACAGCAACAACCCCTGCATGGAGATTATTTCTTCCAGTCGGTATCAAAGCTCGCGCATTCCAAGAATTTGCAACCGGATCATATTCATGGTTAAGGTTATCATCTCCAAAATTTCCCCCAATCACGTATACCTTCCCTCCAACAGCAACGCCCGCCAAATTACTCCTCCCGTTTGTTATGGGATCCATTATGCTCCAAGAGCTCCCATAAACATGCCAGGCAGCATAAACATTCGCGCATGATATGTTTATGCCGGCCACAGGACCCTCAAGATTGGAGAATCCATCCGGATTGTACGCTGAAGCCACGATCGAATATGAGGATATGTCGTCAAAATAAATGAATGTCGGGGTCTGGATATGGGTCATTGTGCCTGGAAAGATTGTCCAGCTCGACCTGTCCATGCCATAGGCTGCCCTGACTCTTGTGTAATAGGTGGTATGCGCTAAAAGCAATACTTCAGCATATGTGTTCGCGGTATAAGATGAGGCGCTGATATAGCCAAAGGATGGATCCGTTGAAATGATCGCCTCATATGCTGCTTGAGATGGATTCGACTGGGCAGACCAGTTCAGCCTGATGGTCACACTTGAGATGACAGGATCACCCGGCACAGGCGCCAGAAGCCCGGTCTGTGTTATTGTGGATCCAAAGGGCGCATAATAGGTCTCATTGCCTATGGCATTGCGAGCCTTGATCCTGACGTAATATGTGGTCACACCCTCAAGACCCGTGAACACCTTTGAAAGATCAGTCATCCATCCAGGATCAAAAAGCGAAGAATAATCCGAATACGATGATAGCTCAACGTAATATTGCGTGCCAACGGGATTATTATTGGCTTGCCATGAAACAGTCATGCTTGTGCTCTCCACTTCCGAGAATGAACCTGTTGAAAGAACAGTTGGCAATGCTGCCGCAGTGTAAGTAGAGACTTCGATCGTTTCCGAGGATTCCATTCCGAATGAGTCCCTTGCTTTTGATTTAAACAGGTATTGAGCATTGGGAGTGAGATCAGTGAATTTTATAGCTACTCCCGGATCATACACCTCGTTCGTATCAACATCACTTCCCCCGTTACCGCCGATAGCATAGATCCTGCCGCCATATGCCACAACCCCAAGAGACCCGCGCGCAGCAGGCATTGAAGCGCGCGTGGACCATAAATTCAAGGCTGTGTCATAAGCTTCATTCTCATCATCGGGGGAACTCCCTCCAATGACATATATCCTTTTTCCCACATTGGCTGCTCCAAGATACTGCCTGCCGGTTGGCATGACAGCAAGAGTCACCCAGGTATTTGTGATTGGATCGTATTTTTCATTTTCATTAGATGATCCGCCTTGACCGCCTATCACATATATCTTTTGATCAACGACTGCGCAAGCAGGCGCTGCCCTCGCTGTCGGCAATGCCGCCAGATCAGTATTCCAGGTGTTGATGGCTGGGTCATATGCCTCGTTTTCTTCGGTAGCAGCGCCGTCATGGCCTCCCACCACATACATTTTGCCGCTCACAACAGCTCCCGTGGGAACCGATCTGGCAGTGGGCAGCGGAGCGCGGGTGACCCATGAATTGCTCTCAGGATCATACTCTTCGTTCTCGCTTCTAAAATCACCCGGGCCTGCCACCCCTCCTATCACATATATCTTGCCTGCGATCTCTCCGATGGCCGAAAAAGCTCTGGGCGTAGGCATTGGATCCAAAGTCACCCATGAATCAGTCGCTGGATCATAAGCCTCATTGATTCCTGTGAAATCATCATCATGCCCTCCGATCGCATATATCAAACCCCCGAAACTCACTACTGATAATTGGTCCCTGACAGTGGGCATCACAGCAAGCGTGGTCCAGGAATCTCCGTGCACGTGCCACCCGGCATACACACTGTTGCAGGAAATATTCACTCCCGCTGTATCACCGCCCAGCCACCAATCTCTTTCAAAATAAGCAGAAGTCACGATCCAAGTAGAACCAATCTCATCAAAGATCAACTCACTCGGAGCATCCATATATGTCAGGGTCGAGCCAAAAGAAACATAACCTGTTTCCTGTGCGTAAAAATTCCTTGCCTTGGCGCGGGCGTAATACGTTGTTATGTCCTGAAGGCTCGTGAAATCAGCGAATGATGCGGCTGACCATGCTGAAGCTTGCGTTGTCCCCGAGAAATCACTTATCGATGAGATCTCTATCTGGAATTCCGTTCCTGGCGGGTTCGCGCCCGGATCGAATGAAACAGTCATGCTTGTGAAATAGACTTGATCAAAAGAGCCTGTTGATATCTCCATTGGCAAAGCAGCGTATGTATATGTGGAAACTTCTATGGACTCGCCTGTCTCGATATTGTCGGATGTCCTGGCTTTGGCCTTGAAAGTGTGCAGGGTGTTAGGCAAGAGATCCGTGAATCTAGCGGCCACGCCCGGGTCATATTCATATGTCGCCTGCGACGGAGCAACAAGAGAATGCCCCCCAAGCGTATACATTTTTCCACCAAAGGCAGCAGATCCCATAACGCAAATGTTGGGGGGATCCGATGGAAAAGTATCAGTCGGCATCGGCTCTCTTGCGACCCACGTGTTTTCAACAGGATCATATACCTCATTGACATTATAGACTGTGGCAGGATTCGTGTAGTTCAACACTCCGCCTGCAACGTATATTTTCCCGCCTATGGTCACTGCGGCTGGCGCCCACCGCGCAGTAGGCATGGGAGCGCGCGTGGCCCAGGTATTCGTGTCAGGATCATATTCCTCGTTAGCATCAATAATGTTATTTATACCGTCAAGCGTGCCCCCCATAACATAGATCTTATTGTTAAACTCGCTTACAGCGGGCAGCCATCTTGCTGTTGGCATGGATACCCTGGTAGTCCAGGAATTCGCTGCAGGATCATATTCCTCATTCCTGACACTGCCCCCGGCGACTCCTCCCACGAGATAGATCTTGCCTCCCACGACATCGCCGGATATGTGAATAATACCGGACACAGCAGGCGCGCGCGTGGCCCAGGTGTTTGTTACCGGGTCATATTCCTCGTTTTTATCGTTTCCGCCTCCGTCTGCGCCTCCCAGAACATATACCTTGTTATTGACCGCTGTCACCGCAACAACCGTCCTTGCAGTCGGTACCGGCGCACGCGTGACCCAGGTGTCTGCCGCGGGGTCATACTCCTCGTTTACGTCCATGCCGATCGCCAGATCAACGGTCCCTGACATGGCATATATCTTCCCATTGACAGCCGCTGCTATGGGTGCTCCTCTGGCTGTGGGCATACTGGCTTTTGTGTCCCAGGAATCGCCGTTTACATGCCAGCCCGCATAAACAGAATTGCAGGAGATATTCACTCCCGCTGTTGCGCCTCCGATCCAGTCGGTATTCGCAAAATATGCTGAAGCAGTGATTGAGATCGATGAGATCTCGTCAATGTATATATTCGACGGTGGCGCGAGCAGGGTCATGGTAGAAGCAAGTACGGTCCAGGTTGACCTGTCATCCTGATACACAGCCCTGACCCTGGAAAAACCGGTTGACAATTCCGGAAGTGATGAAAACACAGCAAAACTATTGACAGTTGCGCTTGCAGCGAAAACCGGATCAAAAGAAAGATCATTTGATACTTGAGCTTCATATGTAGTGCCAACCGGATTCGCTTGAGGCGTCCAATTCACTGTAACAGACTCGCTCGACACATTCGTCGGGCCAGAAGGAACAGGCGCCAGAAGTTCTGTTGCAGTGACCGTAGAGCCAAGGGAAGCATAACCTGTTTCAATAAGATAAAAATTCCTTGCCTTGGATTGCGCGTAATAGGTGGTGTTTCCCTTAAGCCCTGTCGCGGATGTTGAAGGGCTGATGATCCATCCGATATCAGTGCTTGATGAGAAATCGGACATTGTCGATACCTGGAAATAATATTCAGTGATATCAGGATTCCCGTTCGGATCAGCTGAGACAGTCAGGCTTGTCACCTCAACGCCCTCGAACGATCCTGTTGACACTTCAATGGGTCGCGCAGCTGCTGTATAACTTGATATGGAAGCGGTTTCCGGTGTTTCGGTCCCAAGCAGATTGGTCGCTTTAGCAGAAAAATCATACTGGGTGTTCGGCATAAGAGAAGTTACGGAATACGTGGCAGCCCAGAGATTCCAATTATCATAAACATTGTCTGTTGACACGCTTACCCCTGATATACCTGAGCCGATATTGGTCAAAGCCCCGTCAACGCTGAAAGCCGCTGACGTGACCCAAATGTCAGTGATAGATACGCTTACAGGGGTCTCGATACGCGTAGCAGTCGAACCCAGGCTGACATAAGCTGTTTCCGCATTGTCAAAATTTCGAGCTGTCACTTGCGCCCAATAAGTGGTATTCAGGAAAAGATCAGTAAAACCCGTGGAAGATATGACTGCCCATTGATAAGCTAGATCAGCGGAACCGTCAAAACCTGAAGATGTTGAGAGCTCCACCTTATGCTGCGTTCCTCCGGGATTAGCAGAACTCATTGTCCAGTTGATAGTCAGACTTGAGTAAAAAACATCCGAAAAAGGCTCTGAAGGAACAATCGGCGCAGCAGCCATAGTATAACTTGACACATACACGCTCTCAGATGTCTCAACGCCAATGTGATTTCTTGCCTTGGCAACAAACGTGTATTGTGAATTTGGAAGGAGGCCTGTGAACTCAGCAGATACGCCCGGATCATACACCTCGTTTTTATCACTAACACTGCCATCATTGCCTCCAAACACATATATTTTTCCAGCCAAGCTTACTGCTTCGAGAAAATCTCTTGCAGTAGGCATTGACTCGCGCGTCACCCATGTGTTTGTGGCAGGATCATATTCTTCGTTCTTATCACTCACACCGCCGTCATTTCCTCCGATCACATATATTTTCCCGCCAACAGATGCTGCGGAAAGCTCTGTTCTGGCCGTGGGCATTGGAGCGCGCGTGACCCATGCATCTTCTGTTGCGTCATATTCCTCGTTCTTTTGAGAAATAGCTGCATTAGTACCCCCGATCGCATAGATCTTTCCATTAACAGCCACTGTTATTAATTGTTTTCTTCCTGTCAACATAGAAGCTTTTGCGGCCCATGTATTTGTGACAGGATCATATTCCTCATTCTTGTCCTTATTTGCGGTATTCCCGCCAATCGCGTATATTTTTCCGCCTAAAGCCGCGGCTCTAAGCTCGATCCTGGATGTGAGCATTGGAGCGCGTGTGACCCAGGTGTTTTCCTCAGGATCATATTCCTCGTTTATGTCCAAAGAACCTGTGTTAAAACCTCCGACCACATATATCTTATTATTGACAACTGCTATGCCGGCCCCTTCTCGCTTGGTTGGCATTGGAGCGCGCGTAGTCCAATCATTGGAAACAGGATCATATGCCTCATTCACATCAGTGCGACCGGCATCAGTTCCTCCGATCACGTATATCTTTCCGTTGAGAACCGCTGCCATCACGCCTTCTCTGGCTGTTGGCATGCCGGCTTTTTGTGTCCATGAACCTCCATATACATGCCACCCTGAATACACATAATCTTTGGAGATATTCGTCCCGGACACGGAACCATTGAGATTAGTGAATCCCGGACCCGGGAAGTACGCGGAAGCTGTGATTGATATTGAAGATATCTCCTCAAGATAAATTCCCTGCGGAGTTTCGATATGCGTAACAGTCGACCCAAGATACACAAAATCCGTTTCAACCAAATCAAAATTCCTTGCCATGACCTGAGCCCAATACGTGGTATTAGCGGAAACATCAGTGAAATCAATGGAAGAGGCATCTGCCCACGCGGAAGTTGAATCATCGATCCCGTTAAAATCAGAAGTAGTTGAGAGCTCGACTTGATACTGCGTTCCTCCGGGATTATCAGGATTAGGGGTCCACGCTACAGCCAAGCTGGTTACGCTGACAGCAGTAAACGCTTGAGACGGGGCAATGGGCAAGGCTGCTGCTGTATAGCTTGAAATGGAAACGGATTCGGGCGTTTCAAGTCCATTAAGGTTCCTTGCCTTAATACTGAAATCATACTGCGTATTTGCGGTAAGCGAAGTGAAAGAATATGTTGTTGCCCAAAGATTCCAGGTTCCATAATCAGAGTCTTTTGAAGCATTGACCCCTGATACGCCGGATCCAATATTTGTAAAACTCCCGTCAGCGCTCAAAGTAACTGATGTTACCCCCAGCTCAACGATTGACACGCTGCTCGGGATCTCGATGTGCGTTACGCTCGATCCAAGATACACAAAACCTGTTTCAATATTGTCGAAATTCCTGGCTTTAGCATACGCATAATACGTGCTATTGCCGGGAAGCGCGATATTGGTTGAAGAAAGAGCATCCCAGCCTGAGGATGCATCGCCAGGGCCGCCTAAACCCTGGATCGTCGAGACTTTGGCCATATACTGTGTTCCAGCGGGATTATCAGGATTAAGAGTCCATGCTATGGTCAAACTTGTTGAACTGACATATTCAAAAACATCAGCTGGCACAAGCGGCGCTGCGGCCAGGGTATAACTTGATATAGCTGCGGTCTCGATTGTCTCGGCTCCGGCGGAATTCCTTGCCTTAGCAGTGAATGAATACTGGGTATTTGGAAGCAGGTCCGCGAATCTCGCGGATACCCCGGGATCATACGCCTCATTTTCCTGAAGCACGCTCCCGTTATCCCCTCCTATCGCATATACACTGCCATTAGCGGATGCCACTCCCAAACCGAGTCTTGCAGTGATCATTGCGGGAAGAACAACCCATGCGTTGACCAAAGGATCATATCTTTCATTATCAAATACCTCGCTTCCGTCAGATCCGCCTATCACATATACCTTTCCTCCAAGACTCGCTGCCCCAAGATAGCGCCTTGCAGTGGGCATTGAAGCTCGCGTGTCCCATGAATCAGCAACCGGGTCATACTCGTCATTTTCAGCGCATATCGCGCCATTATGTCCGCCGATCGCGTATATCTTCCCCCATGCTTGCGCAGCTGCCAGGGAATACCTGCTCACAGGCAAAGAAGCCTTGGTGGTCCATGTATTTGCTGCCGGGTCATATTCTTCGTTCGTCTGAACCCCACCTGAGCCGCTGTGCCCGCCGATCACGTAGATCTTGCCGTCTGCGCTTGCAGCAGCAAGCATGTACCTCGGCGTAGGCATTGGAGCGCGCGCGAGCCATAGATTGCTCTCAGGGTCATACTCTTCGTTTGTATCAATAACACTGCCGGAATCTCCTCCTATCGCGTATATTCTTCCGCCTGCCGCAGCCGCGGCAAGATGGCGCCTTGCAGTAATCATTGGCGCGCGCGCGAGCCACAGGTTCACCACAGGGTCATATTCCTCATTCTCTGACTTAAAAACTCCGTCATCTCCGCCTATCGCATAGATCTTGCCGCCAAGAGTAACAACAGCCAGATACTTTCTGCTGGTCGGTAAATCGAATTTTAAGGTCCAGGAATCCCCCCAAACCTCCCATCCTGCCCATTCAGTGTTGCATGAGATGTTTATTCCCGCAAAAGCATCGTTGAGGTTAGTGAAAGCTGAGGAGCTGGCATAAGCAGAAGCCACGATCGAGGTTGAGGAGATCTCGTCGATATAAACCAGCGCTGGCGCCTCGATAAAAGTCGTGGTCGTTACAACATCCGAATAATTCGCATCAGGTTCCCCGACAACCTTGACCTTGAAATAATATGTTGTGTTGGGGTCAAGATCAAAGTAAGTGGTTGTTCTGGGGGTCTCATCCGCCAAAGTGCCTGTCTGCGAAGAAATGCATCCTGAGAAATCAGGCGCTGTGGACACAGCTATGAACGGGATTTCCGAAGCCGGGACTCCAAGCTCATAATTGTAAGTGATCGAAGTGACATTCACTTGGGCAGTCTGGGGATTCGTGGGTTTGGCAGCTCCAAGAAACCCGAATGGCAAAAACACCAAAACAAACAACAACGCAAACCCCGGGGTCACGCCTAAAGTTTCAAGTTTTGCCTTAAAACTTGAAACTTTAGACGTGACCCCGAACAAACCTGCCCCTGCATTGGGAAATAGGCAAATACGCGAAGAAAATAATAGATGTCCTGTGATCAGATTCCCCTCCCCTCTCTCCTTTATTTACTACCAGAGATTGGGGGTAATTTCAATAGGGATTTTTATCACATGGGAAGCAGTGTCAGTCCTGATTTACCCGTATTTCTACATAGAAAAACACATCCTGTTCCTGCAAATCAAGTATTTTTGACACTAAAAATCAAAGCCAAGCGATCAAAATTAAGATGATTAAGAAAGAATTGTGAACTTCGGGTTCAGTCTGCCCAAATGCGGTCTGGTTTTTTGGGGTTGAGTTTTGGGAGGAAAATGGAATAAGCGTGGCAGATCTTCGCGCCGTCACACCTTGCTTCATGCTCTGTTTTTTTGGGAACAAAAAACAATGACCCTTTATGCAGGTTGTATTTTTTCTCGCCAACCCTCATCATGCCGTTATCGCTTAATGAGACCACAATCTCATCATGCGTCTTGTGGTAATGGGGCTTGACCTTGCCGTAAAACTGGATGAAATTGACTGTTGTGCTCTTTTGGGACAACAGCTCCGAGATGTTGACCTTTTTATTGCCTATGGGATATTTACTCAAAAGCGTGCTGTAATGGAATCTGAGCTCCTGCAGCTGTATCTGTTTCGCCCAGTGATGACCCGCTGTCAATAAGAATCCAGCAATCAAAAAAGCACTGGCGATGTACTTGATTATTATTTTTCTCGGCATGAGGCCCTCCTTTTCGAAAACGCAAGACTAACAACAATAACCATTAGGAATGCCAGTCCGAAACTGATCACCCTCTCTGTCATTAGTGCGCGTAAAAACGGGATATTGGCCCATATTATCGTGGTGAGCGACCCTGTAAGCATGCCAGCCAGTATCCCCTCCCTTGTCACCCTCTTCCACCAAAGAGCCAGAAGCAAAGCCGGACCAAAACTCGCTCCCAAGCCTGACCATGCGAATGAAACAAGATAAAAAACAAGCTGCTTTGATGTTATGGCCAGAATAAAAGCAATGGTTCCGACCAACAGGGTGATATAACGGCTGATCCTGACCAGATTCTTTTCTCCAACGTTTTTCTTATGCAGCCGATAATAAATATCCTCTGAAAGGACTGAAGTGGTTACCAGGAGCTGGGAATCAGCAGTGGACATCATGGCAGCTATGGCCCCTGATATGAATATGCCTGCGGTCCACCCGGGAAGCAGATTCATAGCCATGTATGGCATAAGTTTTTCAGGATCACTGAATATATTCCCATAAAGCGCAAGGCCTGCAAGCCCCATGAAAAATGCTCCAAAAAAAGCAAACAAGCTCCAGCCGGCTGCTATGAATCTTCCTCGCTTGAGATTTTCCGCTTTATCTATGGCCATATACCGCGCCACAAGATGGGGTTGGCCCATATAGCCTAAGCCCCAGCTTAAACCTCCTATGGCCACAAGAAGCGCTGCGAACCCTGTTTTAGCTCCATACGGAGAAACAAGAGCTGAGTCGACATTTGCCAGAGCAGATTCAAGGTTCGCCAATCCGCCGAGCTCGATAATGCCCACGATCGGAATAACGACCAATGTTCCAAGCATGATAATACCCTGGATAACATCCGTAAGAGCCACGGCAAAGAACCCGCCAAGCACAGTGTAAAAAAGTATTATAGCCGCGCCGATCAACATGCCATTAAATTCTGAAATGCCGAATGTGACATTAAGCACTTTTCCCGCTCCTGAAAACTGCGCTGCCACATAAAACATGAAAAAGAACGTGATTATAGCTGAAGCTGTTATCCTTAAAAGATTGTTCTTGTCACCGAACTTGCATGCGAAATATTCCGGCAGCGTGAGAGCATTGTATCTGCCTGTTTCCTCCCTTAATTTAAAGGCTATCACCCACCAGGAGAATATGATCCCCGCAATGCATCCCACAACTGTCCAGATCTCCAGTGTACCCGCAGCTAAAACCGCGCCCGGAAGTCCTACGAGCAGCCACGCTGATTCGCCTGACGCCCTCTCGGACAATGTTATCACCCATGTCCCGAGCTTCCTGCCTCCAAGCAGATAATCCGAGATATTGTTCATCCTCCTGCTTGCGAAAAACGCGACACCCAAAACAGCCGCAAGATACAGACATAGGCCGATCAACTGTGAATCCATACGCCTAATATAGAAAATAAAATTATAAAGACAAATAGATGCAAGATATCGGATAATAGATGTCAGATAAAAGAAAAGGAGATCGTTCGATCCACAGGGGGCGGAATATGAAAAAAAGCACATTGTTGATTTTCGCAGCAGTTATATCGTTGCCGGCGCAGATCATTGGCGCTGAAAAAGTTTTGAAATATCACGCTGTATTCGACGAAAAATCGAACAATTTTATCTGCGTGGATGACAAGGGCGGCAGGGGATTCAATGAGATCGCAGCGGATAAAGCAAAGGAAACAAAAAACGGCGAATGCGCTGATTTATCGCGTAAAAGCTTTTACATGACGGATTTAAGCGAAGCAAACTTCAAGGGAGCCAATCTTAGCGGATCAGACCTGACAAGCGCGAACCTTATAGGGTCTGACCTAAGGGGAGCCAACCTGGCTCAAGCGAGCTTGTTTGAGGCGATGCTGCGCGGGGCTGATCTGAGGTTCGCGGATCTAACTGACACAAAGCCGAAACCCTATTACATGCTTAAAGCAAAATACAACATGCACACGAAACTTCCATTGACCAAAGAGCAGATAAAAACAGCTGGCATGGTGGAAGTCCCGATCATAAAGCTGCAATACACGAGCCAGTGGAATGAGGACAAGAAAAAGTTCTTATGCGCTGACAAGGAAGGCAATGAAGGCTTCAATAAAACAAGCGTAGAAGACGTGATCGCGTCAAAAAACGGCGAATGCGCTGATTTAAGCAAAACAAAACTCAAAGGCGCGGATTTAAGCGGAGCCAACCTCAAAGGCGCGGATTTAAGCAAAGCGGATCTCTACAACGCCAACCTGCATAAAGCGGATCTTGGATGGGCTAATCTCAAGGGAGCAAAACTTGCGATCGCTGATATGCGCGGATCATATCTTATGGGCGCGGATTTAAGAAAAACCGACATACGCACAGCCGATGTAGGCAAGGCGCAATACGACTCGAACACAAAACTGCCGTTTTCCGCTAAAAAAGCAAAGAAACTCCTGAAAGGATTGATAAACATAAACGAGAAAAAATAGGTTTATTTCTTAAGTTTGTCCAGAATATTCTTTATTGTCGAGGATATTTTGGAGATTTCCCCTTGCGGCAGCCTCTGCTTTTTAATGTCCTCAAGGATATCTTTGAGACTCTGCGCGATCTCGTCATTATCTCTGTATATGTCTTCCAGGAGCACATTCATGGATTCCGCCATTTCCTGAAATTCATCCTGCTGCCTGATCTGTATATTCTTGTTGTGTTTAGCGCCCCTTGCCATGTTTTGCATGTTCTTTGATATACGATACAGGGGGCCCGCCATCCTGTGCGAATAGAAAGCAGAGAAGAACAAGGAAAGAACGATTGCCGCGATGCCTGAAGCAGCCAGAGGCGGCAGGATGAGCTTTGTCTTTGAATACACACGAGGGCTTCCTTGCGCTGATTGGGCAGCCACAAAAAATTCCCCTCCTGCTTTTTTATCCAGATAAGCTACCCATCCGATAGCAGCTATCCAGTTCAGGATAAGGCAGAACACGACTAAAGTCATAAAGCGGCCCATGATCCTTGACTGCAGATGGGGCATAATAAACAGTATTTTGCGCGCGATCTTGTTATTTGGTTTTGGCATTTAACACTCCTTGTTGATAATTAAATCAAATTCTATTGAAAAGAATATCCTCATTCCTGTTTAAGCTGCGGCCGCCGATAGCTTGATGTTCTCTTGTCAACAGCATAAGCAGAACCCTGGAAGTGCGTTTTCACATAATGCTTCATTTCAGAGCCGATCGAGCTTACCTCGCCGATATGTCCCAATGGCCGGATCGTATTCATCACCACTCCTATGGCAATGCTTAGAAACGCGAACTTGGCCATATTGCCCTGCCTGTCAGAAATCTCGATAAAACCCTGATCGCGCTCCTGCTCATCATAAAGAACGGGACTCATCTTGTCAAAAGCACTGATGATATTCCTGCACAACGCCTCATAGCGGCCGGGATGCGTCACAACAATAAAATCATCTCCTCCGATATGTCCTACGAAATCCTTTTCCTGTTCAGTATTGTCAAGCAAGATCTTGGCTGTCTCCTGGATCACATTGTCTCCCCGATTGAATCCATAATAATCGTTATACGCCTTGAAATTATTCAAGTCCACATACAGCACAGCGAATAACTCCTTATTTTGGATCAAGTCCCTTATCTTCTGGTCGATCGGTTTATTCCCCGGCAGATAGCTTAATGGATTAGCATCCAGAGTAGTGCCGACAGTCCTAAGAAGTGTTCTGATCTTGGCTAAAAGTTCCTCAACCTCGAATGGCTTTGCAAGGTAATCATCAGCCCCTGTATCCAGACCCTTCACCTTATCCGCAAGAGAACCCATGGCAGTAAGCATGATGATCGGAATATGGCGCAAAATAATATCCTGCTTGATTATCTTGCATATATCAAGGCCTGATACGCCCGGCAATCCTATGTCAAGAAGAAGCAGATCAGGCTGTTTTTTCTTGACGGTTTCAACCACTATCGACCCGTCGTCGATGGAAGTCACCTCATACCCCGATATAGTCAGAGCATCTCTGATAAGCATTGAGATCGCAGGATCATCCTCTGCGCTGATTATGTGTTTGGCTGGCTCCATGTTTCCTCAGGGCGCACAAACCACATGCCCCTGAAATAAGTGTAAAGCATGAAACCTTTTAAATCAATATTTATTTGGCTTTTTGCGGACCATAACCCTTATTCCCCTTTTTCACTTATTCTGCCACTTAGCGCCTTGCCTGTCCTGAGCACAGCCGAAGAAGCGGCTCAGTAGCTTAGTGGCTTTTTTACCATTCTTTATCCCTATGCCTTTTGTAAAATCCTGGTATGCGATTATTCATGCTTGAAGATGATCTTAATATGACCGGGATCGTTGCGGAAGCTTTAAAGCCTGAAGGGGTTGAATTTAATGCTTCCCACAAGATCGCAGGAGCCTTTGAATCCCTGAAAGGATTCTCTCCTGACATCATCATCCTTGATGTAAACCTGCCGGACGGGGACGGGTATAATTTCTGCACTCAGCTGCGCCAGGATTCGAGCCTGAGCCAGATACCCGTGATATTTTTGACTGTGCACGGGGATGTGGACAGCAGGCTCAAAGGTTTTAGTTCCGGCGGACAGGACTATATCGCGAAGCCTTTCGCTGTAGAGGAACTGCTGGCAAGGATCAGGGCACACCTGGCCATAAAAAAACAGCAGGATTCCCTTACGAAAAAAATAGAAGAACTCCTGATACGCGAACGCGTCAAACAGGACCTGATCGACATGATAGTTCATGATCTTAAGACGCCTCTTGGCACGATCAAATTGACTCTTGGCATGATACACAAAACAGGCCTTATATCAGACACCGAACACGGCAAACTGCTCACAAACGCTGAGTCAGCCACTGAATTCGCCATGCTTATGGTAAATGATATTTTGGATCTGAGCGCCGGCAAACTCACGCCTGAGCCGGATACTATTGATATCAAGCTGCTCACAAGCAAACTTGAAACCCTGTTCTTGCCGAAATTCGAACAGAACAAGATGACCCTGACCATAAGCCCTCCCGCTGAAGGCAAACAGGCAATAACAGACCAGATGCTTCTTTTCAGGATGATAACCAACCTTTTGGCCAATGCTTTAAAATTTTCAGAAGAGGGCAAGAGCGTAGCTCTTAATTTTTCACACACGGAAAACGGGATCCGCGTAGAGGTGATTGACCATGGTCCCGGTGTTCCAGACGATGAAAAAGAAAAAATATTCGCCAAATACTACCGTACGCAGACTCCCACAGGCCAGATAATAAGCGGCACAGGCATCGGCCTTGCGTTCTGCCGCCTTACGTCCGAAGCTCTAAAGGGCCGCATATGGGTTGAAGACGGGCAGGGCGGAGGAAGCAGGTTTATAATAGATCTGCCCAATCTCAGGGCTATGAGATCCAAAGTCCCAAAAACCCTGTTCAATGTAAGCAAGATCAAGACGATGAAGGAATACACCATAAGCTGCAGGAGCCAGCTCGAAGAAGCGCGCGCATTCGCTGCTCAGCTGCTTGACCCCAAGCATCCGGAAGCTGTCCTGGAATTAAAGAATATAGCCCACAAGCTCGCAGGATCAGCAGGAACTTTTGGTTTTAACGCAGCCACTGATATCGCGCGCAAACTCGAGCATCAGCTGGTGGCTGTGATGAATAAGACATCTCCGCTTGATAATAAGCTGCGGGAAACCGCTAACGTTTCAATTGAGGCTATTGCCGGTCAATTCGGATTTAATAGATAGGATATCACTGGCTATAGATTCTGCTCTGTAAGAACTTCTCACAAAAGGACCGGCTTCCACTTGAGCGAACCCAAGAGCAAGACCTTTTTTCCTGTAAGCCACGAATTCCGCGGGATAAACATACCTTTTAACGGGAAGGCTCTCTTTTGACGGCTGGAGATACTGCCCCATGGTGAATATATCAACCCCAACGCTTCTGGCTTCCTTCATTATCTGGACCACTTCTTCGGAACTCTCGCCAAGCCCAAGCATGATCCCGGTTTTAGCGATCAACCCTTCTTCTTTGGCTTTTTTCAGCAAACAAAGCGACCTGTTGTAATTCGCCTGAGGCCTGACCCGCGGATAAAATTCAGGGATGGTCTCAAGATTGTGCGCGAAAACATCAGGACAAACATCGATCACTGTTTTGATCGCGCCCCAATCGCCTTTAAAATCAGGGACAAGCACCTCAACCTTGCAAGCCGGATTGATATTTCTGATCTCGCGGACTGTCTGCGCCCATGCATGAGCCCCGCCATCAGGCATATCATCGCGGGTCACAGATGTGATGACAGCATAAGCCAGACCCATCTTCTTTATAGCTTTAGCCACATTGCCCGGCTCATTTTTATCCCACTTGAGCGGCTTGCCCGTACCCACTGAACAAAACCCGCAGGAGCGCGTACAGGTTTTTCCCAAAATCATGAATGTGGCGGTACGTCTGCTCCAGCATTCGCTCTTGTTGGGACACCTTGCTTCTTCGCATACCGTATTAAGGCGACTTTCACGCAGGATAGCGCTTGTGCTTTGGAAATTAGTATCGATGGAGAATATTTTTTTAAGCCAGTGCGGCTTGCCGAACAGTTTTAAACTCGCCATATTACTTATTCATCAAATTTATCGCGTACTTTATTTTAGCGAATGAAAATTGCTTTTTAACAGACAAGTGTTACAAGCCGGGAGATGAGACGGGCCTGCTCCTGATCGGACCGTCACCCTTTCTGTCGCCGTCGATATAATGCAGGGTTTCAGTAAACCTGCCATCAGCGGTAATAGTCACCACAACAATGTTATAGATCTTCTCAACGCGTTGCTTTACCGGGTACAGCGGAGAACCTCCCCCTGCTGTTATCCTGTATTCGACGCCCCTATGCTCTATAGCTTCAAATCCATGAATATGCCCTACATAGACCCTCTCGACCTCATGCAAAGCCATCAAATTAACAAACCCTAAACTCCCTCTATTAAAACATCCCGGATCGATACGATGGTCATCCCTCTCATTGCGGGCAAGTATTTCAGCCGGCGGCCTGTGAGTAAAAACAACCTTGCGAAGACCGGTAAAAAGCGCTTTTTCGAGCCAGGCAAGACTTTCCTTGTTTATTCCGTTATAGGAAGTATCGATCACGATGAATCTGAAGTCCCTGTAATCAAAATAATAATTAGTCTCCCCGAATGCCTTGTTGTAATACACGGGCAAAGGGCCGAACCTTGTTTCCGTAAGATCATGATTTCCGATAGTGGTAAGGAAAGGATAGTTGACATGTTCATTGAGAGTCATGATCAGATCCGTATACTGAAGCAGTGTTCCGCTTTCAGTCATATCCCCCACATGCATCATAAAATCCACACCCAGACCGCTTATATGCTTAAGCCATCTTCTAAACACCTTTCTTGAGTGCTCAGGATCAAAGATCTTCTTGATCAACATGGGACCCTGGCTTGTTGAATCCCCCAGGATAGCGAATGTCAGATGATCTGCGCGCATATCATCTCCTGACAGGACCTGGATCTGATTTTCCGTTAACCACTGCGACTCAAAATATTCCTTATTGGGATCGAAAATCTCAAAGCTCTCAAAGCGCTTTAAAAAATCCAGGGAATCATAAAGGCTTGTTAACCTGTCAAGGATTTTTCTGGGAGTATATTTCCTGGGCAGGGCAGGGGGATCGCTTTCAAAAACCCCGTTAGTATTTCCGCTCCAATACTCGCCAATCTGGATATGAAGAGGGTTAAATCCCGTGCCAGACTTGATATTAGATTTTTGAGCTGCGTTTAAATGGAAAGAAAACGCGAATAATAAGAAAATTATTGATTTCATGGTAAGACCTACGCATAGATTATATCACGAGTCAATGCGAATCGTGCGCTCACGAAAGAATTTTTATCGGAAGGTAAAGAATCCGAGAGTATTAATCCGTCTTAAAAAACGGGGCAATGACCGAATCGACCGAGGTAAGGCCGGAATCAAAATCACTTATGGGCTTGGCAACATATTCTCCATCGCCCTTTCTGTTGCCATTGAGCTTATAGACTGTTTCCATGATCTTCCCGTCCGATGAAACACTGACCTCTATGAAATGGTAGAACTTGTATTTCACGGGTTTCCATGGATATAAAGGAGATCCGCCTCCTGCCGTAAGTCTGTACCGCACATCTTTATACTTTGTCACTCCAAAACCGTGAATATGCCCCATGTACACGCGCTCCACTTCGTATTCCTGCATCAAGCCCGTGAACTCCTTGCTGCCCTCACGGAACCCGCCTTTATCGATCCAAAGCCATTTCGTCCACATAGAAAGATCAACTGGAGGCTTGTGAGTAAACACGAATATCCTGTTTTTTGTTTTCAAGGTTTTCTCAAGCCATCTCATCTCGCTCTGGTCCACCTTATCATCAGAACTGTCCACGCAAATGAATCTAAACCCTTTATAATCAAAATAGTAATTCGCGTCCCCGAAAAACTGGTTGTAGTAAACAGGCAGGCTTCCGTACTGTGTTTTTGTCAAGTCATGGTTTCCGACATTCGTCAGAAACGGAAAAGCCACCTTTTTATCCAGAACCCATGCCAAAGCATCAAACTGCTCAAGCATACCGTCTTCGGTCATATCGCCGACATGCATGGAAAAACCCGGATTCAAAGAGCTCATTTTGCCAAGATGTTTTTTAAACACTTTCTTGGAATGCTCAGGCTTGTACCAGATCTTGGATACAAAATTACCCTGGCCCGTGCTGTCTCCGAGCACAATGAACTTGAATGCCTTGCCAGCGCCCTCTCCGGCTTTCACCCTGCTTATCTGCTTTTCTGTTCTCCAATTGCTGCTGATATGAAGCGATCTGGGAACAGAACGGATTTTCGCGCTTGACCTGTCAACAACAGGCTTAAGCGATCGCGGCAAAAATCTGTTCTTGGCATAAGGGCCTGAAACGAACAAAGGCTCGCTTACATTGCCAAAACGCGTGCTCTTGTCCCATAATGCCGAAGCTTCATGATGACAGACTTCCGACTGCGCAAGACCATCGCCCCAAATAACGCCCAACGAAGGCAGACAGCGTTCAAAACAGATGCTGCTTGCTTGAGGGACCAGCAGGGAAATAAGAAGCAATAAAAGCTTGGCGAATAGCTTCATGGCATCCTTATACCAAATTTTTCCCTTAGCAAGTCAAGCCTGTTTATCAACGTATCGACTTATCATCTATTATTAGATAATCTCCATTATGCGGTCCAAGCTCTGCCTGCCGGATTATAACGGGAAAAGCCTTGTTAACCTGATGAGCTCTATAGGCCGGGCATTTGGGCACAAATCAAAGCACAAGACGTTAAACGATCTTAAGCCCTGCGAGCTTTGCGGATACCAGAATATCGTACTGCTTGTCATAGATGGTCTGGGCTATGAATACCTGCGCAAACACGGCAAGGGGAGTATATTCTCAAAATATCTGAAAAGCCCCATCACATCAGTGTTCCCGGCAACAACCGCGACATGCGTCACCACCTTTTACACAGGACTCTCCCCCCAGGAACATGCTGTAACCGGATGGTTTGTATATCTTAAAGAAGTTGACGCAGTCTCAACAATACTGCGTTTTGAACAAAGAGGAAGCAGGACGCCACTGGAAAAAAGGATCTCTCCTAAAAAAATATTCGATCAAAAGTCCTTTTTCTCCAAGATCGCGGCTAATTCATACGTGGTTATAAGCAATAAATTCGTGAACTCGCAATACAACATCACCAGCACGACAAAAGCCGTAAAGATAGGAAGCAACTCCTACCGGGACCATCTTGAAAACACAAAAAATATTATTTTATCGAGAAGCGGCAGGAAGTTCATTTACACATACTGGCCCAGATTCGACGAACTCTGCCATAGATATGGAGTAAAAAGCGCAGCTGCCCTGACGCACTTCAAGAAACTGGATTCGCATACAAATGCTTTTCTTGAAGCTATAAAACACACAAACACCCGCGTGATCATAACAGCTGATCACGGCCTGGTGAACACGGGCAAGCGCAGAACCGTTAATATTTCGCGTCATCCGCGTCTGGCGCGCATCCTCGAAGTGCCTCTCTGCGGGGATAAAAGAAACGTTTATTGTTATGTAGCGCCTCATAACAGGACTGAATTCGAAAAATACGTCAATACGAGATTGAAAAAACACTGCCACTTGTTTAAAAGCAGGGATCTGATTAAAAAAGGTTTCTTCGGGCCTTTCAAGCCTCATGAGAAACTGCGCGCGAGAACCGGCGACTATATCCTTGCCATGAAAGACAACTACGCGATAAAAGACTGCATCAACGGCGAGGACGACAGATATCACAATGCTGATCATGGGGGATTAAGCCGGGACGAAATGCTGGTGCCCTTGATCGTTATATAAAGGAACTGGTATTGACGCGCCTTTTAAATTTGATATAACGGGGTCACGTCTAAAGTTTCAAGTTTTCGCTACGAAAACTTGAAACTTTAGACGTGACCCCGAAAATTCCAAAACAGTGAGGTAAAAACATGTTAACAGACAAAGTCAAGAAAATTTTAAGCGGATATGAATCCGAGAACGCGGGAACGCGCACAAATCTTGCGCGCATGCTCAACCACGGCAAGCTCGCAGGCACGGGAAAGCTCGTGATCCTTCCCGTTGACCAGGGTTTCGAGCATGGCCCAACGAGAAGTTATGCCCCGAATCCTAAGGGCTATGACCCTTATTACCACATGGAGCTCGCGATCGACGCAGGCATGAACGCGTATGCCGCGCCTTTGGGGCAGCTTGAAGCAGCAGCGCACGCTTTTTCAGGAGAGATCCCGCTGATCCTTAAAGCCAATAATAGCGAATGCCTGCAAAAAACAAAAGATCCTGTGCCTGCTGTGACAGCGACAGTGCAGGATGCTCTGCGCTTAGGATGCGTGGCGGTCGGATTCACCATTTACCCGGGCTGCATGGGCGCAAAACAGATGTATGAAGAAGCAAGATTGCTTACATATGAAGCTAAAAAACACGGTCTTGTATCTATCATATGGTCATATCCACGCGGATCGAGCCTGAGCAAGGAAGGAGAAACAGCGATAGATGTGGCGGCATACGCGGCGCAGATCGGATGCCAGCTCGGAGCTCACATCGTCAAGGTCAAGCCGCCCTCAGCGCACATAGAAAAAGAGGAAGCCAAAAAAGTATTCGATAAGCAAAAAATACCCATTAAAACACTTCCGGAAAGGGTTAAGCATGTCATCGAATCCGCCTTCGGAGGAAAACGAATAGTGATATTTTCCGGCGGATCAGCAAAAGGTAAAGAAGATGTTCTGGAAGAAATTCGCGGCATACACAAAGGAGGAGGTTTCGGCTCCATCATAGGCAGGAACTCTTTCCAAAGGCCCAAAAAAGACGCTATCGCGCTTCTTTCGGAAATCATGGATATTTACAAGAACTGACGCATGGCACAGAAGAAAACACTCGGCATTTTAGTTGGCGGAGGTCCGGCACCGGGCATAAACAGCGTTATAAGCTCAGCAACGATCGAAGCCCTGAACTCAGGCATGAAAGTTATCGGCATATATGATGGATACAAATGGTTTATCCAGAAAGATATCTCGCATATCACGCATCTAACCATCGCGGATGTATCAAGAATACATCTTACAGGCGGCTCGATACTGAGAACATCCAGGGAAAATCCGGTAAAAAAGCCCAACGGTGTTGCCAACGCCATCAGCTCGTTTAAAAGACTGGGCATTACCCATGTGGTAGCCATCGGCGGAGAGGATACCTGCACAAGCTCGGCTCATATCGCCAAGGCAGCAAGAGGTTCCATAAAAATCGTGCATGTGCCCAAAACAATAGACAACGACCTGCCTCTACCCCATGATTCATCAACATTTGGATTTCAAACAGCAAGACACGTTGGCGCATTCACCATCCAGAACCTTATGGAAGATGCCCAGACGACCAGCCGCTGGTATGTGGTTGTCACCATGGGCAGAGCAGCCGGGTTTCTGGCTTTTGGGATAGGCTTTGCGGCTGGAGCAACACTATCCATTATCCCGGAAGAATTTCCCCAAAAACCCATCTCGCTTGACCAGATCACCGATATTATCGAAGGTACGATAATAAAAAGAAAGTATATGGGCCGCAACAACGGCGTTATCATTCTTTCCGAAGGCTTGGCCGAGCATCTGCTCGCTGAAAGCATAAAAGGTTATGGCACAACAGAGTATGATGAATTCGGACACGTGAGACTCGCTGAGATCGACCTGGGTAAAGTCGTAAAGGACGCGGTTAAAAAGAGATTCGAAGCCAGAAAACAGAAAATAACGATTGTGGATAAAAGAATAGGGTATGAGCTGCGCTCATGCGCGCCTATCCCGTTTGATGTTGACTACACCAGGAAGCTTGGATACGGGGCTGTGAGATATCTTCTTGAAGGTCCCGGCAAAGCCCTTATACACTATGAGGGCGGAAGATTGGCTCCTATAAAATTCGAGAAGATATATGATGCCAAAACGCAAAAAGTACGCTCCCGTCAGGTTGATGTCAGATCCGAATACTACAAAGTAGCTACAAGCTACATGATAAAGCTCACAAAGGAAGACCTGGAAAACAAGAGCACACTCAATGGCCTGGCAAAAGCAGCCGGCATATCACCGAAAGATATAAGAGAAAAATTCAAGCATCTTCTCTAGATCAACCGACGCTTACCTACTTTAAGCTGTCGTTTATTTTTATTACTTTCAGCCCGGAAAGCGTCTGACTAAAAAGTTCCTTGTTTAAAAACGGCAACGAGCCGCTTGCTCTTATGAAAATAACAGCAAGCTTCATGCTATCGTCAAAATCCTCCGCAGAACTCTCCTTGACAGTATCCATTGCGCCCTTTGCCTGAAACCCGTATTTTCGCGATATTCTTTTTAATTCAGCGGTTTTAGCGCGATCAAAGAGTACAAGAAGAGCTTTCATGACGTCAAGGCGGATCGACAACTTTTCTCCGACAGCATCAAGATGCTTCGCGATATCAGCGTTTTCGATCGGGCCCCCGATGCGCTCGATCTTATTCTCTATTTCCCTGATCCCGTTTTTGATCAATTCAAGCAAACCTTCGCGTTCCAGCTCTTTTTTGAATTTTCTGTTGTAACTACCGGGCGAAAGGATATAGTTGCAGGTCTGCTGAAACTCATCCCCCCAAATATCTCCATCGTCAATAAAAATCCTGAACTCCTTTTCTTTTAAATCGTCATCGACCCCTATGTAATCAGGGATAAGCATACCGCCCCTGCGCCCTGATACCCAGGCGATCGTGGACACTTTTAACCGGTTGTAAACCTCTTCGGTCACGATGGGAGCGCGCATGCCCCCGTCGAATTTCCCACGTGCTCCAAGATAGACCGCGCCCCTGATCCTGTCTTTGCGCAGGACTTCGGCACTCCCCCTGATCACAACGACCCCGATCCCCGGTATTTCTCTCGCACTTTGGATGAATTTAGGAGCAGGCAATGTTTTAAATATCATATTCCTGATGTTTTTCCCCTCTTTAAGTCGCGAAAACGCCCCATAGGAATTATAAAAAGTCATGGCGCCTTGAGCATTCTTATCCGCATTCTTAAACTCGACCCTGACATTTACCAGCGTGTAACACTCAGGACACTCGATTTCAGAAAAAACAGGTGCGCACATAAAACCCAAAATACAGAATACCGTCAATTTCATGTTAGATTCTCCTTTAATCCGTATTGCAGCATCATAAACCTATGTGAAATTATAGCTGAATTCCCTGTTTTAACATTATGTATTCACTCGGCAAAGGCAGGAGATTATACAGCGGCTGAAGGACGCCTCCCCCCTTTTTTTCTCTATAGCTCTTTCTCTCCACCGCTCTATCGTTCTTTGCCCCTCCATGCTATATACTGCCTACTGTCTGCTTTTCTGCCCCAGCCCCTCTACAAGCTTCCTTCCGTAAGTGATAAGATAAAGTTTGTGGTGGCCGTAGCTCAATGGTTAGAGCGTGCGGCTGTGGCCCGCAAGGCTGGGGGTTCAAGTCCCCTCGGCCACCCGTTTTTTAAGCAAAGCCATACAACACGGCGCAACTGGAATCAAAGGAAACATATAACAATGAAGAATAAAGACTTAAAAGGAATTGAGATCAAGGCAACAAGTTCTGAGGGCTTGAAAAAAGTCTGCAAAATCACAGCAACAAAAGACAGGCTCGTATCAACTGAAGAAGAATGGATCAAGGAAGCCTCGGAAGAAGCTCGCATACCGGGATTTCGAAAAGGACAAATCCCAAGAAAGGTGCTGGTAGCAAGGCTTGAAAGCTGGATAAAAGAGCAGACAAGCCAGGAACTATTCAAGCTTGTTGTCGAGGAAGTGCGCCGCACCAATAAATTCTCAGCGACCGAACCGCCCGCCATCTCTGACATTGAGTATGACCTTGGCAAAAACTTTTCCTTTGTCCTGTCGTTTGAAGTGGAGCCGGAATTCTCAGTCGCAGGATATACGAACCTTGCGCTCAAGCGCATGGAAAAGAGCGTTAAAGATGAGGAAGTAGACGCGGAATTTGAAAAGATCATTAATAATCTTGAGGTTAAGTATCTGATGCCGCGCGAAAAAGGACACAAATTTGACTTTAACTCAGGAGATTGGGCTATTTTTGACGCGATAATAAAGAACGATTCCAAGACAATGTGGGAAGCAAGTCACGGAATACTCTCGCCTGAAGAAGAATGCCTGCCTAATGGCTTAAGGGAAGCGATCTCCGGCATGACATGCGGAGAATCAAAAGAACTTGCCATAGCAACAGATGATGATTCTCCTGTTGAGAACCTGAAAGGCAAAAACCTGCATTTAAGCGTTAAGCTTCACGAGATCAAGGTGATGCAGCTGAATTCAGAATTAAACCCCGCGCAAGAGCCGGCTGGATCGAAGCTGGATAAGGAAAAAATAAAGGAAACTATCAAACAAAATCTTGAGGCCCGCTTGAAACACAAGCAAGACGCGTTTTTAAGAGAGCAGATAATAAGCGCTCTGCTCGGAGCGAACCCGCTCGATGTCAAACAAAGTGAGATAGACCACCATGTAGATCACCGCCTCAAACGCTCAAAAGCATTTTTCGCCGTATCCAAGAAAGAGCTCTCAAAAGAACATGAGGAAGAATTAAAGGTCAAATATAAGGCAGAAGCGGTTAATGACATCCGGCTTGCGCACATCCTTGGTAAAATCGCTCAACAGGAGAATATCCGTGTTGAGGACCAGGATTTCAATGACCTGCTCACGAAGATCCCAAGTGAAGACGACAAGCAAAGGCTCATATATAACAAAGCAGCTGTAATGGACGAAATATTGGAAGATAAAATATTTAAATATATACTTAGCAAATCACAAATTGAGAAAGTGGAGGTGTAGCATGCCGAATATCATACCAACAGTAATCGAAAGGTGGAATCAGGGAGCAGCAGCAGGATACGACATATTCTCAAGACTTCTGAAAGACAGGATAATATTCGTTGGCGGCTATGAGGGAGTGGTCACAACCGATTCAGCAAACTTGATCATTGCCCAGCTTTTGTACTTGCAAGCTGAAGACCCGGAGAAGGAGATCAACCTTTATATAAATTCACCCGGTGGAATGGTCACAGCCGGTCTTGCCGTATATGACACCCTGCAGTATGTCAGAACTCCAATAACCACGATCTGCATAGGCATGGCCATGTCATTCGGAGCGGTTCTTCTGGCAGCCGGGACAAAGGGCAAAAGATTCGCTCTTCCTCACTCGAGGATCATGATCCATCAGCCTCTTATCCACGGCGACGGCATCTCGGGATCGGCAACAGATATCGACATTGAAACCAGGGAAATATTGCTGGCGAAAGAGCGCCTCAATAAAATAATCGCGTACCACACAGGCCAAACCGAAGAACGCGTCAAAGCGGATTCAGAGAGAAATTTTTATATGAGCGCCGAAGAAGCAAAGAAATACGGACTCATCGACGATGTCATCTCAGCAACGAAGAAAACGAAATAACTGAGAATCTTAAGTAGCATGCCCCCGCAACAGCGGGCATGATTTCTGCAAAAAACCGGTTACCTTGGGAACCGGGGGGCCAGCGTGCATCCTGGCTTTATCAAGCAGGATATGAAATCTCGGATTTTACATATAGGATCCATAACAATAAAAAAAATAAGGATAATACACCACCATGACAAGCAAAGAAGGAAAACAAGCCAGTATCAATGAGATTGATAAAAGTATAAAGGAGATCTCCTCTAAAACAGATCCGAGCTTAAGATTGCCCGTCCTGCCGATAAGAGACGTTGTGCTCTTCCCTTATATGATCCTCCCGCTCGCGGTAGGCAGGGAAAAATCCGTAAAAGCTCTTGAAGCGGGAACGGAAAAACATTTAAGAAGAGTTCTCTTTGTTACGCAAAAATCACCCAATACCGAGGACCCAAAACCTGAAGAACTATACACTATCGGGACGATAGGCGAGATAATACAGGTATTTAAACTCCCGGATGGCTCGGTTAAGACTTTTGTGCAAGGACTAAAGCGCGGAAAATTCAATAACCATAAACAACAACCCGAAGGATATCTCGAGGCTGATGTGGAACAGCTTGAGACAACCCCCGCAGGCGCGAACCTTGAATCACAAGCTCTTGTGCGTCAAGTCAAAAGCGCTTTCAAGGAATATATGAGTCTTAAAGAGCAGGTCCCGGCGGATGTCATCAAATCCATAGACGAGCTGACTGACGCTGACAAGCTTTCAGATATCCTCTCAGCCAATATCGCGCTTAAAACACAGGAAAAGCAAGGGCTTCTGGAGCTCACAAGCGTCAAGGCCAGAATGGAGAAGCTTCTGTCCGCGCTTTTGCGTGAACTTGAGATCTTAAACCTCGAGAGAAAAATACAAACACGCGTTAAAAGCCAGATAGAAAAATCCCAAAAGGAATATTTTCTGCATGAGCAGATGAAAGCGATACAAAAAGAGCTCAAACAACGTGATGACTGGACTCGCGAGCTTGACGAGATGGAGATAAAGATAAAGAAAGCCAAAATGAATGACACAGCCCAGGAAGCAGGACTAAACGAACTGAACAAGCTCAGGAAAATGATGCCTCATTCCCCTGAAGCAAGTGTTCTGCGAAGCTATCTTGACTGGCTTACAGCGCTCCCATGGACCATACGCACTAAAGACAAATTAAACATTGAGGGCGCTAAAAAAATCCTTGAGGAAGACCATTACAGCCTGGATAAGGCCAAGGAACGGATACTTGAATACATCGCTGTATGTTCTTTAAAGAAGAAACTTAAAGGACCGATCCTCTGCTTTGTCGGGCCCCCGGGTGTAGGAAAAACCTCTTTGGCAAAATCCGTTGCCCGGGCATTAAACAGGAATTTCGTGAGGATCAGCCTGGGCGGAGTAAGAGATGAGGCTGAGATACGCGGACACAGAAGGACTTACATCGGATCGCTTCCCGGAAAAATAATACAGCAGATGAGAAGAGCCAAGAGCAGAAACCCGCTGTTCCTGCTTGATGAAATAGACAAGATGGGAACTGATTGGCGGGGAGATCCCGCAAGCGCGCTCCTTGAAGTGCTTGACCCTGAACAAAACACGAATTTCGTTGATCATTATCTGGATGTACCCTTTGATCTATCGGATGTGTTCTTCATTACAACGGCCAACACCACATATTCCATCCCCCCAAGCCTTGAAGACCGCCTGGAAGTCATAAGATTTCCGGGATATACGATGACGGAAAAGATGGAGATAGCCAAGCGCTATCTCGTACCAAAACAATCCAAGGAACATGGACTTGAGAAAAGAGGCAAGCTCATTTTTGAAGACGCTGCCATTGCCTATATGATCGAAAGCTACACAAGAGAAGCGGGTGTGCGCAACCTGGACAGGGAGATCGCCAATGTATCCAGGAAAGCAGCCAGAAAACTCGTTGAAAGCAAGGAAAAAAATCAAAAGATCACAGTGAAAAGCGATGCTCATATCGAGCGCTATCTTGGAATCCCCAAGTTTAAAAAAGGCAAAAAAGCCGTGAATGGGATCGGGGTGGCGACAGGGCTGGCATGGACCGAGCATGGCGGAGAGTTACTCACAATGGAAGTCTCGCGCGTGCCGGGTAAAGGCAATCTTATAATGACAGGCAAACTCGGAGAAGTCATGCAGGAATCAGCGCAAGCAGCCTACACTTATGTTAAATCAGTGTCAGATAAGCTCGCTTATGAAATAGGGTTCATTAAAAACTATGACCTGCATTTACATGTTCCTGAAGGCGCTGTGCCCAAAGACGGGCCTTCAGCCGGAGTTGCTATTGCAACCACGCTTTCGAGCTTTTTAACCAACAAGCCTGTAAGGAAATCAGTAGCCATGACCGGCGAGATAACACTGCGAGGGGCAATACTGCCGGTAGGCGGGATCAAGGAAAAATTGATCGCAGCTCACCGCGAAGGAGTCAAGAGCGTGTATATCCCCAAAGACAATGAAAAGGATCTTGAAGATGTGCCCGCTGACGTTAAAAAAGATGTAAAAATAACCTGCGTTGAAAACATGGATGAACTCCTGGCTCAGGTCCTCTCGACATGACATCCTATACCCTTCTCACGCCCGGACCTACACCGCTTCCGGATGAGGTTTACCGCGAAATAGCCAAGCCCATCCTGCATCACCGCACCACAGAATTCCGCGCAAGCATGAAGCGCGTGTTCGAAGATCTGAAATACGTCTTTCAGACACAAGAATGCGAACCTTTTATCCTGAGCTCTTCGGGGACAGGAGCGCTGGAAGCCGCTGTGATCAACTTTTTTAATCCCGGAGAAAAAGTCCTGATAGCGGCTATCGGTTCATTCGGGGAAAGATGGGCTTCCATTGCGCAAAACTTCGGCATTGATGCCCAGGTCATTAAGGAAGAATGGGGCAATGCCGCTGATCCGGACAAAGTCGAGGATATCCTAAAGAAGAATCCTGATATTAAGGGAATATTCGTGACTCACGTGGAAACATCAACGGGCACGCTCAATAACATAAAAGCGTTCGGCAACTTGGCAGTAAAATATGGAGCCTTGCTTCTGATAGATGCTGTGAGCTCTCTTGCAGGGGAAGAGTTCTGCCAAGACCTGTGGCATGTTGATGTTTGCGTGTCAGGCAGTCAGAAAGGGCTGATGTGCCCTCCGGGCCTTGCTCTTATCAGTGTTTCAAAGAAAGCGCTGAACAAGATGAAAACCGTGACCACTCCAAGATTTTACTGGGATTTAAACCGGTATGTAAAAGCAAAAACAACAGACGAAACCCCGTTCACTCCGCCGGTTCAGCTCATTGCAGCTTTATCAGTGTCACTTAATATGATCAAAAAGGAAACCCTGCCCGCCAGATACGCGCGCATCAAAGAGCTGTCCGAATTTACACGCAATGAAGTGACAGACCGGTTCAAAGCTGAATTCTTCTCAAAATCACCAGCCAATATCCTGACAGCGTTCAAGCTACCCAAGAGTCTCGCAGGCAATGCAATAACATCCACTCAAATACTTAAAACTATACGAGAAAACCGAAAGATAAGCATTGCTGACGGACAAGGCCCTCAAAAAGGTAAATTATTCAGGATTGCTCATATAGGAGCGATCACAAAAGAAGATGTTAAGAAAGGATTGGATGCATTAAGTGAGCACCTCTCGCACGCATAAACACTGCGCACTCGAATTAAAAAACCTATCCAAGACATATCATATCCCGCGATTTCTTTCTCCGCTAAAAGTAAAAGCCCTGGAAAATCTCTCGCTCTGTATAAACGAAGGTGAGATATTCGGGCTCCTTGGTCCCAATGGAAGCGGCAAAACAACAACCCTTCGCATTCTATTGGGCTTGATCCGTCCGGATTCAGGCAGCGTACATGTTTTCGGACAAAGCTTCGGCTCAAACCTGCTTATACGATCGGAATTGGGTTATCTTCCGGAGAATGTGGCATTCCCCCCCTCCCTGACAGCCATCGAAGTTCTCAAATTCCTGGGGAAACTCGACCCTAATAAATTCAAAAATAATAAATTTCTTACCAGCCGTATAAAGGAATCTCTCGAGATAGTGGGCTTAAAGAGATTCTCGGACAGGAGGATATCCTCTTTTTCCAAGGGCATGAATCAGCGTCTAGGCATAGCGCAAGCCCTGATGCACAAGCCCCGACTTCTGGTGCTCGATGAACCCGCAAGCGGCCTTGACCCGCTTGGCATCGTTAACATGCGCGAACTTTTCGCGCATGTTAACAAGGAGCTCGGCATAACAATATTATTCTCATCTCATGTGATCGGAGAAGTTGAAAAAGTATCGAACCGCGTGGCCATCATGATTCATGGGAAACTGCTAAAAACCGTGGAGCGCGACACCTGGGAAAAGGACCATAAAAAAACCTTAGAATCCATATTCCTGGAAATAGTGAGCCCGTTGATAAAGGAAGCATGATCAAGACTATGATAACGCAAAGACTTTCCAGGATCGCCACAGTAGCGGAATTCACGCTCCTTGAAGAAGTCCGCGGAAAAGTGCTCAATGCCACATTTCTTTTTGCAGCCATTCTTCTTTACCTGGGGATCATCATGAGCAGGCTCGCCCAGGGCTTTGAAGAGCGCTTTATACGGGACATGAGTTTTTTCCTGATAGAGCTTTTCGGCATAGCGATCCTGCTGCAAAGCGCGTACAGGGTGGTTCATCAGGATGTCAGAAAAGGCGCAAGTATTGAGATAATTTTTGTAAGGCCTATCGCCAGATGGGAATACTTGCTAGGCAGGTTCATAGGCGTGGCTTTTGTGCTGGGTGTCGGCATATCTGTTATGGCGCTCTTTTCGGGCATATGGGGGCTGATGCGGGGATATGATCTGCACTGGATATACGCGATCACTCTTGTGTCCGTGTATTTTAAGCTTTTAACAGGACTTTCCTTGTCTTTCTTTTTTGCTCTAATCACAACCTCACAGGCAAGTTTCCTTGCAGCGTCCATCCTGGCTTACATAAGCGGGCATGTTGTCTCTGAGCTGCGTATGCTTCTTTCCATGCCGCAGAATCAGGACCTGACATCATCGCTGGTCATAAAACCAATCACATATCTTGCTCCCAATTTCTCTCTCGTGGATACCAAAAACACTCTCAGCGTTATCACGGCTGATCCGAATGCTTTCGATTTCGGGGATTTCAGCCTGGGAGTCCTCTATATAATCATCTACTCGGCTTTCTTAATCGTATTTTCAATGTTGCTCTTTGAAAGAAAGGAAATATTGCCGACATAAGAAAAAAACGAACAGTAAATGGTACTTCTAAGGATAGCTATAACCGCAGTACTTTTTTTGGTTTTCCAGATAGCATTCAGCGGCCAATCATTAAAAGTCTATCAGAGAATCCCTCCATTCATTGAGCTGACAGGCGAAAGCATTAAAATAACTCACACTATTGATATCGCGCTTGTATCTTCCGGATTAAGACTCCTTATGGCAGACATCGGGATGATCAGGATGCTTATATACTACGGCACTCACCTGCGCCATCAACACAGCGACCATAATAGAAATGGTCACCAGGATGAGGAACATGAAGATTGGCACAAAATATCAGGCCTAAAACCGACCGGCATGTACACAGACCTGCTTTCCCTGACAAAACACACTCTCTCTCTTGACCCGTTTTTCAGGCACGCGATCTTATACGGCACAGGAAGTCTTGCTTTTAATGAAAAACGCGAGTATGAGGCTACTGCTATTATCAAAGAAGCAATGGAGATAGACAAAACCTGCTGGTCGTACCCTATGATGCTTTCTGCCATAACCTATAAGCAGATGGGAGATCATTTGCATTTACTTGAGTCCCTGGAGAAAGTTAGAAAAAGGCCGGAATGCCCTTCGATGCTGAAAAATATTCTTGCTAACATCTATTTGAAACTGCATAAATACAATGAAGCGATTGGAATCTATGAGGAACTTCTGTCTACGGCCGAGGAGCAGGAATACAGGGATTTGGCGGAAAGGAAACTCGCAGAATTAAAGATGGGTAGAAGGTAGATGGTAGAGGGCAGAAATAAGAAGAATAATGGAAACCATGCTTAAGCGCGTAAATGGAAATCTTTTTTTTGACAACGTAAGCCTGGACAAACTCGCCAAGATTCATGGAACTCCGCTATATGTCTATTCGGAAAACGCCATAAAAGCGCAGGTCAATAAACTCAAGCGCGCCACAGGCAATGCAAGGGTTTTTTACGCTATAAAAGCCAACCCGCGCCTGCAGATCCTTAAAACTCTCAAAAAGTTGGGACTTGGCGTTGAAGCTGTCTCCCGTGGAGAAATCCTGCGAGCTTTAAAGACCGGATTCAAACCTCAAGACATAATTTATAACGGCAATGGGAAAACCAGAGAGGAGATCTCCCTGTGCCTGGATAACGGGATCAATCTGTTAAATGCTGATGCCCTGGACCAATTGGAGCTCATTGAAGAAGTGGCAAGTATCAAGAAAATGCCTGTCAGGATTTTACTGCGCGTCAAACCTCCGGTCAAACCAGCCACCCATCCGCGTTTGGCCGTGGGGGCAAAAAGATCAAAATTCGGTTTTGCCATGGTTGAGATCAAAAGCGCTCTGCACCTTTTTAACACATTCAAATACACTCAGCTTGTCGGGATTCATCTGCATTTTGGCTCGCAGATGCTCAATGCAAAAGCGTTTCTCTTAACAGCGCGTTTTGCAGCAGGGCTTTATAGAACTCTTACGAATTCAGGCTGGAACATACAGATCATCAACCTTGGCGGCGGATTCGGCGTGCCATACAAAGACCAGGACATGCCTCTTGACATGATGGGTCTTAAAGCCGGATATGCTTCGATTTTTAAAGGCATCAAAGCCAGGCTGTATTTTGAACCGGGGCGTTTTTTGGTCGCTTCATCCGGGATCCTTCTGATGAAAATGCTTTCCGTTAAACACTCACCATTCGCCAATATCGTTGTTGTTGACACTGCCATGACTGAAAATCCCAGGTACGTGCTCTATAAAGCAAAGCATAAAATCATTAAAGCAGCGTGCAATCACGGAAACAACAAGGTGTATGAGATCGTGGGCCCTGTATGCGAGAATTCCGATACATTCGGCAAATATAAACTACCGCATATCTCTCCGGGAGACCTCCTGGTAATGCTTGATACCGGAGCCTATGTATGCTCGATGGCTTCAAACTATAACAGCCGCACAAGGCCGGCTGAAATTATAATCTCAAATAATAAAGTGTGTCTTGTGAAAAAACCTGCCAGCATCCAGGACATCTGGAAGAACGAGATCCTGTAGAACGCGCTTTAAGCTAAACTATCCTAGATGGCGCGCAAAATAAATCCGGAATTCAAGCCAACCATACTCTGGGCAAGTTTGTTTTCGATCACGTCCATACTTGTGGGGTTCGGCATCACGGATTCTTTTGATTATTGGTTTATGTCAGGGCTGAACAGCCTTGCTATGGATGCTGTGGATCGCCCTCTTTCATGCTTTAGCATGCTTGGAGCTCCTGAATTCTCAAGTATCATGACCCTTGTTTTCGCATTGATCCTATGGAAAAAAACAAGTTTTAGAAGCGCTGTGCACTTGTGCGCGATATTTACTCTCATAACAGCGCTGGAACTTGTGTTCAAATTCTCTCTTGCAACTGTTGAAATCCCCGTGGAATTCGGCAGGAACAGAATCGGTTTTTCTATGATGCATCTGAACGCCCCGCATTCATACCCAAGCGGGCACACATTCAGAAGCGTATTCCTTATTCTTGTGGGACTCAGCCTTGCCAAAGCATATTGGCGCTCATTACCAGGAATCAAAACAGCCAAATATATTGGAGCATTGATAATAGCGGGCATATGCATAAGCCGTGTTTATCTTGGAGAGCACTGGCCAATGGATGTAGTTGGAAGTGTTTTTCTCGCATTAATGGG
>JBHPMF010000023.1:0-34402 GCA_042563375.1 Elusimicrobiota bacterium | reverse complement strand
TCTCAGCCGCAAGCCTTACTGTAAACTGGCAAACCAATTCAAATCCAGCAGGAACGATCTATGAGGTCGAGCTGTCATCTGATTCAAATTTCAGCTTCTCAGGAGACGTAACCTCAAGCACGATCAATTCCTACGCCCTGTTCGGGTGGAGCGGAGAAGGCGATGTCTTACTGCCGGATAACACCTATTACGCGCAAGCAAGGGCAAAAAACGAATACGGCAATTGGACAAGGTTCATCTCATTGAGCTCCGCTGTGACGGATGCTGCTGTTGTTTCCATATCCATCGCCACTGATACCATATCGTTTACAGGGCTCAAGATGAGCACTTCTGTGGTATCCGCAAGCTCGGTCTGTATTACAAATAACGGAAACGTTTATGAGACCTATTCGCTGAAGATCGCCACAGCCACTGAGAACACTCCATGGATTATCAGCACGTCTCAGGATCTAAACCAGGCTCATATCCGCGCAGCATTCAATGATGTGCGGCCCTCATCAACCACTTTTGCTTCCGAAGATGATCTGAGCGCGACTGACCAGACATCAACCGCAACCAAGTTCTCGATAGATGGTGGTATAGAAACCGGGGTTGACGTGGATATCAGCGCTATCCGGGGACTCTGGATCAATTTCATGATGCCCACTGCCTCCACAACAGGTCAGATGCAGACCTTCACCCTCACTATCACAGCTGAGGAAGACTACCCTGACTAGAAGATAGGGTTTAGAATCCCGCCTCGCAGCCGCTTCTTTCTGTGCGGCGAGCAAAGGCGGATCCATATGAGCGCCTGCCGAAAAAAACTCCAAACAGTTATAAAATGCGATCGATTTTCCCCATCAGGCAGTATGCTAGACTGATGATTAAGGAAATTATCAATGATGATCGATAAAACAGTCAATCCTTTTTACAGATCCATCACGCATCGTTTACTATCTATCATTTTCTTGTCATTCATCATTCATCATTCATCATTCATCATTCTCTATGCCGGCGGCCTCAGCGTTTTAACAGGGGACATTTATGTTCATGGCCTGCAGGTAGGAAAAAAATACAATCTCACAACCTTCACAGGCAAGCCTTTCAGAGTGCAGAATAATTTTAATGAGTATCAAACAATACTGATCGATCCCAAACAACCGGATCCCTCAAAAATACTTATTCCCGGATACCAAGCCCTGTCTGACACTTCATGGATAAAAATCAATCCACGGGAATTCGAGCTTGGCCCCGGACAGGTCGGCATGACAGACATCGAGGTAACAGTGCCCAAAGACAAGAGCCTTCGAGGCGGGAAATTCGAAGGGTACATCTTGTCAAGAAATCATCCCGATAAAACAAGCGATGGGGTTGGTTTGGTTGTTGGAATAAAAACAAGACTGCTTCTCAACATTGACATAAATACTTTTACCAAAGAACAAAACAGGGAAATGGCAGAACTGAAAAAAGCCCTTAATTTCATGTTTTTGCCAAAGGAAATAACAGTGGAGCGCGCAAAACCCGGCAAATGGGACATCCGAAAACTAGCAGACAGGACTTTTAAGATCGTAAACCCCAATGACCATGAGCTGAGGTTTGAGATCGAGATCATGGACGCGCAGGAAGTGAAAATCCAGAAACTGGGGATCAAAGGCCTCTTGTGCGGAGATCCGGAGTGGGTTTCACTTGAAGGAAAAGACACGGAGGAAATAAGGAAAAACGACAAAGGCAAGTATGATCTCACAACAAAGGGAAACAGCGTGTTCTCATTTCCCATAAAATTGGACATTCCCAAAGCTCTAAAGAAAAAAGGAAAGGGCGTGTTTTTTGTTTTCCGCGCTACGCTTTTGGGATACCAGGTTCCCGTATCAAACCATTCCAAACTAGCCATAAGATTTAAGTAACCCAAAATTAGGGACACTTCCCCGATTTTAATGCAATATATTGCGCGAAAATCGGGGAAGTGTCCCTAATTTTCTATACTCTTGTTTTAAGCGGATACAGTGCATAAAAATATGAAAAGCATCGCTACTTTTCTTAAAGTTCGATACAGGGAAATCCTTATTTGGCTCATGCCCGTGTTCGCGGGGACCATCATCTCAAGCGTCCAGCTTGAACAGATTTTTTCACAAAGATCATTCATATTCCTCCTGGGCTCCATCTTCCTTGTAACCCATGTCATTATCTTCAATGATTGGGGCGAATTCACGAAGCACAATAATATAAGCCCTGAGGAAAACAAAATCCTTTTTGCGGCTTCAGGCTCATTCCTTATCGCTTCGCTTTTAATGTTCGCGCTGATAGGATTCAGGGTTGTTGCGATCGCTGTTTTCGCGGCCAGCTTCTCTGTGCTGTATTCTCATCCTCGCATATATCTAAGGAGCTCTGCCTTCGCAGGCTCATTCATACACCTGGGAGCGGGAACAGTGCTTTTTATGATCGGATACTATTTAAACGGGATATTCAATCCGACCTCATTGCTAACGGGATTCCTATTCGGCCTGCTGCTAACAGCAGGACACCTGATCCATCAGATCATTGACATCAAGGAAGATAAAGCCAGAAATACCTTAACAGCCGCGATCAAGTTCGGTAAAAACAGGGTTTATATGGCAAGCTTCGCCATATTCACGCTGGCGGCAGGCTATTCTCTGATCCTATTCATCATCCTTCCTGATTCCCCGATGCTTTTTTTCCTCACTTCAGCCGCATACCCCCCTCATGCTTTTTGCTTTTTGAAATGCTTAAAAGGGAACCTTAATGACTCTGATATAAAAACATATCAAAGCGAATACAGGGCAATATATCTTATCGCGGGAACAGTGTGGTTGATCTTTTGGATCGCCACAAAAGTAAGCGCGTGAACAAACATTTATGAGAATCCTTTTCGCGATCCCCCCTCTTAAATCAGTGATCAAGCCTCCGATCCGCGGAGTGCCCATGGGAGTCCTCTATCTTTCCTCTTATCTCAAAAAATATTGGCAAGGAAAAAGCGAGCTTATTATCAACATCCTCGACATACCCAGAAAAAGCATGTCTTTTTACCAAGCATCGTGCAAGATCCATGAATTCGCTCCTGACATAATAGCCATCTCATCAAAACATCCCGACTCAAGCGGAGCGCATAAGCTCGCTGAGATCGCCAAAAGCATAAATAAGAACTGCGTGACAATAATAGGCGGTCCATATGCCACAGGCGAGAAGGAACATGCCCTGGAAAAAGACCCGTTCATGGATTTCTCGGCTGTCGGCGAGGGAGAACAGGTTTTCCTTGAATTCCTTGAGGCAGTGGAAAGCAGGAAAAAATTCGAGGATGTAAAAGGACTCATTTATCGCAAAAACGGAAAAGTGTGTTTCAGCGGAGCCAGAGAACCAATCAGCGATATTGAATCCATCCCGTATCCTGACTGGGAACTTTTGGATATTGAGGATTACTTTTCAGAGAATGATTCAGCGCAAAACGCGGGACAAGTCGAAAAAAGGGTCATGCCCGTGGTGGGCTCAAGAGGATGCCCGTATTCATGCATATACTGCCACAACATATTCGGGAAGAAACTGCGATTAAGGACTCCTGAAGATATTGCGGCTGAAGTAAGCATGATCGTCAAGCGATATCAGATAAGAGAGATCGAGTTCTATGATGATCTTTTTAACCTGGACTTAAACCGCGCAAAAAAACTTTGCGGCCTTATAATCGAGAAAAAGCTTAATATCAGGATAGCGTTCCCGAATGGCTTGCGGGCTGACAGGATGGATGAAGAACTTGTGGATAAACTTATTGAAGCAGGCACATACAGGATATGGTATGCCATTGAATCAGGGTCGCCCAGGATCCAAAAAACAATAAACAAGAATCTTGATTTAAAGAAAACCCAGGACATGATCGCATTCACATCAAAAAAGAAAGCAATCATGGTATGTGGGTTTTTCATGACGGGTTTCCCTGACGAAACAGAGGAAGACCTGAAGATGACAATGGATTTCGCTAAAAAATCCATGCTCCATGGAGCTTATTTCTTTTTTGTGACGCCGTATCCCGGAAGCGCCATGTTTGAGCAAGCTCTAAAACGCAAGCCGGAGCTTAAAAATACCACTTGGCGCGAATTCCTAGTTATGAGCGCCAATATCAGCTCTATGAGCGATAAAAGGCTCATGAAACTCACATACAAGGCTGCCAGAAGATTTTATCTAAGCCCAAAAAGAGCATGGCTTAATTTTATGAAGATCCTTGAGGGAAGGCCTGTTAATTGGAGACTATTTTTCAGAAATATTGCGCGCGTGATAGATATCCTGATATTCCCCGAGCCGATCATGGGACATTCCCCTAAAAATAAAGATATCCTTCCGGAGACCCCAAAATCCTTCCAAACATCCCGATAGGCCCATATCTGATCCATATATATCAGACATTCGCCATGCTTGGTATTTTCTTTGTGATCATGATCGCGACACTGGAAGCAAGGCGCCATGGGTATGAAGCCGGGACAGCGGCAAAAGCCATGATCCTTGTTGTTTTTCTGGCGCTTGTCGGAAGCAAGTTCTATGAAATAATCACGATCCCCGGACGCGCTCAGCTATATCTTTCAAACCCAATGCAGTTTTTATTTTACTGGGAAGCTCCTAAAACATGGGTTGGCATCAGTTTAAGCGTAATGCCGGCATTGTTTATACCCCGGATATATAAACTCCCATTCAGAAAATCTCTCGATGCCGTAGGAGCCGCGCTGGCATTGGGACAAGCTGTGTTCAAATTCGGATGCTTCACGAACGGCTGCTGCTACGGCATTCCAAGCAAGCTGCCATGGGCAGTAATCTTTAACACGCACACCCAGGCATTCAGGCGTTTCGGGGAAATACCCATTCACCCTACCCAGATATATGAGTCGATCTCAGCCTTGATCGTATTTTCGATCCTTTGGGCGTGGCGCAAGAAAAAAAGATTTGACGGAGAGATATTTCTCTTATTTTTGGCGTTATTTCCCATTTCAAGATTTTTCCTCCAATTTTTAAGACATGTGAGGCCTGTTATCGAAGACTCAGGCCTGGACAAGGTTCAGCTCTCAGCGCTAGTCTCTGTGTTCCTGGCTTTAACAATATTACTCTCCATGCGCTTTCTCCTCCCCCCGAGAGAAGCCCCCTCTCAAGACCAGGGATCCAGGGCCCCGGATCCTGCTTTGGTTTATCCAAAAGCAAACCCTCTCAAGCGCGCTCTGGCTTTCCTTATCGATATGATGATCGCAGCGGGACTTCTGGGGATAAATATGCTGCCTGCTGTGCTTTATATCCTGTTTAAAGATTCTTTGATCAATGGGGCCAGCATCGGCAAAAGACTTCTTGGGCTAAAAGTCGTGAAAATACAGAGCAAAAAGAAGAAATGCGACTGGGGAACATCCGTGTTCCGCAATTTTCTGCTTTCAATACCGCTTATTAACTTGATTTATTGCATTCCGGCCGTAATCACAGGCGCAGTTGACAAGAACGGCAGGCACTTCTCTGACAAACTGGCTTTAACGCAAGTGGTTGAAGTGTGATCTGTAAGCATTTCGGCAAATGCGGAGGATGCTCGCTTCAGGATATTCCTTATAAAAAACAACTCTTATGCAAAACAAAACTTGCAAGAAAGCAGATAAAGTCATTCTGGAAAAAACCGGTAAAAATCATACCCTCTCCGGATATTTACTATTACAGAAATAAGGTGGAACTTTCTTTTGGAGGGCTTTATCCCCCCCGCCGGGGGGGAGGAGTAAAGAAAAAGAACCTTTCCGGGCACAGGGAAGAAGGCAAAGTGCTACTGGGTTTTAAAGAGAAAGGTAAGTGGTACAAGGTAATTAATATCAGGGAATGTTTGATTTTTGACCCGCTAATCAGGCAAATCACAAAAACCATAAAGGATTGGGCTGAAAAAAACAGCTTGAAGCCTTATAACTCGAAAAAGCATGTCGGGTTTCTTAGATATCTCGTGATACGAAAGACACGTTCGGAGATGATCATTATGCTGGTCACAACATCCGAACGCAAACTGCCGAAACATTCGCTTGTTAAGACCATAGCTCGGATATCTCCCATGCGAAACTTAAAAAGATCAAGGGAAACCCCCCACCTTAATCCTACTCTCCGGGTACCCACTGCGAGCACTGGCATCTCCATAAATATGGAAGCCTGTCCCCCGCAAGGAGGGAGGAAATTCAAAAATATATACCAACCCCCAAACCCCCAGCCCCAAATCTCTGTATTGCACGGGATCCAGGATATGCATGCTGATGTGGCGTATCCACAGAAAGTAAAAGTGCTCCTTGGCCAAGACCACATGACCGAGGATATGCTGGGAATGGGCTTCCGCTATAATATGGAAAGTTTTTTTCAGACAAATCCCAAAGCCTTCGGAACCCTAGCAAAAGACCTGCTCGCTCGCGCTAAAAAGATCTCTCCGAAACGCGTACTCGACCTCTATTGCGGAGCGGGTATATTCACGCTTTTGATCAAAAAAGAACTGCAATGCAAAACAATAGGCATTGAGTCGCATATGCCAAGCCTTAAAGACGCGGCATTTAATCGCAATAACCTGATAGAAGAGGAGGCTCGGGCCAAAAATCCCGTGTCCTTTTGCGCCGCAAAAGTGGAAAGACTCGCAACTAAGATCCTCTCAAGCCGCAAGACAAGAAACAGTCTGGTGATCCTTGACCCTCCAAGAGGAGGTATTCATCCCAAGGTCAGGAAGGCAATCGCTCAATATCCCCCGAAATACCTGTTTTATGTGTCCTGCAACCCAAAACTCTTCCTGCGCGATGACATGCCTGCATTCATTGAAAGGTATAATATAGAGGACATAAGAATATACGATTTCTTCCCCCATACCGAGCATTTCGAAATGCTCGTATGTCTTAAGCGGAAGTAGATATTCAGGCACAGGCAGCCTTGCTGTTATTGCGAAGAAACACGATAAGATGATCCCAGGGTTACCGCAAATTTAAGATTGCCCCGTGGGAATACACGGGACTGCCGCGCTTCGTTCGTAATGACAAGATAATAATCATATGAAAACTGAAAAAACCAGCACCTTACAAGAGGATTCGATGATCTTAAAGGGGCTTAATAAGGAACAGCTTACAGCTGTCACATCAAAATCAAAGCATCTGCTTATCTTCGCAGGCCCCGGCACAGGCAAAACAAGAGTAATCACGCACAGAATGGCTTATCTGGTAAAACACCTTGGCATTGATCCTGAAACCATTCTGGGCATTACATTCACGAACAGGGCAGCCCATGAGATGAAAAAAAGAGTATCAGGCCTTTTGGGCAATGAATCTCAGAGCGAACCATGGCTTGGGACTTTTCATGCTTTCTCGAATTGGCTGCTGCGCGAATTCCACAAGGAAGCGGGCTTGCCGCAATACTTTGCCATCTATGATCACGATGATTCAAAGCGCCTTATCAGAAACATACTTACGAGTCAGGACCTGCCGACCGCAAGAGCAGGCATTTATCTTGAGATCATCCAAAGGCAAAAAGACGATCTAATGGACGCCAAATCCTACGCGATCCACAGCCAGGTGTCTTTCAATCCGCACAGAGCATCGATCGCCAAGGTCTATACAGAATACCAGGAAGCCCTGCGCACGCACTGTGCTTTGGATTTCGGAGACCTGATTGTAAATGCAGTGAACCTGCTAAACAACAGTGACGCTGTGCAGAAAAAACTGCACGAGCGATTCTCATACGTGTTCGTGGATGAATATCAGGACACAAACCGCGCTCAATATATCCTGACAAAACTTCTTGTGGGCAGCAACAGCTCCATAGCTGTCGTGGGCGATGAGGACCAGATAATATACCAATGGAGAGGAGCCAACCCAAGGCACATACTTGATTTTGACAAGGATTTTGAAGGGGCAAAACATATAACAATATCCCAGAATTATAGAAGCACACAAAAGATCATCGCAGCCGCCAAAAAGCTCATTGAAAAAAACGAGGTGCGAAAGCCCAAAGAACTCTGCGCCAACAGACATGAAGGCAGCGACCCCGTGATCATTGAAGTGCTCGACGATAAACAGGAAGCCAAGACAATAGCGCGGCGTATAAAGACCCTTATGGATGAAGGGATACGCTTAAATGAGATCGCTGTTTTTTACAGAACAAACGCTCAAAGCAGGAATTTTGAGATCGAATTCAGCGCCAACAAGCTCCCATATAGACTAATAGGAGCAGTGGGCTTCTATGTAAGGCGCGAGATAAAAGACATCATGGCAATGGCTAAAATCCTGGCAAATCCGAGCGACAGAGTAAGCCTGGGACGCGTCTTATCCAATATTTCGCAATTCTCGATCACTCAGGATGCTATGAAAAAGATAAAAGACTTTGGCGAGCGCGAAAAACTCGGGATATGGGAAACGCTTGAACTCGCATCGCGAAGCGAAACAGCGCCCATAAGCCAGAGAGCCAAGAAAAAGATCCAGCAGTTTCTTCATGCAAACACGCAGCTCCTGGAAATGATGAGCGCCAAACCCACGATCGACGCGATATTCGAGTCTATTTTCGAACACACAGGTTACCTAGAGGGGCTTGACGAGGAAAGAGTGCTCAATCTTATGGAACTTGTTGAAAGCGCAAAGGAGTTCTCAAAGGAGCACAGCGAGCCGAACCTTCTTGAATTTTTAAACCACACCAGCCTGCTAACAGGATCAAGCATTGATAATCACAGGTCTAAAACCACTGATGGAGTGAACCTGCTGACAGTGCACCTTGCAAAGGGACTTGAGTTCAACACTGTGTTTTTAACCGGTCTTGAGGAAGAAATGTTCCCGTTTAAAATATCCAAGCATAATCCTGATGAACTCGAAGAGGAGCGGCGCTTGTTCTACGTCGGTATAACCCGCGCCAAGGATTCTCTTTTCCTCAGTTACGCCAAGAAAAGGATGATATTCGGAAGCGAAACGCAGCGGCCGCCATCACGGTTTCTGTATGAAGCGGGATTTCTTGAGGGTCAGTGGCAGCACAAGCCAAGATTCAGGCACGGCTCGCGCGTGAAGCACCCGATATTCGGCGAAGGAAGGATACTAAGCATTACAGGAGCCGATGACGGCACAAAAATAACAATACGTTTTATAAGCGGATCCACAAGAAAATTCCTTGCAAAACTCGCCCCTTTGGAACTTATCTGAGAGAAGAATAGCATACAGAAGACAGCATACAGGAAAGAAAAGCGCAGAACACTGCTTTTTTTATGCGCCGGTCTCATATCTTTTCACTCAGGCAAATTATTAAATCTTAAACCCAACCCGCTCCTATTTCCCCCTGTATGCTGCCTACTGTCTACCGTATGCGCTCCTGATCCACTCCTCGCCCCCTCCGTAAATGATAAAATCTGGGTAGAGGTATGCAAAAATACGCGTAGATAAAGCGGTTTTTGACCGCATTGCCATTCTTTCCAAATTAGGTCCCTATGACCAGGCCACCAAGCAGATAATGCTTGATGACTTTAATAATATCCTTGGTTTTTTCGAACAGCTAAAGGACCTTAAAGAAACATCCGCTTGCATAAGAAATTCAACTGAAATCCCGTTACGCGAGGACAATATCGCGCCATATGAACATAAGGATGCCCTGATTTCCCGTTTCCCGGAATCCATGGGAAAACTGCTTAAAGTGCCCAAGGTAATTGAATGAAGATTGTGCATATGTGCTCCAGTGCTCCAGTGCTCCAGTTATTAAGAGGAACCTCTTTATTAACAGAAGCACGGGAGCACGGGAGCACGGGAGCACAGCTATGCTGAACCTCTCCGCGATCGAACTCTCAAACAAGACGCGTAAGGGTGAAATCGATCCGATAAAGGTGCTTGATACTTATTTCGCCCAGATCGAGAAGCATGACAAAAATATCAATGCTTTTCTTTGTGTATCTAAGGAAAGCGCATATGATACAGCGAAAAAACTAAAAGAAAAGATCGCCTCAGGCAAGCAAACCGGAACTCTTTGCGGAGTGCCTATCGCTGTTAAGGACAACATAATGACCTCAGGCTCTCAAACAACATGCGCATCAAAGATCCTTGAAGATTTCATAGCCCCTTATGATGCCCATGTTATAGAAAGGCTCAAAGATCAAGATGCGATCATAATCGGAAAGACCAATCTCGATGAGTTCGCCATGGGCTCATCCACTGAGAACTCAGGATTTTTTACAACCAGGAACCCATGGGATACAAACCGCGTGCCAGGAGGTTCTTCAGGCGGCTCAACAGCTGCTGTCGCTTCCGGCATGTGTTCATGCGCCCTGGGCTCTGAAACAGGAGGGTCCATACGGCAGCCTTCTGCTTTCTGCGGTACAGTCGGCCTAAAGACCACTTACGGAAGCGTATCAAGATACGGCCTGGTAGCATTCGCCTCGAGTCTCGACCAGATAGGTCCTATAGCAAAGGATGTCAGCGATGTAGAGCTGATATTCAATGTGATAAAAGGCCATGATACAAGAGATTCAACAAGTATCGCTGCTGAAAAGTTCGCAGCCGCGCAGAAACCACTCACCCCAAACGCAGCTATAGGGATACCAAAGGAATACTTCTCAATAGATGGCATGGACCCCGATGTGGCTAAGGCGATGGAAAGCGCCATCAGCATCCTTAAAAAGCAGGGATTCGTCTTTAAGGATATATCGCTTAAACACACAAAATATTCCCTTCCTGCTTATTACATAATAGCGCCGGCCGAAGCCAGCGCGAATCTTGCGCGCTATGAGAACATACGTTATGGCCTAAGAAAGGGCCCGCAGCCGCGCCAAAACGACGGACTCAAAGAGATATACGCTATCAATAGGCAGGCTGGCTTTGGAAAAGAGGTGCAGAGAAGGATCCTGATAGGCACTTTTGCCCTGTCCCATGGATATTATGATGAATACTACGGCCAGGCCCAGAAGGCCAGAGCCCTGATCGCGGATGATTTCGATCGTGCGTTCAAGGATGTGGAACTCATTCTGGCGCCGTCAACGCCTACCCCCCCGTTTTTGATCGGAGAAAAAACATCTGATCCCATATCCATGTATCTGTCTGATATTTTTACAAGCCCTGCCAATATCGCAGGCATCCCGGCCATGTCTATTCCATGCGGATCTTCAAGCCAAGGCTTGCCCATCGGCATGCAGTTTATGGCATCTCACATGCAGGAAAATAAATTATTCCGGATTTCAAAGATTTTTGAAGATGCTACTAACAGAGAGTTCATTAAGTCTCCCATAAATAATAAAGAGGTGGCGCAATGATCAAAAAAAAGAAAGGCATGAGTTTTGAGTACTCCTCAGGCGGAATGGTGTATGATGCCGGCAAGGTTCTTTTAATAAAAGTCGAGAACCTGGAAGGCAAGCAAGTATGGACTTTCCCCAAGGGGCACATTGAAACAGGAGAAGACGCGCGCATGGCAGCATTGCGTGAAGTGGAAGAAGAAACAGGCTATATTTGCGAAATAATGAGCGAACTGCCAAGAACAAGCTATCATTTTATGGACAAGAAAATACTTGTGCGTAAAACAGTGCGCTGGTTCCTAATGAGGAAACTCCAGAAAAAAGAAGTAAAAACCAAGAATGATATATTAAAGCTCGCATGGAAAACCTTAGACGAGGCGGAGAATATAGCCACCTACCCAAGCGACTTGCATTTAATAGATGCTGCGCAAAAGGAAGTGGGATAACAAAGGAATACCAAAATGACCACGGTAACAGCCCAGATCAAGGAAGGAAATACTGTAAAAGTCGATGGTAATTTCTATAAAGTCATCTCAGTAAACGTACACACAGGCGGTGGAAAAACCGGCAGCATGGTTCATATAAAACTGCGCCACCTGGAAACCGGCCATGTTATTGAGAAAAGATACGCACCCGATGAAAAAGTAGAGGAAGTGGCTGTGGAAAGAGCGCAAATGCAGTTCCTCTATGAAGAGGGAGACTCCCTGTGTTTCATGAATCCCGAGACATTCGAGCAGATAGCCATGAAAAGCCGGGCTCTTGGGCCTGCCAGGGCTTTTCTCAGGGAAAGCGACATCATCACGATCGAGCTTCATGACGGCGCCCCCATATCCGCGGACTTTCCAAAGGTGGTAGACGCGGCTATAGCCTCCACAGGCGCCGGGATCAAGGGAGATGCCACTTATAAGGAAGCTGTCCCTGAGAACGGCCTGACGATACTTGTACCCCAATTCATTAAAGCCGGGGACAAAGTACATATTGAGGTAGAAACACGGGAATACCTGGATCGCGTCAAAGAAACAAAAGAAAGCAAGAAGTAGTCATATTATGATGAATGATAGCTTCTGTCAATTAAATGCTTTTCTCATCATCTCATCATCTCATCATCGCATCATCATTCTGCCATGACTCCCAAGATCGGCCTTGAGATCCATGTTCAACTAAAGACTGCGACCAAGCTTTTTTGCTCATGTTCAAGCGCTGCTTTCGGAACAGAACCGAATTTAAATATCTGTCCGGTCTGTATGGGATATCCCGGAGTCCTTCCTGTTTTAAACAAGAAATCCGTTGAAAAACTTGTAGCGCTTGCCACATCCGTAGGATGCAGGATAAACCAGACCTCCATATTTGCGCGGAAAAACTATTTTTATCCTGATCTTCCGAAAGGCTACCAGATATCGCAATTTGAGACCCCTGTATCCGAAAACGGGAATCTTGAGATATATTCCGGCAACATCAAAAAATCCGTAAGGATCAAGCGGGTCCACCTTGAAGAAGACGCAGGCAAGCTCCTTCATGCCATAGGTTCCGAGGAATTGGACTGCAGTCTTGTTGACTTCAACAGGGCCGGCGTACCGCTTGCAGAGGTCGTAACCGAGCCTGACATCGAGTCCGCAGCGCAAGCCAATGATTTTCTTGTGACGCTCAAAAGCCTGCTCCGCGCCCTGGATACAAGCAATTGCGATATGGAAAAAGGCGAACTTAGAGTTGACGTTAATATCTCCGTAAGCGAGACTCAAGAACTCGGCACAAAAGTGGAAATAAAGAACCTTAATTCCTTTAAGGCCGCAAGAGACGCCATCGAGCATGAGACCCAAAGACAGTCCCGGGAAATCCAATCCGGAGGCAAAGTGCTTCACGAAACAAGACTCTGGGACGTGACGTCCGGCAAAACGCAGCCCCTGCGCAGCAAAGAAGAAGCCAGTGATTACAGATATTTCCCGGAACCCGATCTCCCCCATTTAAAAATATCAGATGGATGGCTGGACAATATCACGAAAAACATCCCTCTAACACCCAATAAAAAACTTGAATCGTATCAAAACGATCTGAAATTAACACTTAAGGAAGCCAAGGCCATATTATTCAATGAGGACCCATCTGTAGACAAACTTTTTTCCGATACGCTAGAATTGGCCAAAAAAGACGACGCTAATATACCACCCAAAAAAATCGCCAATTGGACATTGAACAACCTGCTTGGCGAATTAAATACTGCCAATAAGACAATAGATGACGCGCGCATCACACCGCAGCGTTTCTATGGATTTTTAAGCCTTATCGAGAAGGAATCCCTGCAGAGCAAAGTGTGCAAAGAGATATTTTCAGCGCTGCTGAGCAATCCGGATAAAGAAGCCTCCGTAATCTTAGAAGAAAGCGGTCTGGGAATGAAATTAAGCGATGATAAGCTCATGGAGGCGATCAAAACCGCCATAGGTGATAACCAAAAAGCTGTTGCTGATTACAAAGCCGGAAAAGAAAAAGCCCTGGTCGCTGTCATGGGCGCGGTCATGCGCATCACCCGCGGCCAGATCTCCCCTCAAAGAGTAACAGAACTCCTGAAGAAAGAATTAGGATAAAGAGCTTCCGCTCCATAGCATTTCACGTTTTATATCTTACGTTTCACGCTTTATGGGGCAAAATTATGACTTTGAGTGAATTCTTTGCCTGCGCCACAAGCTCAAAACCTTTTTTAGCGCGATCAATGGGTAATCTGTGGGTGATCATCCTTCTTACTGGAACTTTTTTCAATGCTATGAGTTTAAGGGCTTGGGCATTATCCTCAAGGCTGGCAGCATAGGTTGATACGGTTTTTACCTGAGAATGCCAAAGATCAAATCCGTCAAACACCAGCTTTCTGCCCGGAGCCGGAGGAGCAAAAAGCATGACTGTCCCGCCGGGAGCCGCATACTCATAAGCATCCGAAAATGCTTTTTGAGCTCCTGCGCACACGAACACATGATCAAACAGTTTGCCGTGATTTAATTTTTTTATGGCTTCAGCGCTGCGTCTGGAGACATTAAATACATGCTTTGCTCCGAATTTTTTAGCGATCCTCATTCTTGAGGCCGTAATATCACCGGCAACTATATTGGACGCGCCATAAGCCTTGGCTAAGGCAACATGCAATGCTCCTGAAATGCCGCAACCCAATATGCATACGCTCTTGCCTTTTTTAAATTCAGCAGCATTAAACCCTCGTATAACGCAAGCCAAGGGCTCGATAAAAGTCGCTTCTTCATAAGACATTGTTTTGGGCAATTTAAGCGTTCCGTTGGTCACATTAATGGCGGGAACCCTTAGAAATTGCGAAAAACCGCCTGGATGAAAATTCGTGGTTTTTAAGGTATTGCAGATCGTGTGTTTGCCGGTGCGGCAATATCCGCATTTATTGCATGGCACATGATGGGTCACAAAAACCCTGTGGCCCTTTTTGAACCCCTTTACGCCAGCTCCAACAGCAATGATCTCTGCGCCAATCTCATGGCCAAGCACCAAGGGGGCCTTCTTTATCCTGTACCACTCCATTACGTCGCTTCCGCATATGCCGCTGGCATGCACCTTAACAAGAAGCTCGCCGCGCCCTATCTTGGGCACAAGACGATCTTCTGTCCTTATATCTTTATTGTTATAGTAAACCGCTACTTTCACTTATGCCTTTCGTGTTCTAAATCAAGTCAAAAGATGAGTTATGCCTTGATTTTTTTCCCTCCCAGGAATTTATCATACGCTTTGTCCACTGTCGCGCCGTTATGCACTATTTCGCGCACAGCCTTGATCATGCCAACAGGATTGGATGATTGGAATATGTTTCGCCCCATATCCACGCCGCACGCTCCGCGGCTCACTGCATTATGCGCCATTGTCAATGCATCGCGCTCAGGCACTTTTTTGCCTCCGGCCACAACAATGGGAACCGGACAGGATTCAACTATTCTTTCAAAATCCTCACAAAAATAGGTTTTCACGATATGGGCTCCCTGCTCAGCCGCTATCCTGCAGGCAAGTCCGAGATATTTCGCATCCCGCTTCATGTCTTTGCCAACAGCTGTAACAGCAAGCACAGCTATACCGTATCGATTGGCCTCATTGACCAAACTTCCAAGAGCCACTATCGTGTCTTTCTCATTTTGCGCTCCAATGAATACTGAAAGAGCTACGGCGGAAACATTAAGCCTTATAGCCTCTTCCATTGACACTGTTGTTCCTTCATGCGAGAGGTCGCCTAAAATACTCGTGCCGCCTGATACCCTTAAAACTATGGGTGTGGTGGCATTAGCGTCAATGCAGTTTCTCAGCACGCCGCGAGTCAGCATGAGTGAATCAGCATAAGGCAAAAGCGGCTTTACTGTTTTGCCGGCATCTTCCAAGCCCGTGGTAGGCCCAAGAAAATACCCATGATCAACAGCAAGCATCACAGTCTTGCCTGTGTCCGGTTTAATGATATTTGAAATACGATTCTTTAATCCCCAATCCATAGAACACCTCCAAGCCAATTTTTAATTCTTGATTTTTAATTCTTGATTATGATCGAACTCTTTATTCCGCCGATCCAAAATTAAAAATTAAGAATTTTTGCGGATTCTCTTAATTATATCTGTAGTCGAAAATCCCTTCTTTAGCTTTGCTCTTATCACTCGTTTAGCGTGCTCCCTTCCAATAATAGCGTCTGATTTCCAATCTGAGCCCTTTACCAAGACATCCGGCTTGATCTTAGCGATTAAAACCGCAGGTGTTGTATGAGAAAATGGCACTATGAAATCCACACAGCGCAATTCACTGAGCATCTCGATCCTTTCGTTTAATTTCATAATAGGCCGGCCCTGTTCTTTTATCCGCTTGACCGAGCTGTCTGAATTGATCCCCACTATTAAAGCATCTCCAAGCTTTCTTGCCTGGCGTAAAAGATGAAGGTGTCCGGGATGAAGCAGGTCATAGCATCCGTTTGTGAAAACAATCCTTTGTTTTCCCTGCTTAAGTTTCCTGGCTAATTTATCAGCCTGATTAAAATCTACGGCTTTTCCTCTGCAAAGTTTGTTATTTTTCAAAATGCCCATCCTTATCTCAAATGCCCCAAAGCTCTTTCCGCTATCTCACATATTGCGTGTATAGCCACCTCGTGCACCTCCTGGATCCTTGGAGTGGATGCCGATGGCGCCCGGAAACAGATCCTTGCTGTTTTTTTGAGTTTTCCGCCGGATTTCCCTGTCATCACGCAAGTAACAGCTCCGAGCCTGCCGGCTTCCTTCGTGGCGCTGATGACATTGGCGGAATTGCCGCTAGTCGAAATCCCGATCACAACATCCCCCCTTCTAACATGAGCCTGCACCTGACGCGCAAACACATGCGAAAAAGCATAGTCATTGCCTATAGCGGTCAAGGCTGAAGTATTCGTTGAAAGGGCAGTAACATCATATGGAGGCCGCTTGTGCGTCAGAAAACCGCCTGCGAGCTCACAAGCAAGATGCTGAGCATCAGCTGCTGAGCCACCATTGCCAAAAACAAAAACGCGCTTGCCTGATCTGATCGCTCTCACTACAGCATCCGCGATATTGGCGACAGCTTTCACGCACTCCGGGCTGGAATACAGCTCTTCCAGCAGGATTATGGTTTCGACTATGCGCGCACGGATCAATCCATCAAAGGATTTTTTCTTCATAAAAATGTTTTTTCCACGAAATCGTTTGCCAGCCATTTGCGCCCCTCCCTGAATACTGTGTCATTGATCAAACTTAAATGAAACGGTATTGTAGTCTTTATGCCAGTTATATTAAATTCCTCAAGCGCGCCCTTGAGCTTGACCAGAGCATCATGCCTTCCATTGGCTGATGTGGCGATCAATTTCGCGACAAGGCTATCGTAATTCGTGCCCACGTGCATTCCAGCTGAAACATATGAGTCCACTCTGATCCCGGGCCCTCCGGGCATATCAAATGATGATATCACCCCTTCCTGCGGCATAAATCCCTGATTTGGATCTTCAGCGTTTATGCGAACCTCGATCGAATGCCTTGACCCCGGGTCACTCGGCAATATTTTTGGGAGACTCTCGCCGAGTGCGATCTTGATCTGCAATTTAACCAAGTCGATCCCAAGTAATTCCTCTGTGACAGGATGTTCAACCTGGATGCGCTTGTTTATTTCCATGAAGTAAAAGGTTTTTTTATCAGGCATGAGTAAAAACTCAACCGTAGAAAGCCCCAAAAGGTCACACGCGCTTACCGCGTTCTCTGCTGCGCGTTTTATACGCGCACGGATCACATCGTCAACAAATGGGGACGGGGTTTCTTCCAAAAGCTTCTGGTTTCTGCGCTGCATAGTGCAATCGCGCTCCACAAAAGAACCTGTTGCGCCGCGTTGATCCATCGCCACCTGCATTTCAACATGACGTGCCCCCTGAAGACATTTCTCCATATAAAGCTCGCCTCTTGAAGTCGCTGAGACAGCTTCACTTGAAGCGATGTTGAATGCGCGCTCCAGGTCCTTATCAGAACGCACGCGATATATGCCCCTGCCTCCGCCGCCATAGCTTGCCTTTAAAAGTATCGGGTATCCGATCGATCTTGCTGTTTTCCTGGCGCTGGCACAAGAGCTTAAATTTCCACGACTTCCCGGGATAACAGGCACATTACCTGAAGCTACGATCTCCTTATTCTTGGCTTTGTCTTCAAGCTTGGACATTGCCCGCGCTCTTGGGCCTATGAAAATAAGACCTTGCTTCTCACAGTCGCGCACAAAATTCTTGTTCTCGGATAAAAATCCATACCCGGGATGCACGGCTTGCGCTTTCGAAAGCTTGGCTGCTGTAAGTATCTTGTCGCTTCTCAAATATGTGTCCGCGGGTCTTGCTTCGCCAATGCACCAGCTCTCATCAGCTAGGCTCACATGGGGACTGTGCTTGTCCGCTGCAGAGTAGATAGCCACGCTCTTTAACTTGAGCTCGCGCAAAGCCCGGATAACGCGCACTGCTATCTCGCCGCGATTAGCGATCAATACCTTCATCTTGTCACCATATCGCTGATACACATATTGTTATCGCGCCAGCTCCAAGAGCAGCAGTTTATCCCCGTATCCCACTGATTCCCCGCTCTTTTTAACGATTTCCAAAATCTTGCCGTTCTTTGGAACCGTGATCCTGGCTTTCTCCCTGACGCCTTTAATATGCCCCAACAAAGCATTCTTTTTAAGCATTACTCCTGGCTTTACCCGCTTTGCCGCATAAACAACTTTTCCTATCGTGGGCGAGCTTAAATAATAAAACGACTTGATGTCATCCGCTGAGCCTTTGCCGGCATCAGGCCCAAAAGTAAATTTAAATGATGTCTGAGGATTCTCAGAAGAATTAACATAATGGATATCCCTGACATCCTTCCCCTTCGCCCACTTCAAAATCCTGATCGCCGCATCTTTCACTTTTTCACCCCCTTATTCAACTTCTCGCGTCTCACGTCTCGCGTTTTACGCTTTTTCATACTCTCCCAATATACTCCCCTGAATCCGTATCAATCGAGACAATATCGCCTCCCTTTATGAAAGCCGGGGTCTGGACAACCATTCCATTTTCAAGCGTACAAGGTTTTGTCGGATTGGTCGCTGAATCTCCCCTTATGCCCGGAGGCGCGGTTTCCACTTTCAAATTGACACTGGGCGGCAATATTATATCCATGAGCTCATCTCCAACATAAAGGCCTTCCACTTCCAGGTTTTCCGTAAGAAACTGCGATGCCCATCCGAGCTTTTCTTTATTAAAGGCACTGGTTTCGTATGTTTGCATGTCCATAAAATTGGCCATATCATTGTCAAAATAAAGAAAAGTTTTGAGTTTTTTCTCAACTTCAGGCGCCTCGAACTTGTCCGCGGAACGATACGATTTGTCAACAATAACGCCTGAGCGCAAATCTTTTACTCTCACTTTGCATATAGCCGCAGCTTGGCTCATTCTATGATGCTGAAAACGCAAAACCTCATAAAGAGTACCGCTGTCAGTAAACACATTACCCGGTCTCAAATCCACTGCGTTAATCATTGCATTGCTCCTCTTATTTCATCATTCACCCCACCGCTTATTTGTACTCAAAGAGGTGGCGGGGTCATCATTTTCTCTTATACTTGAGTAAGGATTTCCGGCTTCTTGCTGGTCACAAGAACAGTATCTTCTATCCTCACTCCCAACTTGCCATCAATATAAATACCCGGCTCAACTGTTACAACCATCCTGTTTTCTATGGTATTTTCGCCGGTTGGCCTAAGCCATGGAGCTTCATGAACTTCAAGCCCTACCCCATGGCCGGTATTGTGCGTAAAATTGCGCTCAAAACCATCTCGCTTTATAATGTTCCTGCATGTCCAGTCAACATCCTTTTCTTTGGCGCCATGACGCAAAGCTCTGACCCCTTCTTTTTGAGATTCTTGCACGATCGAGTGGACTTTCTTAAACAAATTGGTTGGTTTTTTACCCACAGCAAAGGTTCTTGTCATATCCGAACAGTAAGTCTCATATATGCAGCCAATATCGATCACAACAGCATCATTGTTTTTAAGCTTGCGCTCGCCTGTTACATGATGGGGAACCGCTGAATTGGGCCCGCTGGCAACAATAAGCTCAAAACTGGTCTTGGCAGCGCCATTGCGGCGCATGAAATCCTCAATCAGCATTGCGATGCGCCTTTCACTGGCTCCAGGGCGAAGCCTTGATTTCGCGAACTCCATTGCCCCGGCTGTGATCCTGCATGATTTTCTCAGACTGTCTATTTCCGCATCATCTTTTATCGCTCTTAATGAAGACAATGCTTTGGGCAGACTTACATAATTCAATTTATCAAGATGCTTGCCTGTATCAAAAAATATCTTGGTCCCGTCAAAACCCACGCTTCCGGGTTTCTGCTTGCCCATAAGGACCTCAATATCCTTATGAAACTCTGTTTGCACGCGCATATGAGCTGAATTGACCCCTATGCTCCTGAAAGCCCCATCAAGCAGCCTATTGGTGATTATCCACCAATCGCGTCTTGCCGCAACAAGCCAATATCCGTGCATATTAAGGCCTGTGAAGTAAGCCTGATCATAAACATCAGTGAAGATATAGGCTTGCAGTTTCCCGGCAACAAGATACTTTTGGAATTGTTTGATTCTGGCCAAGCTTAGCATACATCAATTATATAAACCCCTAAACAACGACGCCATGCCCCAAACAACGTAAAACGTAAGACGTGAAAAGTTCTGAAAAAGGAGGACGCTGGATCTGCCTTGTTTTTATCTTCAACATTTTACGTCTTACGTCTTACGTTTTACGCTGTTTTGCCTTGCTCAAAGCCCCCAGACTTAATAAAATAGACAGGTTATGAGATCATTCAATGATATCGCTGTTGGCGACACAATTAAGGTTATATTTAAAACCAGAGAAGAAGGCTCTGAGAGGACCCAGACATTCATGGGCGTGCTCATCAAAGTCAGAGGTCAGGGACCTTCCCAGACATTCACAGCTAGAAAAGTTTCTTTTGGCACAGGCGTAGAAAGGATATTCCCTGTTCAAAGCCCCAATATCGTCTCGATTAAAGTGCTGAAAAAAGGCAATGTACGACGATCCAAGCTTTATTATTTGAGAAATCTTAAAGCTAAAGACCAAAGAGCTGCGCTGGCCTGATCACTTTTCAGCGCAGAGTGCAAACCGCTAAAACCAAAGGCAAGATCGGAGAGGATCTTGCCGTTAAATTCCTTACGCAAACAAATCCCAAAATAAGGATCATTGAGAGGAATTGGAAATGCTTTCTGGGCGAAATGGACATTATCGCCAAAGAAGACAATATATTATGTTTTATCGAGGTGAAATCCAGAAGACTCGAACTCGATCAGGCCCACGAAGCAATAACCCGCAAAAAGGAACTGCGCTTAAAACAACTGGCTTATGCTTATCTAAAATCCAAGAATCTTCCGCTGGAAACACAAATAGCATTTCACGTGGTATGCGTTGATATCACAAGACAGGAATACCGTCTGATCAAAGATGCTTTTATGTTTTCTGTTTCTATGTAGGAACACGCAGCAATAGCCCTTTTGCCGCCGAAAAGACGGCACAAGGACCTAAAATTACCGCTCAAGCAGGATGAGTTATTTAACTAATGTATTTCCGGCTTTTTTCGGGGGCTCATCAGCTGACCTTGGCGTTGGCTTCGGGCTGCCTTTATATGTCGCAATAAGCTCTTGATTGAGGCTTGCTGCTGCAGTGTCCTCATCCGCGCTTGCGACTATAGCTCCAATCGGACATTCCGGCAAACAAACTCCGCAATCAATACAAGTCTCCGGGTCAATGACCATAAAAGCCTCACCCTTATAATCTCCAGCATGAATAGCTTCAACTGGGCAAACCGGCTGACAGGTTGCATAACGCTCACCAAGACATTTTTGTGTTATCACATGGGCCATATTCTCTTCTAACCTCCTAATTAATTGAGTAAATTCGAATCTAAAATCTCTACTCTTATTATATAAATTGGCCTGTTCTTTCTCATCATCGCATCATCTCTTCATCGCCTCATCATTCTTTTCCAGGTACCATCCGGTCTCCAATGCAGCCATTGACCCGAATCCGGCAGCTACCACAGCCTGGCGATAGCGGTGATCCACGCAATCCCCGGCTGCGAACACCCCTTCAACAGAAGTATGAACCGGCCCGCCTTTTGTAATGATGTAACCCTTGGGGTCCAGCTCGATCTGGCCGGCGAACACCTTCGTGGCAGGATCATGCCCGATAGCGACAAATAAACCTCCGCAATCCAGATCAAATGTCTTATTCTCCTTAACATCTTTTATGCGAACTCCGGTCACCTGAAGATCTCCAAGCACCTCTTCCACAACGCTATTCCACGCAAATTTGATTTTCGGATTTTTCATTGCTTTATTCTGCATTGAAGAAGATGCGCGCAACTTATCTCTGCGGTGGATGACCGTTACGCCAGCGGCAAAGCGCGTTAAAAAGCAGGCCTCTTCCATGGCAGCGTCTCCGCCGCCCACAAGCACGATGTTTCTCCCCTTGTAGAACGGACCGTCGCATACTGCGCATGCAGATACGCCTTTCCCGCGCAACTTTTGCTCAGAGGGCAATCCAAGCCATCTGGCATTGGCTCCTGTGGCGATTATAACCGCCTTAGCCTCCACGCTCCCTCCGGAATCAAGCTTGAATTTAAACGGCCGGGTTTTGAAATCTGTTTGTGCGACCTCTTCGTTTATAAAGCGCACCCCAAGCCTTATACATTGCTGCTTCATGGTCTCCATAAGGTCCGGGCCAAGTATCGGGTCCTTAAAACCCGGAAAATTCTCAACTTCTGTGGTAAGCATAAGCTGTCCGCCCGGCATCAGGCCGCTTAAAACAAGAGGTTCCAGGTCTAGCCTGGACGCGTAAATCGCCGCTGTAAATCCAGCGCAACCGCTTCCAATGATTACTACTTTCTCAATCCCCACTGGTAAGTCCCACGGTATGAGCCTCAAATTCAGGGATACCCTTTATATCAGGATAATCCGTGAATACCGCGTCCACCCCCATCTTCTTCACTTCGTCAAATTCACTTCGCTTGTTTATGGTGTACGTACAAACATGGAAGTTTCTATCATGAGCGGCTTTTACAAAAGACTTGTTAATAATGCGTCTGGAAACAATAAGAGCCCCACAATTGATCTTTTTCGCATCTTCCCATAGAACCTGCGGCTTTGACACGCTGGAAACAACATACCCGATATACGCGTCAGGAGACACTTCCCTTAAGCGCTTGAGCGCCGAGTAATTAAAACTTGAGATATAACTCATGCCGCCATATCCCTTCTTTTCCAGCAAATCAGCGACTTTTTCCTCAATGCCCGGATAGTTTATGCCCTGCCCCTTTATTTCCACATTTACTACTGCGCGGCGGGCTATCAGATTCAAGGCTTCTCCAAGAGTTGGGATTTCCTCATCTGATTTTAAACTCGATACTACGGCTGATCCTTTTATGTCCTCAAGCGTGAGACTGCCTATACTGCGAAGCCCAAGTTTTTTAATGCGGATCTTGTCATTGTGCGATATCACCACATGTCCGTCTTTGGTTTGATGTACATCAAGCTCGATAAAACGGCATCCCATGTCAAGCGCCATCTTAAACGCAATGAGCGTATTCTCGCAGGTATAGCCGCTGGCTCCCCTGTGAGCAATAATAACAGGTTTTGGTTGAACCTTGAAAAATGACCAATTTCCCATTTAATCAGCTCGCATTTAGACTTTCTTCAATGAATTTATTCACTGCTTTTTCCTCAATTGTAAAAATCGCCAGCTCTTCCTTGCCGCTTTTGGGCCCATGATAATCAGACCCGCAGGTCACAAGAAGCCCGTACTTATCAGCCCAGGAAAGATACTCTTTCACTTGACTCTGGGTATGGTGCGGATAAAAAACTTCCACGCCCCTTAAGCCGGCATCTATAAAAAAAGATAGCTTTTTTTCATCTATGCCTGCAACACCGGGATGAGCCAAAACAGGCACAGCGCCTGCCTCAGCTATGATCCCTATGGCTTCCAGAGCTGACGGCCCTGATGGCTCCACATAAGCCGGCTTGCCCCTGGCAAGATACTTGCGAAAAGCTTCTCCGCGGTGTCCGACCATGCCGCCGGCCACCAAAGCATCCGCGATATTAGCTCTGCCTATTGTCTTTGTGCTATGTTTCAAAGCAGCCTCATAAGTGATCGCGAGGCCCAGCTTGTTGAGTTTTTCGATTATTGCTTTAGCCCTGCCGACCCTGGCATCACGAAAATCCTTTAATCTTGAGATCACCCGCTCAGAACGCATAAGCCTGTTCCCATAGCCCAGGATATGCAAAAGATCAGATGGAGCATTAGTGTTTATCTCCACGCCATTAATACCCACAATACCATTTAAAGAGCTCTCGGCATTGACAACTTCGTTAGCGTCAATATCATCGTGATCCGTGACCGCGAAATGCGTGACGTTATTTTTTTTGATTTCCTCGATCAATTCCTTAGGAGACAATGTTCCGTCAGAGCAATTGGTGTGAAGGTGGAAATCAGGCTTAAATCTCATGATAATAGCGGAACGATGAGGCGATGGGGCGATGAGGTGATGAGGTGAAAGAACAAAGGCGTGGATATGGGCATAGCCGTATCGTAAAGCAAACCGCAAATCATAAGGTCCATATGCTTTTTCGTCATCGTTTCATGTATTCTTCTGTTATCTTTTCGCCTCATCGCTTCATCATTGCTAACGCGCATCAACGATCACTCTTCCCTTTGACCTGCCCCTGTCTGTCTTAATCTCAAAGATATACACGCCGCTTGCCACTGAATTTCCATAGTCATTTTTCCCGTCCCAGGAAAATGCCGAGAGTTCCCTCACCAATGTGCCGGAAAGATCGTATATCTGTATCCTCGGGGAATAATGGACTATATTATCCGGAATGCTGAATGTAACAACCCTGTTTTTCTTTAGCGGAAATGGATTTGGTATTGCTATTGCCTGCTTTGAGCCGGCAAAATCAGCTATTGTCCCAAAGCGCGCCCTATACATCGTCCTGAAGACATTAAGCCTTCCCTCCCCGTAATGATCATCCCTGCCGGATGAGCCAAGATCATCTGCGCCATCAAAAAGGATGGTGTGTATCTGCGCTGTGGTAGCGAGCGGCAGATAGCTTGCGACAAGAGCTGCCACTCCCGCCACTTGCGGAGATGAAAAAGATGTTCCGTCATGATGTCCATAATTGCCGCCATCATTTGTTGAATATATACCTTCCCCCGGAGCAACAATATCCGTGCCTTCGCCAAAACTCGAGAATGATGACAAATAGTCCGTGTTGTTCGTGGAACCCACGCCAAGCACGCCATCGAGATCGGACGGATAGATAGGGACTGAATTCCCAAAATTCCCTTTGGAGGCTACTACAACGACATTATTGTTCAATGCGTTCGCTATCGCAGTCCTAAGGGCTCCAGGATTCGCAGGCACATCCGTGCCTCCAAGCGATAGATTTATGATCATCCTGCCAACATACTCAGGATGGTTAACTGCATGCCAGACAGCGTAGTTTATGGCTTGCGAAACGCAAGAATCCTGTGTCTCCCCTGAGGAACCGCAAGTGCCCGCGAACCTGTCGGAAAATACCTGAAGCGGCATTACTTTGGCTCCCCAGCTGATCCCTGCGACCCCTATTGAGTTATCTGTTTTAGCTGCTGCTACGCCTGCCACAGAAGTACCATGGCCCAAGACATCATTGACATTATTAGAGTTGTATTCAAAATTCCATCCGTTTACATCATCTATGTAGCCATTTCCATCGTCATCCACATTATTGGTACTATTGGAACCCGTGGATTCTTCCACATTAACCCATAATTGCCCAGAAAGATCGGGGTGGTCCGTATCAATCCCGGAATCAATGATCACGATCGTAACAGTGGATGACATTCCAACCTCGAATTCCCAGCCGCCATACGCGCTGATCAAATCAAAATACTGCTGATTATTGACACCGGGGTCATTGGGAACAATGCCATGCAAAAACCGCTTGTAATCAGGCTCTACGCGCAAAACAGCCGGATCGGTTTTCAGCGAAGCGGTTAATTGTTCAGATGTGGCGTTTTGCGCATTCCATACTTCCCAACCCATGGATCTACTCACTTGCTTTCGCGAGATCTCGACAGGAACCTGCTGCGCAACAGAACCTTTTTTAGTCTTTATACTCTGCTTGACATTGATTTGCAGGCTGTCCTGTATCGGAGCCTTTTTCCAGTGAATAATCACGTCATGAGACGGGGAATCAGCGTAAAGAATAGGCACAAAGCCACAGAGGACAGCGAGTGTCAGCATTATTGAGACGAGCGGGTGCCGGCCTTTATTATTTAAATTAAGAAAGGCGCACAAAGCCATTAAGCCAAGCAGCAATTTTGAATTTTGCCCAGCTTTTGCCGGACTGCTTCGCTGAATTTTGAATTTTGAATTGCAATCCATCCAGATTCTCTTTAATTAAAAATTAAGAATTACTCCAGCACTATCTTATAATCCTCGCTTCGCATGCCCACCTCATCCTGCACAAGAAGCTTGGAAGGTTTAACGCTTAAGCCGGCTTCCATCCTGGAAAGATGTTCTTTAAAGTACTTGGCTGTGTGCGGAGCAAGCAGCACACGGATCATGTTCACTCCATGGCCCTGAAGCAGGCCATTGATCTCTCTGGATACTTTAAGGAAGATCGTCTCGCGCGAGAGAACACGGCCCGACCCCTGGCATTCATTGCACGATTCAGTGAGAAAAACAAGGTTTGACTCCCTCTTTCTTTCCCTGGTCATCTCGATCAAGCCAAGGCCGGTTATAGGATGTATCTTTACTTTGGCCCTGTCATACTTTAAGGCATCCTTGAATGATTCAAGTATCCTTTTTCGATTAAACTCCTGCTTCATATCGATAAAATCTATTACTACGATTCCGCCTATATTTCTAAGCCGCAGCTGCCTTGCTATCTCATTGGCAGCCTCCATGTTTGTCTGCGTGACAGTTTCCTCCTGCGTTGTCGCTCCCACAAAACGCGCGGTATTAACATCGATCATTGTGATCGACTCTGACTCCTGTATTATGATCATGCCTCCGGATTTAAGCGGAATATGACTTTGGCGCATTTTTGTCAATTCGTTCTCTATCCCGAATGCATCAAAAATCGGCATTTTTTTATCATAGAGGACAACTCTATTTTTAAGATCTGGAGCTATTTTTTCAACATAATCCTTTACTTCCCGGAATATACCGGGTGAATCAACCATATAAACAGATACGTTATCGCCAAGCAGGTCTCTGGCGATATAAAGCGGCATATCCACTTCTTTTTGCAGAACACTTGGGCGATCCGCTCTTTCGAATTTCTTATTGATCATTTCCCACTGATGCAACAGGTACCGAGCCTCATTCCTTATCTCATCAGGCGAAGCTGTGCCGGCTTCGGTCCTGATAATGGAACCCATTTGAGACGGCAGGGCATCTGAGAGAGCTTTGGACAGCCTTTTTCTTTCCGCACTGTCTTTTATCTGATGTGAAATATGCTGCTGCCTGCTAAATGGCGCGAGTATCAGATGGCGCCCGGTAAGGGAAATGTTAAGCGTGATCTTCATGCCTTTGGTGCCTATCGTGTCCTTGATGACCTGCGCCATGACACGCTGGTCCTTTTTCAATATTCTCTCTATGGATTTGCCGCGATCTTGAGGCAGAATATCTGTTATGTAAAGATAGGCGTTCTTCTCATGGCCTATATCAATGAATGCCGCTTCCATCCCGGCCAGGACATTGGCTACTTTCCCGCAATAAATATTGCCGACCAAAAACTGATCCCTGGAATTCCTCCTCTCGCAAAAGAATTCGGACAACTTCCCGTCTTCAAGCATGGCAACCCGTATCTCATCTTTGCCTGTATTGGCTAAAATCTCAACTTTCGGCATAAAATTCCTCCTTAAATCTGATTAGACTCCGATGATGGAATCAAGATAATTCCTTATCATCTAATGTCTAATATCTAATCTCTACTATCTGAAAATTTATCTGCAGCAGATAAATTTTCACGGGTATCTCACCCTTCCGTCTCCAATATCAAGAGCCAAAGATGTCCGCGTGATGCGGAATTGACTCTTAATGACATCATCTGAAAATCCTCCGAGGGTTTCGAGCACCCTTTCAGGCTTTAAATTCCGCTTGGGACCAAAGCCCATTTTTATGATAATACCGCTGCCCCCATTGGTTTTTACAGAACAAAGCACATCCTTGACATTGACGACTTCCACCCTGCCCTTGCTCTTTTCCTTGCGAACAGTCACATCCCGCCTGTCAGACCCCAGAAATTCACAAGCCGCGTCGCAAAAAAGCGACAAATCAGCGACACCTGCGCCCCTGGAACATATATGAAATTCAACTTGATTCAGGCTTTCCTCAAGGCTTGGAAAATGCCTTGGGATCTTTTTAATCTCCGCAAGACTAAAACCATGGGGCAAAACCTTTGCTATAGCCTTTGCGCAATCAGGCAGGGTTCGTTGAACAGTAAGCTCATAATCCGCATATTCAACATCGCTTTCCCACCCCACGCTTACAGCAGGACCAAAACTCATCCTCGGCTTTAATTGTTTTCCTGAATAAGCCAATGGCAGGGAACTCTTGATTATCGCGGCTTTTATGACCTGTATCTGCTCAAGATGAGAGAGAAAACGCGCCAAACCGTGTCTTTTTAACTGCATCCTATAGCGCACCGGCTCACCTACTCGAGCGGCAGCGTGGCCGCCCATACTGTGCATTTGAGCCTCATACCCGCAAACATTCCGCAATACCGCTTTGGTGTGCAAATGCGCGCAATAGGGCAATATGGCGCGCTCTCTCTGCGCGCGCTCTTGCGCATCAGCCTTTAGATCTTTTTTTGTTTTCTTTGCGACCATTGCGATGATATCATCATCACGGCCTTCCTCTTGGCTGTCGATTGGGATCACTTTCTCCCGACCAACAGCTTTAATGAGCTTATCAGTCTCATCGCAAGCAGCCGCGTCCGGCACGCAGATGATCACATCAGCGCTGGCAGCCGGAGATTTCGTTTCAAGCGTAAACAAACCGCAATCAAAACCTGATTCTCTCAAGGAACCCCTTAATGACTCCTCCGGTAAAAACATCCTCTCAACCGCCAAGCCTTCGATAACTGAAAGTTTTTTATAAAGGCTCGTGACCAAACGGTTCGACATGGCCTTGTAATAAGGCTGGGGACAGAAAATCACAATACGCGCGCTGTAACGGCTCGAATCATCCAGCAAGTACCTTGCATTAGAGCCGATCTCCCATCCAATATATTGCGAAGGCCGCTGAACCATTGAGAGCTCTCTCTCCCAGTCGAATATCATCATCTATATTGCTCATCCCGCTTAAAATAGTTGTCAGTTGCCTGTTGTTTGCTGTTAGCAATATAGAGGAAACTCCTTTTTATATACCAACATCCGACATCCGGCATCCGACAACATGAAGTTTCACGTGGGGAGATATTACCTATACACATATATTCCTCTCGATATCGACAAGAGTATCCCCACGCCTATCAGGTTCACCACAAGCCTTGACCCTCCGTAAGACACAAAAGGCAGTCCCAGACCCAATATCGGGAACAAACCCAGAACACACGCGAGATTCAAGAAAACTTCTCCGGTCCATAAGCCCAAAAATCCCAATGACACGAGCCTCGCGAAATCATCCCTTGCAAGTTCAGCGAATTTGCCGAGTCTCCATAATAAAATGACAAAAAGAGCGATCACCACGATACTGCCCATAAATCCCATGGTCTCAGCCAGAGTGGAGAAAGCAAAATCCGTGTGTTTGGCAGGCAAAAACCCCAATGAAGTTTGAGTGCTCAAAAACTGGCCTCTGCCCAGAAAACCACCAGCGCCTATGGCTATCTTTGATTGAGCGATATTATACCCGGAACCAAGGGGATCAGCGCCAGGAAACAGAAAACTCACGATCCTGCCGACCTGATATCCTTTCAGGGCCTTCCATCCTCCCCATGCAAGCAGAAACGCGCTCCCAATAAAAAACCATAATCCAGCTGCCCATAACCAAGTTGTCCTGGGATTCATTATCAAAATACCCATACCCATTCTATATACAATCCACGATCCGATACCCAAAACAATAAACAGGAAAAACCACGTCATAAGGCCTGCTCCAGGCCCAAATCCGATGTTTTGGAGAATCCCTGCTATAGAACTCACTTCGCTAAGACTGAGTCCGGATATGCAGTGAAGCAATAAGAACGCAAAGAGTAAAACAAAAAACGTCACAGCCATAGCTAAAAGCCCGGGCCTCAATATGTCAGCGCAAAAAACATACAACAATGCCAAAAACACAAAACTGATGCTGCTTGAGACATCAGGCTCGAGCATAATAAGAAACAGCGGGAATGCCAATGCTAAAATAACGTGCAATTTGGCTTTTGACACAAGCACGACATCGCGCTCCCAATAAAAAGCAACCAGCTTGGAAACGTACAGTATTGTGGCAAGCTTTGCCAATTCACTCGGCTGGAAATGTATTGGACCCAACGCAAACCATGATTTTGAGCCATGAATAACAACGCCGAATACCAGCACGAGCACGAGCAAAAATACGGACAGGATATAGATCGGCAAACTCAGTTCAGTAAAGAAATTATGAGGGATGAACGATATTAAAACCGCGATGATCAGCCCGATGTTCATTGCAGCGATAAAGCGCCACCACAAACTAAGACCGCTGCCGGTCGTAGGCAAGGCAGCATTGACCACAATGGAGCCTATAACAAGCAAAGACGCCACAGCAGCGACAAAAGGCAGATCAAAATGCCTGATTGAGTTAAGTAGCCTGGATATGCTCAATAGATATGAACTCCTTCATGATTTTGCGCGCAATAGGAGCGGCAGTGCTTGAACCATGCCCTCCGTGCTCCACCACAACACTTACAGCCAATCTTGGAACCCCGTCCTCATCCTTTAAATAGCACACGAACAATGCATGGTCATCTCCCAATGGGTTTTCTGAGGTCCCGGTTTTCCCGTAAATCTTATATCCGGACAACCTTGCCGGCCTTCCTGTACCCTCGCTAACCACGAGTTCCAGGCCTTGCTCAACATACTCCCAGGTGCGCGCAGACACTTCATTGGCTGTTATCATCACTTCACCTTCAGCAGGCGCCTTGTAAAGCAGTTTCCCGTTGCCGGGATCAATGACTTCCTTGATTATATGCGGTCGGAAACCTATTCCGCGCGTAGCTACCATACTTATCATCGTGGCTAACTGAATAGGGGTAGCTAAAAGTTCTCCCTGACCTATCGAAACATTGAGCGTATCTCCGGGATACCATTTCCTATTCTTTTTCTGCCTTTTCGCAGGAGACGGGATATTCCCCTTTCTCGCCAGATCAGAAAATCCCTCTATTTCGAGCGCTTTCCCATAGGGGAATATATCCGCCCATTTGTAAAGTTCATCCCCGCCGAGCATAAGTCCCAAGCGGTAAAAATAAACATCACAGGAGTTCTTGATACCCGCAAGATAATCCATTTTACCGTGGCCGCTGCGGCGCCAACATCTAAAGTTCCTGTTCGCTACTTTGACTTTTCCCAGACATGTGAATTCTTTCTCAACATCAAGATCCCGTGACTCAAAAGCAGCAATGGAAGTTATTATCTTGAATATACTGCCCGGGGGATATGTCCCTGTTAAAGCCCTGTTGAACTCATCGCTTACTCCCCCTGACGAGCGGACGCTATCTACGTAGTCATTAGGGTCAAACCCGGGCACTGACACTATGGCCAGCACCTCCCCGTTCAATGGGTCAAGAGCCACTACCGATCCCTTTGCATGTCCTGAATCGATAAGCGCCTTATGCGCCACTTTTAGCAGCCTGGAGTCGATAGTCAAGACGATATCTTTACCTGAAACAGGTTTCCTGGCGATAAAGCTTGCTGACCCCATACCGGGTAATGAGTACTCGCCTACGTCCTTTTTGAGCATTGACACAGGCCTGCCGCGAACATCCACCTCCAGCAACACTGCTCCGTCAACACCGGCCAGCAGATCTTCGAAACTTTTCTCCATTCCGAATCTGCCTATCCATGAATCAAATCTATAGCCCGCAGCTTTAAGTCTCCTGAACTCGTTCCATGACTGCAGTTTCGTCAAATAGCCAAGAGTATGGCTGAACACTTTTCGCAATGGATAATTTCTTATCGACTCAGGACTTAAAAAAAACTGAGGCAGGTCAAGATTAGCTTCCATGAACCGAAACGCCATTCTGGAATCAATCTGCGAAAGGACTTCCGTGGTCCTGACGAGCTTGAGCGCTTTGAGCATATTTTTGCGAAGTTCCGAACTTCGTTTTCCCACGATCCGCTCCACGCTCTTAAGCTTAGCTTCCTTGTCATCGAATGGAAGCTGGGGATTATAATAGAGATTGAAAACTCCGACATTACCGGCAAGGGTGCCCCCCCTTCTGTCAAGTATCAAGCCTCTTGGCGCCTGCTGGTAAAACACCTGGAAGCGGTTTCGCTCGGCAAGGGTCCTGTAATGATCGCTAAAAACCACTTGCAGGAAAAACAGCCTTAAAACGAATACTGAAACGCAGAGTACGATGACCACCCGTAAAGCGAATAATTTTCCGGAGAGATCAGACATACCTTTCTTGTTCCAATGCGCTGACCATCAGCCTGAAGAAAATGGGAGCGACCAAAGCCACATTAAGCATCACAGAAAGGAAACCGGACAGGCTGACATGAAGCACGATGGCATTACTTTGAAATATAAACCCAAGCCCCTTGAAGATGACAAGCTCCATGAGAAACGCCACAATAGCGATCACCGACGGTGTTATCGGATGTTCAAGGTGCGCTTTCCTGTGGACAAAACTACCAAAGAAAAACCCTATCCATACATATGTGATCGCATGCAAACCCAATATACCACTGGGCTCAATAAAACAAATTTCCTCCAATAGCCCGCATACTGCGCCATACAAGAGCCCATACCTTCTGCCAAGCAAAAGCCCCGTAAAAGCTATGACCAGAACCAGGATCCTGGGAGAAAAATAAATAACAGCGCTGCCGGCGACCAGATAATAGAAAGCCTGCAGCAGGATTATAGCCGTCATAATGATGAACAGCCTGATGCTGGTCACCATTTCAGTATCACCAGATCCTTGAGTTTCGCCACTTTCATATATGGAACCACATCAGCCCTCAGGAACAATCCCGTTGGCGAATCGCCTCTTCTGCCCGCGATTTCCCCTATCGGAATGCCGGCCGGAGCCAGCAGGCTGGCTGACGTTGTAATGACCTTATCCCCTTTGCGCAGATCTGAATCCTTGTTGATAAATTCCAAAAGGAGCCTGCCGGGTTCACCCACCCCCCTCAAAAGACCGATCTCCCCTGTTCTCTTGATCTCCACTGATATGGCGAAATCAGGACTTGTGATCAATTCAAACACCGCGAACTCGCCCGGACCTCTTTTGAGCAGCTTGCCCGCCAATGTGAACAAGGATTCTTTCTCGTTAAAACATAACCCCGGAGAATCTCCCTTATATTCTTTTAAATTATCGCCCCGCAGATAAAGCCTTGACATCCACTCGTTTTGCGATACTCCCCTGTAGGCCACGCGCGCAAAACTAAAACCGAACATGCGTATTTTATTGTCAGAAAGAATCGATTTTTTTAACAGTTCTCGCTTATCACTGCTGACCCCCTCAATACGTTTATGTGAATCCTCGATCCTTTTAAGCCTCAATAAACGGAGGTCTGTCTGCGTCTGCTTGAGCTTCCCGTGACTTTCAAAAAGCTCCGACCAATTTTTACCCAGGAACGACACATGATTAAGAGCCTTGTTGAAATTCCCTGCGGTGGGATATGTAAGGTAAAATCCGACTTTTCTCCAGGCGTAGACCGTGTTGCTCGGCACGACGCCGGCAATGATGAGGAAAAATACCGTAAGGACTAGCGCTAAATAAAAATCTGTTTTCACTCTACCGCCTTTTTGGGTTAAAATCGCAAACGTTTAAAACATCAGCGATCCGCCTAAAGCCACGCTTCGGGCCAAGTGTAAATTTCTTCCGATGAAATCGGAAGAAATTTACATTTGCGCTTCACTGCTCCTTATTTTGCGAGCAGCGCACGCTTTCTCGCAGGATCTATGCCGTCTAACTCTTCTAAAAACTTGCCTGTGCCCAAAACCACGCAATCCAATGGGTCAGCCGCTAAATGCACTGAAAGCTCTGTTTCTCTTGAGAGAAGCTCCGGAAATCCATGGAGCAGCGCTCCGCCTCCGGCGAGCACAAGCCCGCGGTCAACCAGGTCAGCTGCGAGCTCAGCCGGTGTTTCCTCAAGACATGCCTTTATCATATCCACGATCGTTTTGATCGACGCTAAAAGCGCCTGCCTGATCTCTTCGCTCGTGACGATTATAGTGCGGGGAAGGCCCGTGACCTGATCCCTGCCTCTTACCTCCATCGTTTTCTCCTCATCCAAAGGAAATACTGACCCTATTTTTATTTTTACATCCTCAGCGCTGTTTTCCCCGATCAGCAAGTTATAGCGTTTTCTAAAATACTGCATGATAGCGTCATCCATCTCATCTCCGGCAACATCAACGGACTTGGATACAACAATGCCGCCCATGGAAATAACAGCCACTT
>JBHPMF010000022.1:0-34919 GCA_042563375.1 Elusimicrobiota bacterium | reverse complement strand
ATCAGTGATATTTGCGTTTTGCGGCACAAAAGTACCCGTTATGGTTGATCCAAGATTAAGATAACCTGTTTCAACAGAATCCGAGTTCCTGGCTGCGACTTTGAAGTAATATGTCGTATCACTGGAAAGACCCGTTGCAGCAGTGGAAACCATGTTAGCTTCCCAGCCGAATGTTAAGTCATTGGCGCCATTAAAGATACTGGAGGTAGAGGCGTGCAGATAATACTCAGCTGTAGCAGGATTATTATTGGCATCCCATGTAACTGTCATGCTTGCGGCATAAATATCGGAAAAAGTCGTGCCTGCTAATATGGGCGGATTGACCGCGGTGTAGGAAGATATGGAAATCTCCTCAGTCTCCACCCCATGCTGATTTCTTGCTTTTACAGAGAAATCGTACTGGGTATTGGGGCTAAGACCAGTGAACCCGATTGATAAACCAGGGTTATATTCTTCAATGGTTTCCATATAGGTGCCATTGCCGCCGCCGATCATATAGATCTTGCCTCCTACGGCTGCGCCTGTTAATTTATCGCGTCCTGTAGGCATAAAAGCTTGTGTTGTCCAGGTGTCTGCCGCAGGATCATATACCTCGTTTTGCCCAAGGTAATTGCCGCCCCAACCCCCGATCACATAGATTTTGCCTCCAGCTGCTGTACTGGCTAAGTACCCGCGGCCCGTGGGCATATTAGCTTTGCTTGTCCATTGATTGGTAGCCGGGTCATATTCCTCGTTTTGCCAGGAAGGGGAGCTGGTGCCGCCAATCGCATAAACCTTACCCCTTGCTGCGGAAGCAGTCAAATAACTGCGGGGCGTAAGCATATTAGCCCTGGTTGTCCATTGATTAGTAACCGGATCATATTCCTCGTTTTTAATGGCAGTAGCGCCATTGTGACCGCCAATAGCGTAAACCTTGCCTCCTGCTGCACAAGCAGTCAAATAACTGCGAGCCGTAAGCATATCAGCCCTGGTTGTCCACTGGTTCGCAACCGGATCATATTCCTCGTTTTTTGCGTTATTACTGCCTAGATGCCCGGCAATCACATAGATCTTGTCTCCCACAACTGCGCTGGCCGCATAATAGCGCGCTGTAGGCATAGGAGCCCTTGTTGTCCATACATCAGCAACAGGGTCGTACTCCTCATTTGTATTCAAAGCAGTGCTATTGTCACCTCCAAAAACATATATCTTGCCTCCCACAGCTGCGCTGGTTAATTTGTCACGCGCTGTGAGCATGCTAGCCTTTGCTGTCCAGGAATCCGCAATAACCTTCCATCCCGTATAAGCGCTGTCTTTTGCTATGTTTATGCTTGAACTCGAGAGATGCAGGTTTGTAAAAGCCGGGGCATAAGCTGAAACTGTGAGTGAGGTTGTTGACAGTTCGTCAATGTAAATACTTACCGGGGTCTCGATATGAGTGTATGTGGAAAGAGTGTCAGCATAATCAGTCGTGTCCCCCCAGAGAAAGCCTGCTCTTAAATAATACGTTGTATTGGGAGTCAGCGCAGGCTCAAAAACCGTAAGAGCAGTCACATCTGTGTTAAGCGTTGAGGAAGAATGGATCGTCCCTGTTCCGTTAAAATCAGTTGAAGAAGCTTCCAGGATGAATTTATCAGGAGCTGAAAGAATACTCCAGGATGCTGTGATAGATGAAGTAAAAACATCATCAATGCCCGGGTTTTGCGGCGCGGAAGTATCTGTGATGGTTGAGCCAAGATTAAGATACACTGTTTCCACCTGGTCTGAATTTCTGGCCGCGATTTTGAAGTAATAGGTTGCGTTATTAATAAGACCTGTTGCAGCAGTGGAGACCATGTTAGCTTCCCAACCGAATGTCAAATCACCCGAGGCATTAAAAATGCTGGAAGTGGAGGCATGCAGATAATACTGAGCTGTAGCAGGATTGTTGTTAGCATCCCATGTCACTGTCACGCTTGCGGCATGAACATCAGAAAAAGTCGTGCCTGCTAATACAGGTGGATTGACCGCTGTGTATGAGGTGATGGATATCTCCCCCGTCTCAACCCCATGCTGGTTTCTTGCTTTGATAGTGAATGTGTATTGGGTGTTGATCGAGAGATCAGTGAATCTGGTTGAAAGACCCGGGGAATATTCCTCGGTTGCAGCAAGGGAGTTATCATTCCAGCCGCCTATCGAATAGATCCTACCCCCCACTGCCGCGCTGATCAAGTAGCGGCGCGCAGTAGGCATGGGCGCCCTTGCTGTCCAGGCATTTGTCGCGGGGTTATATTCCTCATTTGCGGTAATGTAGCCGCCAGCATTGTGACCCCCGATCGCATAGATCTTGCCCCCCACGACCGCGCTGGTTAACGCCCAACGATCCGTGGGCATGGAAGCCTTTGTGGTCCAAGCATTTATTGCTGGATCGTATTCCAGGTTTATGGCAAGGGGGCCGTCGCCATCTTCACCTCCTATAGCATAGATCTTGCCCCCCACGACCGCGCTGGCAAGATCAGCAAGCGGGACAGGCATAGACGCCTTTGTTGTCCATGTGTCTGTTGCGGGATCATATTCCTCGTTTGTAGCAACGGAATCTATGCCGGTACTGACGTCGCCTCCGATCGCATAGATCTTGCCCCCCACCTGGGCACTGGTCAAAATCCAACGGGCAGTAGGCATGGATGATTTTGCTACCCAGGCATTTGCCGCAGGATCATACTCCTCGTTCGTGGTACTGGGACCCAAACCTCCGAATGTATAGATCTTGCCTCCTGCGGCTGTGCCGGTAAAATATCGCCGCGGTGTGAGCATTGGAGCTTTTGTTATCCATGTATTTGTCGCAGGATCATACTCCTCGTTTTCAGCCATGAGACTGCTGCCGTTCCATCCTCCCATTGCATAAATCCTGCCTCCAACGACCGCGCCGGCAAAAGCGCTGCGATCTGTGGGCATATCAGCCTTTGTGGTCCAGGTGTCAATGAGCACGCTCCAGCCCTCATAAGCACCGTTTTTTGCGATGTTTATGCCTGAACCCGAGAAGCTTAGATTCGTAAAAGTTGAGGCATATGCGGCAATTGTAATAGTTGTTGTTGATAGCTCGTCAATATAGATGCTGGTCGGGGTTTCAATGCGGGTAGGGGTCGATACATCACTGGAATAATTAGCATTTGATTCTGTGCTGACTTTCACCTTGAAATAATAGGTAGTATTCGGGATCAGGCCAACGTAAGTCGTTGTCCTTGGAGTAATATCCGATACTGTGCCGCTTTGAGAAGAAGCCCAAGTCGAAAAATCACTCATAGTGGAAATCACAAGGAACGGGGTCTCAGTGGCAGGACTGTCCAGTTCATAGGTCCAGGTTATGACAGTTGAGCTGACATACGCAGTATTAATATTGGTGGGTGTTGTGGCCGCGGCCGGAACAGCAATGGATAATAAAACACCAAGCGATAATAAGGAATATATTAAGGAATATGATAACCAGCGAATACCATGCAGGAATTTATTATTTTGGCATACGCGCAAGAAAAGCAATTTCTCCGTTCCCATCCCTCTCCCCCGGAAACAAGGAGTAAAAAGATCCGCTAAACCGACCTTTGTTACCCCGCATCCCCCATACTAATATAGAGGAAGGATAACAGGCCTCTTGCTGGATTTCAAGGCTGCGAACCCAGAAGCGCGTAGCCTGTTTTGATCTTAGCTAACACCCCCAGTCTCCAGTTCCCATATTTCAAACCACATGAATCATTGCGTGCCCCAGCCCCAATTAGCATGCCAGCCCAGAATTATTTATACTGATTACTGATCACTGGTTTTGGTGGGGTCGCCTAGTGGCCGAGGGCGGCGGTTTGCTAAACCGAAAAACCCCCCTCGGAAATTCCCCCTCCCCCCTATTTTCCGTCGAGCCTCTTGGATGGAGCATAAGTCTCATAGGGCCTCTTGGACCCTAAAACACTACGTATACACTACGCTGGAAAATGCCTATTTTTTATCCTGGGCCAACCACACGCTGTCATCCTGAACTTGTTTCAGGATCTCTCTTTTCTGTCATTCCCGCGAAGGCCTGCCTCCACAATTATGAAGAAGCTGGTACCCCTAAGGGTGCGGGAATCCATCACAATTTATATAGAGGTCTGCGGCCTCCGGTAGCCGCATGCTTTAGCTTGCGTCTGCTCTGCTTACAGAACTAATCCCGCAACACCATTCGATTCACATATCACATTGTTACCAATTTGGTAATTTTGGAACCACTAAATCGAAGGTAGATAATCTCGCGCTTTAACCTACTCGTGAGCAGGATACTCTAAAGTATTCTAATTTCAACCCCTTTTTCCATAACCCTGCACCCGGAGGAGGAGTGATTTCACGGCCAGGTCATATTTACAGCCCGCGTCCTTAAAGCATCATTTGCGTTAATATACCATTCAATATACCATTGAGCTGATCAGTATACCATTCGTTTCCATTTGGCAGATTGGCCTTTTCCGAGACTCTCTTGCAAGACGGGCTTTGGCTTGAGAATTATTATCGACTGCCAGGGAAACACGGGGCCTATGTTTATAATCTTGCGGCTCAACCGTACCTTGCAATTCTCTTGAATAGCCCTAATATCCTTATCACATAGAAAATCAACGAAGAAATTCCTGCCGTAGTCAGGCTTCGTAGACGCAAACCAATTCGGCCAGATGCCGATATTGCCCACGGTATCCAGAATGCCATTAAGTAATCTATACAGCGCCACATCAACATGGCGAGCGCGGGTATCCACGAAACCATGCTCAATAATAATCGCAATGGATTTGGGTTTTAGGTGGCTTAACGCAGCCTCAAATAATTTCCATCGTTTTTTGGCTGGGACGTGGTGTAGGGACCATCGTGCCAGGATCAGGTCAAAACTGGCAGAAGGGGGCTTGAGCAGATTATCCGCACTAAGCAGCTTGACGTTCTTGATGCCTTTTGCGAAGGGATCATATCCGTAAAGCGCCACTTTTTTCGCGATCTTCCGCTTGATTAAATAATCCTGTATTTCTTTTTCATAATAAGCATCTCCCAGGCCGAATCCGAACATGTTGATTTCCCTGGAAAAACTGTGGTCCCTCAGGATGCTTTTCACTGTAGAATCTGTGTGAAAAGCCATAGCACCGCCAATTGTGCCCACCACCATGTCGCGATTTAACTTTTTGTCACCATGAACACCGTGGATAAAACCGGCAAATTTGCGACAGAGTTTAAAAAGCTTGAGTTTTCCCCTGAAATAGGCAGTAATATCACCAGGATGTTGTAAAGCGTACCTTGCAGTCAATTCTGAGGTTATGAACGCAAACGATGGATTTGGCCGGTTGATTTTTGTTTTTGCGAAGAACTCACAAAGCGCGGTCTTGCTCTGAAGGAATGCCAGCGGTGTCCGGTTATCAAGAAGCGGTCGAAGGATTTTATTGTAGTTGAGCACATAGTCCATTTGGCTGAATGTTTATTTCAACTTGTCCCAATATTCCTTAGGCGGATGCGCGAGCTTCTTAGAATACCTGAGGTCATGCCATACGAAATCACAATATTTTTTCCCCTGCGTCAGTGTTTGCGTGCGCGTCAAAGCAAAGTTGGGATTGAATTTCCTGGCTGCGGCATAATCGCAATGACAGGCCACAGCGTACGCGAAAGCCGGATCCCGCGTTTCTTTCAATACCTCGTGCCATTTACACCGCATTATCTTTTTAATAGCACACCCTTTCCCCGCTTCAACATCCACATAATTGAACCCGTGGGCAAACGGCCCGGTCAGCTTCCGGTTTTTGAAAAGTAGTTGCGAAACATTTTCTCGGCGCGGATAGTCGGTCCGGTTCCTGACATGTTTATCCACAAGCCGTTTGTGATGGTTAATGGCTTTGCTTTTCGGCATGACCGATTCCAGAGCTTTGGCAAGGTAATAGGTTGTTATAAGAAAGCTCCGTAAATAGTTTTTTGCGTTGACTCTTGTCTTGCCCTTTTGTTTTATCTTGCCGGGGATATCAAGGAATTCAACGCTTTTTGTGAGGAAAGCCTTGGCAAGCTCAGGATTTTTACGTAAATAAGGCCGTTTTTTGAAGTCGGCCAGAAATTCCACCTCGTCGATATTCTTGAGCTTGCCCTGGGTGAACAATCTCAAAGCTCTACCGCTATATCGCGATGGTAATGAGCGCGTGTTTCGCAAAACCAACTCTAGGTAATCCAGGCGCGCGTCAAGGAATTTCCTGACGTCGACCCGGATGGCGTGGTTATCCTTATAATCATGCTTGCTGTAGATTTTCATTTCTTTCATCTTCATATCCTTACTGCCAAGGCGGTTCTTTGCCTACGACCTTCTTGATCCATGTTGCATGCGAAAAATGCTCGGAAGGATGCCCTGTCTCCAAATATAGATCGGTGAATCCTTTTTCATGAAGCTCCTTCGCCACATCCTCCCCCTTGACCCCCTCCCCCAACTCTGAATCAAGGTAAATATGCGTGGTTTTGGGCAACTGCTCTGCCATAGCGAGAAAATCCTTTGAATTTTTGAAAGCCGTAAGCTTTATCCCTTTCGATTCCGCAGCCATCTTCCAAGTCATGTGAACCAATGGGTCATCATCAACCAAAACAGCGCCCGCGCTTCCCCTCCCTTCTTTCTCCTCTCCCCTTGAGGGAGAGGCCGGGTGAGGGGTTACCGCCTTTATTGCAATCGGCACAAACCCTGCCAGCCCCTTGGGAATCATGCGCACATTGAGCCTAAGACACTCCTCCAATATGGCCTTTTCCTCAAACCTGCTTGTCACAAGAATGGCGCTCCCAGCGAGATTCAGCTCTTCGATTAAGCTTAATCCCGTTTCTTCATGCCCCAAAAGCTCATAATCAAGCAAATAAAGCGTCTTTTCGTCTGCCTCCTCCCACTTTTCTTTTTCCTCTCCCTTGAGGGGAGAGGTTGGGTGAGGGTGATTCCGCTTTTTCCACTCTCTAAGCTCCTCCGGCTTATAAAAATGAACGACTTCCACCCCTCGCTCCTTGGCTTTTAAAGAATCAAATCTCCCCTGCCAGAGCAAATGGATGCTTTGATCGTCATCCAAAACAACAACGGATAACTGCGACGCCAGATCAAGCCGCTCCACAAACCATTTTGGCGGATCAGCTTTGGGAAGTGTCATGGTGACGGTTGTGCCTTTGCCAATTTCAGACTCAATCTTTAAGGAACCTCTCCAAAATTCCAAACTGGTTCTGGCATGATAAAGCCCAAGTCCCGAGCCTCCGATTTTTCCATGAGTTTCTCCCCGCTGACCAAGCTTGTCTAAAATCTCCCCGGGTATCCCTTCTCCGTTATCCTTGACTTTGACTGTTATCTGATTATCTTCCTGGGCCAGCGTCACAATAACCGCGCCCTTGCCGCCCAATGCCTCTGCCGCATTATTAACCAGATTGGAAATTATACGCTTAAACTCCCTAAGCTCTACCCTGGCAAACAACCCGTAATAATCATCACTGGGCCTAAAATCAATCTCCAATCCAGCCGTGGAGCCAAACTGCAAACGCTTTTCCGTGATTACGGGCTCCAGAAGGCTTGATAACAAATACGCGCGTATATCTTCGCTGGCTAACTGATCGGAGACATTTTTATCGGTCAGGGCGGAAGGTGCTTGCCTGTGCTTTTCAAGGAGATGGTTTGCTATATCGCGGATACGGGAAATGGCGCTTCGCATGATAACCCTTTTCTCTTCCGGAAGCTCAGCCACATCTTTTGCTGCAGAATCCAACGCTGCCAATGGCGACCGAATATCATGAGCCACCTGGGAAGCAATTTGCTCGGTTGCCTTTGCGCTGAGATAAATCTCCTTTTGTTTAATATTTTCCTTAAGATGAGAAGACATCCGATTAAATGCGTGCGCTAGATTTCCGAGCTCATCTCCACTTTCAACTTTAATTTTATGATCAAAATCGCCTTCTTCTATCTTTTTAGCGCCGTCAATAAGCCGTCTAATCGGCCTAAGAATAAGCTGACTCAAGATACCCGCGACAACGATTGTAATAAACAAGGCAAGGCAAAGCACAAGCGCATTAATATTGAAATCCTTAAAATGATTGCGCGCTAAGATTTCAAATACTCCGACTGTGAGTATCGGGAACACTCCTATAAAAAGGAATGAAAACACAATCTTTGGAAATATAGGTAAATCTATGAAAAATTTCACAAACTTATTTTTCATAGATTTACTCTACATTATTAGGGTTCGTTGTTGATTTCCAGACTAAAGAGATAGCCTGAATCTTTAAGAAGAGGAACGAAAATAATCAAGATTGGAATGCCAAAAATAACGATCCAGGGGACAGAGTCAATAAACCAAAGAAAAACTAATTTTAGGAATGCTTCCCATGTTCCAATCTGGCCAATTAGACTAAGAACACCACCGGCCAAGATTCCGCCGCAAAGCTGAGGGATAACACCGGCGCACACAGCAAACAGGATGGCCCCCTTGAAGTTTGAGATATTCAGCTGAGGATTTATCCGTTTAGTATATAGGTAATATGGAAGAAAGCTCTGAATAAAGTTAGAGGGTGTATAGCAAAACAATGACATTAGAGATTTGTCGGTAGTGTAATTGGCAAAAATGGGGAACACTGTTCCGGCGATAATCCCTGTCCATCCGAAAAGAATTGATCCCACAGCTTGTACCACCGCGGCCGGCCAAAAGTAATTTACGTTGTGAAAAACGGGAAAAGAAATTAGGCCTAGGGTTGCGAGCAAAAACCCAAAGATTGACAATAAGGCAAAGATTATGATCTTGGCCTTCATAGTTACTCCTTGCTAACTACGATTATGTCCACCTCTTCGTTCATGAGGTATTCTCCGTTGTGGTGGCATTCATCCTTGATAAATTGGGATATTTCTTTAAGCTTCTTTTCCGTGTACCGTTCTACGTTTCCAATTTCCTTTTTAATCCTTTCATCGGACATATTCACTGGATGAAGCCAGCTCTCAAGCGTGAAAAGCTTGCAGATGTTAAAGAAATCCTCAAAAGACTTGGATTTAAAATCAAAGCTTATCGGGATGACCTGAGCGGACAGTCCCATCACATGTAAATCTCCTAATATCGTATGTGTCGTGGTGTTGTGGTCGAAGAAAAACTTCTCATAAAACCTGTGTGATTGTCCAAGCGGAGAAACCATGATAATCGCCAATTTCCCGCCCGGTGCCAGATGGCTATGCATTTTCTTAATAAATGCGGCCTGATTCTCTCTTTTGACCAGCCAAAATACCTGGCTACAGAGAATAAGGTCAAAGGTGCGCTTATCTAAGTCTATATTTTCAAAGTATCCTTCAATAAATTCGACATTTTTGCTTTCGAAGATGCCTCTTACCTGTTTGTTTGGCTCAATGACTGTTGCATTTTGAAAGTGCTTGGCAACCCTGAAAGTTAAATCACCGTCGCCAGCGCCCACGTCAAGAAATGTGTCGCGCTTGGGAGACGCAGCAATTAGTTTAGCTAGGGCATTTTCGACTTTCTCTTTCTCTGTCGTGCAGCCAACATAAGTCTCATGCCACTTTTTATATGTATCGTCGTTAATCTCTTCCATCTTTTACCGCCTTGTCTTGTTCAGCCACTAGGCCAATATCGAAGCTCTGTCTTTATTCTACCACCTATGAGATCGCCATATCAGAACCCAAGGTAATTAACACAGGTTCATTTCCATCTCGGAAATGTGTCCCGCCTCCAAATTCCCAGCGACACGGTCGCCACAGTCCACATTTTATCACGGTGCCACATCTCAACTTTCCACATTTGAAGCAGAAAAGTAAAATATTGAGACTTTGACATCTTCGCGCGAGGTAGAAAAGTAGGCACATTCGCGCATGAGGCTCGGTGTAGAAAAAAGATGAAAACGTTTAAGACAGCATCTTTAAAAACCAATTCATTTCACTGCCGATGGCGCATTATTAAGCGGCCTGGTGCGCATTCTGCTGTAGTCTTATTGCCTGGCGGCCCAGGGCTGTCAACGGAATACCTGGAACCATGGGCCAAAACTCTGGCCGCAACCGCAAAGGCAAACATTGTCTTGCTGGAATACCCCCTGTTTCAAGGAAAAGGCAAGCTCCCGCTTCAGGACAAATTCGGAAAATTCAGTGGTGCCATAATGACCGTTTTGCAAAAGGTCACCAATACCAAGAAAAGTATCTTCATCGGCCACAGTTTTGGCTGCCGGATGCTATTGAAGCTAATAAATAGCGGCGCTGTGACCCCGGATGCTGTTATTTTGATGAATTGTCCGACTGCCTTCAAGGAGAGCGAGTCATTTTCAAGGAGAAAATCAGAGCTTAAAATTCGCTCAACCGTTAAAACAGAAAGCGATTTTAGGTCGTATTGGAAAACGATACTACCGCTATATTTTTATGGCTCCCCTAAGAGTAGCTGGCTCCGGGTCCTTACAAAGAATACATCTTGGACAGACTGTTCCTGGATGGCCGACTTAATCCATGGCCAGCCGGGCAACGCCCGCCTGCCAAGCCGCGTACCCATACTCTGCATCCATGGCGCCGATGATATTCGATTCCCAAGCAAAAACCGTGCGATATTAAAGAAACTTTATCCCTCAAGCCATAGCCTGAACCTTGAAAATTGCGGCCACTTTCCTATGCTTGAAACGCCAGGGAAGCTATGCAGAGAGGTGACCTTGTTTCTAAGCAGGCGTCCATACGCCATCAGATGACAACCTGAATAGTTATGAGGATTTTCTTGAAGCTAAAAACTACTTGCCGATGGAGATGCTGAGTAGAATTGACCTTATTACACCGTTCTGCACAAGGCGGTGTATCTTCGCTGCAACAGGAATGTCATTGTCTATCGCTTTTGATACTGCACACGCATGCACTTTCTTAATATATCCCAAAAAAATGTCGTCACAGTAAACCTGCACTGCATGAATGTCCTTTGGATTTGTAGGTTCCCGCTGAAACTTGACACTAGCCCCTTCGCCGAAAGAACCTCCCTTTAAATCTCCCGCATAGACAACTCCTGCCAATTCACTTAAAAATGTGCAGTTCTCAAGATCGCCATAAGGCGCAATAAATTCAAAACTATCTGTTGCCAGCCTGGCCCCGGTGATAGCTATAAGAGCAAACTCGTCTATGTCGGGGTTGTCAATTTCCCAATACCCAAGAAAATCCTTGAAATCGCCCCGATTCCTGCCGGGCAACCTTGCCGCAAACACTTCTAGCGCATTTTTTGTGTACTTTTGCTTTAGGTTAAGCTTGAAAGCGGGGTGCCCCTTGAACCCCCTCTTCCTCGCTTCATCTAAGTCACTCCCTGCGCTATACTTGAAACAATAGCGACTGTTTCCCAGGCGCGCCAACTCTCCAACAACATAGTGCGTAGCGTGAGGCTCGTTCCTCCACGTAAGATATGCCCTGCTTGGAATCGCCAATATATTTCCCATTATTTACTCCTAGTTTATGATTTAGATTCATTGCATGCTTTAAATTTCTCACCACAGAGGAAAATCCTTCCGGAAGCCGCTCTCCATAATCCGTGGGCCCGGTTTGACCCAGCTTTGCTTCTTGTCAGAAAAATACATACGTTTTTCTGACAAGAAGCAAAAGGTGCCCTGGGGGCAAATCCAAGCGCCGGCATTGCCTTTGCACTCTGAATAAAGTGCCGGATTTTTGTAAGAAAAACGTATATATTTTTGTTACAAAAATCAGGGGGCTAGACCCTGGCCCGCAGAACCGTGGTATTATCGGCAAGAGTTTTTTACTTTCCCGATGAGCGCGAAAGACTAGACTCAAATAGGCCTTGACACTATTCGATTTACATATTACAATATTACTGATTTGGTAATATAACGAGCAATAAATCGAATGAGCAAAAGAAGCCTTTCCAAACGCGAAGCGGACCTTGTGCTCTCATGGGAATGGGAGAAGCAGCGCCTGGTCACGGTCAAAGATATTATGAAGCGTTTGCGCTGTTCGCTTGGATACGCCTGTAAAATACTCCATGTCCTCGGCAAGAAAGGCTGGATAGAGCCCTTAGCCAAAGGTCATTACCTTGTGGTGGGTGCTGGAAGGGGACCCAAAGGAGTGCCAGAGATGAACCCCTACCTGGCTGCGAGGTTTTTTCCAAAACCCCACTTTTTCGCTTACAGGTTCGCCTGTGCCCATTACGGCCTGCTCACCCAGATACCCCGCGTCTTTCATGTGGCAGTGACCCGTTTTAAAAAACCATTGGAATTAAAAAATGTTCGCTTTGAATTCATTCGGCTTACCAAGAAACGGCTCTTCGGTTATACGGAAGCTACAGTCATGGGTGAAAAGATCAATATCTGCGACCGTGAGCGCACTGTTTTGGATGCCCTGGACCGCCCTGACCTGGTGGGCGGCATTGAAGCAGCAACGCAAGCGGTGTTTCAGGGAAGCAAACAAATGAACTCTACCAAGCTCCTTGTTTACCTCAAACAATACAATGACAGCGCCTTGTGCCGACGTTTCGGCTACCTGTGCGAGCTTTTAAAAATCTCCTTGCCGAAAAATTTTGTCTCCTATCTTTTAACCCAGATCAAAAAGGACCCGGCCTACCTGGGCTCCCCCAAACGCTGGGGCAAAACCGGCGAAAGGAACAAGCGCTGGAATCTGATTCTTAATGTGCCGCAAAAAGAATTGCTTGGGGAGGTCCGCATTGGATGATTGAACAGCGATACGCTGATCTTTTCGCCGTGGGAGCCCAGGTCGGCATAGACGTGGCTGAGCGCGAAATTGTTTTGAACTATGTCCTTAAAATTCTTGAAGAAGCCGGGCTTCTGAAAACACTGATTTTTAAGGGTGGCACCTGCCTGCGCAAATGTATCTACGGCAAAGAAACGCGGTTTTCCATGGACCTGGATTTTACGGACGCAAGCGGCCGCGACGCGGACGATGTTATCTTGGCTACGGTAAGCGCCCTTAACAAACCATCCTATGGGCTTTCTTTTGACCTGGACACAAAGGACTTCTACAGCTCAGAAGATAAACTCTCCTGCGGCGCGAATATCAAATACAGGCATAGTTGGAATGAGGGCTTCTTTAAGCTCGAAATCAGCCTGAGGGAAAGGCCGTCTCTTGCCTTGGCCCCCCTGCCTCTCAAACCACAGCCCTATTTCAAGTATTTGGAATTCAAGCCCTTTGCCATCCCAAGCTTCCAATTCGAGGAACTGCTCGCGGAGAAGCTGCGCGCCGCTTCCCAGCGAGTGCGTTCCAGGGACCTCTACGACCTGGTAAAAGCAGCGGGGAAACCATTAAACGCGCCTCTTGTCCGCGCCCTGACTGTCATCAAATGCTGGAACGTTAGGGATTCATTTGACCCTGATCGGTTCTTTGCACGCCTTAAGTCCGGAAAATACGATTGGGATGATCTGCGCCAGCTTGTGCGCAAGAGCGAAAGGATCAGCCCGGAAAAGATGATCTCGGTCTGCGAAAAACGTTATCAGTTTTTGCGGAATCTTTCTGAGGCTGAAAAGCGCCTGGCCGCAGACGCTAAGCGTCATAATTACAAAAACCTGCCCACGAATCTCATAAAGGCAGTTGCGAAATCATCTTAAGCCATCCATTATGAACAGGGGAAATCAATGCCACTCAAAATGATCCCCCTGATAGAATGCGAGGATCGGACAGTCTACATACTCCATTCCAGGAATTTGACGGTCGGAGCATTCTCCAAAAAGGAAGCGGGCTTTGTCGGAATCCGCAAGAAATTCGGCGAAAGATTCCTTTTTATGGAATTCCACTATGATACCGGCGCGCCATACGGAACAGTTCGGCCCCTGAAAAAGCTGTCTGTTTTACCGGAAGAGATACTGCCTAGCGAGTATTCGAAAATAACGGATCGGGCCACAAAAAGACCGGTGGCTTGTGATCATCCCGTAGGCTATGGCGGAAAAGGCTGGTACTTTGCGGATACAGGAGAATTTTCACGGGACATTTGGCCCGAATACGCCCCCAACGACAAATTGTTTGAGCTTCTGGAAAAACTCGAATCATCCCTGCCAGCGAAATGTAATTTCTGCAAGCGCCAGATGACAGCCGACCTAATCAGCCAAAATGGCCGGTGCATTGTATGCGAAGCGGGGATATATTGATATAAATCGCATAATACCCCTTTATCATCTTTAGCCCAACTTTCTTGTTCATTATGTCACACAAAACTATACTTTTGTGTGACATAAACCCCTCGAGATTTCCTTCTCAGGACGATTCTTGGTCCACGACCCGCCGCATCACATCGCCAATCCATGCGGGGGCATAGCGCATATCGCTTAATAACTGATGCCTATCGCGAGCAGGCAGCTTGCGGCAAAGAATACCCACTACCTTATCGTCCACATTATGTCGGCCGAGCCAACGCAGGGCTTGTATAACCGAACCGCTGATCCGGCCGGCAGTAGCCATATTGCGCGGTGTCGTATGCTTAAACGTGATCTTTAGATTGCCGAGATTGATTTTTCTTTCCGGCCCATCGGTCAGAAACAATACCCGCATGGGCACCTGCTCCGACAGCCCGAGCAGGTTGGCGGCATAGGCTCCGGTAGGCTGCAAGCGAACCGAATCGCGGCGTTTTATGGCATCGGTGAGCGTCTCCATCTTCGGCCACAATATCCCCAACTTTGGATGCTTGCGCGGCGTATCGTAGAGACCTCGTCCAAGCCGCCGAATGGTTCCTGAGGCCTTATAGCGCTTGAGCGCCGTAGACACCGCTGTGCGGCTGCCCAGATCCATGAAATCCACAGGTGTAAATACCCACCCCAGTCTATGCTCCTGAATGCGAGCAAGAAGAAGTGTATCAACCGACTGCGCGTGTTTACCCATTTTTGCCACAAAAAGTATAGTATTTTTGTGGCAAAAAACCAAAAATCAATATCCGCTCTTATTGCAGTATTTTAACTTAATGGCCTTTTAGAGCCAGAATCCGCGCCCGTCTGCGACATTCGGCGACATAAAGCGACAATTAGCGACATCCGTGATACCTTGTGCCATCCTGTGACTTTTTGTGACATGTTAGATTTGTGAGTACCAATAAGGGTAGTAGGGTTCAGCCTGGAATGGACCCGAGAGTTCAGTTGTGATAAGCAAGTTGGGGTCTGACAACAGTGGCCTTAGCTAGTTGTCCGATGGAAAGATGCTTGTATCTCCAAAGACGCGGATCCCACGAGGCATTGTTCTTTGAGAATGTTGGAGAGGTATACCCATTTGAATAGGGTGAATTGGCGGAGTGCAATTGTGTTGTTGGAGAGTAAGGATGGGGTGGCAAAGAAGAAGAACGCAGGCTAAAGACCTGCGGCTACCAGAAGCAGAGAGTCCTATGGAAGCAAGGAAACCCCTCACCCTGCCCTCTCCCCCAAGGGGCGAGGGGACAGAGAGAAGATGCGGCATACATGCTGCCACGCTACGATGACAGAGGGGGCCTGGATTCCGGCTTTCGCCGGAATGACGGATGGGTGGCACCACGTTAACACTACGCTGGGGATTAGGAGAAACAGATTTTTGACGATTTTCCGACAATAAGGCGGGGTCGCCTAGAGGCCGAGGACAGCGGTTTATTATCCCAAAACACACCTTCGATTAAGTTTGATGAGGGTCGGACCCGAAGGAAAAATGGCTTTGAAACGCAGGAAAATAATATGATAGGGGTAGAGCGACGGGCTCACAAGGGAAAGGATTCCCCCTCGTAAAATTGGGCAATTCTTCCCCTCTAGTTGGGATAATTCCAAACTGGAACTTGTTGAGAACGTCCCTTAAATGGTGGGGTCGCATAGTGGCCGAGTGCGGCGGTTTGCTAAACCGAAAAGGTCCCGTCGGAAATCCCCCTCCCCCTCTATTTTCCGTCGAGCCTCTTGGATAGAGCCCAAGTCTCATAGTGCCTCTTGGACCCCAAAACACTACGTAAACACTACGCTGGTTTTGCTCGATTTGTCATCCTGAACTTGCTTCAGGATCTCTGCTTTATCTCTGCTGTTCTTTCCCTCGCCCCCTGGGGAAGAGGGCAAGCGGAGCGCGGGTGAGGGGTTTCCTTAATCTGAAACTATGGGATATCTGCTGACACACCGCAGCATTTCTTGAATTTTTTGCCAGAGCCGCAATGGCAGGACTCATTTCTACCGGTTTTAGGCGGAATGAACTTTTGCGCCTCTGCTCTGAGCCAATCCAAAGCTCCCGGGACCCGTTTCCATGCAGCGAGAAATTTGGCTGCGCAACAATAACCTTCGTCTTCACCGCCCATCATGATCCTATCGGGAAAAACTCTCGGAATCTTCTTTTTGCCCAATAAGTAATCCGGAACAAATTTATTTTGTTTCCAGGCTTCGCGTAGATTTGCAGAGGATGTCGGATTGGGGCCTGACTTGACAAATGCAAGCAGAGCTTTAGCATAGAGCCACTCAGGGGCACAATCATCGGGATACTCGTCCCGCATGAATTTGTCCATTTCATCAAACCGCCCTAATTCGCCAAGGCATCCCAAAAGAATATAGCGTATCCCCTGATTGTCGCTGGCATTCAAGTAAAGCATCCCATAATAATGGCCAATAGCTTCGTTGTGTCTTTCCATTTCCCAAAGACACTCTGCCAGGCCGGCCTTGGAACGCATATATGGCCTTGTTTCAATAAGACCCCAAAAATGCCCGGCATCTTCCTTAAAACATTTCTTCCCCAAAGCCCGTTCTCCGGCCTCTACGCCCTTCTGATAAAAATACAGGGTATCCTCAACCGTATCAGCCACCTCATCTGCCAATAGATTATATGCATCAGCGCAATCTTGAGAAATAGCCAAAGCGCGATGGGCCAGATGCACCGCTTTCACTAAGTCTTCCTCCTCCCACGCCTGATACATTACATCTTGCGCCACATCTAATGCGTTTTTTGGAGCTATCTTTTTTAACTTTTTGTTTTCGGCGACTTTGCACAGATAGCGGTCTAAATCCGCTTCGCTCTTGAACCGCTGCTCCCCCACCATCCGCGAAATGCCCGAAAGCGTCTTCTCCATTGATCGCATATCCGGAATTTTCTCTTTATTTTTCTGTTTCCCCATTTTTCAATCCCTCATTGTTTTAAGCTGATATCGTCCATCTTTGCTATTTCCACGGCGGCTCTTTGCCCACAACCTTTTTGATCCATGCGGCATGTGCAAATGCCTCTGGCGGATGACCTGTTTCCATATAAAGGTTTTCAAAGCCCATGGCGTGTAATTCTTTTGCCACATCTTCCCCTTTGACGCCATCCCCCAACTCTGAATCAAGATAAATATGTGTAGTTTTCGATAATTGTTCTGCCATAGCAAGAAAATCCTTGGAGTCTTTGTAGGCCGTAAGATTTACCCCCTTCTCGTGCGCTGCCATCTTCCACGTCATATGCACCAACGGATCATCATCAACTAGGACAGCATCCGTCTCCTTAGTCGCCCTTATGACGATCGGCACAAATCCAGCCAGTCCCTTGGGAATCATCCGCACATTCAATCTGAGACACTCTTCTAATATGGCCTTCTCCTCAAACCTGCTTGTCACAAGAACGGCATTTTCTCCGAGATTCAATTCTTCTATCAAGCTCAAGCCTGTTTCTTTATACCCCAAAAGCTCATGGTCAGTCAAATATCGCGCGCTTGCGGCTTTTGAGGGGTTGCTTTGCGTCCAATCCCGCAACTCGTTGGGCGTAGAGCAATGAATAATTTCGATTTTTTTATCTTCAAGTTTTAAGGAGTCAAATCGCCCTTGCCAGACCTGGTGGATACTGGTGTCATCATCTAAAATAACTACCGGAAAATCCGGCGCGATACAAAGCTCTGACACAAACCACTGCGGAGGCCCGGCCCGTGGAAGAGTAATTACAACCTCGGCTCCTTCGCCTATTTGAGAATTAATCTCAATCTTGCCACCCCAGAACTCGACAGACATTTTGGCGTGAAAGAGACCGAGACCTGAGCCGTCAGACTTTCCATGAGTTTCTCCTTTCTGCCCCAATTTCCCAAGGACTTCCGGGGAAATTCCTTTGCCCGTATCTTTGACTTTAAGCACAATTTGGCCAGATTCACAAGAAAGAAGAATGGTAACCAACCCCTTTTCACCCAGAGCTTCCACGGCATTGTTAACCAAGTTTGACAATACCCGCTTAAATTCAGTGGGCTGTATTTTGGCGAATAAGCCATAGGAGGAAGCGTCAAGCCTGCTGTCAATCTCAATCCCTATTTTTGAGCGAAATTGCAGACGTTTTTCAGTGACAAGAGGGTCTATAAGGCTCGAGAAGAGCTGGATAACGGGTGGCTCGAATGCGGCTGAAGCCTGGGTCGCACCAGCAACGCCTTGGTCAGAAGCTTTAAGCTCGCGGTTTTTCTCAATCAGGCTGTTTGCAATATCCCTGATGCGGCTGACCGCACTTCTGACAATTACCCTTGTTTCTTCTGGAAGCTGTGATACATCTTTCAAAGCAGAATCCAGCGCTGCTAAAGGGGAGCGGATATCATGAGCCACCTGACTAGCAATGTTAGCTATTGCCTTAGTTACAGCCAACTGCTTCGACTGATTTTGATAGCTCACAAGTTCTGCGGCCATGCGCTTGGCGCGCTCCAATATTGGCTCCATCTCGTACAAATGCTTTGATGGCGAGATATCCTCACCGCGCGAGACAGCCGCATAATAGCTGAACAATTTCTCAAAAAAACGCGATTGGGCGCGCCATGCAAATACAAATGTGACAAAAAATACCAATGTGATTATCGCTGCAAGCCCTATAAAACGGACTTGAAGCGAGGCTAATTCTGATTTCAAGCCCGCATAAGAAAAACCTATCGTCAATTCTGCAGCTTTTGCGGTTTGTGCAGAATCGAAATAGATAATATTTCTATAGAATTTTATTACTCGCTGGCCGTCATCAAAAACCGATACCGCATCGCTCGCTGGGACAAATTTTGCGTCCGCATCCGGCGGGTTTTGCGCTATGGGCCTTCCAAAAGATGCGTCGGCGCTATAAGCCTTAATTCCAAAGTACTTAATCGATCGAATCGAGGCAATATTTTCTACGTGCAAAAAAGCAGAGTTGAGATCGCCCAGCAAAACCGCGTTTCTTAAAAATTCAGTTATTTCCTGAGTAAATTCAAAACACCTTTTGTCAAACCCGGTCTCCAACCCGCCCCTCAATACCCGATACGAACTCCATAAAAAACCGGTAGAAATAATAAAAACCGTAAAAAGCGACAAAAACAATATTCTTGCGGAGTATCTCATACCTATCGCCTTATTCTAAGCTGCGACAAATCAATATCCTGTCTCCAAACCTCTGTCTTGTCAATCTCGATATTGCCTCGAACTAAATACTTCACGCCTGAATGATATATTGGAATGATATATTTTGCCTGATCGATTTCTTTGGAAATTTCCCTCAAAAGCGACACTCTCTTTGCCTGGTCGGACTCAACTGTGATTTTTTCAAAAATTGCATTGATTGCGCCATTATTATCGACAAGATACTGTGGTTCCTCGACAAAATACAGGTAAATCCCAAATTCGTGATCCGTCATGGGCAATCCAACAGAAGTAATCGCTGCATCAAACTCCTTTTTTGCAAAAAGATTAGCCATTTGCCTTTTAGGAAGATGCCGGAAAGAGACCTTGAGATCATATTTACTTAACCTTTTCCGTATTGCCTCTTCGAGCGGCGCGGTATACAGCCCCTCCTCCATGAGGAGTTCGACCTTTTTTAGATTCGCTAATTTACTACGAAGATTTGTCGCATTAATTATTTCTGTTGTGATGTATCCGGGTGATCCTGGCGGGAAAAAACTTTTACCCCATACCAACAAATTATTCGCCACACCTGCAAAAGTCGAGATATCAAAAGCTGCGGCAAAGGCCTTGCGAACATTGATATCTTGCCAATGGTAATGCCGTGGATTTAAATACACAAGGCCGATCCTGTGCAGGGGATAGGTCAGCGTGCGATTACTGGCCATAAGTTTATCCATTCTCTCAAGCTGGAATGGGTCCAAAATACTGTAAAGATTGGTCTTGCCGCTTTCAAACCACTGCAGCGCCTGATCCATATTCTTGTGCTTATAAAAGCCAATTGACCGCGGAGCATCGCTGCTGAAGTTTCTGAAATATTTATTTGCCTTTAACCGAATATGTCTGGCTGAAATTTTCTCAACGGTATAGGGTCCGGAATTGATAACAGGAGCCTTCATTTTTAGAGTTTTGTAGTCAATCCCCTCACGAGCCACAATACCCCCGCACATGGGCAACGCCAGAAAAGACCAAATGTTTTCAAGGGGCCGCTTTAAATGAATTTGCAGCTCTTTTTCATTTAAAACCTCTATGCCGTCAATTTTCGAATCAGCGCTATGCAATAATTCTGATCCAAGAATTACTTTTTTCAATAAATTCTTGGGTGGCTGGAAAATAAGATATCTTTTCAATGAATACGCTATGTCTGAGGCCAGTATTTTGCGCCCGTTGCTAAATTTGATGTTATCCCTTAGCCAAAATTTTATGGTTGTGCGATTGTTCAAAATCTGCCACTTTAAAATAACGCCGGATTGAAGTTTCTGCGATCTGTCAAAAATTACCATTTCATCAAACAGCTGGCTTATCACATACCATCTATCCAGGGAGCGCCAATCCAGATTGTCGATATGCCTGGGAAGATCCGGTAAGCTCATTCTGATTTCTTCGTCAAATGGTAATTTGCTAATCCCTTCTTTCGCCGACAGCACTGCGTCATCGGCCATGACACCGGGTAAAATTGGCCAGAACCAAATGAAACACGACAGCAACAAGCCTGCAACGATGAGCTTAACCAGCAAATTCTTCATAATCTTGAGTCCAAGCTACGCTTTTAAGGCAGGAGAAACAAAGCAGTCCGATAGCTAGAAACGCGTAGATAGCAAAAATATACTGCCTCGACACGGCAAACGGAGCCATTAAAAGTCCACCGAGCATCGAAATCCTGACGATCAAGCTCAAGAGAGAGGCGAACCTCCCCCTCATCGTAGGATCGCAATCGGCCATGCACACAGTATTCACCATGGCTGAACTGATATTTGCAACCGCCCCCAAAACAACGATTATCGAATAAAAGAGATAATAATTATTCAGATAAACTGCCGGAAATGACGCCAATATGGCAAAAAGGACAAGAAAATACATGCCTTTCAATAAATTATTTCTAACTAATTTAGCAAACATTGGGTAAAGCCAGAAAGAAGCCACGCCGCCAATAGCCCAAAATGAGTAGCCATAGGCGATGTAGGACTGTGGCAAGAAAAATATCCTCTCTACGCTCATGACAAGGTAGGAATTTAAGAAGCCGATAAGTATATTGATAATACATGCTAAGAGAAGGGCCTCTTTTAGGGTCCTAACTTTTAACACACTTCGCAAAAAAGCAAGATCAAACGCCGGGGCTGTTTCATCCCTTACTTCTTGGCCCGCAGAGCCAGAAGATGGAATCGCAAGAGTTAAAAGCATTAGAGCCGAAACTAAATACGTTAAGCTGTCAATGGCAAAAATGGGCCCAAAACTTATTTTCATCAATAGCCATCCACCCGCTGCCGTCCCAATAGCCATAGCAATACCGCCGCTAACTGAAATTCTAATATTAAGCTTGCCGACTCCGCTGGAAGGTACTATCTCCGGTATAAACGCCCACAAACCCGGTCTGGCTATACCGGAAATTGCCACCACCGCAATTATGCTTAGATAAAATGCCAGATTTGAAACCATATGATGACCATAAAATAGAACCTGGACATAGGCGACAACCAAAAGCGCTCTTGCTAAATCACTAAATATCAGGATGTCTTTCTTTCTGTGCTTATAGGTATCAATTATTTTCCCTGCAAATGGCGCGATCAGAACGAAAGTAAGCGTATATATAACCATAATGGCTGTTGCGCCAATTTCTGGGCCATTAAGACGGGAGGCAAGAATTAGAAGAGAGGCGAAAGTAAGCCTTTCTCCTATCGTAGAAACAAAAAAGGAAGACCAGACAATGTTTGGGGGAGTCAAAATATTTCGCATATATTGGGGCTTAAAACGAACTGCTAAAAAATTCTAAATCAAAAGGCGTGCAAGAATCTGTAATTGGGACCTATCCAGTAGAAAAAACCTTGCGTGCTAAAGCAGGAGGTATATATTTATCGAGGCGCACAGCCAAAAACCTGCTAAACAGCTTCCCTGCCTCCTAGCGCACCAAGCACAGGAAATCTAACTTGTCAGCAAGATAAAAAATACTAAATTAACAAATCCCGCCGCCGCCATTAGGATCACTCAGCCTTTTTCGTTTCTTCACAATTTTATTGAACTTTTTCATGTTTGCCTCCTCGTCTTTAGAGCAGAATTGCACAGCACCGCTTAACATCAAGCATTTCTGCATCTGATAAATTATAACACGATTTTAGACTTCTTCGATTAAGGAACCGTGGGTGAATCCTCGGTATGAATGGAAAATACTTAAGCGCAAAATATCCCAGCTTCGGAAGACGCACGTACTCTTCCTTCAACAGCCGCTTTGATTCATTGGTGTTTTTTATTTTTTGGAATTGGGGAAATATGGTTCTGTCCTGTCTGCCGACAAGAGATTGAAACTTGGCCCCTTGTGGCACTTTGTTTTTCCGGGAATAAATATACCTTCGTAGAGCTTCCAAAAACGCAGATCTAACAGCCTTCGATTTCGACGCAGGATCACAAGAAATTCCATTCCCATGGCAATTGGGCCCGGAATCTGCTAATTCAACATAACATACGGGACGTGCTGAAAAAAAGTGCAAGTCACTTGTAGTCATTGTCGTATTTTTTGGAACCAGGCTAAGCAAAGACGCAAATTCTTTTGAGTATCCCCTGTATGAAAAGCGCCTTACAAAAAATAATTTTGCGTCAGCAAATAGGCACGCGGAAAGCGCTGTGCGCTCCAAAAGTTCTTTCTGGCTAGACCTTTTCGCCTCATCCAGGCTCCAATGGAATGCGCTTCCGCAAGAAAAAATGCCAGTTTCCTTCCGGTCGAAGTGCTGATATCTCAATATTCTCTCAATAAGTTCAGACAAGCTCTTTGACGCTGCAACAGTCCTATCACTATCCACACCAACACCGCAAAATTGTCGATTATCATAAGCCGCAAGGCTCTGGATAAAGTGCAATTTCCCCTTAAAAACCACCTCGGAATTATCATAGATTTTTAGCTTACTGAGACCACGCTGCCTCTCAAGGTAATCAATACATTTATCTGGATAACGCACCATTATAGACCTATGCTTTGTATCAGACCGACATATTCCCACACATCATACAATTCAATTTTTATGCCAACACAAAAAGCTGAAATAGTGAATATATTCGAGATTTCCAATGACAAGAGCAATAATTCTTCTCGTTTGAAAATATTTTTCATCAAGCAGTCGTTTTGTCCTAATATTGAAGATTAGCAGGAAGATGGGTGAGCTACCAGGGCCCCATGGCCCATAATCATGGGCCTAAAGTCCCACTAATGACCCCAATTGACCATGGCATAAAGAATAGCGGAGGGTCAATATTTCCAATATCCCCCGTATACCATATCACTCTCGTTGCGTCGCAAGCTTCGAGATCTTTGAGTGAAAGGCATGCGCAAGATCAACCGCGACCCTGCCAGCCGAACAAAGTGAGGCGGCAAGGTCTCGCCTGGAAATCTTGTCAAAGCCTTCCCCCGCAGCACCCTTGCGCTGCCCGAGCCGAGTTACTGGTTCAAATATCTTTGTGAAGTAGCCCGTCGTGTCTGACTCAGAAGTCAGCTCAAACTCATATATCTGAGGCTCGTCAGCAGGCTTCACCCCCTGAGGCACAACATGAGGGGCATAAACATCATAGTGGGTAAGGCCATTCCTAAAATTGCCGAGAAATCCTGGCCCGTCTGAGAGAAGGGCGACGTGCAGCGTTTGCATTTTCTTTTTTATCTGCTCGTCCAAAATTACAGTATTCAGCAGCTCCCGCTGATCGCCGGATGAGCCTGCCGACATGAAGGATGCGAAAAAGTTATAGGTTAGACCCCGACAAATCTCGTTGAGATCGATGATGGCGATGCGCAAGGCATTGAGTTGCCGGAATTTCTCTGCCTCGATATCGCGTGGCCCGGGAGGGGGTGCGAGCAACTTATGGACAGCACGTACCGGCATGGCTGCTAAATGAATTCTCGGATTGGGAATTTCCGATTCAGCCGCTGCGACTGCCTGGGCACGATGCTCCAGACCTCCGAGGCTCGTGATGATTGGAACAGGCCAATCCGAATCCTCCTCTTCGGCAACCTTTGTGAGCGCGGTTGCAGATGACTTGATAACTGATACTAAATCTTCCGTCCACATGTCAAAAGCCTAATTGTCCAAAGCTTCTTCATCCTCAAGTTTCTCTCGCTCAAGGGTAGCCTCAGCCGATTGCGCGAGGCCAGAATAGAATTCGTAAGCGGGAGAGCCTGGCACAAATGTTCTCTTGATTGTTTTGGCCCTTTCCAAGAGATTGACATGAGTAGCAGATGGCTCACCTGTTGTCCTAGACCACGATCGTGTTCCAGCGCCAGCACCTAAAAACCCTCTAACGCTGCGGAGCACCTCTTCCCCAAATCTCGTGGCGGCACCTAGCAAGGCTTCTACAACATCCGGATGGTCCAGGGCAAAATTGGGATAGGAATGCTGAATAATGTAGGCCAGGACTCTAAGGTGATCGCCATTATCACTCTTCGCATGTTCTAAAAGGATATCCTTTGCTTCCTGAACAAAGCGCCCTGCGACTAAATTCACATAATTCGCGTAATAATAGCTCTCTAACGACCCGGCCTTTTGTCCCATAGCAAAACCGATCGCCCCTGTAATCAGGTCGCGCCGAATTGCCTTCTCAGCCCCAGAGAATGCATCTTGAAAATGATGCTCGATGCTAAAAGGCAGAGGATAATAACTTTCGGAACCTTCTTTCCGCCCTGACAAGAAACTGATCCGCTTTTCAAAAAATGATGCAGCTATTCGAGGGAATTGATTTGAGCACTGAACGATAGACCGCTCCAACCAATAATCATCAACCCCAGGAACTTGCACGAATTTCTCAAGAAGGCGCTCCCAGTCATTCTCACTCAGTATGGCAATGAGCCCCTTTGAGTTCATAATAACCGAGCAGACTTCATCAGCTGCTTTCTTGCTAGTCTGAGCAGGTGTGGCCAAAATTAACTCCCGAGCCTGAGCAACATCACTGTCGGCGATTTCCCCCAAGATGATCCCCCAAGTAATATCAGGGAAATCCGCCCAACTCTTAACCAGTTCCATTTCTTTCGGCAAAAGAGAGATATCTTTCGTGCCTAAGATTGTTCGAATAAACCATCGGCAGGAACTTCCAAGTGTCCGAGCGAGCGGGTCATCTTGTCCCATGGACCGAGATTTTGCGCAGTATTGATCTAAAAGGTTAATATACGTTCCTTGGGCATGGACATCTGACTGGGCTGTGATCCTGCAGGGGAATAAGAAACTTATGACAGAATCCTGAAGCAAAGAACTTTTACTCTTTTCGAGGATAATCTGGTGTAATTGTGTCGAAAAATCCCGCCATGCAGCATCGTGGGGAATCTGAAGTGCCAATATGGAAGAGCAAGGTCTCATTGAAAGCTGCTCCAGGTCCAAATGTATAGATTCGAGAAGACAGAAAGCTTCCTCTGACCCAAGCCTAATCAACACTGCCCGCGCTAAATCTACCTTACCCGCGTCGGGAGAACCATAGCGCTCAACCAGTATCGCTCTTAAAATATGATATTCATCGCTAAAGTTCTTTTTGATCGATCCATCAATATGAGCATACAACTCCTTTGTTGCAGTATCGACCTCTTTCTTGTTGCCTCTGTCAAAAATATCAATAATCTCACCCAATGTGTGACAAATGGCGAATGCAAAGGCTGGATGCTTTGTGCTTATATGATAATTAGCAGCGGCGGACAATTCGGCAAGTGTCGCTTCGCCAACCCTTTGGTATTCTGACTGCTGGTATATAGGGACCTGGCCCCGTAAATCATGAAGAGATTCCGACATAACCGCATATCCAAATTCTCCCCTTGTGCAGCGTCCGATCAGTTTAATGGTCCCTATCTTCAAGTCTTCTACCCTCTCAGCATAGCCGAGAGGACCACGTCGTAACGTAACGGTATTCCCATGAAAGAATGTTTCCTCCCATTCGTGCTTTAAGAATTCCCGTGCAATTTCAATCGGAGAATGATCCCACGGAATGTCGGATGCCGTCCCTTCAGATAACCATTTTTCAATATGTTGAAGAATAACTTCATAACGCGCTAAGTCTCTGCGAGGACGAAATTCGGCTAAAGATTGCAGGCGGCGATGAGCGTGTGACGGACACGCATTGAGAAACCGTGAATCAAATTTTCCAAAATCCCAAAGAGAATCTATCGAAGTTTCAAAATACTCCCTCTGAAACGCAAGAGCATATGCAATGTCAGCAGCAGCTTCTAGCTCATCGGCAGACAGTTTTTGGTCAGGATTCTTGATTCCATTCGCAAACCGAGCATGGGCGAGCTTGACCATGCTCATTGATAGGCTGGGAACATAATAGCTGGCATCTTTGAACAGTTTAAGAATGCCAATGCGTTTCCCAACATCATTTGCCTTTTCCATAGAGATTCGTATCCCATCCCAAACATCCTGAAATGGCGACGCCATGGTTGGAATAAAGGGAACGCCCAATGCCCAATCGACGCGACCAAGATTTTCTAGGATCAAAGCTCCAACCTCAGGAGCCTGCTGAAGTAATGGCAGGATGAGGGCCGCATCTTCTTTTTTTGTCCAGAATTCAGTGAGCACGAAATCCTGGACTATGCGGTTTATAATCCGGTGCTTAGTACCAACCCTGTAAACTAGGCCGCGCCCCCGCAAGTTCTTGAGTGCGGCATCCCGGTCTTTAGACAAATTGAGCGCGCCAGCTACTGCGGCAAAAGCGGGATGCGTGATAGATATGCTACCGGTTAGCGCCAATGCTTTAAGAAGGCCTAACTCCGTCTCATGCCCCGGAACACGGATGTCCCCAAGCATTTGCTCATGAAAGTGTGCCCGCATTCTTTCAAGTGTGCATATTCGACTAAGATCATACTGATGATTAAAATAGAGGTCAAGGTAAAAGGGAATACCGTTGGTAATTTGTAAAAGGGAAACCAGAACCGGATCCACAATATTAAGGTTACCCTCCTTGATGTAGGCCTGGAGTTCCTCAAGGTTAAGTTTCTCAAGATGAATTTCCATCGTGTCAGGTCTTGAGATGTACGGGGAACATCTTATATAGATATCCTGATCAAGATTAGCTTGGCATGTGAGGAGAATCTTTATACGACGGAAATGAGGAGAGTAAAGGAGGGCGTTAATTAGATTGGCTAAGTCAGAACGCTCTTCGGCATCATCTATGATCAACAGCATCGGACGCTGGGCGTTTTTCTGGTCAGGAACAATTTGTCTAATCGCAGCTAAATTAAATTCTTGCCCCGGCACAACAACCAGGACATCAGGCCGACCAAGGATGGAATCGTTTATAGCTTCTCGGGCAATTTGATACGCAAAGAGCGTTTTTCCAAAACCCGGCAGGCCAGAAACCATAGCTGCGTTTTTGCCTCCTGAATCCAAAAGCCACTGCCGAAGCTCAGCGCGGTCCCTACTTCTCCCAATGGAACGGGGAAGTTCCTTGGGGAGCTCTGCGGGGCCAATGAGTTTCGAGTAGTGGTTGATAAGGCAATTCTCCCACTCTCCGAATGAAGAAAACGATTGGGGGGTCCACCGAAAAGATCGAATAGCAGTAAATATCAATTCGGCGCAAGCTTTAGAATTCGTAAAGGGACTCTCATCGTAGAGAGCATCCTTTTGCAAGACATCCTTCACTCTCTTGATGAATTCCTGTAGACGCGGCTCCACCGCGTCAGGTGCAGAATCGATAAAACAAAAGATAGGTAGCTTACGCTTGATGGCCTCGTCAAATTCAAGCTCGGTAATCGACAGCCCGCCTAGCTCCTGCCAGGGAGTCCCATACTTCGAACTGAGGATAAGAACTAATGCTTGGCACCTGGCTAGTTGTCGGACCGATTCCATCGCAGCATCGATAGGCTTCGCTCCAAAAGGCATCCTTACGGCCATCAGTCCATGCGCTTTAAGGAAAGAGGCTACTTCCCTGCTGATTGGGTCAATTTCTGTAGATCCACTGATAAATATCGCTGGAAATTCAGACATTGCAGGCCAACAATTTCAGGACATCTTGTGGCATAGGCTTGGCACTCTTGAGATGTTGAAGTTCACTCATCTAACGCTTTAAGAAGAGCGTCTGTCGCATCCGAATAGAACTCGATGCTGATCTTGGTCGCCATATCGTCGGAAAGATTGAATAGTTGTTTGCGCGTTGAGATGGGCATAAGTAGGGTAGATGCTCCCTTCTCCACGGCAAGCTCGGCAAGTGCCACGGGATTGGGGACCATCTCGACCGAACCGCCCAGGTTAAGAGCGCCCACAACGATAATGCCGCCTTTATTGCTTCGCTCTAAAAGTGCACCGCAAAGCGAAAGCAATACCGCCAGACCCAATCCTGTGCCAGAGCGGTCTGCGTCAATGGCTCTGAGCTGAATTGAGAACTCGTTGGAGCGTGGGCTTCGGTCACCAACTAGCTCTTTGGCGCGAGTATAAAGATTTTGTTCTCCATACCTAACGCTTTCGCGGAAAGCTGGAGGAACCGGAGCATTTAGAATCTTAACGCCGCTGCCAGGGCCTACTGTCGCTTCAATGCGGTATAGGCCGGGGCCAACATCCTCTCCGCCGGGACTTATAGCCCATACCTGGCCTGGGGGCAGGGGATCGGTTTCGATCCGGTCCTCACTGTGCGACTCTGGTGTCATGACGAATTGTTCCACCCCTTCGACTCCCATAAAATAGCTGAAGTGGGTGTTGCGGAACTCGGTTTTCAGTATGCGCTTTTGCTGTTCCTTGACGCGGCGCCGACACTCAAGGGCCAGGCGCACAAGTTTTTCCAACTCTGCATCGGGAACCGACATGCCCGGATCAGGGAAAAGCAGCTTGATCAGGCCGCTGAGAGTCTTGGTCGCGGCCTCAATGTCACGCCCGCTGAGCGCGCCTCCCCAATTGACACGACCCTGAAGCGCTGACATCCGGCTTGTTTCTCGTAATCGTGACCAGCACTCCGAAAGGAAGTCGCTGACAAGGCCAAAGTGGTCTGTTAAATGCTCGTGAGAGCTGACCTTTGGGAAATCCCATCCTGGCACATAAGCATGCAGGCGGTCCATGAAGGCCGTATCGCTGCGTATCTCCGAAGGGAGAGGACCCAGCAAGTGGCCCAGACGCTGCTGTTGCTCAACATCAACGTCCAGGTTGCCCAATAGCACAATACTGCCTGCGGCCCGGATGCTGTCCTTGCCTCGGGAAAACTCGCCAGAAGCCATATAACCTTTCATAATGTTCACGCCATCTTTCTGGTCAAAGGAGATTCCAGCGATCTCATCAAAACACACTACATCGTAATGACAAACCAGACCCCGCTGGCCGCTGGCATTGTTGACAAACATCTTTGCCACCGTGGCCTTGCCGCCTGAAATCAAGTGAGAGTTGGGCGAAATCTGCTGAAAGAGGTGACTTTTTCCGGTCCCACGCGGGCCCAATTCAACCATATTGTAATTGCGCTCAACAAAAGGAATCATTCGAAGCAAGACTGCCCATTTGGCACGCTCGGAAAGAGTTGCCGGCTCCAGTCCGATAGACCGGATAAGCAATTCCATCCATTCTTCGGTCGTGAACCCAGCGCGTCCCCTGGCAAGCACGCCAAGGACATCGGATTGCGAAAGCTGTATAGCACGCAGACTTTCAATTGCAAAGGGGCGCTCGTTTTGCTCATGCGCAACAGAGGCATCATAAGTTAAAGTAACCTCGGCATAAAATCCATCCGTCAGCATTCTTTCATGTTCATGCACAAGCTGATCGCTAATGCGCGCATCGCGAAGCTGAAGGCTTGGCAACTCAGCCAAGAAACAGTCGTTCCGGGAATCAAGGCGCGCCTTTACAACATCAATGAGTTTCACTGATCCCTTTTCCCTTGCTCGTGCCTTAAACAGCTCCTCCTGTCCTGTGCGCACAGTCCTGTCCACAAGCTGGCGCTCCACTATCTGCAATCCCTCGGAAATCTCATGCTCTTTGACAGTTGCGCAGTAGCGCCCCAGCAAAAACTCAACCACGTAGGTAGGGATGGGATACTGCCGGCTATAACGCCGAACCAGGTCCTTGCGTACCAAATAACCCTCAAAAGCTGATGCGGCTAATTTGTCAAGTTTGTCAAGTTCCATATTCAATTTTCACCTCCAACGCTGGTTGCTTGTCTAGATAAAACTCGGCCGGAAACGTCCATAAGCACGACAATGGCTGCCGAGCCTTCCAGGCTGTCGTCCTCAACCAGCAGACCAGCCTGTCCTTCGGAATCAATTGCTTTTGGTTTAGTGATGCTGGAAGTCGCATCGCTCACTCGCGTGCGGAGGTCCACAGCCAGGCCTTGGGCAGCCGGCCCCACTAAAACGCGGCATCTCAGCCCGAACCACTGAACATTCACTATTTTTGACGCGACCTCAACACTGGCCGCGCTAGCTTGGAAAACCAAATCCGGAATCAGGCATTCTTGAAGACTGATTCCGCCATGCGCATATTGCATGCCCCGGCCAAAACAGCGCGCCCCGGACGCATAAGCAAAAGCTTCCGATGGATTCCAGTGCCAATTGGCCAAAGGCGCCTGAACCTGAGCACCCGGCTTGACCGCTGCGCAACGGGCCCAACGGCTTTCAGTCAGATATTTGGGGAGCGACATAGAAGGCAAGCCGCCCGGGACCAGAAGCCAACCATGATCCGTAATGACACGGACCTGTTTCCAACCGGAAGCGAGCAGGGCCGAGATACGCTCCCCGATAAGTTCCAGCTGGCTGTCCACCTGCGCCGCAAGCTTGGCCTGAAGATTATGTCCCAACTTGTCAAATTCGCCGTATTCGGTCCAGGCCCGGGCATCCGTCTCAAAGGGCCGCCCTGACTCTGAATCCGAAAGCCATTGATATCCAGTATCTACAACAATATCCTTGAACCTCGCGGATGTGTAGGGCTGTCCTGATTCCCGGACCTCAGGGCAAAAATCAGCCCCCAGATGGTGGCCAACTATACTTTGACCCAAGGGTAATGTTGCGGGCTTTGCTGTTGCTGTTACTGTTGGCAAAGCTGCCCATCGCCGACCATGCGTCACGCGCATATTCCGGCTTTGAGCCAGAATGGACAACCGCATTCCAAGATCGAAGCGCAAACCGTCCACAAACATAACACAAGTGCCAGGACCCACGTCCGTCTCGGCAAACTTCGGGTCATAGGCCGGCAAAGAGTTGGCAGCAACCAGTTTTTGAAAATGCTCTGCCGCGTCTTCCAGCCATGGCAGATACACTGCTTGTATTGCCGCGCTGACTGCCTTCCAATCCTCCGCACTCCTGACTTCAGCAAGGGCTCGGAGTAGGGCATCATCGGCCAGATACGCACCCTGTGAATACAAATTTCCCATTTGATCAGGAGAGTCTCCTCCCAAAGAAACAGCAGTATGCTTGGCCAAAGCGGCAAGATATTCCAGGGCCTTTGCCAGTGGGCTCATCCCTAATACTACCCAAACCCACTGCCGCCTAAACCCGTGCTCCGTTTCAAGCTGTGTTATACGATTTCGAGCCTCACCAGCGGGAAGATTAGCGAGCTCCAACAAAGCACTGCGGAGAGACTTTTCAGCAGTTTCATTCTCATCCGGCCAGGTTTCCTTGCGAAAGTGCAGGGTATTTGGCTTGGCTCGGCGCAAAAGTACTGAAATTCCTGGATAAAGGGAAGGAGCTTCTGCAAAACGCTCCCAAATCCCCGCCCATAGACCTTCAGACATACCGAGTCTTTCACCCGCTACCAGTTCGCCGTCTCGCTCAGGATCAAACCCGTATTCAGCTTTGCATCGCGAGCAAAAAGCGATCCATCGAGCCATGTCCCAACGTTTACGCGTTCCTGCCGGCTCGCTCAGCCATTCCAGCAGGTTTCTGGTAGTGTCCTCCACCATCAGCTTGTCAAAATCCTCAGCTTCAAGACGTTTACCTCGCAATCGAATAAGAGGAGTGATGGCCAATTGCGGAAGAGCACCGGCGAATGCCAGGCGGGTCGAGTTGTCCCTGGCTACATCCAGCCCAAGACCGTCCTCTTGCGCTACTAAAAACGCCTCGACGGTCCAATCCTTTCCATTCCTCTGGCACCAAATCGCGCCTCGGTATTGCAGCTCCACCAGTGGTTCAAGATAATCCGGACATCCATCCACAGCTCTCAGAGTTTGCCGGCTAACTTTAGGTAAATAAAGCACAGGTATTGTCTGCTCAGGAAGAACCGGTTGGGGCAACATACGTTCGATCATACAGCGCAGCCATATCGCAGGTCCCTGCCGCTGTTCCGGGGAAAATGTCCCCAAGGTAAGCAGTTCCGGCATTAGATTGCGCAGTTGCGCTATAAGGCCTTGCCACTGGCCGTCGGCATCCGGCCAGAGTATAGCCACAGGCGGGACTTCTCCGGGCGCACTACGGCTAGCTGTTGCAAAAGATTTTCTCAGGGCTTCTATAAGCGTTGCGCTTTTTGATTCTGCTTGACTCATAAATTCAACTGTTATTTATCTGATCTTCGAGCTGTTTCAACCCTCGGACAATCTCATCCCACTTTGGCGATTCTCCAAAAATCATCGCCTTCATTTCTTCATAGTCTTTACGAAGCTCATTGATCCGTGCCGAAGACGGCACAAGGCGGAATGTCCCTGGCGTTGCCGCGCGGTAATTCGCCCAGGCCTGAGCGAAAAATAAGCACTTGTGCTGAACAACTCGTTCTAAAAGCTCCATACTTTCAAGCGCCTTGCGGCTAATATCCTGACAAGAAAGGCGATATAAATCATAGTAATGCCGCGACATCCGCGCCTTCAATGGCTTACCCAATGGACGATGAAACTCCGCGTGGAGCAAGGTCGCTTTTTCCCAAAACGTGCGCACAGCAGTCAGCGCGCGCACCTTGCATGTTGGCATTGTGAATATTCGAGGAAATGCCTCTGCGGCATACGGCTTTATATCAGCTTCAACTGCAGGCCAATCGTCAGAGCGGGCTCCCATTTCCAGCCGAATCGAAGGTTTGACATACGGCAGATTTCCAGAAAGCTCGCTAGCTGGATATGAAAAAATCACAATCTGGGGATCTTCAGTATCCAAATCCACAGACCAGCCAGCATCGCCCAAAACCGTGGCGAAATCCCGGCGTAATGCCGGTAATAGATGCTCGCGGACAGATTGTTTACATTGAGATGTTAGGTCATCAAGCCGGCGATTCTGTTCTTTCTTGCTAATGCCAGCCTGTTCCGGGTCCTTATCGTCGGCAAATCCTAGATCGCGCCGGCTTAAAGACAAGTCCACATCTTCGGAAAAGCGTTCAATGGCATTGAAAACCTTGGAAAGCGACGTGCCGCCCTTAAAGATCAATTGCGGACGAAACTGCAGAACCTCGAAAAGCCTGCGCAAAGTCCAGCAAACCCAAAAATCCTTTTCAATGATCGCCGCATTGATCTTCGGAGTGTGGCGGTGTTCCGCTGCTCCAAATAGCTCTGTGCGTTCACGGAAGGAACTCTTTGCAACCAAGTCCATAAATCTAGCCCTCTTCCCCTATAATCCGCATCACAAACGGTCGCATCCAGACTGAAGCATGCGGCAGATCGCGGCGCAGTTCAACCTTGACTTTTTCAGGAAGGGTGCGCCGCAACCGCGCTATCACATCGTCTGTCACATTCCCCCGCTTAAGATACCGCAAAGCCTCAAATACCATAGAGCTGTACTTACCCCTAACAGCCATCCGCCTGGGAGAAACATGGCGGAAAGCAAACGTATATGAGCCAACCACAATACTTCGAGACAGGCCGCTGGTTAGATAGACCCGTTTTGCTGGGACCTGCGTGGAAAGCCCGAGCAGGTTCACTGCCAAAGCACCAGAGGGCATAACTCTGCTGTCAGTTCGTCTGGCTATAGCCCAAGCCACTGCGTCTGCCGAGGGTGGCAATTCACCTCCAAGCTTTTCATTTATGACGGGGTAGTGATAAAGAGATGTGCCTATCCTTCGAATGATTCCCGTGCGGACAAGGCGGGATAATGCCTTGCGAACAGCAACAGACTGCCCCAAGTCAAGGAGTTCAACGCCAAAGAATACGGACCCGCGACCCCTATGGATAGCCCTCGCGAGGATCTTGTCCGCGGTGCTTTTTTCTGTCCTTTTTACCCTCATTTTATGTCACACAAAACTATACTTTTGTGTGACATAAAATCACACAAATACATGCAAAACTCCCTATTTTACAGCACATTTCGCTTCTTTGCCTCCTGCGTCTGCTCAATCTTCAAATGAACGTCATTTACCCTATCTCCTGTGAATCTGTTGCCGCTCCAGAACCAGGGGTATTCGCCCTTTGGGCGGGTGGGCTCCTTGCCGCGATCCTTGCCCCACTTAATGTTGGGTTTCCAGCGAAGCACCCCAGCGCCAGTACGACCATTAGGAAGGTCACTGGCCAAGAAAGGGCGAATATTGAGCCGAACCCCATCGTTAATATCAGGATCCCATCCTACAGGCTGCTGTTGAAGCGGCTTCCATCGAATAAAAATGTTAAAGGGGGGCTCCCCCTTAATAATGGCCTCAAGTCTCTTTTTAAGCTCCAGCGCAGCGGCAAGCCTATCCTCTGCGCCGTCTTCTTTTTGCCTGACACCATCTTGCTGCCGGCTGATCCATTCACCCAAGTAGCTGTAGGTCAAACTCTCTAGGAGCTTGCGGCCCTTGCCATTGCCTTCAGCCAGTTTATGGTAATTAACGAGAGCATGAAACCCATCCCTCTTGCGGCCATCCCAT
>JBHPMF010000021.1:0-37265 GCA_042563375.1 Elusimicrobiota bacterium | reverse complement strand
AGATCCATTCAGTGTGTCGAGTGGGCCGGTTAATTATCTTCAGGTGAAACTTGAGAATACTCCGCCTTCTAATCCTGCGGTAATTAACGGCTCAGGCGCAAAGCTTACGCGTGCGGCTACAGAGATTCTCAAGTGGAGCCATTCAGAAGACCCTGAAGGCGACACTATTACCTACACGGTCTTCGCTGGAACAGAAGCCGCAAGCACAAAGCCAGCGGCTCAAAACATTAGTGAAACCAGCTTTAGTCTGGATGGGATTTCATTTGGCACAACATACTATTGGCAGGTAAGAGCAGAAGATTCTTTCGGGGATTGGGCATACAGCCCTACTGTTTCATTTATTCATGAATTCTTAAACACAGGGCCTTCGCAACCACAGATTTTAGGACAAGCCTTAAGAGGCATCCATGTCGAAGCGCCTTTTGCAGACACTATCTGTTGGAGCATGTCTTCCGATCTTGAATCCGACACTATTACCTACACAGTTTTTATCGGGACAAGCCCTTGGGATTTAAGCCCCACGATACAGACAAAAGATACTCGCTGGGACGCAAAAGGGCTTGATTACAACACAACATACTATGGGCAAGTCATGGCTTTGGATGATTATGGGCTGGAAAGCAAAAGCCCTCTCTTTTCCTGGAGCTATCATCTGGTCAATGAACCCCTGGCTTCTCCAATTTATTTGAGTACAGGAGGGGTTCGGGTCACCCGGCTTACAAGCTACCCTGTCATTTGGCAAGCTGCTGCGGATCCGGAAGGGGACGATCTAGCCTATTCTCTTTTATCAGGAACAGACCCTTTAAACTTATCCACTATTGCTCACGGTGATATATTACAGGCGGAATTAACCGATCTGGCCTTTGACACAACTTACTATTTCAAAGCTTTAGTCCGGGATTCATTCGGCGCCATGACAGAAGGAGCGACGCAAAAAGTGAGGCTTGTGTTCGAAAACAAGCCTCCCGCCTCCCCTCTTTATACAAGTCCAATGGACGTGATTGTAACGAGGAATCCGGACTATGTTTTAACCTGGAATGCGGGTGAGGACCCTGATGGAGACCCTGTAAATTACAAGGTTCTCCACGGGGTTGATCCGCAAAATCCGGAAATCGCACTGACCAAAGAAACGAGCCTTGCGCTTACCGAGCTTGCGTGGAACACGACCTATTATTTCCAAACGATAGCACATGATCCTTATGGGGGAGTGTCTTCCGCAGCGATTGTTTCTATATATTTAACGTTCAAAAACTCTTCTCCTGAACCCATGACAGACATATCAAACTTCAAACCGCCTCTGTCCGGAGAGATTGAGACTGATAAAAACTCGATCACCATTAACTGGCCAGCCTACTCTGATCCAGACGGAGACCCTGTGACATATGTCCTTTATCTTAAAAACGGTGCAGGCGCTATACAAACCGCAAATTTAGCAGGCAATACTTTTTCAAAAGCGATCTATAAGGGGACTTCCAATTCCTATGCGCTAAGCAACCTTAAGTTTTACTCAACCTATACCTATCTCATAGAAATCAGGGACGTTCACGGGGCAGCCATTGCAGGACCCAGTGGATTTTTTACCTTGGTGCCTCGTTCAGCGCAGAATGAACCCTACAACTACCCCAACCCCTTCCGCGTAAATGATGGGACCACTTTTGTCATTACGGCTATTGAGCCCATTGGGAGTGCGAATATATCTGTTTATTCCGTATATCAGGACCTTGTTTGGGAAAAGAGCTTCGGGCCTTTGGGCATTGGGGTGCATCATATCCATTGGGACGGCAATGATTCTAATGGCCGCCCTGTTTTTTCAGGTCTTTACATAGCTGTTATTGATACGTCCAAAACCAGAAAAACAGCAAGGATGGTAGCAATCAGATGAGATTAAGAATGCTTTTTACAGTTATGGCGATTATTTTCCAATTTTCACTAAGGAGTCTTTTGGCTCAAACTGCGGGACGCGCTCATTTTCTGACGCATGGGCCCGGATCAGCCGAAGAAGCCCTGGGCGAGGCTGTTGTGGCATCGGTTTTCGGGCCGAATGCTCTTTACTACAACGCAGCCGGTCTTGGCCGCGGAGAGGGTGGGGTTACAGGAGAATACACAAAGCTTCTTCCCGGCGTGAGCTATTCATGGCTTGGAAGCGCTTTTACAGTATCCGGAAACAGCATGGGACTTGGGGTCCTTAGTCTTGATCTGGGCGAAATTACAACACGAGAGTCTATTCAAGACCCGGGCAGTATTGCCAAGAGCTACCAAAGGGCTTATTTTCTGGGCTTGTCACGGCCCATCGGAGGGAGAACGCGATTGGGAGCTAGCTTGGGATTTTTGGATTTTAGGTTGGCAGATTATGAGTCAAAAGCTAAGTTTATTGACCTTGGAGCCTCGGCAAGGATTACGAGGCATTTGTCTTTGGGAGCAGCTTTAAAGAATGCTTACTTTTCAGGGCTTAGCTTCGCCGGAAACAAGGAAGTCTATCCCCAAGAGCTAAGAACCGGGCTCGTTATAAATAGGGGAATTGCGCAGATTATGGTTCAGGCAGAAAAAGTATTGGACGGATCAAAGCCAAAGTATGCTATTGGGTTTGGATATTCTCCACTTAAGATTCTTTCATTCAGGGCCGGATTAAACGGCAATCCCCGCTTTGGCTTTGGCCTAACCACCAAAAGCAACCTTTTTGGCCTGGACTTCTCCTGGGTCTCAAAGACCTTGAGCCCCACAAGCAGAGTTTCTTTAAGCTACTTTTTCCGGGATGACGAAGATAGCATAGGACCCTTTAATCCTTACGATGAGCTTAAGGGCAGAGCAAAATCCCTTGAATCCTATCTTAAAGAGGAGTCAAAGCGTCTTCTTCAGGCAAAGAATAACTATGAAGCCAGCAAGGCGCTGGAAAAGCTTCTGGCTATCAATCCTTCAAGCAAAAATGCCAGACATACGCTAAACACTCTGACCAAAACAGATTATAAAGGTTTCGTTCTTTTTCCAATCGCTTTTACCAAACAGGAAAAGGCCAGACGCATGATGTATTTGCGCTGGTCAATAGGATTCGCCCAGGATTTTCATGAAGAGCATATGACTCTAGGTAAGGATTTTATGTGCAGGTGGCCCGGGGATAAGCGCTCAGAATTGATTAGCAAGCTTAGCAGGCTTCCCAAGGTCGCTGCATGTCAAAACAAAACGAAATAAATACGGAGGTAAATTGTATGTCAGAAGAAAAAAGTAATCAAGAGGATATAAGAGGTCCTCTGCCCACAGTTGAGGTCAAAAACTTAAACGTGGTTAATAACCCTGAAAAGCCCTGGCTTAAGGCCGTGGCGGATATCCATGCCGGTCATTTCCGGATCAACGGGATAAGGCTGGTTGTTTCCAAGGACGACGTCCTGTTCGTGTCCTTTCCGGACAAGCGAGTAATCGTCAACGGGATAACGGATTACGTCAGGGTTGTCCGGCCATTGTCCGGGGAAATCCGGGTAGCAATGCGATCTGCGCTCTTCGCAGAATACCAGAGAAAAGCAAAATCCAAGGAACAAGCGGATGAAAACTTGACCTACGGAGTCCCAGCCAAGGTCAGCGGCGGGCTCAAAAAGGTTAAAGAAAAAGCGGTGTTAGCGGCAGCGGTAATCCTGACGGTTAGCTCTCAACTCTTTGCAGCAACAGCAGAGGAAACAACGCTCACTACCGCCGCCCTGGGCGTGTTGGGTCCTCTTGCCAGAATAGGAGGCATTGCTACCTTGGGCTACGGGCTTTTTTGGGGATTGTGGTCCTACAGCAAGGGGAAAGACGAACAGATGGAGTCTGCGAAGTGCGCTGTTATGGCCGGAGTTGGGATGCTCCTTGTCGTCACCATAGCCAACCTGATCACAAAATCAACCGGTGTTGGAACACTTCTCCGTTAAGACCTTCAGAAACATCGAGGCAAGGTGCAAAATCCTTGGCCTTGAGATGCAAGACTGGGCAACTGTTCTGGCTGTTGCCGGAATACTGCTTGCCCTGTCGGGGAACTTGAGTCTAAACATGATCTGTGTTGCCGCGCTCTGGGCCTGGATTGCCTTTGTTAAGGCAAAACAGGCCCCCGGCTATACGCGGATCTTGCTGGAACACTTAAGTTCCCCAAAAGATTTAAAAGTCGAAATGGAAATAAAAAATGATTGATGCCCCGATTAACGCACTATTTGGCAGAAGGGATATACCTCTCTATAACCATCTTAACCTCTGGGACATTGCAGAGGATGGAATGGTCTGGGGCACAAGCGCAGAGGCTGCATTCATCTATGAAATTCTTCCTGGCACAGACGTTCTGCTTGAATCAGAAAGCAGCCTGACAAACCATATTAGGCAGATTCAATCTTTATTTTGCGTATTGCCAGCCGGAGCATCCCTGACATTTCTTGTTGAAAAAACACCTGCAAAGGCAAAAGTAATTGAAACAATGGAGGAAAAAAGCCTTCGGGCTGACGGGGCAGCCAAAGACATTCTTAAATCCAGAATCGAACTCCTTAAATCTCGGTCAATACTGGACAGAAAACAATACCTGATACTTAGCTTAGGCAGAGTTGATTTCCTTGCCTTGAACCTACTTCCAAGCATCATGTTTAAATTAAACAAGACTGCCAAAGACCTGGAAAACAAGATACGCGGAATAAAAGATGAGCTCCTGACATTAGAAGCAACCATGATTGCTCAGCTTGGGAGCATGGCGGTCGGGGCCAGAAGATTGAACCGCGAACAAGCCATACACTTCTACTGGGCAAGGCTAAATCCCCAGAGAGCGCAGACACAAGAGAGTCCATGTGTTTTACGCAAAGAACTTACCCTGAGAAGCCAGGTTTGCCTTTCAGCGGGGCGATGCGAGAAAGACCACCTTTGGCTTGACGGCAAGTATTTCGCGGGAGTAAGCCTGTTTAGCTTTGCTGAGGAAATAGAACTTGGCAGTATTGAGAATCTCATTAGAAGACTCCCTGAAGGATCAACGCTTGGGGCGAGATTCATGGCAGTTGATTCTGAGAAAGCTCTGGACAGACTTAAGAAATCCCAGAAAAGAACCTCAAGTCTTGTGTTCTTTGGCGGAAGCAAGAATTATGAAGCCCAGGCACGCTCTGAGGAACTCGATGAGTTCATCACCTCGGTCAGGGAAAAGGGAGAAAAGCCAATGCTTTTTTCCGGATTTATCATGGCCAGCGCTAAAGACAAGGAAGAATTAAGAGCAGAGACATACCGTGCAACTTCGACAATCAGGGAAAGCCTGGGATGTGAGTCTGTGATTGAAGATTTGGGACATAAAAGAATGTTTCTTACATGTCTGCCTTTCGGCGAAAAAACCGCAATAAGAAGGCTCATAACAAAAAGTGAAATCGGGGCTTATCTTGCGCCATTGAGTGCTCCATGGAGGGGAACAGGACAAACAGGCATGGCTTTTGACACGCCAGAAACGGATATGGTCCACGTAGACCCCTTTAGCGAGGAAACCCCGAAGCATGGAATGGTTATTGGCACTACAGGCTCAGGCAAGAGCTTTGCCATGAATTACCTTATCATGAGCCTTTATACCAGCGACGAGAACACGCGATTCGTGGTAATTGACATCGGGGGAAGCTACAAGCGGCTATGCCATGCTTTGGGAGGAGATTATTTTGAGGTCTCCCTTTCGGAAGAATTCGCAATCAATCCCTTTCCTGCTAAAGAAGCGATCTTGGATAGCCAAGGCAATCTTGAAACTGATCTGCTGGGATATTTGCGGATTTTGATAGAGAAGATGCTCTCGGCCAAGGCAAGGCAAACGGAAAAAAGGATTATCGAGGCGGCAATCCGCAGGCTTTACACACAGTCGGAGAAAAATTCCCCCTCCCTGGGGGATTTTGTGGGGATACTCTCATCTTTTGGGTCGGGGGATGACGATGCCAGGGAAGCCCTGTCTATGGCAAGAGATCTCAGGCTTTTTACTGAGGGGGTTTATGGCAAGATTCTAAATTCCCCAAGCAGGATCGATCCATTCAGCAAAAGAATCACTGTCTTTGACCTGGCCAATCTCAAGGAGCACAAGGAGCTTCAGGCAATACTCATTTTCATGATTTCCTTCGGTTTGGCAAGGACGCTAAAAGACAAGGCGGCAAGAAAAATTGTTGTCATAGACGAGGGCTGGGAGTTTTTTAATGACTCTTCAGCGAGCGAGCTGGTATCGCGGTTGTACAGAACAGCAAGAAAGTTTAATGCAGCGGTTGTCTCGGTTTCCCAAAGTCCCAAGGACTTCTTAAAAAGCCAGGCATCGACCGCCATGATAGCCAACTCTGACTGGAAGGTGTTTTTGAAACTCGCCATGGGGCATGATGCTTTGCCGGAATTCGGACTTAATCCGGCGCAGATCGAGGCTGCTAAGTCTCTGGAATTAAAGAAACGGCAGTATTCTGAGATGCTTTTTACCTTTGGGAACAATTCAAGGGTAGTAAGGCTAAGGCCCTCGCCACTGGAATACTCTATTGCTACTACGAATGCTGAGGAGTTGGCTCTAATACAGAAAAGCGGAAACCCCTCACCCTCGCTACGCTCGCCCTCTCCCCCAAGGGGCGAGGGAGCAGGAAAAAAGATTCCGGTGGAGGTATAGATGCTAAAAACATTGCGTTTCATTCTTATTGTCACTTGTATGCTCATGATTAATTCCACGAACTCATGGGCTTTAATCGGCGGAGTCATCTCCGGCGCTAAGGCGGTTAAGGACGAGGCTCATAAGCGCATTGTGGAAAATCAGCTTATACAGCTCGCAATTACTGCCAAGAAAAACTACGACGCATCAGTGAAAATTTACAAACAGGCCAAAATACTCAACCAAGGCAAGGGCATTATCCATAATGTGGCTTCAGATTTGGGCGTGGAGGCCAAGAAAATGTCCAAACAGGAAGAGCTGGCTGTTAAAGGGGAGTTTGGCTACTACAATGACTCGCAGATTGACAAGTATTTGGGCCAGCTTGATGAAAATGCAAGGGTTTTTGTTGAAAGGCGCGGTAAAAACTCTCTTGGATTTATGGATGGGGTCAACAAGGAATCCGCCGAATACTCCGATACGCTTAAAAACCAGTGGGAGCTTGTAAAAAACAGATCAAGAAGGGGGCAGGCGACCAGAGAGGAAGGCATCAAGATTGCCGGCAATGCCAAAACTGCCACAGGCCAGGCATTGGGCCTTGAGCTGCAAGCTTCAGCGGATCAAACTGAAGCGGTAAATCAGTTGGTAAGCATACTCGCCGCTGCCTCGGCAAAGGAGAATGTCAGGGAAATCAACCAAAAGCAGGCCATGGAAGAGTTGGTGGGTTTTTTATCGGATAAAAACGGAGCGCATGAGCAAGTAATGATAACAGGAAGACTCACTGATCCAGTGAGAATCCCTGCGCTCTACAGCAGGCAAAGGAAGAAACTCGGCAATCTTGTTCTTACCATGCTTGGGTTATTCGTGGCTGGCGGGCTTATCTGGGCATTTTTAAACATGTGTAAAACCAAGGAAATGACCCTTAGTGAGGTTTTGGGTGTTCCTTTGGCCCTTGTTTTTTTCGGCCTTATGGCTTATGACGGGCTATTCACCAAATTTACGGTAGTTTTAAGGACAGCCGAGGAAACCATATCCCCTTGGAATGAGATCGCGGAAACATTCCTTTCCCCTCAGATGGCGCAAAGGATGCAAGGAGTTTCAAGCCGCCGGGGCAGTTCATCAGGAGACAGTAAAAAACAAGGTCTTAAAACATGGCTTACCACAGGCTGGCTTACAATGTTTGGCATGGCAGCGGCAGGGGCCTCTTTAGTCATTCTTCAGGCTTTCTTTTGGGTGAGGTACGCGCTTTTGGCGCTTTGCTATGTGCTGGGGCCTCTGATGATTGCCTTTTGCCTGGTTCCGCCTTTGCGCAAGCTTTCTGTCGGATGGCTTATGACTTGCCTTGAATTGGGTTTAAACGGCATCGGGATGCGGGTATTCATGGCAGTTGTGAGTTCTTCAAGCATCCAGGCTCTTTTTGACTCCACAACCGCAGGGGGAGGCTCAATGGCAGTGACTTCTGTGATTGTGAATATCGTATTTCTTATGGTGTCAATAACCACTCCTTTCCTGATACATTCCATGGTGCACGGCTCTGCCCTGTCCGTGGCCATGTTTCTGCCTACATTGGCAACCGCGAGGACAGCCGCTTCAGCAGGCAAGTATCTGGCCCAAAGCGCAACGCGTACCAAATATGACATGGCTTCTCTTGCAAGGAGGATTCTAAAGAAATGAAACTCAAAATACTTTCCAAACGCATAAAAGGGGACACTGATTCTCTGATTGCGCGAAATGAAACAGGTTTTGTTGATATTGTGAGCGAAAACCTGTTTCTTAAACAACTGGTCCTCATTGGTGGAATTGCTATATCAGTCATTGCAGCTGGACTCGTTTATGCCGCGCTTTTTGCGCACAGCCCAGTTTTCTTTGTAACGCCCCTGGGCTTTGCAAGAAACCTTAGGTCCACAGAGCGCGTGCCTCAGGAGGCAAGGGAATTTGCCAGGATTGCAATGCGCAATCTCTATGAATACGAACCCTGGGCTCGGGACAAGAGAGAAGGTATGGCCAAAGTTTTGGCAGGCCCTGGCCTACTGGTTTCAATTCAAAAGGAAAATATAAATTCCAAAGCTTTCAGGCTGTTTGTGACAGAAGAGGCAAAAGCTGATGAAGCCAAGCAAGGAGAAATCATCCTGACTTTAACAGGTATTAGAATCGAAGGCACTCTGGATGACCCGCTGCCGGAGCGATCAAGGGTCAGGATAACTTTAAAGATTTCGCGCAGCCAGCGGGAGGCAAACAACCCATATGGTTTTAAAGTCCATGACATATCTCAAGAGTTGCTTTAAGCTTTTTGCCTTAAGCCTTCTGATAGGCGTGGCAACTGTGGCTTTTATGGCAGCTAAGAACGCGCATAAAAGCAAAGGAGGCGTAAGTCTTGCGCAAGGATTTGGTTTTCACGTTTCAAGTGACCCTGAAAATAACGTATCCAAAGTGATTGAGCCAAAAGACCTCGCGAAAACGCCTAAGGCAAGGCGCGTGCCTCTTAGAAAGAAGCTTCCTGGTTCAGGGGCGATTAAGAAAGAGAAAAATGCTCTTTCTGACGTGCCTGCCAGGAATGGATCTGTAAATCGTTTGGGCAAGGCGAGACTGAGCGTGAAAGCGCGCAAGAGCAAGCCCACATTGTGGGAGCTTCAGGAGAAGATAAAAAAGGATCCTTTAAGAAAGTTTCTGGATTCCCAAAGGGCGTTTAAGGGAGGAAAGATTTATTTCCATGAGATAAGCCGCACGGGGCTCTTCTCCTTTGAAATCGTCAACGAGGGAACAGATGACATTTTCTTGCCTGATATAAAGTGCCTAAACTGCAACGGCGAGTTTGAGGTTGTTCTGGAACGCCGCGTCATTGATCCGGGGGTCAAATGTTATGGGGTGGGCATGGTTAAAAATATTCAAAAGTTGAACAAGCTTCGCCTGATACTTAAAGCAGTTAATCTTCCGGAAAGAAAAATTACTTTGGAGGTGCCACAATGGTCCGTGTAGTCTTGATTTTTATGGCATGGAGCGCTTTTGCCCAGGACACAACTCAAATAGAATCTGCTCGATTTTTACCCACAGGAACCCAGATTAAGGCGACTGTGACAAACGCTATTTTTAGTTACAACTTGGAAGTGCCTGTGATCGCGGAGCTGGAAAGCGAGGCAAAATACTGCGACCCGACTGATCCGAAAATATGTCGGCCTGTAGTTTTCCCAAGCAAAACAAAACTTATAGGCAGAGCGCTGATCCTTAAGTCAAACAACCGGGTGAATGTGGATTTTCACCTTGCCGTACTGCCCGATGGAACAGAAGTTGCCATTTCAGCGATCGCATTGTCCCCTGACGGTTCAGCGGGCATACGTGGGAAAGTCAAAAAGCATAAGGATTCATTGGTTGCCTCAGCCGCCTTAAAAGGCGCTATCGCAGGCGCGGCCAGAGTTGCGGGAACCGCTGCCAATCCTGTTACGGGTGAAGCCACAAATGAGCTTGCCGATGTGGCAATAGAAGAAATTGATTTTTCGCGGGAGAAAGTTGACACCTCGATTGAAGTGCCTGCTTTCACCAGATGCCTTGTATATCTTTTATCAAGAATTGAAATTCCGGAAAAAAACACAAAGCTTCCGGACGTTTTTAATAAGGAGAAGCTTTAAATGACTCCAATCTCTAGAACGTTTACTGTAAAACTTACAATTGCAGAAGATCGTCCCGCCCAGAAAGGCTTTAACCCCTCAAAGGGACATTCTAATGCTTCGGGGACTAATGGACACAATTCATATCATGCTTATGACCAATATTCAGGTGCGCCCTACCGCTATGCTACAGAGGTTCCAATAGCAGTTGAAAAGGTTCCAGAGCTTGTCGGAAACGCTTTATCAGCCATGATTCCTCGCAACGGAACTTCCAGTCTTTTGGCTCATATGGACAAAAGTAGAGCTGAGACCGTAAATTCCAATAAGACTGATTATTATGAGGTCGAACGCTCATACACGCGAGATTATAAACGCAGAGTATTAGATTTGACTGCAAACAAAGGCTGTTTTTTTGTTGGATTGGCAAGCATAAGCTGCGCACAACAAAAACCATTGATTGGGATAATAATAAAAAATATAGAACTCTCTACTTTCGTCTTATCAAGCATATCCGTGTCAACCTCCTGCCGCGATTATTTCCACATGGAGGTTTTTGGCAAAAGAAACTTTCGGCCAGGGGACGATCGTTGGATTTACTGCCAGCTTGAGGAATATCTCGATGATTTCAAACTTGAGTTGATATTTAACGAAATCGGAGGCAAGAAAAGGAATCTCTGGTTTCCTTTTCTCATAAAACCCAGCCATAAACAATGTCTAAAAACATAAACGCTTGCTTTTTGTTTGTGTTTAGTATTGCGGCCTGGATATTGGCCCATGCAAGCCTTACCCTAATCAATGCGGCAATCTTTGCGGATACTTCAAGTAGCGATGCCTTAAATTTTGAATTGATAATATCCGGCATTTTATTGTGTCTGGGAATGTTCGTTTTCACCAATGCTAAAGTCTCGGCATTTGCCCTCTCCTTAGGTTTTTCCAGGATGTTTTTGGCTGGATTTCAGTTTCTTGCTTTTCCTTTGGGAACACAGGCGCTTAAAGAACTTTTATTTTTTATTGATTTGCCAGGAGTAGATTTGAGCCTGGCTTTCCCATGTTCTGCTGGTGTTGGATTGGCGAGCTACATGGGGTTTTTTGTGATTAATGCCGGAAGCAAAACCCGATATATGTACCCTGCATCATCCTTCATCGAAGACGCAAAGCGGTGCAAGGGAAAGGGAACATTTGTGCTTGGGGTGGATAGAAAACGGTTTTTAAAGGATGTCGTGGCGGTTGAGGACAAAGAACGAGCCCTGCACTGCCAGGTTGTAGGCTCATCAGGCAGCGGAAAGACGCAATTCACCCTTTCCCTGGCCTTCCAGGACATGCTACGGGGCTGGCCTGTTTTTTTCATGGAAAACAAGGCAGACAGCAGGGATTTTAAGATGTTTCTTGATCTCGCCAAAATGGCAGGCCGCGAAAAAGATGTAATCAAAATTGACTTTTCCGATCCGCTTTCCGCCAGAATAAACCCTATCCGCCTGCCGGGAAATACCCACGACCCCCTTGCCATAGCAAACCAGATTATCCTGGCCATTGGCAGGGAGCCAAAAGTCGCGTCTGAAAGTGAATTCTACCAGTCTCTTGACTTGTCCAGAGTGTTTGACATGGCACGTATTTTTACTGGCATGGACCAATGCCTAAGCCTTAGAAGAACTTATATGTATTTTTCTGACAGGAAGTACAGGGAGAAGACTTTTGAGCTTTGCAAGAAGATTAAGCTTGTCCAGGGGGCAAAAGAGAGACTTGCAGCCGAAGCGGGAGATTTTACTTCTCTGCTAACACATCTTGCGCCTTGGTCTATGGGCACCCTGGGAAGGGTGTTAAACGCTAAGCATCCGGATGTGACTATAGAAAACATTTTTGAAAAAAATCTTTTGGCATATGTCCTTATCCCATTAGGATCTTTAAGGATCCAAACCAATGCTTTGGGAAAAATGCTAATCGAGCTGCTTTTATCCTACTCGCAGATGAGGCAAAAAAAGGGTTACCAGACTCCAGCATCCATCATACTTGAAGAATTTTCGGAATTTGTTACCCCATCATTCTCAGCTCTGGTTACAACGGCAAGAAGTGCCGGACTCTGTCTTACGCTATCCCATCAGGATTTCAGCCAGCTAAGAAAGGTTGAGGGTACGGATAAAGACGCATTCATTGGAGACGTGATCGGCAATACGGCGGGAATCAAGGTGTTTTTCAATGCGGTTGACGATATCAATGCAGAAAAGATGGCTAAGATGTTTGGCACTTTTTCCGAGCCCTCAAGAACAAAAAGGGTCACGGCGGGGGCCATGGGAATGCAAAGCGTGGGAGATTATTCCGAGCGGGATGTTGAAAGCTTTCATATTCATCCGAATGAATTTAAAAGGCTTGTGCCTTTTAAAGCCGGGGTTAGGACAGTTGGCGACAATGCGCCAAGACTTGTTACGACTCCATCAGTTTTTCAGATTGCTCTTTGAAAATTAACGAATAGCTCTGCCGGTCTCGCGGCGGAGTTTCTTAAAAGAGGGGCCTTCCGCCCCCTCCCCCTTGCCGGGCCCTGCCCTAAGGAGGGCCGGGCCGGGGGGAGGAGGGAAAAAGGGAGGTTCACATGGAAGAAATAAGAGAAAGCGCAAGTCAGGTATTGGTTATGGACCCTGAATTAAAGATAGAGAGGATAGCCAGCTCGGATAAACCAACGGAATTGGACGACTTCGAAGCGTCTGTTGACCTGGAATTGGGGCGAAAACCCCAAATAATGAGCAGTGGGTTTATGGATGCCTACGGAAACGATGCCCGCTGGATATCTCAAAGGACCCTGTCTATGCTTCAGGATGAAGTCTCTCAAAACGGCCCCATAGACTACATCCAGAAATTCAGGGTAAGCCTTGACGGAAAAACGCAAGAAGTCTTGGTGGTTGATGATGGATCAACGGTCCGCGTCATGCTTGCGGAGGATTACTGATGGAATCACAGGACGAAAAAGCAAAAAAGATAGTGCTTAAAGTCCGCGAAATCCGTCTCTCCTACGGCAAACTGGTTCGGACAAGCATCAGGCTGGATGAGGAAGTCACGTCATCTCCGGACATTGCGGTCAAACTCTTGCGCAGTATGGGATGCCGGGGTCCTGAAGAAACGATGGGTGTGATCTATCTGAACGCTAAAAACAAGCCAGTAGCGTATGCCACGTTTAGTTCAGGTGCAATAGATCGCGCAACCATCCATCCCGCAGGAATAATAAGGCGTGCCTTGCTTTGCGGAGCAGCAGCCATTATTGTCGGCCACAACCATCCTTCGGGGGACACGACGCCTTCAAAAGAAGACATCGAACTTGTGCGCTGTCTCAATAAAGCGGCGACATTGTTAAACATCACGGTTCACGATTCGCTTATTCTGTCGGATGTTAGCGGATACTTGAGCTGTCTTGCTGAGGGCTTGCTTAACAAAAACAACTAAGTCAGACATGGTGCGGTCAGGGCCCGAGTCTAAAAAACTCAAATTCCCTCTTGAAACTCCCCGCGGGCCCGCCAAAGCTGTTTTTTTGTTCTTTGAAAATTAACGAATAGCTCTGCCGGTCTCGCGGCGGAGTTCTTTCCGGGGAGCCCCTGCCTCCTCCCCCTTGCCAAGGTCTCTTTAGGAGATCCTGGCCGGGGGGAGGAGGGTAAAACGGAGGTTCTTATGGAACAAACAAGGGAAAAAATAAGGCTCGAATACTGTTGTGGTACGGTAGCGCTGCTTGTTGAAGCGTGTGAAGCTGCGATACTGCGTGAGGATGTTTCGGACGGCGAATTGGTCAAAATGCTCAAAGACGCCATCACAGCCACTCGAAAGCCTCTGAGTAGAATAGCGCAGGCTCAAATCCGGCGCTCTATCCTGCCAGAATACCAGGCGAAGGCAAAAGAGGAAGAAGGGCTCGGGATTGCGATAGCCAACCATTATAAATGGGACGGACTCGCAATTCTAGAAACCTTCTATGCAGCCCTGGAAGACGCAAACTTCCACACCTACAACAAAACAGTGGACAGGTGGATCAAGGAGCTAAGGCACGATGATCAGGACTGTGCGAAGATGCCAGTGAAAAGCAGTCTATAGAAACAGTCAAGACAGTCAGGGCCTGAGTTTAGATCGAAATTTCCTTCTTAACTCCCCGCGGGCCCGACAGAGCTATTGTTCTTTGTTAATTCCTCTACCAGACCTGCGGGTGGGTAGGTTCCGAAGAACCTCCGCCCTTCTCCTCCCTGCCAGGCTTTCTTAAAAGGAAGGTCGGGCCGGGGGGAGGAGGGAGTAAAAGGAGGCTAAAAAATGGAACAAAAAATAGAAGTACATACCGATGGATCAAAAGAGAAAGATGCCATTGGTGCAACTGAAAAAATAGGGAGGGAAATAGTGGTAATTAGAGACATCGTGCCGGACTTGGTTCATATCAAGTGCGGCGGTCAACTGATCCATGAGAAACGTGATCCTCTTCCGGAAAGCGTTCTTAAGCCTGAATGGCTTGAGTGCAAAATCTGTGACGAGACACTTCTCTATAACGTTGACTTAGATGAGGTCCGAAGGAACCCTGAGTTCTTCGGTCTTAGGGCGAAAACTGTGGTAGGAGTCCAAGCATGACAGCTGTCAAACAATGGGATTGCTGCTTCTGCGGAACCCAAAACAATGACAGCGATCGCTGCGCAAAGTGCGATGCTGAGATTATATCTTGCTACAGAGACAAAGAAGCTGTAGAGGATGGAATCCTAATTGACCTTGAGCAGCACTGGCATAGAACTCTGTTGCCGCAAGCCCCCAATGGACTGATAGTCAACCGTTGCACTGGCGCTGTATTTCATGCGTTCACTCATACTCATGAGGATGGAACATTGGATTGCGAGCGTCTCTGGAAGGCAATGCTCGCGTCAATGGAGAGGGAAGATGAGGGATGGTTCAAAGGAAACTTTGAAGACAGAGATCTCTGGCTTCTCCCCAACGAAGTAAACGGCGTGACTCTCATGCTACCGGAGGACTACTAGAAACAGTGAAAAAGGACCTGGCGGAATTACACACTCCCTTGCAAACCCCCGCAGGTCCGGCAGAGGAATTACGATTAAAAGCATAAAGAAAAGGAGGCATGGCACGATGTTTTCAGGGAATAATGCGAAAAAGAAAATGCGCCTTACAGCTAGATATGAATTTCTTAGTAACGAGGGAGCGCAATCAGCAGGGCATATCATCGCTGGTATGCTTTTAGCGGATATAGATGAGCGCAAGAAGGAGGGGAAAATGGACGTTCAGGTTAATATGAAATTAGCCGCGTTGGGCTATGAGCAGCCACATGAGGTTGTTGAAATCATATGACTTCTATGCTATATTGTGTATGTGACATATTGGATGTTGCGTTATGCGCTTAATAGTTCAGTTTTACCCTTCGGGCGGGGATGGCTATGTCCGGGAATACCTGGAACGTCTGAGGCTCGATTCTCAGCACCGAAAGGCGCACAACAAGCTCAAGTACGACCTAGCTGTCCTGGGTATGGACGGTTTAATGAGCCGGTTTTTGGATATCAAGCGTGTTACTGGTATTTCAGGTTCGGTTTGGGAGCTGAGGAGGCTTTATCAGGGCATTGCATACAGGATTTACTTTTGCGTAAGCAAGGGCGAAGTTTGGCTTTTGCATTATCTGGAAAAGGATACGGCCAAGATACCAAAGTCAGATTTAGAGATTGTCCGGAAAAGATCGCGGGATATTTTTGCTAAAAAGCGATCAAGGAGGTTGAGTTAAATGGTTTCAAGACGATCAAAAGGCGTAAAAGATAAGATTGGCGGATTTGAAAGATACCTATATAAAACCCTGCGGGACGACCCTCAATCTAGGTTCGACTTCCTGGAAAATCTTCTGGATTCTCCCTTGTCGCTACAGATCAGGATACTTCGCAGTTTTCGGGGACTTACGCAAGTATTGCTTTCAAAGAAAACGGGTTTAGATCAATCGGTAATCGCGAGGCTGGAAAAGGTAGGGGCTAATCCGCGTTTGTCCACTCTTGAAAAAATTGATACTGTGCTTAATGTCCAGCATGTACGTGCGCCCGTTGAGGTATTGGCTTATTGGAAAACGTCGCTTTCGTTGGCTGTGGGGGACGGTTACTTTTCTCAAATTGCCGGGAGATGAATAAATTAGTGCATAAAGTCCGTTTACACAACTTTATCCCTGTCTTAACCGGCAGAGGGTCAAGCCCTATACCAGTTGAGAAAAAATCTCCACGAAAGGCGGTCTGTATTATCAGGGATTCCTGTAAAGAGAAAGCAAATACCCTTGAGGAGTGGGAGATGGGAGTTAGAAAAAACTGCGTTATTGCGAAAGATCATCCCTACAGAAAACTGTTAAAAAAACACCGCGTTACTGATGATGATGCTCTCTGGACACTTGGCGCGATTGCTTTTGGCGCCGAATCTCCCTGGATTGTGTTTGATCAGATCATCTGGGACGACAACACGAAGGATTTTCCGGAAAGGATCAATAAGGAATGGCTGCTTTCCCTAATGCCGAAGTAGACAATGAAACAAGGAACATGACGAATACTGTTGTTAGCAAAGTTATTCACAAGAGATTTAGGGGTAGCATTGCACCGCCCAAGCCCGAGGAGCGGGTTTTGCGAACAGCCTGTTATGTGCGTGTCTCAACCGAAGAACAGGCGCGCCATGGATTCTCAATTGCGGCTCAAAAAGAACGCTTGGGCCTTATCTGTAAATCTGAAGGCTGGAATGTCAGCGATTTTTATGTGGACGATGGCTATTCCGGCAAGGACTTGGGACGGCCTGCCATGGAGCATTTGCGCAGAAATGCCATATCCGGAAAGTTTGATATTGTTTTGGTTTATAAACTTGACCGATTGTCGCGCCGTGTCAAAGACCTGGTGACTTTGGCTGAAGAATTCAAGAAGCTTAATGTCGGGCTTCGCTCTGCCACTGAACCCTTTGACACCACCAATCCTGCGGGAACCATGTTTTTTAATATGCTCGGCAGTTTTGCCCAGTTTGAAAGAGAGCTGATAGGGGAACGCACAAAAATGGGCTTGCGCAGGCGGCTCAAAGAAGGAAAGTGGAACGGGCCGTCTCCTTTTGGATTTAGCCGCACCGAAGAAGGTATTTTAAAGCACAATCCGGTAGCAATGCCTTGGGCTAAAAGGGTATTTGAGCTTTATCGCAATCACGATTTGGGCATTAAAGAAATAGCCAGAAAGCTAAATAAAGAAGACACGGTAACAACCAGGCAGAAAGCATGGTGCAAAAACTCGGTCTGGAACATCCTTACTCAGCCTGTTTATGCGGGGTATATCTATATTGAAGGGGAGCTCCATCAGCTCAAACATGAGCCTATCAGTACGCTTGAAGAATGGAAAAGCATTCAAGTAAAGCTCAGGCGGCGGTCCTTTCTGCCTCCCTGGAAAACCAGAAGCCCCAACATCCTCACAGGCCTTGTGTTTTGTGGCAAATGCGGAAACGCTATGACCACCGGCAAGGGCACGGGTAGACTTAAAGAGAAATATTATTACTACGTATGCACAGGTAGGCCGGATAAATGTGATATGCCATACATACCATCAGATGCACTGGAGATTGCTGTGTTTGATGAAATCCGCAAGATTGCCAATATGCCTGAGATGATCGAGGTGTTTTTGGGCCAGTACAGAATCCGGATCCAGGAGCGCAATAATGAGCTTTGTGCTAGAAGAGTCTCGCTTCAAAAGAAAATCGAGGCTGCTCAGCGCATTAAAAATGAGCGGACCCAATGGTTCATCCAGAATGTTAAGGATAAAGAAGTGGCGGAAATAGTCGGAGGGGAGATAAAGAATCAGTTAAACATCCTTTCAGAGGCACAAAAGGAGCTCTCGGGAGTGGAAGAAACATTGGGCTTGCTGGCATCCAAGGATGTCACGCCCGAAGCCATTGCCCACCTCTTGAAGAACTTTGATAAGGCGTTTGACAAATTGGAAGTAACAAAAAGAAGAAAGCATATTCAGATTTTGGTCAAGGATGTTGTTGTTTTGAATAAGGCGGAATGCAGGGCCACACTTAGAATACCCCTGCCTGCCAAAAAACCAGTGGTTAAAAAGCCAAAGCCGATGCCGATAGCACTTGAATACAGTGAATCGCCGTCCCCGAGGGAGCTTTTGCAGGTTAAAGAAGACCCCGGATCGGAGCAATATAATGCGTTTCTCCAGCCACAGCCCACTTACCCTTGGTTCCCCTTTTGGTCCCAAGATGGCAGTGGATTCAGACGCTCGTCAAAATCGGACGGGGAAAACCTTATTGAAAACCCACGTAAAGCTGTTTATTGAGGGCGTGTGCCACGTTCTCGAGCGTGCGAAGGCTGGGGATGGATTTTTCAGCATTTTCCAGCTGTGCCACGAATTGTTGGGTGACCCGCATTTTTCTGGCTAGTTGCGCCTGCGTCATTTTCTTTTTCTTCCTGAGCATGGCGATCTCCATGGCAAGTCTGACCGGGAGATCATACGCTTCATAGTGCTTGCGAAACTCAGGGTCTTTAAGCTGGGTTTTAAGATAGTCTCTGAACTTAACGATTTTTCTTGCCATGATCTATCCTCCTCTTCTTCCAATCCAATCTTTCATGCGGCGCAAGGCTCTTTGAATCTCTTCTTCTGCCACCGCGCTCGTCTTTTTGAGAAATCCTTGGGTTAAAATTGCCCGCTTGCCGTCAAAAAAGTAAAGCAGTCGCCACTGGAGCCTTCCATATGGGACGCGCAGTTCCCGGATCTTGTCTCTGAGCGTATCTGCATAAGGGCGCGGCAAGTCCGGACCGTATTGCTCCAGGTAGGCAATATGCTTGAGTATCTTGGCCCGCGGTTTCTTGGGTAATTCATCAAGAAACTCCCTTGCAGGGCAGTCTCCCTGCGATGTAGTGTAAAAGATGATCTCGTACATTTTCTTATATATCAAGAATACAAGGAATTACTTGTATTGTCAAGGGGGGTATTAAAAGTGGTTAGGCTCAATCCTCCTCGCCCCGCCTCTCCCTCCAGGGGAGAGGAGAGAGATGGGGCGGAGCTGGCGTTCTGTAATGGGACCGCGGCTTAAGGATGGGGGAAGATCCAGAATATAACGCTGCATTTTGGGCTTTAGTTTAAGCAGATCCATGATCTGCCCCACTCTTCGCAAGGAGATCCCCAGCTCCCTGGCGGCCATGGTTTTGGTCCGGTCGGGGTCCTCGGAGAAGCCCTTTTTCAGGCTTATAGCGAGCTTTAGGAGCTCTTGTATCTTGGGAGGCTTCGGGACCCTCTCCCTACTCTTTTTAATGGCTAGATAAGCCTCTTTTCCGAGGAGATTCTTGCACCCCTTGTAAGTCAGGATAATTCCGAATCCGAACTCATCATATAGCTGGACCAGGTTTTGATGAGCGTCGGAACCGGGCAGATTTTTTGCTATCCAGCAGCGATAGCCAAAAAATCTGCCCTGAGCGACTCCAACCGAGCGTAGCGAGTTGCGGAGGAGTCGAAGGGCTTACAGAGAACATCCTTTTTTAATGAATCCACATAAAGAAACCTCTGAGTTTTGGGTGTATATCGCCCAATGTGCCAACGGCTCCTACTACGTTGGCACAACTCAGAATATAGAGAAACGCATCCACCGCCACAGCATAAACTCAGGCAGCCGCCACATGCGCGTATGCGGCGATGGTATGGTACTATGGCACGAAGAACATCCTGATCTGCTATCCGCCCGTAGCCGCGAAGCCCAACTAAAACGCTGGACCCGCCGAAAGAAGGAAGCCCTGATCTCGGGGGAGCTAGAATTGCTTAAGAAGCTCTAATCTCCTTAGTTCTCGCCAGTATATTGAAGGGCAAATTGTATGAATAGCAGAGGGTTTCGTTCGTCAAAAGAAAGTTCGACCACGCCAGATTCGCAAGTTCTCGCTTCTCGCTGTTTGTAGCCAAAAAATAGTTGCAGATATTGACACATATAATTTTTGCCAATTACTCTCGCGTCACGACATTAAAAGCGTGGTTTTACTGGTTATGCCCCGAGATGAGCATAAAGCTCCAGGGAATCTGCCCCTTGGACCCAATATAAGCCCGGATTCTCGTGATAGGATATTTACTGTATGCAAAATTGTTGAAGGAGGTGCTATATGAGAAAAACGATAGCAGTGGCATTGATGATGATATTTGTCTTTGGGGTTTCCGTAAGCATGGCCGACAATACCAATCTGTGCAGTCATATGACATCCAAAGAGGTGTTTCTTGACTACCTGGGAATTGCTCCGGATAAAGCAGGTTACAATACATATGCGGAAGCTAGTGCGGAGGCTCAAAGACTCATTACGAGAGCTACAAAACTGGGGTATACAGGTCTAAAATATGGAGCTTATTACTCGAACAAACAATACCGCTATGTCGCGTGTATCTGGTTTGACGAAAGCGTTCCTATCCCCGACAATACACCCAATGGCAAGGTGCGCAGGTTTGACGAATTCATCAAAGAAATCAGGTTTCTTGTTGGCAGTATCAAGCAAGATGGAAATATCCATGACGCACTTCGCCAGCATGTTTATGAAAGTCTTATAAGACTTAAGGATATGGTGCCGGCTGATCAACATCTCCCGGAGAATCCCTGAGATAAGGACCATCGCCTGATCGCAGGACTTTGCCATAAGAGCAGCAAGAAGGGCCAGGCCCGTGTCTCTTGATCGAGCGCGTGCCGTCTTGTGACAAGGGGCTCTTAGAGCATTTCGGGAAGAATCAATGCCTGAAGATTCCACCCGAGAAGGCCACGTTCAGCGTGAGCCCGAACTTGATCGCGGATGAGATTTCCAAGGTTGGAGATGAACATATTACCAAAGTTCGAGAATCGACCTATACTGGGTCCCCTAAACCCCCAAATAACGCAATAAAACCGGTCTATTGACCATCTCGCCCATAATGAAAGTTCGATAATCGTTACAGTCTGGCAGTTCGACTCACCTTCGGCTCGCTCACTGCAAGCAGTTCTAAGAGGAATTTAACTCTATAATAAGCTTGATAATGGGCAGATATGGAGAAAAGTCGAACTGTCCTGAGCGACCGCAGGGAGTCGAAGGGCATAGAGAACAACCTTATGTTTAATCAAGAAAATACCAATTGGTGGGTTTATATAGCACAAGCTGCTGATGGCTCCTACTATACAGGCATGACTCGGGATATGGAGAAACGCAAGCAAAAACACAATTCACATTCCGGAAGCTTATGGGCTAGAGCGAAAGGTGACTTCGAGATTCTATGGACCGAAAAGCACTTAGGTTCCTCATCCACCCGCATCCGCGAATCTCAACTCAAAGGTTGGACAAGGCGAAAGAAGGAAGCCTTAATATCCGGAAACTTGGAATTACTTAAGAAGCTTTAACTCCCATATACTCTGAAATATACCTGTCTCAAGTGAAGATTTGACCCCTTAAACCTGCGGCGTTAGATAGCTTATCGGGTCGACAGACTGAGTCTTTTTGTCCATAGGCACCTCCATTCAAGTGAGAGTTATATAATAAGAGATAGTAAAAGGTAGGCGGGTTCTGAAATAAAACCGATTTAAAAAAATATGCCAAAGAAAAACGTTTCGCAAGAAGACATTGTTGGCCGCTGGTCGGTTGCAAAGCTGGATTTACTTAAAAAATACCTGGCTGCTTATGTAAATATCCTAAGCAAGCAATCATGGTGCAAGGGTTATGAGTATATAGATGCTTTTGCCGGAGCCGGAAAGGCAAAAACAAGGGAAGAGCAAAAATACGTAGATGGTTCCCCCAGAATAGCCCTTGGATTAAAGCCCTCTTTCACGCGGTACCACTTTATAGAACAAAGCGATTGGAGGATCAGTCAGCTCCAAAAACTACGCGTTGAATATTCTGAGCGAAACATCGCCGTTTATCAAGGCGATTGTAATAAAGTGCTTACAGAGCAAATCTTGCCGCAACTAAGCCGTGCTAGTAACAAACGCGCTATTGCTTTCATTGATCCGTATGGGATGGATGTGGAGTGGGAGACTATTAAGGCCTTGGCAAAAGCGGGAACCGTTGAGATCCTTTTAAATTTTCCAACGATGGCCATTAATCGTGGAATTCTAAGACAGCGACCTGAGGCAATATCCCAAGAAAATAAAGATCGAATGGCGCGATTCTGGGGAACCGGGGACTGGATGGCTGATATTTATAAAGAAGAGCAGACCTTATTTGAAATAGAGCGAATTAAAATTAGGGATTCGGGAATAGAGTTGGGCAACAGATTCAAAAAGCGTCTCCGTGAATTATTTCCACATTGCACAACTCCGGTTTTGATGACAAACAGTAAGAATGCGCCGCTTTATTGCATTATGTTCGCAGGACACAATATTACTGGTGCGAAGATAGCACGCGATATCTTTGAGAGGTATTTGAAGTTAAGGATGGGAAGCTAATGAGCGACCGATCAGCGATAGAGTGGACAAACGCAACCTGGAATCCGGTTACAGGCTGCACAAAGGTCAGCTCGGGATGCGCCAATTGTTATGCCAAAACGTTTGCAGAAAGGTTCCGTGGCGTACCCAATCATCCATATGAGCAAGGGTTTGATCTAAGGCTCTGGCCCGAGCGCTTAAAACTGCTTCGACAGTGGAAAGAGCCTCGGTTAATTTTTGTTAATTCCATGTCCGATCTATTCCACGAAAGTGTCCCGGATGCTTTCGTTCGACAAGTTTTTGATGTGATGGCGGAAGCAAAGCAGCACATCTTTCAGGTTCTAACCAAGCGGTCTGAAAGAATGATGGATTGGTGCCATGCTAATTTCGCGCCAAACGGAAACGGTAAACGCGGCATACCCTCACATATCTGGTTAGGAGTTTCAGTCGAAAACCAAGACTACACAGGAAGAATCCAGCACCTTCAGCAAACTCCAGCCCGGGTCAGATTTCTGTCATTGGAACCATTGTTGGGCCCAGTAGGCCTGAATGCCCCACTCCTTCGAGGTATTCACTGGGTTATCGTAGGCGGAGAAAGCGGCCCGCGAGCGCGTCCTATGGGTTCCTTATGGGCGCGCGGTGTCCGTGATGAATGTAAAAAACATAATGTTCCGTTTTTCTTTAAGCAATGGGGAGCTTTTAGCCCCGCCGGTGAGCGCGTGGGGAAAAAAGTAGCGGGCAGGCTTTTGGATGGCAAAACCTGGGATGGAATGCCCCAAAAGATTATTTCTTATGTTTAAACCATGAAAAAAATTTCCACAATAATATTGGCGTTGACATTGCTCCAACTGCCCCAGATAGCAGTGGCAGATTGCGCCTATTTACTTGAGGCAACTCCGATCGTCGCAAAATATGCCACGCAAATATCTTCCGTATTTCAAGAAAATCACACCGTGGCCGACAAGCTAAAGATAATCATTTTACAACTACATGGCGAAAACGGAATTCACTCGGGGAAATTTAAGCCTGATATCTTTTTCAAGCTTCACACATTGTTTAATGCGAAAAATATTTCCGATATCGTTGAAATTCGCGAAATGGCTCGCGAAAACCAGCTGACGGATTTTGACAACATTGGGGATGGCAAACTTGAGTCCTACCGATTGCTCCATAATAAATATATGCAAGGGCATCCTGCGGGTATATTCTTTGCCCCTACCGCCTCTGATATCATTGAGCACAAAATGGCTTTGGGGTGCAGTCATCATGCCAGGGCCTTTATGGCGGTTGCCAAAGCCTTAAATCTATTCGCGCCCAACGAAATACGCTACATTGTTTCATCTTCATACAAAGATTACAATGCGGCCTGTCCGCACGGGAAGGCATCCACTTATAACGAAAAAGATACGATCAATGGGCATCAGTTTGTTTTGTTACGGCTTAATGGAAAATGGCAGTTTTTAAATACATCAAACAAGAGATTTGAATTAACGCCGGCGGGTCATTTTGATTCCTATAAGTTTTCGAATTTTGCGGTAACCTTTCCTAGTTATAAACAACGCGATGATTCTGGCCATAACCATCTCCTGATCCGGCGCATCGGCGAGAATCACAACGACGGCGTTTGCGATACTTCTTTTTTAAATCTCATGCGGATCAGCGCTTCCAGCAGGATAAATAGCAGTGAATGCCGTTGGGCTGCATATTTGCCTGATTCAAAATAGCAGGCATCCTTTTGTTGCCTTTAATATTTTCGCCACACTTTCGGCATGCTTCGTTCTTGGTCTCGTTTGATCCATTTCCCACTGTGAAACCGCTGATTTGTAAACGCTAAGCCGCCTTGCCAGCTCGTTTTGATGCATCCCGCGCTTTAACCTCAGATACCTTATTCTTTCCCCAAGTGTTTTTGGCGGCCTCATTTGCTTTGCCAATTCCTCAAGAGATGGCCTCTTCCTGATCGGAGAAAACGATTTTAATGCGGTTATTTTAAACTGTCCAAAACTGTAATATATCGCGGATTTCGCCTCTTTTCTGGCATTGTTGAGTCCAATTATCAGTTTAATTGAGATAAAAGTTCGGATTTTTACCCCTATCCGGCAGCAGATTCAGACGCTCTTCAAAACTCACCTTATTCTGGTCCATATCCCACTTTAAGTCGGGCAAAGGACGCAGAGTGAGTTTTATCTTTGATTCTTCCTCATCATAGATCACTTCTTTAACCATGAGTGCTACGAGTTCCTTTTGTTTAGGAGGGGAAAGCCGGTTGAAAACTCTGCTAAAGCTCAGCAGATTGTGGCGTATTACATCAGCGTTTATTTGCCTTTGCTCCAAAGCCTGTATTTCCATCTCTGTTTTTTCGAGCTTTGCTCCGATCTCGTTTCTTTTCTTTTCCAGTTCATCTACCCTGTCCATGATGAATTTGTATTTCTCGGAAGCAGGGCCTTTTTGGGCAAGCACAGCCACAAGATTGCGTGCTTCCGATTCTGTTTTGCCTAATTCAGCGGATACGAGGGACTTCTCCTGCCTTTTGGGTCCAAGCTGGTTAACAGAGCTTGTTTGAGCGCGCTTGACGATTTCCTCTATAACAACGGGATTTTTCCCAAGGAATCCGATTCTCTCAATAACGATCTTCTCGATCTCCCTTGCCGGGACGCTCCCTATCTTGCATGCGTCTTTATCGGATTTGTTGACTGCAACACATTTGTAGTAGAAATACTTGGCTCCTTTGGAATAAGCGAAATTAGGGGTCATCATGGTACCACAGCAAGAGCATCGCAATAGACTTCTTAGCAGGAAATTGTGCTTGTCCTGATTGGTGGACTTGTTTTTCTGGCTGTTTTGCTTTAAAAGCTTTTGCGCTCTGTTGTATGTATCCTTTTCAACCAGCGCTTTGTGCTCGCCGTCATATAGGCTGTCATTGTGCTTTATCATGCCGATGTATATGGGATTATTAAGCATATATGAGAGATTGGTCTTATTGAATTTCCTTCCGCCTTTCCTGATGCCTTTTTTGGTCTCCCATTCCTTCATCCTGTATCCCTTGGCATTAAGCATCTTGGCCGCAAGCGATAATGATTTGGTTTTAAGATAAGCCTCAAACATGGCCCGGGCTATTTTCACTTCCTTAGGGTTAACCAGGAGGGATTTTGTCTCAGGATCAGTGTCATAGCCCAATACGGGATAGCCTCCGTGCCACTTGCCCTTTTTGGCCATCGCAGCTCTCTTATCTCTTGTCCTTTCGCTTATAAGCTCCCTTTCAAATTGCGCGAAATCCATAAGAATTGAGCGCATGAGCCTGCCAACTGATGAGCTTGTGTCTATGGGTTGGGTAACGGAAACAAAGGCTACGTTATACCTGTCGAAAATCTCAAGGATATGAAGGAAATCTTTGGTATTGCGGCTTAACCGGTCATATTTATAACAGACAACCACTTGAAACTTGCCCTGCTTTGCATCCATGACAAGCCTTTTAAGCGCAGGCCTGTCCATATTGCCGCCAGTAAACCCGCCATCATCATAATCAACAGGAAAAACCTTCCACCCCACACCCTCCCTGCTCTTAACAAACGACTCGCAATATTCCTTCTGCGCATCCAGCGAGTTAAATGCCGAATCCAGATTCTCATCCGTAGACTTCCTGGTATATATCGCGCACCATTTGGGAGCTTTCTTCTCAGCCATAATGCCCTCACTATACCATTACTAATCTTGCACTGTCAAGATACTAATTCAAAAAATGACCATTCTTTCCCAATTATTCGCGCCCCATTCTATTCTTTTTCCTCTCCATTGAGGGGAGAGGCTAGGTGAGGGTGATAAAGCTTTCCTCTTTGCCATAAGCTATTAGCAATAAGCTATCGGTGACGCGAAGCGTCCTGGGAGAGGGCAGGCGAAGCGTGGGTGAGGGGAACCGCTGTTTATTTCAGTCACACATACTTACACAAAACGTTATAACTTGCTACCAGCTTGTGCCCCCTCTCGTGTTTTGTTTTTCCGTAGCGCGAGCGGCAATTTCGCAGGCAGTGTCTGCGATTTCCGGCTTGTGCGACGATGGATCTCTGAGGAGGCTTGCCCCTCTGCTTTTCGGGTCATACATTCTGAATTGGGTCTTCTCGTCCATTTCAGAAACCGGCCTTGACAAATATATAATTTATGCTATATTTATAACGTGTGGTATTATATAGGTATTCATTATAAATGACACAGACAACACTGGAAGGCCAGATCGGCAATGTATTGAAACAGGTTCTTTGCGGCCTCGTTCCGGGCTGCAAGATACTGAGATTTCAGGAGAGGCCTCGGATTGGAGGCGTTGCTGCGGATTTGCTCCTGAAGGTGAAGATTGGCGGTAGCGAGAAGATCTTTATTTGCGAGATCAGGCCGCGCGGAGAGCCGCGCTACATCCTGGAGGCCCTGGGGCTTCTTTCCCTGGCCGCTAAAAAGGTGCCAGGGGCATATCCTGTAGTCATCGTCCCAAGTATCTCTGAGGAGGGCAAGAAGCTTTGTCAGGAGGCTGGAGCGGGTTTTATTTCTTTGACAGGTGAGGCTTTTTTGCAATTTGGCTCAGTGTATGTGGATCGCCAGCTTGGGCAGGCAGGCAAGGCGCCCAATAGCATTAGGGCTGTGCTCAAAAAAGCCGGGGAACCTCAAAAGATTCGTAAGCTCCCTTTTCCGTTCAGCTCCAAGGCTGCCCGCATTTTGCGCGTTGCACTTGAAAACCCCAAGGAGTCCTGGACCATTGCCAGGTTGTCCAGTGAGGCCAAGGTGGCGCTGCGCATGGCTTCTCTGGCGGTCAATTGGCTGGCTGATAAGCTGTTGGTTACCAAGGAGCGGGGTTCGGTCAAGCTCGCCAAACCCAAGGAGTTATTGGACCTTTGGGTTCAGCGTTACCAATTTTTAGAGATGAATAAGGCTGTTGGCTATTACTCCCCGGACAGAAGCTTTGAGGAGTTCAAAAGCAGGCTCAAGGCCCTGCCTGAAAAGAAGCAGGATCAGTATAGCCTGACGCTTTACGGAGGTGCGGCATTGGCGGCCCCTTATTTGCGCTTTGGAGTCAATCATGTCTATATTCAAGGAGGCATTGAGGAGTGGGTCGGACTTCTGGATTTAAAACCCGTGGAATCAGGCGCCAATATGTTTCTGGTTGCGCCCTTTGATGAGTTTGTTTTTTATAAGACCCAGAAAATTCAAGGGGTTTCGGTCGTCTCCAGCATTCAGCTCTACTTGGACCTCTTCAACCTCAATGATCGTGCCAGGGAACAGGCTGAGGTTCTCTATAAAAAGGCCATTTCATTCCAACCATGATTAAGCCCAGGGTAGCTGCTGACTATACGTCCGAGATTACGAGCGCTTCTTTTTCTGTTTTGCTTGAAGTGATGACTATATTGAAATCCTATCAGGATGCGCTTGTTCTTATTGGAGGCTGGGTGCCCTACCTATTGCTTCGTGACCATGGCCCACAACTCGAGGGCGAGGATCTCATGGGGGGAAGCTTTCAGCATATCGGCTCTATTGACATTGACTTGGCTGTAAACCATGAACTGGTGGATGATGAACGCTATGCAACTATTGTTGGTCTTCTTAAAGACCGAAAATACGACCCAAATCCCGAGATTCTTTACAGGCTCGATCGTAAGATCACCGGCATTTCCGACGCTATCGGCGTTGACTTCTTGACTTCTCAACCGCCTCCGGGAAAGGGTAAGAGCCACAGGCATAGGAAAGTCCAAAGCGGGTTACGGGCCAGGGCAACGCCTGATCTGGAAATCGCTTTCAAAAGCTGCAAGACGACCAAGGTTGAAGGGCAACTTCCGGAGAGCGGAGGACGGACTACCCTGGATATCAAGGTTGCGGATATCCCGGCTATTATTGCGCTTAAAGGCCATGCCCTTGGCGAGAGATACAAAGAGAAGGACGCTTATGACCTCTATGCCCTGGCACGGTACTATGGCCGCGGCGCGCAGGAAGTCATAGAGTGTCTGAAGCCGCACCTCAAGGAGCCATGTTTGAAGAAAGCCCTTGAGAATATCCGGGGAAGGTTCCAGAGCGATAAGCATACGGGCCCTGCGTGGGTAGCCAACTTTTTTGGAGTAACGGATCCCGCAGAAATGGAGCGCATCAATCAGACCGCTTTTCAAGCAATGGACAGCGTGCTTCAGGGTTGCGGTTATTAACATGAAAAAGACTATTGTCGGTAAGAAAACCAAAGTTGGCGGGTTTGAGAAATATCTTTATAAAACATTGAAAGAGGACTGTCAGTCCAGGCTCAATTTCATTGAGAACCTGCGCGAGTCGGCACCGGCTACTCAAAAGAGGGTTCTGCGCTGCTTTCGGGGGCTCGGCCAGATATTGTCCTCCGGAAAAATCAAATATAAACCATGACAATGGAATCCGGCTCCATCGTGCAGAAAAGATTTCGCGGGAGCGCGCTGCATCCGGCGAAACAAGATGAGCGCATTCCGAGAGCAGCGTGCTATGTGCGCGTCTCAACCGAAGAACAGGCGCGCCATGGATTCTCAATTGAGGCTCAAAAAGAGCGCCTGGGCCTTATTTGTAAAGCTGAAGGTTGGAATATCAGCGATTTTTATGTGGACGACGGCTATTCCGGCAAGGATTTGGGCCGGCCTGCCATGGAGCGTTTGCGCAGAAGCGCCTTATCCGGAAAATTTGATTTTGTTTTGGTCTATAAGCTCGACCGATTATCACGCCGTGTCAAAGACCTGGTGACTTTGGCTGAGGAATTCAAGAAGCTTAATGTTGGGCTTCGCTCTGCCACTGAACCCTTTGACACCACTAATCCCGCAGGAACCATGTTCTTTAATATGTTCGGCAGTTTCGCCCAGTTTGAAAGAGAGCTGATAGGTGAACGCACAAAAATGGGCTTGCAAAGGCGGCTCAAGGAAGGAAAATGGAACGGGCCGACTCCTTTTGGATTTAACTCCACTGAAGAAGGTTTTTTAGAACATGATTCGATTCAAATGCCTTGGGCTGAGAGAGTATTTGAGCTTTACCGTGATCACGATTTGGGTATTAAAGAAATAGCCAGAAAGCTAAATAAAGAAGACGCGGTAACAACCAGACAGAAAGCATGGTACAAGAACTCGGTCTGGAACATCCTCACCCAGCCTGTATACGCGGGATATGTCTATATTGATGGGGAGCTCCATCGGCTTAAACATGAGCCCATTGTCACGCTTGAAGAATGGAAAAATACCCAGGCAAAGCTCAGGCACCGGTCCTTTCTGCCTCCCTGGAAGACAAGGAGCCCCAATATTCTCACCGGGCTTGCGTTTTGCGGCAAATGTGGCAGGGTTATGACCACCGGCAAGGGCACGGGCAAGCTTAAGAGGAAATATTATTACTACGTATGCTCGGGCAGGCCGGATAAATGCGATATGCCATACATACCATCAGATGCATTGGAATTCGCTGTGTTTGATGAAATCCGCAAAATTGCCAATATGCCTGAGATGATCGAGGTATTTTTGGGCCAGTACAAGATTCGGGTCCAGGAGCGCAATAACGAGCTTTGTGCCAGAAGAGCGGCGCTTCAAAAGAAGATCGAATCTGCCCAGCGCATTAAGAACGAGCGGGTCCAATGGCTCATACAGAATGTTAAAGATAAAGAAGTGGCGAAAATAGTTGGAAAGCAGATTAAAGATCAGTTAAACATCCTTTCAGAGGCGCAAAAGGAGTTCTCAGGAGTGGAAGAAACGCTGGACTTGCTGGCATCCGAGAGTGTCACGCCCGAAGCCATTTCCCACTTCTTGAAGGACTTTGACAAGGCATTTGACAAATTGGAAGTAACAAGAAAAAGAAAGCTTGTTCATACTTTAGTCAGGGATGTCGTTGTTTTGAATCAGGCGGAATGCAAGGCCACGTTGAGGATACCCCTGCCTGCCAAAAAACTAGCAGTTAAAGAAGACTCCGGATTGGAGCAATATAATGGTTTTTCCAGTCAGAACCCTACTCAGGGTTACCCTTTTCGTCCCAAGATGGCAGCTCTCTCAGGAGAGGGGTAAAAATCCGAACTCGCCTTTTGATGCGCTTAATTCGTCCTTTCGCCCCAAAACCCGAAAAAAGTTCGAATACCTGCTTTAAGCAGGAATAGGATTCGAACTTTGCATTTCTTTTAATAATTGCGCTGCTGGCTCTTGGGCTGCTTTCTCTTTTTCATGCATCCCATTTGTCTTTGCATACAGATGTATTCCTCTTAACAGTAACTTCGCTATTTTTTCCAACCTTCTCTGTGGCGTTAGATAGCTTATTGGGTCGACGGGCCGAGTCTTTTTATCCATGAACACCTCCGCTCAATTGAGAGTTAATAAGGGATAATAAAAGGTAGTCAATCTTCGGGATAAGACTGATTAAAAAAATTATGCCAAAGAAAAACATTTCACAAGAAGACATTGTCGGCCGCTGGTTGGTTAAAAAATGGCGGATATGGCGTGTTCGTGCAGGCGCTGAAGGCATGAAGATGCTGAATAACATGGCATTTCTGGTTCTCATTATCCTTGTTTCTCAGATTGCCCGGGTCGTTAAAGCGGGCGAGAAAAACGGAGGCCAGGAATTCGTTGAGCCGATTGCGATTGAGGAAACCTGTCCAAACGATGTGGGCGAATATGACATTCGTCTAGGTGTTGAATCGTGGCGCAATGACAGCAAGGACACGGATACGCGGATCGCTCCGCGGGCGCAATTCTTTTTTGGCATTATCGAGCGCGTGAGCGGGGATATTAATGTGCCTTATCTCTTTCGTGAAGAAAAGACAGAAGCCGAGAACGGCATCGGAGATATTGGATTCGGCTTGAAATGGCTTTTAGCCCGGCACACCCAAGATGCCCCGGCTTTGGTTTTGGGGGCAGAAGTTGACATAGCAACAGGTGACGAAAAAAAAGAACTAGGGGAGGGCAAAACAGAATATGGCGTGTATGTTGCCTCGCTTAAACAATTTGGCTCTATCGTTGTGCAGGGAAACGCGGCTTACTCAACCGTATTTGCCGGAGAGGACATAAGGGTCATAGAGCATGCCTTATCCGCCGCTTTTCCGCTTGGCAGGCAATGGCATTTTTTTACAGAATATTTTGGTTCCTGGAACTGGGAAGATCATGAAAGCCGGTTGTATTTGAGCCCCGGGATCAGACGCAGTGTGACTAAAGAAATATTTTTCAGTGTGGGACTTCCCGTCGGCATGACCACCAAATCCGACGATTACGGGATTATCCTTCAGGCCCAGTATGGATTTTAGGCGCCGCATGCGCTTTCTGCATCCTCTCCGAATTATGAAAGCAAAAAGTCGAGGCGGAAGAAAATAGGATGACAATTACCCAAAAGCTGGCACTAGAATTTATTCTTATTGTTATTTTAACAGCGATTATCGGCATTTTGGCTATAACGCGCATTGACAGCGTCGCCTCTAAAGTTGAAATTTATCATATGCAGCATACGCCGATAAATTCTTGCATCACGCATATTCGAATTAATCTTGAGGAGATAGTGCGAGCGTCGGAGGAGTACGATGCGGGCTGGATGACAGAAGAAGAGCGCGCAGAAAAAATTGGCGAGAAAAAAATGGAAATCGAAAAGGATTTGGAATATCTATTTATGGGGACGCCAACAGAAGCTTTATTTTCCCCTGAAACGATAGCGAAACTTCGAAATTCGATAGAAGAGTTTTACAGCATAAGCGACAAAATGCTCCTGATCCACGACAAAAGCCGCGCAGAAAAACGTTCTACGATGGAGCAATTTGACGAGGAATCAGAGGCGATATCCAGGGATCTGGATAATATGCTTGAAGAAGTTGAAAAAGCTTCGAAAGCGCTCGGGGATTTCCTTGTGAAAGAGATCTTTGCAAGCAAAGCGATTATTGTTTTGGTTTTCATTGTCGTCATTCTGGTCGCGCTGGGAGGCGTATTCGCTATATCAAAAAGTATTTTAAACCCGATCATCAAGCTAAGGGATGCTGTGGTAGAAATCGGTAAATCCAATTTAGATATTCCCATAGACGTCGACTCGAAAGATGAAGTCGGAGCGCTGGCCCATTCCTTCAGGGATATGGCCAAGCGTTTGCGGCATACGCAGGAACAACTCCTTCAATCCCAAAAAATGGAGGCGATCGGTAGGCTGGCAGGCGGCGTGGCCCATGACTTCAATAATCATTTAACTTCGATCATAAGTCTGACCGAGCTCATAAAGGGCGATCTGCGATCCGACAGCCCCGTAATGGAAGATCTTGATGTTGTTTTGGCTTCAGGGAAAAAAGCCGCAACCCTTACCCGTCAGTTGATGGCTTTTGCCCGCAAGCAGGTGCTTCAGCCGAAAGTTTTAATCCTCAATGATTTGATTACTGATAGTGAAAAGATTCTGGAACGCCTCATCGGCGAGAATATCCATTTGGTGTTTATTCGGGAAGCGAACCTGGGATATGTCAAAGTGGATCCCTCGCAGATAGACCAGGTGATCATGAATCTGGCCATAAACGCCCGCGACGCCATGCCTCAAGGCGGAAAACTCATCTTTGAGACTCTGAACACTGAACTCAGCGAAGAATATGCCGGTACTCATCCGGAAGTAACGGCAGGCGCTTACGTTATGCTTGGAGTAAGCGATACCGGGACCGGGATTAACAAGGAAACATTAAAAAAGATCTTCGACCCATTCTTCACGACAAAAGAACCGGGTAAGGGAACCGGGCTTGGTTTGTCTATGGCGTACGGGATCGTCAAGCAAAGCGGAGGCCATATCGCCGTTTACAGCGAACCTGGTCGGGGAACAAGTTTCAAAATTTATTTTCCGCGAATCCAGGACGCTTTGGGGAGCACTGAGGTCGTAAAAGCTCATAATTTAAAACCAGGCGGCTCGGAAACGATCCTGGTGGTTGAGGACGAGAAAGGAGTGAGATACGTGATCGTGCGAACCCTGCGGAATTATGGATACAAGCTGATAGAGGCGGAGAGTGCGGAACAAGCCTTGCAAATAGCCAAAGATTACAAGGAGAAAATCCATCTACTGCTTACTGATGTTGTTTTGCCCGGCATGAGCGGGCGACAGCTTGCGGAGAGTTTTGTGAGTCTTTATCCTGACGTTCCTGTGCTTTACATGTCTGGTTATACTGAAAACGCGATCCTGCACCACGGCGCGCTTGACCAAGGCATCCACTTTCTCCAAAAACCACTTTCACCGGACCTGCTCCTGCAAAAGTTGCGGGAGATTCTAGATTCAAAGTCCCAAGCCTAGGGCTGGAGTTTAGGCCAATTACTCACCAGAGCCTTTCTGAACACTACTATTTGCTTCCGCTTATTCCCAATCCGCAACAGTGGTCTTAATGGCCTTTCCTTAATGTTACTACCATTATCCCTGGTCTTAACCAGATAATCTTGAATCTTCTTAAAATGTTCCGGTCTTGGCCCCGTCTGATTCGATTCCCATTGTGAAACCGCTGTTTTACAAACGCCAAGCCGCTTGGCCAGCTCGTTTTGATGCATCCCGCGCTTTAACCTCAGATACCTTATTCTTTCCCCAAGTGTTTTTGGCGGCCTCATTTGCTTTGCCAATTCCTCAAGAGATGGCCTCTTCCTGATCGGAGAAAACGATTTTAATGCGGTTATTTTAAACTGTCCAAAACTGTAATATATCGCGGATTTCGCCTCTTTTCTGGCATTGTTGAGTCCAATTATCAGTTTAATTGAGATAAAAGTTCGGATTTTTACCCCTATCCGGCAGCAGATTCAGACGCTCTTCAAAACTCACCTTATTCTGGTCCATATCCCACTTTAAGTCGGGCAAAGGACGCAGAGTGAGTTTTATCTTTGATTCTTCCTCATCATAGATCACTTCTTTAACCATGAGTGCTACGAGTTCCTTTTGTTTAGGAGGGGAAAGCCGGTTGAAAACTCTGCTAAAGCTCAGCAGATTGTGGCGTATTACATCAGCGTTTATTTGCCTTTGCTCCAAAGCCTGTATTTCCATCTCTGTTTTTTCGAGCTTTGCTCCGATCTCGTTTCTTTTCTTTTCCAGTTCATCTACCCTGTCCATGATGAATTTGTATTTCTCGGAAGCAGGGCCTTTTTGGGCAAGCACAGCCACAAGATTGCGTGCTTCCGATTCTGTTTTGCCTAATTCAGCGGATACGAGGGACTTCTCCTGCCTTTTGGGTCCAAGCTGGTTAACAGAGCTTGTTTGAGCGCGCTTGACGATTTCCTCTATAACAACGGGATTTTTCCCAAGGAATCCGATTCTCTCAATAACGATCTTCTCGATCTCCCTTGCCGGGACGCTCCCTATCTTGCATGCGTCTTTATCGGATTTGTTGACTGCAACACATTTGTAGTAGAAATACTTGGCTCCTTTGGAATAAGCGAAATTAGGGGTCATCATGGTACCACAGCAAGAGCATCGCAATAGACTTCTTAGCAGGAAATTGTGCTTGTCCTGATTGGTGGACTTGTTTTTCTGGCTGTTTTGCTTTAAAAGCTTTTGCGCTCTGTTGTATGTATCCTTTTCAACCAGCGCTTTGTGCTCGCCGTCATATAGGCTGTCATTGTGCTTTATCATGCCGATGTATATGGGATTATTAAGCATATATGAGAGATTGGTCTTATTGAATTTCCTTCCGCCTTTCCTGATGCCTTTTTTGGTCTCCCATTCCTTCATCCTGTATCCCTTGGCATTAAGCATCTTGGCCGCAAGCGATAATGATTTGGTTTTAAGATAAGCCTCAAACATGGCCCGGGCTATTTTCACTTCCTTAGGGTTAACCAGGAGGGATTTTGTCTCAGGATCAGTGTCATAGCCCAATACGGGATAGCCTCCGTGCCACTTGCCCTTTTTGGCCATCGCAGCTCTCTTATCTCTTGTCCTTTCGCTTATAAGCTCCCTTTCAAATTGCGCGAAATCCATAAGAATTGAGCGCATGAGCCTGCCAACTGATGAGCTTGTGTCTATGGGTTGGGTAACGGAAACAAAGGCTACGTTATACCTGTCGAAAATCTCAAGGATATGAAGGAAATCTTTGGTATTGCGGCTTAACCGGTCATATTTATAACAGACAACCACTTGAAACTTGCCCTGCTTTGCATCCATGACAAGCCTTTTAAGCGCAGGCCTGTCCATATTGCCGCCAGTAAACCCGCCATCATCATAATCAACAGGAAAAACCTTCCACCCCACACCCTCCCTGCTCTTAACAAACGACTCGCAATATTCCTTCTGCGCATCCAGCGAGTTAAATGCCGAATCCAGATTCTCATCCGTAGACTTGCGGGTATATATAGCGCACCACTTGGGAGATTGTTTATCTAGCATAAATCAAACTATCTTTTTCTTTTCCGGCCTTTTATGGCCATGCGGGAATCGATCAACCGCTTGGTCTTTATGAGCTCGTCCGATAATTGTTTTTCACTGGGCAGCGCGGTTTTGTATTCAGAAGCAAGAATTTTGTTGGAAAGGCCTTCTAAAGCATAACGAGCTACCATTTCGTCTTTTTTGGCGCAGAGAATCAGGCCGACGGGTGGGTTTTCATCGGTACGCGTCCAATGCTTGTGCGCGTAGTTAAGATATAAGTGCATCTGTCCGGCATCAGCATGGCTGAAGCGGTCAAGTTTGAGATCGATAAGGATCAGACAGCGCAGCCGCCTGTGGTAAAAAACCAGGTCCACCCTGTACCACTCATTGCCGACGCGCAAGCGTTTCTGCCTTGCCACGAAAGTGAAATCACCGCCCAATTCCAAAAGGAATGATTCCAGATGCCGAACAAGCGCTTCTTCTAAATCGCTTTCTGAATATTCATCTTTCAAATTTAGGAATTCAAGGATATACGGGTCTTTGATTTCTTCTTCCGGGGTCATAATATCGCCGGGTTGTTTGCGCGAGCCTTTTGTGAGCATCGCCGTCTTATTTTTAGAAAGAGCTGTCCTTTCGTAAAACTGCGATCCAATTTGGCGGTCAAGCTGCCTTACCGACCATCCGCCGCTCAACGCTTCTTGTTCATAAAAATCCCTGGCATAGGCGCTTGACGTTCGAAGCAGTAGTGTGTAATGCGTCCATGATAAGGAAAAAGCCTGGGACCAGGTGGCTATATCTTGTAAGTTCCGGATTACCGGCTTTGCGGGCAATTCGCCAATCAGTGATTGGCGAATTTGCGACAAGGCTATTTGGCCAATCGCTGATTGGCGTTTCCATGGGTTTGGATATGTAAGGTAAAACTGGCGCATGGTTTTGATTTGTGACAGCCCAAAACCCCGACTGAATCTTTTAGTTAGATCTTTGGAAAGCCTTTCTAAAATTTCTTCGCCATACCCGGCTCGCTTTTTGCCCTGCTGTTCAAAGTGAATAATGCGTCTTCCGATCTCCCAATGGGTGATGGTTAAAACGGCATTAACTGACCGCCCAGCCTGCCGCCTGGCTTCAGAAACAAGCTTTTGAATCCCGCCAACGAGTTTCCCATAATTTCCGTGATCGATATGCTTGCCTTGGATTGTTTGAGTGCTTGTAATTGCCTTGCCATTGTATTGCTACTATACAATTATAAATCTCGCAGAGTCAAGATATAATATCAAAAAATGTACTCCTTGCACCCCATTTCGGTCGCGCATCCTTACATAAAACGTCACAATCTGCTTCCAACTTTCTTTTCCCTCGCCCCTTGGGGGAGAGGGCAAGCGAAGCGCGGGTGAGGGGTTGCCGCCTTTATAAAGCCCCCTCCCCTTTGGTTCCAACCATGG
>JBHPMF010000020.1:0-38339 GCA_042563375.1 Elusimicrobiota bacterium | reverse complement strand
AGGGTGTTCGAGGCTGCTTTAAAGATCTGTCCGGGGAAATGCATCCTAAATTCCATTAATTTCGAGGAGGGAGAGGAGCGTCTTAAGAGGTTTCTTCCGATTATAAAGCGATACGGGGCAGGAGTCATAGTCGGAGTGATCGATGAGAACAAGGGCATGGCTGTTAGCCGCAAGGAGAAGCTGCGCATCGCGCAGAAGCTTCATGGTTTTCTGGTAAAAAAATACAAGATGCCCGAGGAAGATATCATCTTTGATGCTCTTGTGTTTCCGGCCGGAACCGGCAGTAGGGAGTATATGGGCTCAGCAAGGGAGACTATTGAGGGGATACGTTTGATCAAGGCCAGGTTCCCGAAGTGCCGGACTATTCTGGGCATAAGCAATGTATCCTTTGGATTGCCCGCAGCAGGCCGCGAGGTCATGCATGCTGTGTTCCTTAAGCATTGTGTAAGCGCGGGGTTGGACTTGGCTATCGCCAAGGTCGCGGGTTTGCCGGCGTTTTCATCGATCCCTGCGGCTGAAGTGAAGCTGGCTGAAAGGCTCCTTTTCTGGAAGGGCCCAGGGGATCCTAAATGCCCGAAGGATTATGATGCGATCGTGGAATTCAGTTCTCATTTCAGAAGCAAAAAGCTTCCTGCGAAAATTATCAGCGAGCGTACGCGTCTTACGCCTCAAGAAAGAATAATAAAGTATGTGGTCGAAGGATCAAAGCAGGGTCTCTCAGAGGATCTCGACATCCTGCTTGAAAAAATGAAACCCATTGAGATCATAAATGGTCCTTTGATGGATGCGATGGCAGAGGTTGAGCGCTTGTTCACGGGGAATGAGCTTATTATCGCGGAGATACTGGGTTCAGCTGGGGTCATGAAAGCAGCCATGGAGCATCTTGCCCCGCGCATGCATTCTGCAGCCGCATCAACTAAAGCCAAGATCATGATCGCCACCGTCAAAGGGGATGTGCATGACATCGGTAAAAATCTCGTGCATATAATATTCAAAAACAATGGATATGAAGTCGTAGACTTGGGCAATAAGGTCACGCCTGAAGCATTGATCGCGGCGATACGTGAACATAAACCTGACCTCGTAGGCTTATCCGGCTTGCTTGTAAAATCCGTGCAGCAGATGGTTGTGACAGCTAAGGCTTGCAGGGAGCAGGGCATAGATGTTCCTTTTCTTGTGGGAGGAGCAGCGCTTTCCATAAATTTCACGGCAAAAGAGATAGCGCCGGCGTATCAGGCTCCGGTGTTTTACGCTAAAGACGCCATGGCAGGTTTGCGCCTGGTTAATCAGTACGTTGGTCCTGGTTCACGGGAGGCTTTGGTTGAGCAGAACAGGCAATCCCAGGCTGACGTGCGCGCTAAGGATACATGTAAGCCTAAAGCAGATCCTGTGCTTAAGAAAATACAGCGCGCGCGCATTTACCATGATGCGCCTGTTCCGGTTCCACCTGATATTGAGTCCCATCTGGTAGAGGCTTATGACCTTAAAACCATATTCGCCTACATAGACCCGATCATGCTTTATTGCCGCCAGCTCGGGCTTCGGGGCAATCCTGAGCGCTTATTCGGGCTGCGTGAGCCGCAAGCGCTTAAACTTCAGCGCACAGTGCAAGAGATCCAGGAAGAGGTGATCGAAAAACAGCTTATCAAACCAAAGGCTATATATAAGTTTTTCCCGGTTGCGGGCCAGGAAAACAAGATCTTGATTTTTAAAGACCCAAAGGACAGTAATCCTGTGGAGGTTTTTGATTTTCCGCGTCAGGCTGACGGCGAGGAACTTTGCTTATCGGATTATGTGCGTTCGCTTGAAAGTGAAAAAAGGGATTTTTTCGCGATGTTCGCTGTTACGTGCGGGCATGGGATAACAGAGCTTTCTTGCGGGTACAGGGAAAAAGGGGAGTACATGCGTTCTCAGGTGATACAGGCCCTTGCCATAGAATCAGCAGAGGCTCTTACCGAGCTCTTACATGAGGAGCTGCGCAAGATGTGGGGATTCCCGGATCCGCAAGACTTGAATCTGCGCCAGAAATTCCAGGCCAAATATCGCGGCATCAGGGTTAGTTTCGGGTATCCAACATGTCCGAACATCGAAGACCAGGCCAAGCTCTTCAAGCTTCTTGATCTTGAGAAGCATATATCATTGAAACTGACTGACAGCTATATGATGGAACCGGAAGCCAGTGTCTCAGCTATTGTTTTTCATCATCCCCAAGCCAAGTACTTTTCCATATGAAACCAAAAATTCCGCATCGTGTCCTTGGCCTTCTTGGCGTCCTTGGACTTTTTATTAGTATTTACTGCTCTTTGCTCACTTCCCGGGTTCTCGGGCAAGAGGACGTAAATGACGTGTTCCAGGCGGAGATCGCGCGAAGCATGAAGAATCTGCGCTTTAAAGACTGGCCAAAGCCGTATTTCATTGAATTGCGCTTGATCAAAACAGAGACCCATCTGCTCAGCCTAAGGAATGCGCGTAAGGTTTATGAGAATAAAAGCGAAGAGACCATTCTGGTCCCAAGGGTCAGGGTCGGGTCATATAAAGTGGATGAAACCCCGGATTCATGGGCCAATACCGCAAAAACATGGCCGATCGTGACCCCTGAAGATCAGCCGCGGATCGCGCGGCACTATATTTGGCAGGCTATTGATGATGCCTACAAAACATCAAGCGCCATGTTTTTTGAAAAAAAAGCAAAACGCTCCTCAGAGGGCATACCGGACTATGTCACAGATGATTTCGCAAAACAAGAGCCAATAAGGCATGTTGCAAAGAGTGCGGACGTAAAAACATGGGAAGCATTTGAAAAATATTCTCAAAGAGCGCAGGAGATATCCTCGCTTATCGGAACCGGCCCGCGTATATTACGTTCACTGGTGAACTTGCGCGCAGAGCGCATCGAGGAAAAAACCGCGAATTCAGAAGGATCAAGCATAACATCCAACAGGACGCAAGCGCAGCTTTATCTAAGCCTTTACGGGCTAAGCGACATTGGTTTGCCCGTGCATATGACAAAAAGCATTTATGGAAAGACTTTTAATGAGTTGCCGCGATCCGAGGATCTAAAAACATCCATAAAGGTTATGAAGGAGGATTTTTTCAATACCCTTGCTTCCTCAGAGGCGCGCAGCGGGATCGCGCCATGCCTGCTTGATCCTGCTGCAAGCGCGCAAGTATTTCTGGCTTTTATCGAAAGGCTCGAAGGCGCAAGGCAGCGCGATCCTGATGAGCCGCAAACCTTTAGGGAACGGATCGGAAAAAAAGTGCTTCCTGACTTCATATCCATCACGGACGATCCAACAGCAACCGCTTTCAAGCAGACGGCATTGTTCGGACATTATACGCTTGATGATGAGGGAGTGAGAGCTGAAAAGGTCTCTTTGATCGATAAGGGGGTGTTGAAGAACTTTCTTCTTTCCAGAAGACCCGTAAAAGGATTTCTTGCCAGATCCAATGGCCATGGAAGAGCGAGTCCGCAAAGCATAGCGCATGCGCGCGCCGGGAATTTATTCGTAACTTCAGAGAAAACCTTAAAAGTTGCTGACATGAAAGCAATGCTTATTCAGGAATTAAAAACCAGACAATTGCCTTTTGGCCTGATCATCTCAGGGCTCAAACCCGTTGGAGGGAATCAGAAAAGAGGCGCGCATCAGGCGTTCCGCGCTGTGCCCGATGTCTTGCGCCTGGTTTTCCAGGACGGCAGGCAAGAGCTGGTGCATAATACCGAGATCATAGCCACGCCGATAAGATTAATGGAATCCATCTTAGCTGCCGGAGATGATTACAAGGCGGTTAACATGCTTGCAGGCGGCATTAGCGGGTCTGTGCCCACAAGCGTTATCATCCCGTCTTTTTTAGTCGGGGAGGTGGAGGTTCAAAAAGGAAAAGCCACAAAGATCAGACAGCATATTTTAAAGAGCCCGCTGGAATGAACAATATAGGGCTAAATTACAAGGGCTAAATGCTAAAAAAGATTGGGAAAAATATGGGGAATAAGCAGTTTTCTATTATTGTTTTAGCCCTTAGCATTAATAATTTATAATTAAATACTGATCATGAGAGCTGTAATTTTTCACGGGCCGCAGTTCGAGCAGGAAGCCCCTTTAATAATCCAAACCAAGCAGGATCCGGTTCCGAAAGACAATGAAACCATTATCCGCGTAAAAGCATGCGCGGTTTGCAGGACAGATCTGCATATTTACGAAGGGGAACTTCCTGACGCGAAATTACCTCTTGTGTTCGGGCATCAGGTTGTCGGGATCGATGAGAAAACCGGAAAAAGAGTCGGAGTGCCATGGCTTTTTTCAGCGTGCGGCGAATGCGTTCTGTGCGGACGCGGCAGGGAGAATCTCTGCGATAAGGCTGAGTTCACGGGTTATACTGTGAACGGCGGATACGCTGACACGATGATCGCGAGATCCGAGTTTGTGCATCCCATACCTGACGCGCTCAGTGATCATGAAGCAGCTCCGCTTTTATGCGGAGGAGCCATCGGCATGAGAGCTTTATGGCTGAGCGAGGCCAAGAAGGGTTCAAAGCTCGGGTTATTCGGTTTCGGGGCTTCAGCGCATTTGGTGCTTCAGGCAGCGAATTTTCTGGGCATGGAGACTTATGTTTTTACCAGGACCAGGGACCATCAAAAATTAGCCCAGAGCCTTGGCGCGAAATGGGTTGGTGATGCCCAGGGCAAGCCCCCGCATCTTCTTGATAGCGCCATAATATTCGCCCCATTCGGCCCGCTTGTGCCCCTGGCATTGGCAAAACTCGCAAAAGGCGGAACCCTTGCATTAGCAGGGATACACATGAGCCGCATCCCGGCTTTTGACTACAACCTGCTGTATCATGAAAAAAAGATCACAAGTGTTGCCAATGTTACGCGAAAAGATGTTTCACAATGCTTAGAGCTTGCTGCCAAAGCAGGCATCAAACCAAAAGTAGAAGTGTTTCCTTTAAAATCCGCTGATAAGGTCCTGCAGTTAGTGAAAAAAAGCAAGATATCCGGATCAGCAGTTCTCTCGATATAAGCCTTTTTCAGGCTTTTTTCCTTCTGTATTAAGTCAGGATTTGGCCCCTTTAACGGGTTATTTCGTGATGGATCCGGCGTAGATCCATTTTTCCGTCCACTCTCCCCCCATTCGGACTTTGACCTGCACCCAGATATAGTTTGTATCGTATCGAGCCCCCATGCAGAATATAATAACCCTTGATATCCACGCCGGGTTTATTGGCAGGAGTTACTTTGCCGCTCAACTTGCTTGGTTTTTTTTCTTCCCCGGGAGCCTCTTCACCTGCTTTCACTTTCGCGAGTTTTACTGCTTTTTCGCCTCCTCGCTCTATCGCTCTTAATCTCCCCCTTGACAAATCCCCAACTCCTGTTATCCTTTAGTTAAGGGGTATGGCGATACAGCATGCCCCAAAGCGGAGTTTCAGGAGGATAAGATCATGAAACTAAAATTTAAAAGCCTATTAATGCTTGGCCTCATAGCCGCCATCGCCCATACGGCTGCAGCAGCGGACAGTGAGATATGCAGTGATATCGCACGCCTCCGTGGATTTAGCGACGTGGGCATATTTGTAAAGCAGGAATGTTTCAATGCTGACGATGGGGGCATTGAGAAAGCCTGGGCGCGCGCTCGAGAGTGGGAGGCTGCGGCTGAAAAAAATGGGTACATCGCAACACCCTTCGCCAGATACCGTGAACTTGGTAAATGTATAGAGAGGTACGTCGCATGTGTTGAATATAGTCCGGGTCCTGATTTGAAATCAAGGGCGCAACTAGATACCAGCATTAGGAAATTTCACGACGCTGCTTTTAAGACGACAAAAGCCTGGAGATACATCATAGAAATGGTAGTGTCAGACCGTCCCGGACATATAGGCACGGTAGGGTCCGAGCTTTACAAAGTCGTCGATACTTGTAATGCCAGCATGTCCAACACAACAGCAATCTTCAAGCAGCCTCCCGAACCCATACCATTAAAGTTTATAAGCAATTTTACGACACCCCTAACGGAGATGTGTAAACATGGCGATATAGTAATGAACCACGAAATGGCTAGTGCGGCTGAGAAAAAGAAAGTTGAAAACGAGGTTAAAGGGCAAAAAAGTATCATTAAATCCTATTCCTCCCGATCTTCCGAATAATAATTGACTCAATCCCGGCAATCCCCGGGCTTCTTCCCCGCGACAATCCTCGCTGTCTTCACTCGTTTACGGTACCCCCCCGGGGACGTTGTCAACTTACCAGGCATTTTCTTCCGGGGATATACATTCCTTGGAGACTGCACCGAGAATCCTCAGCTCACCTAATGAAAGATGGCATTACGCCGGCGTTTGCATAAGAACCTGCTTGCGACAATAAAAGGTATACATGGCAGCGTCATCCGTTTTATCCTTTACCTACGGCTGCACGCTTGAGATCGGTATTGGGATCAAGATTTAACTTGCCCCTAATGTTAGTAGATGTTCGCCACCCTTAATATTTCTTCGACTGAGGTCACGCCGTCAATGACCTTGTTCCTGGAGCGCTCAAACATATCCTTGAATCCCGCCCGGCGCGCCACTTCCTGGATCTTGGTGTAGGAACCCTTTTCCAGGATCATCTGCCTTACTTCTATGGTCAACGGCAAAAGTTCCAGAATGAGCGTTCTCCCGCTGTAGCCCGTGTTGAAACAATGGCTGCATCCTGCCGGCTGGTAGAGAGTATGTTTTTTTATATCGAGCTGGAATTTTTCTTGCACTGATTTATCGGGAATGTGGGGTTTGCGGCATTTCAGGCAAAGAAGCCTGATAAGCCTTTGAGCCAGCACTCCCACGAGAGCAGAGTTCAAAAGGAAGGATTCTACGCCCATGTCGATCAAGCGCGTTAAGGCTCCGCAGGCGTCATTGGTGTGAAGGGTGCTTAGGACCAGGTGTCCCGTGAGGGCGGCGTTTATGGCGATGTGCGCGGTTTCCTGGTCCCGGATCTCTCCAACCAGTATTACGTCCGGGTCTTGCCTGAGCAGGGACCGCAGACCGCTTGCGAACGTGAGCCCCACTTTGTTGTTGATGGGGATCTGGTTTATCTCCTCGAGTTGGTATTCAACGGGATCTTCGAGCGTGACGATGTTTTTGGTTGTGTGTACTATCTCTTTGAGCCCGGCATAAAGAGTGGTCGTTTTGCCCGATCCCGTGGGTCCCGTGACCAGTACTATGCCGGTTGGAAGCCTCAGCATGTCTCTGAAGCCGGTTAAAAGATCCTGTGGGAATCCCAGTTTTTCAAGGTCGATAAGGGTGGAATCTTTGTCAAGTATGCGCAGGACGACCTTCTCGCCGTTTACAGTGGGCATTGTGGAGACGCGCATGTTGATCAGCCTGTCCGAGAGTTTAAGCTGGATCCTCCCGTCTTGCGGACGCCTGGTCTCTGAGATATCGAGCTTTGACATTATCTTTATCCTGGAGATTATGGCGTATGAGATGACCTTCGGGATGAACATGATCATCGCCAGCATGCCGTCAATGCGGTAGCGCACCACCACGTCTTCTAATTTGGGTTCGATATGGATATCCGAGGCTTTTTTCTCGATGGCTTGCAGCAGTATCCTGTCTACAAGCTTAATGATCGGCGCCTTCCTGGCTATCTCCGCGTGGGGCGTGACTGTCATGTCGGAATAGTCGACGATCTCAAGAACACTGTTTTCTTCCCTGGGCTCGATGACGCTGGTCGCGGCCTCTATCTCCATTGCGGCCCCGTCTTCGGGATCAGGATTGTACATCAGCCCGATCGTGAGCAGTATCTGTCTTTTTGTGGTGATTACCGGTTCCACCCTCAGTCCGGTAATGCGCGCGACATCATCAATGGTATTGATATCAAATGGATTGATCATCGCCAAGAGCAGGGAGTTTTCTTCTTTAAAAAGAGGAACCACCTGATATTTACGGCTTATTTTCTCGGGGAGGATCGATGTTGATTCTTTTGATACGATGCCTTTGAGGGTGTCAAAATACGGGATCTGGCTCCTTACGCCAATGGCTTTGATGATCTGCGATTCTGTGGCGAATCCCAGTTCTATCAAAGCGGATGGCAGGTCGTTTTCAATGTTTTTTGTCTTCTCTGTCGCCTTATCGAGCTGTTCTTTTGTCACAACCCCGACCTCTAAGAGCACCTGTCCCAGGGATTTGTGCGACCACTTTAAGCTCATATGGTTTGGACCATCTATTAAATATTAGTTCAAGTATTTTGAAATCAGCGCCAGCAGTTCTTCGGGCTTAAACGGTTTGATAATGTAATCCAGGGCTCCGAGCTTGAATGCTTGGTTGACGGATTCCTTGCATTCCTGAGCGGACACGATGACAACTGGAATATTCAGGGTCGCCAAGTCTGATTTCAGTTCTTTAAGCACAGTCATTCCGTCTTTTCCGGGCAGCGACAGGTCAAGGAGTATCAGCGACGGAGAGCTTGTTTTGGCTGCATTCATCGCAAGGTCCCCTTCTGTTACGGATACGACTTCAACCCCGAGTCCCTGTACAATAAATTCAACAACTTTGATCAGGGTCTTGTCATCATCGCATAAAAGAACTTTCTTCATCGTTAATTTCCTCCCAGGCTCGGATGGCCGAAGACACTTCTATTCTATAAACTTGTTTGAGCGAAGAAAGCCGGATCAGTGGTTTTGCGGCATTGTGTTCGTGCGGGCGCTGACCGGGGTTATCAGCGGGGTTGCGCGGATCACCACATCCAAAGAAAGAAATGCGCTGCGTTGGAACGCAGAGAGAGGAATGCTTCTAAAACCAAAAAGGCTGATAATCAACGATTTTCAGACTTTTTTCCTTATTTCCACATAAAAAACGTTCGGTTTGGGGATTTTTTCCGCTTATATATATTAGAGGCAGCAAAAACCAGAGTCTATAAGCAAGGAGGTATTGACCCAGGGCGCGCTATCTAGCGCGCCCTGGAAGTTGTCAGGAGGAGCTCAATATAGAAATAGCGGTTATGAAAACAATCGAAAGGAAGATTTATTTTATCCGGGGCAAGAAGGTAATGTTTGATCTTGACCTGGCGGAACTATACGGGGTCAAGACGAAGGTTTTGAATCAGGCGGTCAAGAGGAATATCAGCAGATTTCCGGATGACTTTATGTTCCGGCTTAATAAGGCGGAAATGAAAAATTGGAGGTCACAATTTGTGACCTCCAATTTTCAGGTAAAGATGGGACTGCGAAGACCGCCGTATGCTTTTACTGAACATGGGGTTGCTATGCTTTCAAGCGTTCTCAACAGTCCGCGTGCGATACGGGTCAACATTGAGATCATGCGGACATTTGCGAAACTGCGGGAGATCATTTCTGCCAATAAGGATTTGTCCAGACGCTTGGATGATTTGGAAAGAAAATATGATTCACAATTCAAATCAGTGTTTGATGCGATCCGGGAGCTTGCGACCGCGCCGCGTAAATCAATCCAACGGATAGGTTTTCATCAGCGGGAAAGGAGGAAATAATAATGTCTACGGTAAAACTGAATTGTGCGTCGCCGGTTGGTATCAACGGCAGGCTTATAATCGTGGAAGTTTACATGAAAAATGCGGGCATGCCGAGCTTCGCTGTTGTTGGTTTGCCCGATGCTTCCATCAGGGAATCCAGGGAACGGGTCATGGCAAGCGTAAGATCGTGCGGGATCAAGTTTCCGCCTGTAAAGATCGTTGTAAACCTTGCGCCTGCGTTCATCAAGAAGGAAGGGCCTGAATTCGATCTGGCAATAGCGTGCGCTGTCCTGGCTCTGCATGATGACCTTGACCGGGAGTCAGCTGAAAAAATGTTCAAAGAGTATATGTTTTTGGGCGAGCTGGGGCTTGATGGAACATTGCGCGCGCTTAATGGGATATTGCCTGTTGTTCAGTGCGCAAAAACACGCGGCTTGAAGGGGGTTGTGCTCCCCTTTGACAACAAGGAGGAAGCATCTTTGATCGACGGGATAAAGATCATTCCGTGCCGGGGCCTGCAGGAAGTTGCCGACTGGGTAAACGGGCTAAAAAAGATAGAGCCCTTTGTCCTGCAGAAAGATGATGTATTTAAAAAACTCTCGAATGCGCACGAGAATGTATCCGCGCGCATCGACATGTCTGATATTATCGGCAATGCATTACCGAAAAAGGCATTGGAGATCGCGGCTGCGGGAGGACACAATATCATGCTGGTAGGTTCGCCCGGCGTAGGCAAGACGCTTTTAGCCAAGGCCTTTCAAACCATTCTGCCGCCATTAACGCTGGAGGAATCCCTGGAGATCACAAAGATATATTCTGTGTCAGGCAATATCATGGCAGGCAGGTCGATCATAACACAGAGGCCGTTCCGGTTTCCGCATCACAGCGCAAGCCATGTGGCGCTTATCGGAGGAGGCACGAATCCAAAACCCGGAGAAGTCAGCCTTGCGCACAACGGGGTTCTTTTCCTTGATGAAATGGCTGAATTCGGCAGAGCCGCGCTTGAGGCATTGCGCCAACCCCTTGAAGACAGGGAGGTCGTGGTGTCCAGGGCCGCGGGCAAGGCCGCGTATCCGGCAAAGTTCATTCTTGTGGGCGCGATCAATCCGTGTCCTTGCGGGTGGCTCGGGTCAAAGGAGCGCGAGTGCGTTTGCACTCCTCACGCTGCCATAAGATACCGCGCCCGCTTGTCAGGGCCATTGCTGGACCGCATAGACCTGCATGTGAATGTTTCAGGCAATGAGTTTAAGGAGTTTTTAGTGCAAGGTGAGAATAAGGATGGTTATGTTAAAAGCCAAACATCAGAAGAGATCAGAGAATGCGTTGTGGGAGCCAGAAAAGTTCAGACGCAGAGATTCGCGAAACAAGGCGCTTCTTTCGCAAATGCGCATATGGGCGTCAGAGACATAAAAACATATTGCAAAATTAATCATGACATGCAAACCTTCTTGGTGGGAGTGATGAAAAAACTGCGGCTTTCGCCTCGAGCATATCATAGAATCTTAAAAATAGCCAGGACGGTCGCGGATATCGAGCAAAGAGATACAATATCGCAAGGAGATCTGTCCATGGCTGTTAAGATGCGCTGTTTGGATAAGGCAATAATTTAAAAGACCGGGAAGGCTAAAAGATAATGGAGGAGGAAGAATAAAAATGAAGATGCTTGCTGGGGGTTTAATCTTGGCATTCGGATTGCTCGCGTTTTGCGCGCCCGATGTCAGCGCCAAAGAAAAGGAAAGTTATGTGATCGTCAGGGGGGATACACTGTGGGATCTGGCGGCGCTTTTTTACAATGATCCTTTTCGTTGGAAGGAAATATATGACGCGAACAAGGATCAGATGGAGAACCCTGACATTATTTATCCTGAGCAGCTGCTTTTTGTGCCCGGCATAGGTTTTGTCAAAGCGCTTCCAAAGGAAGAGCCGAAGCTTGAGGTGAAAAAAGAAGCTCCTCCGGCCGAAATGCCTGAGTTCGAGAAAGAAGAACCGCCTACTATCGTCGAACAGAAAGAAGAGCCCAAGGCAGAAGAGCCAAAGGCCGTAAAGACCCCTCCGAAGCCATTGCCGAAAATCGTAAGACCGCCTTATGTATATAAGCCGGACGGCCGCATCATCGGAGTGGCAGACAGCGAAAAAATATTACTAACTCAAGGGGATCTTGTTTATATCGACATAGGCACTTCCAGGGGGCTGGTTCCGGGGGATGAGCTTTGGGTCATGAAGAGGCTGCGCAGAGTGCGCCACCCTAAGACAAAAAAACATTTTTGGATCGTGAACAAGGCCGGCAAGATGGTGACAATGGATAGTGCAGAGCGGCACAAAACAGCCTGCAAGATCATATCCGCCAAGGAACCCATAGTGGTAGGCGATGAAGTGAAGATCATCCCAAGGAACTAGTCGCATATGCGGCCATCCCTGCTTTTCATTCTTCTTGTGTTGTTTGTCGGCTATCAGGTATTCATGACATTCACCAAGGAACATAAATTCCTGGAATTTGCCAGAAAATACAATGACAAGTCCTGGATGCCCGCGGTTTTGCTTAGAACGGGCAATTTCTGGTTCGGTATCCAGGAGTATAAAAGAGCAAAGCCTATTTTTGAAGAGTGCATGAAAGATGATTTTAAGCTCGCGCAAGAGCGCCCTGATTGCTTTTACGGGCTTGCCCGCACGCAGGATAAAATGAAAAGGTTCGATTCTGCCAAGCAGAATTACGAGATCTTTATCGGGAGTTTCCCCGCGCATGCAAAGACAGGGAAAGCCAAAGAAAGGTTTAGAGTGTTAAATGAGCGATAGCAAAGAAAAACAGGCGTGGTTCCTGCTGCATGAAACAGGATTACCCGCTGCCCTATGCGGAAAGCTTGTGCGCGCAAACCACGGAGCGCAAAACGTACTTTTATTGAAAACAGGGGATTTCGAGTCTGTTGCCGGACGCGGAAAGTGGACAGAGAAGTTCAAGCAAATAAGCGATAAGCGTTTCAAAGAGACCCGCTTAAGCGCATATGAAAAAGCCCAAGAACGTGGATTTAAATATCTTACAGAAGATGAGTTCGAGCATTGTCTGCCAAGCCTTGGTGAAACCCAGATGCCGTTTGCTCTTTGGGTCCATGGAAAAGCAGAGCTTCTAAATTCGGAATTCGGAGCTTTGGCGATCGTGGGCACAAGGAAAGCGAGTCCATACGGGATAAGCGCAGCGCGCCAATTCGCAAGAGGATTCGCGGCTCGCAGAATAACAGTTGTAAGCGGAATGGCGCGCGGGATCGATTCTGCCGCGCACAGGGCGACCATTGATGCCGGTGGTACCACGATAGCGTGTCTGGGAACCGGGCTTTTTAATGTATATCCTCCGGAGAACAGGAGTATGCAAGAGTTTGATATCCCTGAGAACGGACTGGTAGTGAGTGAGTTCCCGCTTAATACAAGACCTGAGCCCCATAATTTCCCAAGAAGGAACCGCTTGATCGCGGGTTTTTCTTTGGGAGTCGTGGTGATCGAGGGCAGAGAGGATTCCGGATCGCTTATCACAGCCAGGCTTGCTGCCGAGCAAGGCAAGGAAGTGTTTGCTGTGCCCGGAGCCATAAACAGCGAAGGCACATGCGCTCCCCATATCCTCATAAAAAATGGCGCAAAACTGGTTACCGGAATCGAGGACGTATTGGATGAATTCGAATGCTTCAATAACAGGCCGCAGGTCAATGACAGCGTCAAGCAGAGCCAGTATTCTTCGGCTAATAAAACAATGCTTCGCACGTTGTCTTTTGACCCGGTATCCATTGACGATATTTTGGAAAAGACAAAAATGCCTCTGACTGATGCGATAAAAACACTTCTTGAGCTTGAAACATCCGGGGATGTTGAACAGACGCCCTCCGGCGCTTATGTTCTGGCCAGGCCGCTTAACCAGTTTGCAATGAGGAGCTAATGAAAAACACAGGTTTATTGATAGTCGAATCTCCCACAAAAGAGAGAACGATCGCGGGGATGCTTAAGAAGAAGGGTTTTGTCGTTAAAAGCAGCTGGGGCCATATCCGGGACCTTCCGAAGTCTTCTCTTGGCGTGGATATTGAAAATGGTTTTACTCCGCGATATATCAACATAGCCAAGAAATCAAAGATAATAAAAGAACTTAAAGTACAGGCTAAAAAATTCGAGAAAATTTATCTGGCCACTGACTTCGACCGCGAGGGGGAAGCTATCGCGTGGCATCTGGCTGAAGCGCTGAAAATAGAACCCAAGAGGATATCCAGGCTCACATTCCATGAGATCACGCCGGCAGCGATCGACAAAGCCCTTAAATCTCCGCGCAAGATCGACGAGCGTCTTGTTTCCGCCCAGCAAACCAGACGTATCATAGACAGGCTTGTAGGTTACAAGATATCTCCGCTTTTGTGGAAAAAAATAGGAAAGGGGTTGTCTGCAGGAAGGGTGCAGTCTGTGGCGCTGGGCTTTATTGTTGAGCGCGAAACTGAGATCGACGCATTCACCAAAGAAGAGTATTGGAGCATAAAGGCTCAGCTGCAAACCCAAAGCTCGAAGCAGTCTTTTGAGGCGGCTTTAATAAAAAAGGGCGATCGCAAGATCGAGAAACTTGATATCAAATCAGAAACGGATGCTATGGCGATCGTGGATGAGCTCTCTGGCGCCAAATATGTGGTTGACGGGATCAAATCCTCAAAATCATCGCGTCTGGCTCCCCTACCCTTCACAACAGCGACTCTGCAGCAGGCGGCTTTCAGGACTATCGGTTTCTCGCCCGCGAAAACCATGACAATAGCCCAGGCTCTTTATGAGGGCAAAGAATTGCCTGAGGGGCAGGTGGGTCTTATAACATACATGAGGACTGATTCCACGACCATTGCCAAGGAAGCCAAGGAAGAAGCCAAGGAGTTCATAGAAAAAAGTTTTGGCAAAGAATATATGAAGCCTGTCGGAGAGAAAAGAAAGACAAGTAAGCAGAAATTCAGACAGGAAGCGCATGAGGCTATCCGGCCGACGAGCGCCTGGAGAACGCCTGAGCAGATGAAAGAATATCTAAACAAGGATGAAGTGCATCTTTATGAACTGATATGGTCCAGGATGCTCATGAGCCAGATGGCTAACACGCAGCTTGAGATAACAACTGCCATGATCAAGGCTAAGGACGCTGTGTTCAGGGCTTCAGGCACGCAAGTCGTTTTTGACGGATTCAATCGAGTCAAACTAAGTTTTAAAGAAAAGGAAACCTCTGAACAGCAGGAAAAGATATTGCCAAGACTTGAGCTCGGAGATCCGCTTGAATTACAAAAACTGACCCCGGACCAGCACTTTACAGAGCCCCCGCCTCGCTTTAACAGCGCCAGCCTTGTGCGCATGCTTGAAACCAATGGTGTTGGACGGCCTTCCACATATGCTCCCACGATACAGACCCTTTTAAACAGAGGCTATGCGCAGGTGGAGAGGGGGGCTTTTTCCCCGACCGATATTGGCAAGCGCGTATATGTAAAACTAAAGGCTCATTTTGCGCAATTGGTGGACTCTGAATTCACCGCAAAGATGGAGGAAAGCCTTGATCAGGTAGCTCGCGGAGAGAAAGACTCAAAAGTGATCCTCAGTGAATTTTGGACGGACTTAGAAAAGCAGCTTGAAAAAGCTGAAGTGGAGATGAAAGCTGAGCCCAAGAAAATAAGCGAGCCGGAGCAAACGGATGAGAAATGCGAGTTATGCGGAGAAAAAATGCTTCTTAGGGAGAGCCGTTTCGGAAAATTTTTACATTGCAGCCGGTATCCGGCATGCAAGTTCAAGGTAGGGTTCACGAAGACCGGTGAAAAAAAGGTTGTCAAGAAAACGGAGTTTAAATGCGAGCGCTGCAAGGCTATTTTGTTCGAAAGGGTCGGCAAGAGAGGGCCTTTTCTTGCCTGCTCCAGGTTTCCGGCATGCAGGTTCACAAAAACAATAGAAAAGAAAAAAGATGAGCAAGAGGAAAAGCAAGACAATTGAGACCGCAGGAAGCAATCGCATCAGAAATTTTCTTCTTTATATACGCTCAAACCGCAACCTTGCGCTCAATACAGTAGAATCCTACAGATTGGATCTTGAGGATTTCGCGCAATATGCGGCAAAGAACAAGACAGCAGCATCCCTGGCCCCGGAACTTCTTAACCGGAATCTTCTGCGAAGCTACGTATATGAGCTGAAGTTCAAAAAAAACCTGGCTCCGTCTACTGTTGCGCGCAGGGTATCAGCCTTGCGCTCATTTATCAAATACTTATCCAGGATGAACAGGGCGAAGGCTTCCGGGGGAGAGGCGCTCGGGACCGGGTTAAGCAGCCTCCTGGTTTTCGGGAAAGGCGCGAAAAGGAAAAAGATCCTCCCGAAAGCGCTTACCAGGGAAGACGTGCTCAGCTTGCTTAGCACGTGTAAGTTGCCCCGCAACGCCGGAAAGGATAAAATATTTTTTGCCTGCCGCGACAAGGCGATCATTGAGACATTGTATTCGTGCGGAGTAAGGGTGAGCGAATTATGCGACCTGCAGGTCCATTCGTTCTATCGTGACGCCGGGATTATCCGGGTTATCGGAAAGGGGTCAAAGGAAAGGATGGTGCCCGTGGGCTCTGTTGCCATGCGGGCTCTTGAGGATTGCCTGAATCTGCGAAAGCTTTATCTGAGCAGGCACAGGCTGACAGATCCTCCGTATTTATTTTTGAATCGCTTTGGCAAACGGCTTTCACGGGTTTGGGTTGAAAAGATGCTTAAGGCCGCAGGAAGGACTGTGGGGGTGCAGGTAACCCCGCATAAGCTAAGGCATTCCTTTGCAACGCACCTGTTGCTTGCCGGCCTGGATTTAAGAAGTTTGCAAGAGATGCTGGGGCATAAAAGTCTTGAGGCAACAGAGATCTATACCAAGCTCACAGTCGAGGATCTAAGAAGCGCGTATAATAAACTGCATCCGAGGGCGTAATGAAGAAAGTGACAAAGGCGACAAAGGTGAAAAAAGTGAAAAAGGTTTTCAGCGGTATTCCTTTATTGCCTCATTCGCTTTGTTAACCGCATTCGCTTAAACATATGAAAGACAAAATAGAACTTTTAGAGGAAGAGACGGGGGCTTCTCCGCAGGAGGCTGAATTAGCTTTGGGCTTGGCGGCTTATGACATGGAAGAGGCTATCCGGATCCTTCAGGAAAAGATGCGCGATGTGTTCGTCATCAAGGTCAAGATCATGCGCCGCGACCCGTGTCTTTACGGGATGTTCATGCTGATAGTGAATGTTGACCGCAGAAAGGGAGCTCCTACTTACAGGACAATGTTTATTTTAAGCAGTAATCCGCATGTGTACGAGACAAATCTGGAATTGCCGTGGTACGATTTTGAGAAAGAAATATACAGGTTCAGGCTTGCTGAGGGCAGCTTTATCGCGGCAAGCCAAAGAGCGGACAAGGCCCTGGAGAATGCCATAGAATCTTCTTTGGGAGAATTGGTTGAGTTGAAAACCGCGCTTGAGCAGAACCAGTCTGAAAATATCCGCAAGTGGATCCTTCGCAGCCTTGCAAAGGCTGGTTTCATGCCTGAGACGATCAAGTTCAAATACCAGGCTCAGTTATTGAATCTGCAGGAGTTCAAACATAGTCCTTTTCTGGCAAAGACTCCGGAGCCTGTAAGGTCGCCAAAAGGCGAGATATTCCTTAAATTACGGATCGCCCTTTCAGGGGATATTCATGAGCAGGCCGGGGTTAAACAGAAGCTTGTGCCGGTTGAGGATATTAAAGTCGGCGACACGGTTTATGTTTATATCATCGAATCCAGGGAGATAAGCTCTTTTCTCGCTGAGCTGCTTGGGGGGATCAGCGAGGAAGGATTCATGCCGATCGCAGCTCCTGTTGATTCAGTGTGGGATGGGGCTGACGGAGAAAAAGCTGTCCGCGTGCGATTCGGACATTCTGTGGTAGGGGACGGGGTGTTCCCAGGAAAGCTTAATGTTTGCATCGAGGCCGGCATAACAAGAGACGAGTCCGCAATATCGCGTTTCTTAAAAAGTTTCTACCAAGAGTAACCCCGCCCGCCTTTTGGAATTTCGCGGATTTCAAAAAGATATATAAAATGTCATAGTATTTGAGCGCAGCCGCGTAACACAAAGGAGCAGGATGCTAAGCGATAAAAAAAGAAGCAAACTATTGCGTAAAGAGAGAAAGGAGGCCAATCTTGGCCTTAATCTCGTGCCGCTTTCAGACATAATCTTTAACTTGTTGTTATTCTTTCTCCTGGCGAGCCCGCTGTTCTTTGCGCCCACGATAGAGGTGATATTACCCAAAGCAAAAGCAGCCACAACAAAGAAAAAGGAGGATATAAAACACTTCATCCTCACGATCACAAAAAGCGGGTATTATTTTCTTGGGAACAGGCGGATCCCGCCCGAAGAGCTTGCAACATCGATCCGCGCTCAAACAGGGGGGAATAAGAAGGTGATCATTGCAATCAGGGGCGATGAGAATACGCCTTACAGCAAGATAGTATTCGCCATTGACGCTGCGAAAGAAAGCGGCATAGTCCATATTAATCTCGTGACAGACCTGTACAAAGGAGCAAAAAAATGAACAAAGTATTTCCCGTTTTAATCTCATCATCTCATCATCTCATCATCTCGTCATCAGGGGGTTTCCAGTGCCTTCGTTAGTAGTAGCCGGCCTTCAGTGGGGTGACGAAGGAAAGGGGCGCATTGTCCATGCTCTTTCAAGAAAGTCCCATCTTTGCTGCCGTTATCAGGGGGGGAACAACGCGGGGCATACCCTTGTTTTTGAAAACGGCAAGATAGTTATTCTTCATTTGATCCCGTCGGGAGTCGTGTACCCAAAAGTGCAGTGCGTGATCGGCAATGGAATGGTGGTTGACCCGCAGGCTCTCTACAGCGAGATCAAAACTTTGGGCGCTGAGAAGATCAGCGTAAAAAACAGGCTCTCTATCAGCGAACTTTGCCATGTGATCCTGCCTTACCACACAAAAGCAGAGCAGCTTATGGGAGAGTCCGCGCGGATCGGCACAACGCAAAGGGGGATAGGCCCCGCGTATAAGGACAAAATAGCGCGAGTCGGGATCAGAATGATCGATTTTCTTGATGAGGAATTATTCGAGGAACTTGTAGGGCAGAACGTCAGGGACAAACTTGGGAATTTCCTTGGAGCATCAGCTCTTACTTCCATGAGAAAGGATATATGCAAGAGCCATGCTAAGCTTAGAAAGTTTTTTAAGAACCATGTCACTGATGTGGGTGTGGTCGTGAAAAACGCCCTGAACAAGGGCAAGCGGGTCCTTTTTGAGTCTGCACAAGCCACGTTTTTAGATATTGATTTCGGCACTTATCCTTATGTGACAAGCTCCAATCCTGTGGCAAGCGCTGCTCCGTGCGGGGTCGGGGTGGGGCCAAAAGACATTCATCAGATCATGGGAGTCGTGAAACTTTTTACAACGCGCGTCGGGGGCGGCCCAATGCCGACCGAGATGCCCGAGGGGATTGCGCATATAGTGCGCGAAAAAGGCATGGAATACGGGGCCACAACAGGCAGGCCCAGAAGAGTAGGATATCTTGATCTGACCATGGTAAAAAAAGCAGCAAGGATCAATGGCATTGACAGGCTTGCCCTTACCAAGCTTGACACTCTCTCAGGCGTGTCTCCTCTTAAGATCTGCGTTGGTTACAAATTTAAAGGCAAGACCTTGACGGAATTCCCGAGCTCGCGTTTTGCCTTAGACAGCGCGAAGCCCATTTACAAAGAACTGCCTAGTTTTGATTGTGATGTGGAAAACATCCATAGGTTCAGGGATCTGCCAAAGCCAGCCAAGAAACTGGTGGATATGGTGGAGGAATACGCAGGCGTGAAATGCGCTATTGTGTCCACGGGAAGGAGGCTCAGGAATCAGGTCATAATGGACCCGAAATTCTTGAAAGGGTGGATATAGGGCAGCGTGAGACGTAAAACGTAAAAAGTGTAAAAGAGGAAGCAATGCAAGATATTTTAATTTCAGATATCGGGAAACACGAGGGGAAAGAAGTTGCGCTTAAGGGGTGGCTTTATAATAAGAGGTCAAGCGGGAAATTGCGGTTTCTTTTGCTGCGAGACGGCACAGCCACGATCCAGTGCGTTGTGTTCAAGGGTAATGTAAGCGAAGAGGTTTTTGATCTGGCAGACAAGCTCAATCAGGAGTCTTCAGTGGTTATTAGAGGTACGGTTAAGGCTGATAAGCGCTCGACGATCGGTTTTGAAGTAGATGCTAAGGATGTTAAGCTTGTCAGCGATGCCCCGGAGTATCCGATATCGCCCAAAGAACACGGCACAGCGTTTTTAATGGATAACAGGCATCTTTGGCTACGCTCCTCCAGACAGCATGCTATCCTGAAAATTCGAAGCCAGATCGTTAAAAGTGTTCGAGATTATTTTGACAGCAATGGATTTATCCTGGTGGATGCGCCTGTGTTCACGCCTTCAGCATGTGAAGGCACTTCCACCTTGTTTGAAACCGATTATTTTGACAAGAAAGCATACTTAACGCAAAGCGGCCAGCTTTACATGGAAGCAGCTGCCATGGCTCATAGAAAAGTGTATTGCTTTGGTCCTACTTTCAGGGCTGAGAAATCCAAAACCAGGAGGCATTTAACTGAGTTCTGGATGGTGGAGCCTGAAGTAGCTTATTTTGATCTCAATGATGACATGGACTTAGCCGAAGACTTCGTGTGTTCAGTGTTGGCTGAGGTGGTCAGTAAAAAAAGAAAAGAACTGGAGCTGCTGGAAAGAGATATTTCCAAGCTCGAGGCTGTTAAAAAACCTTTTCCGCGCATCACCTACACTGAGGCCATAGAGATCCTTAAGAAAAAGGGAGTCAATGTCAATTGGGGGGATGATTTCGGCGGTGATGATGAGACAGTATTGTCAAAAGAATTCGACAGACCCTTTATCGTGAATAGGTACCCCATGGCGTGCAAAGCGTTTTACATGAAATCAGATCCTGAGAATCCAAAACAGGCTCTTTGCATGGATATGCTGGCCCCTGAAGGCTATGGCGAGATAATCGGAGGCGGGCAGAGGGAAGACAGTTACGATGTTCTAGCGGATAAGATCAAAGCGCAGGGGCTGGAAGAATCCGCATTCTCCTGGTACCTTGACCTACGCAAATACGGATCAGTTCCGCACGCGGGGTTCGGCCTTGGGATCGAGCGCTTCCTCGCCTGGACTTGCGGACTTCATCATGTGAGAGAAACTATCCCGTTTCCAAGGCTCATGGACAGGCTGGCGCCGTAGCTTGGTTTCGTTTTTACCGGGATTCCCGGTAATTTACCCAAAATAACTAATATAACGCTGTTAATTACAGAAGGGTCCTACTTCTCAGAGCTTAAAACACGTTGCTTCTTGATGTATCCGGCCAGGGCAGAGATGCTTTCGATCCCGAGCATTTTTGCGTGAGCCTTGCGCATGGTTAATGTGTAGGTATTATTGAATCCAAAGGGCGCAAGCCATTCCAGATTATATTTGTCTTTGAATTCCTTTTTAACGAATTGATAGGCTTTCTCAGGGTCTGAGATCACATTCTCCTTGAGGATGTTAACAAGTCCTGTGCCTGTGTATTCAGCGTATAGGTCCACATCCCCGGCTTTGAGCGCGTTAAAGCAGATGATCGTGCCTCCGAGATTGAGCATGCGCTTGACTTTTAAATTTGAGTTGTGCTCGATCAGCATTGCCATCATTTCCCCGACAATCTCCTGCTCAGTGAAAGCCTTGCCCGCGATTATCACTGTGCCTTGCGACCCGCTCCCTGCGTTGGAGTCCCAGTCTATAAGCTTGTTTGCGATGAGGAATTCTTTTGCGACCTCGCTTGCTTTGCGCCCCTTCTCATCAACCGCGTAATTGAGCTTTTGCATTGTGTCATCGTTTATCTTCCCGGAAAGCTTGTTAAGGATGCTTGTCAGCGCAGGATACTTTCTTAAAGTTTCTGCTCTGACCAGTGGGGCAGCATAATAAGGCGGGAAAAAGTTCTTATCATCTTCTAAAGCCAAAAGGTCATACGCTGGAATGCGGCCGTCTGTTGCGAACGCGGCAATAACATCAGCTGAGCCTTGCGCGCATGTTTTATACATGAGTCCGGGGTCCATGCTTACCGGCTCAATGGCGAATTTAAAGTCGTAAAGCCTTTGGACTCCTTTAAGTCCGTCGGGCCTTGTTAAAAATTCAGCCCCGAAAGCTCCGCGCAATTCCCCGGGAGGAACGGTTTTTCTGGTGGCAATAAGAAGCGCTGTTATAGTAAGAACAGTTGCTATGACTATTAATACTTTGTGCCGTATAGCCATTTTAAAACTCAGGATTTTTGCTGCAAAGACAAGCCTTTTGGAGAGAGCCATCTTTCAAGCCATGCCAGTATCCAGTCAAACACAAGCGCAAGCCCTGCTGCCGGAAACGTGCCAGCGAGGATGTAGTCAACCTGCATGCTTCTTAAGCCCTTCATGATGAGGTCGCCTAAGCCGCCGGCTCCCACAAGCACCACAAGCGTGGCGACTCCTATGGTCCAAACCGTTGAGATCCGTATGCCGGCCATGATGATCGGCAATGAAAGGGGTAGTTCTACTTTAAAGAGTATTTGATGCGGTTTCATGCCCATTCCGGTTGCTACCTCTATTATTGAGGGGTCAACCTGTTGTATTCCTGTGTATGTGTTCCTGAGTATGGGCAAAAGAGCATAAAGCACAAGAGCCACGATCCCGGGCAATGGCCCCACAGTGGTCAAGCCTATCAAGGCAAAGAAAACAACAATAAGGGCAATGAGAGCAAGACTTGGAACGGTCTGTATCACGTTGGCAGCATTAAGCATGGTGTTCCTGACCCCTGCGAATCTTGTGCGAGTGAGATAAATGCCGATAGGCAGGGCAATGGACACGGCTATCGTCATGGTAATAAACGTTAGGTATATGTGCTCATATGTTCTCTGGATCATTTCAGATCCGAGTTTCTCGAAAAAAGAAATTATCATATCCATGAGCTTAGTCCGCGTCCCCAAGCACTTCCGCCATGATCTTTAAAAGCCTGGATTTTTCAAAGTTCCCAAAGGAGAATGTTCCCTTATATACCGGCAGAATATTTTTCCTGCTTGTTTTGAATTTATCCAATGCGTCGATGAGAGAGTCCCCGGCGTTTATCCAGTGCGGGGGTCTATATTCATCATTGCCGAGAGGCCTTCGGTATGAGTCCCCAATTATGCTTCGCACGGTTTTTGTTAACAGCGACAATTGAAATCTGTGCTGCCCAAGAAACTGATCGACAAACTCATTAGCCGGGCGTTCAACCATTTCAGACGGCGTTGCAAGCTGTTGGATCACGCCTTTGTCGATCAGGGCTATCCTATCGGCCATCCTGACAGCCTCAAACACATCATGCGTGACGAAAATAACTGTTTTTTTCATCTCAAGATGCAGGTCAAGGAATTCCTTTTGCAATTGTTCGCGGGTTATCGGATCGAGCGCTCCGAATGGTTCGTCCATAAGCACAACGGGAGGGTCAGCGGCAAGAGCGCGCGCAACTCCGACGCGCTGTCTTTGCCCTCCGCTTAGCTGGGCCGGAAACCTGTCGCGATATGTTGTCGGATCAAGCCCTGTCATCTGTAAAAGCTTTTCGATCCTTCCATCCGCTTTATCCTGCTGCCACTTAAGGAGATTGGGCACGACAGCGATGTTCTCCGCGACCGTCATGTGGGGGAAAAGTCCGATATGCTGTATCGCGTATCCTATTCCTCGGCGCAGATCAATGGGCGATTGGTCTTTGATATCGCGGCCGGCTATGAGTATGCGTCCGGAAGTGGCTTCAATAAGCCTGTTGACCATCTTAAGCATGGTGGTTTTCCCGCTTCCGCTTGTGCCCAGGAGCACCATGATCTCGCCTTCAGCCACTTCAAGGCTTAGCTCGCGCACGACCTCAAGGCTGCCGGGAAATGTTTTTGAGACGCGATCGAATGTGATCATGAGCTTTGTGTAGTTTATCTTTTTTTCTTTTGATCAACGTTATCCGGTCGTAATTTTCAATAGGCCAAAAGGCCTATAAGAAATTGCCCCTTGGTCCTATGAAATTTCCATGAGTTATGCGAAAATAGTGTGTGGATCTTAGAAAGATCGCTGGAAAAGAGGCTCAAGGCCTGGCCATGGCCTCTGCGGTTGGAATAACGATCGTTGTGTCAAGCGCCATAGGAGTTTTTCTTGGCCTTACATTTGACAAGTATTTCAACACAAAACCAGTGGGCTTTTTGATCTTTTTTGTTCTTGGAACAGCATCCGGGTTTTATGCGGCGCTCAAGGATGTTATTAAGGCGAGTAAAAAACAAGGAGAAAAAAATAAAAAGTGAGTAAAGCATTAGCAATACTGATAGCAAGCGGCTTCGGGTTCGCTATTATGCTGCTGGATTTTCTGTGGATGAAGAGCCTTCTTGTAAAAAAATTATCCAAAGGGATTTCCGCAAAAAGCGTGGGCTCTTACCTTCTTTTCTCGTTGCTTCGTTGGGCGGTTTTTGGTACAATTGTGGTTGTTGCGGTCTCAAAGGTAGGCCTGCTTAAAGAGAATATTATATTTATATTCGCAGGACTCACCATTGGGATGGTATTTATCGCAATTAACCGCAGTAAATCTATTAGAATTTCAGGTCCGACACCGTGTTTATGTAAATCACAGGGGGAGGGCGTAAACAATAATGATTGAAGAATCAATACACTGGCAGTTACCAGTACCAACGCCGTATGCCATGAGCCTGTTGGTTTGGGTCATCATAGCCATTATGTCGATAAGAGCAGCAAAAAAGATTTCTTTTCTTCCGGATCCGATGCAGGGATTTTTTGAAGTGGTGATCGAGACTGTTACAGAGATCGCGGACACTTCCATCGGTAAAGATGCTCCTAAATACTATCCGCTTTTTATAGGAATTTTTATCTACGTACTGTTTGCGAACCTTCTTGGCTTGATCCCGGGGATGATGTCTCCCACAGCATCGCTTAACACGACCATTGCGCTCGCGCTGATCGTGTTTATCTATTACAACTTCCAGGGGATCAAAACCAATGGCCTGAGCTATCTTAAGCATTTCCTCGGGCCCATAACAAAATGGTACGCGTTCCCCCTGATGATACTTTTCATATTTATCGAGACGATCGGCCAGCTGGCAAGGCCGGTCTCGCTTTCGATCAGGCTTTTCGGGAATATTTTCGCCAAGGAAATACTTTTAGGCATTCTTGCGATCCTGTGTTTGGTGTTCGCTAATCCGCAGAGCATATTTCTTATGCCCGCTCCGCTTTTGCTGAGGCCTTTGATAGTCGTATTGGGCGTTCTGGTAAGCCTAATACAGGCCGGAGTTTTCACGATTTTGTCCATTATATATGTGGCAGGAGCTGTTGCTCATCATGATGAAGGCCATGGAGAACATGGCGAACATGCAGAGCAGCAGCCGCAAGCACACACATAAATAACGCGGGCCCTTAGCCGGGTTGACAGAGCGGTTTATGCGTAAATTAAGGAGGAAACAAATGAAGTACTTAGGCGTAATAGTAATGGCAGCAGCAGCAGTGCTGTCCATGGTTGACGTGTCATTAGCGTCAGGAGCAAAAGAAGCAGCCGCAGGAAAAGCAGAGGCATTCGCAGTCAATTATTATATCTGGTCGGTAATAGTGGCCGGGATAGGTCTCTCACTCGCTGCAATGGTCGGAAGCATGGCTCAGGCAAAAGCAATCAGGCAGGCACTTGAGGGGATCTCAAGGCAGCCCGAAGCGACAGGAAGCATTCAGACAGCAATGATCTTAGGACTGGCATTTATTGAGTCCCTGGTCATCTATGTGTTGCTCGTGTCTCTGATTCTATTGTTTGTGAATCCATTTGGAGCATACTTTCTACACTAATGTTAGACATTAATCCAGGTTTACTTCTAGCTCAGGCAGTAACATTTCTTCTAGGACTTACAATTCTATGGTTTGTCGCTTGGAAGCCCCTCGTTGCGAGGATGCGCTCCAGGCGGCAGGACCTGGAGAAGTCCCTGAAAGACATCGATGATAAGACACAAGCTGTTGAAGCCCTGAAGAAGAACTACGAGGCTGAGCTTTCAAAACTTGAAGCAAAAGCCCAGGAAGTTCTTGGCCGTGCCCAGCAGCAAGGCAAAGATGCTGAGGTCCAGGCAAAAGAAGAGGCTAAAAAGCTTGTGGAAAGCGCCCGTGAGCAGATCAAACAGGAAAAAACAGGCGCGCTTAATGAGCTGAGAAAGGAAATATCCACACTTATAGTTTTTGGTATTGAAAAGGTCCTTAAAACCAAGATGGACGTCAAAGCTGACGACAAGATCATAAGTGATGCGATAAAGGACGCTGAGAAGATTTCGAGGTCATAATGAGAAAAGGCTGTTGGCTGTTAGATGTTAGTTGTTGGTTGAAGAGTGGCGTTTCCCTTTCCATCAACCATCAGCTATCAACTATCAACCATTCTGTTTGGGCACGAACATGGTAGCGCAAAAATACGCAAAAGCACTTTTTGAGACATCTCAAAAAAGGAACATCACAGGAAAAGTCCTTGTTGACCTGACCGAGATATGCAAAGTAATACGCGAAACAGAAAAACTTAGAAAACTGCTTGGGCATCCGCGCGTTGCCGCAGTGGAGAAGGTGGGGACGATCAGGATGCTCTCTGGGGACAAAGAGGCTTTCAGGATCTTAGAGCCGTTCTTTGTTCAGATACTTAAAACCCGCAGGCTTTCAATGCTTTCAGGTATTTTAATGGCATTCGGGGAAATGGTTGACGAGGCCATGAATATAAAGAGGATAGCGGTTAAATCAGCCAGGCCTCTTGATAACAATAAAAAGGAAGCACTGAAAAAAGCGCTGTCCAAAGCCGTAAAAGGCAAGTTACTTTTAGATTTTAAAGAAGACCCTGATCTTTTGGGCGGAATGCAGATAAAGATCAAGGATATCTTTTTTGACGCAAGCGTAAAGGGCAGGATAGCGAGTCTTGCCAAGGTTTTACAAGTAAAACACGGAGGTTGATTTTTAATGGCGGTTAATACACAGGAAATAACGGAAGTTATAAAAAAGCAGCTTGAGGAATTCAAGACTGAGGCAAAAGCCGAAGAAGTGGGATATGTGCTTCAGGTCGGCGATGGTATCGCAAGGATCTATGGATTAGCGGATGCCATGGCAGGCGAGCTCCTTGAGATGCCCAATAATGTCATGAGTATGATTTTAAATCTTGATAAAGACACGATCGGAGCCGTACTTTTCGGCGATGATAGGCTGATCAAGGAAGGCGATGTTGTGCGCCGTACGGGAAAGGTCATTGAAGTTCCTGTGGGCGACGCTCTTATCGGGCGCGTTGTCGATCCTTTGGGAAGGCCTTTGGATGGTAAGGGCCCTATCAAGACAAACAAGGGCAGGCCCCTTGAGGTCATTGCTCCGGGTGTTGTGGAAAGACAGCCTGTTAAAGAACCTCTTCAGACAGGGTTAAAAGCCATTGATGCTATGATCCCTATCGGCCGCGGCCAAAGGGAGCTTGTGATCGGCGACCGTCAAACAGGAAAAACAGCTGTATTGATCGACGCCATATTGAATCAAAAAAATGAGAAAAAAAGGCCGATTTGTATTTATGTGGCTGTAGGTCAAAAGCAGTCCACAGTGGCAAGTGTCGTAAAAACACTTGAAGATCACGGAGCAATGGAATACTCTATAGTGGTAGCAGCCAACAGCGCTGACCCGGCCCCGCTTCTTTATATCGCTCCCTACGCGGGATGCGCCATGGGAGAGGAATTCATGTGGCAGGGCAAGGATGTGCTTGTGTGCTACGATGACCTATCAAAGCATGCCCAAGCCTACAGACAGCTTTCACTTCTTTTAAGACGTCCGCCGGGACGCGAAGCATATCCCGGAGATGTGTTTTACCTGCATTCAAGATTACTTGAGCGGGCTTGCAAAATGAGCGAAAAGAATGGATCAGGATCACTTACAGCGCTTCCTGTGATCGAGACCCAGGCTGGTGACGTTGCAGCGTATATTCCGACAAACGTGATTTCGATCACGGATGGCCAGATCTACCTTGAGCCCAACCTCTTTTTCTCAGGCATAAGGCCTGCTGTTAATGTGGGGCTTTCAGTGTCGCGAGTGGGAGGAAATGCCCAGATAAAAGGCATGAAGCAAGTCGCAGGAAGCTTGAGGCTCGATCTGGCCCAGTATAATGAACTCGCGACATTCGCGCAGTTCGGCAGTGACCTTGATAAATCCAGCCAGGCGCAGCTCAATAAGGGCGTGAGGATGGTCGAGATTTTAAAGCAGCCTCAGTATAAACCGGTTCCCGTTGAGAAACAGATTGCCATCATATATGCCGGTACAGCAGGGCATCTGGATGATGTGTCGGTTGACAATATCCGAAAGTTTGAAACAGAGCTTTTCGCTTATCTTGATTCCAAGCACGCGCCCCTGCTCGCTGAGATAAAAGAAAAGAAAATTCTTGATGACAGCATCAAAGCTAAACTCGATGAAACCATCAAGACATTCAAGCAGGACGCGTTCAACAAATAAAACATACGAGGTAAATTGTGGCCAGTATAAGAGAAATCAAGCGCAAGATCGGTTCTGTTAAGCAGACCGGGCAAGTGACAAAAGCCATGAAGATGATATCAGCTTCAAGGCTTAAAAAATCGCAAGCTGCGCTTATCGCGTCAAAACCGTATGCGTTAAAAGTAGAGGAATTGATCTCGAATATTTTTAAGCGTATGAAAAACGAGAATAAGCCCATGCCTGATTTTCTTAAAACAAAAACAGGGAACACCAAGCTTCTGGTCGTGTTCACTTCTGACAAGGGGCTTTGCGGTTCTTTTAATAACCAGGTGCTCAGACAAGCTTTAGCTTACTATGAGGAGAATAAATCCCGGGGGATCAACACGAAATTCGTGGCAGTAGGCAAGAAGGGGCGCGATTTCTTCGCGTCAAAAGGATTTGATATCTGGAAAGAATATATCGGATTCATCAAACAGCCGTCATTCACACAGGCCGAGATCCTCATTAGCGACATATTGCCGTATTATTTCGAAGACAAGAATGTCTGCGCGGTAGACAGCCTGTATACGGAGTTCAAGTCAATGTTAAGGCAAAAACCGAATGTGCGCAAGATCATGCCTTTGGGCATGGATGAAAGTGATAGTGAAGATCAGAAATCGCCAAAAGGATTTGATTACAAGTATGAGCCTGAGCAGGAGAAGATCCTCACGGAACTTCTGCCGCGCGCTCTTAAAACAAGGATCTATTATCAGATTTTAGAGTCTTTCACGAGCGAACAAGCTAGTCGAATGAATGTTATGGAAAATGCGACCAGGAATGCCGAGGAGTTGATAGAGGTCTTGACGCTTGAAGGCAACAAGATAAGGCAGGCGTCTATCACGAGGGAGATACTCGAAGTCGTTTCTGGCGCGGAGGTGCTAGTATGAAAGTTTGCAAAACAAAAAAGAAAACAAGTGAAAAGCGAAGATGCGAAAGGCATCCTGCCAACTTTACCCTGGATCTTTCAAAATCAAAAGGTCCGGCCAAGGGAATGCAGGCATCCGTTGTAGATATCTCCAACGGCGGAATGGCGTTTGAGACAAGCAAGAAGATCGATGTTGGCTCATTTATGTCCATAGGGCTTAACGCTCCTTTTCGCGTTCATGGCGATATTGCGTATTGCAGGGTGTATGGGAAGAAATATCGCTACGGCTTGCGTTTTCATCATGTGTACGCGAGTCCTGGAATGTCGCGCTTTTTAAGAATCAAAGCCCAGATGTAGAAAGTTTTTTGTCTGTTATTGCGAGTGCCCGTTGCCGGGGACAAAGCAATCTCAAGGACAGGATAAACTTGGGAGTGTCACGCACCGGCGGGGATCGCAACAACAAAAATATTTATTAAGAGATTACTCAGGAGGAATGTAAATGGATAATATCGGAAAGATTGCCGCGGTTATCGGCCCTGTGGTTGATATTGAATTTCCCTCAGGGAAACTGCCTGCAATTTACAATGCTTTAAAAATTAAGACCAAAGAGGATCAGCCTCTGACAGTCGAAGTAGCCCAGCATCTGGGGGATTCAACAGTGCGCGCGATCGCCATGGGTCCTACTGATGGATTAAAAAGAGGCACTGTTGTGCAGGACACAGGCGCTCCTATCACAGTCCCTGTGGGGCGTGAGTGCCTGGGAAGGTTGATCGATGTGCTTGGTGAGCCAAAAGATTATCGCGGCGACATAAAAGCAAAAAAGCGTCTTCCTATTCACAGACAGCCGCCACCACTTGTTGAGCAGGACACAAGAGCCCAGGTGTTTGAGACAGGCATCAAGGTTGTTGACCTTCTTGCGCCTTACATGAAGGGCGGCAAGGTCGGACTCTTTGGCGGCGCCGGAGTCGGCAAAACCGTTATTATCATGGAACTTATCAATAACGTGGCCAAGCAGCATGGCGGAGTGTCAGTGTTCGGCGGCGTTGGCGAGCGAAGCCGTGAGGGTAATGACCTCTGGCTTGAGATGCAGAGCGCAAAACTTTCTGACGGCTCTCCTGTATTATCCAAAACAGCTCTTGTATACGGACAGATGAATGAGCCTCCGGGGGCCAGAGCCAGGGTGGGATTATCAGCCCTGACGCAGGCTGAATACTTCAGAGATGAAGAAGGCCAGGACGTGCTGCTGTTCATCGACAATATTTTCAGATTCGTACTCGCAGGCTGCGAAGTGAGCGCATTGCTGGGCCGTATGCCTTCAGCTGTGGGATATCAGCCGACTCTCACCACTGAGGTGGGATGGCTGCAAGAAAGGATCACTTCCACCAAGAAGGGCTCCATTACCTCTATTCAGGCAGTGTACGTACCCGCTGATGATCTGACTGACCCGGGCGTTGCCACGACATTTACCCACTTAGACGCCACATCAGTGCTTTCGCGACAGATCGCGGAACTTGGCATCTATCCGGCTGTTGATCCGCTGGCTTCCACCAGCAGGATATTGGACCCCAATATTTTGGGCGAAAAACACTATCAAGTGGCTCGCGAAGTCCAGAGGATTTTGCAGCGTTACAGGGACTTACAAGACATCATCGCGATCTTGGGTATGGATGAGCTCAGCGAAGAGGATAAGCTGACAGTCAACAGGGCAAGAAGGATCCAAAAATTCTTGTCTCAGCCATTCTTTGTTGCCCAGGAATTCACAGGCAGGCCGGGGCGTTATGTCACTCTTGATGAGACTATTGATAGTTTCAAACAAGTATGCGAAGGCAAATGGGACCAGCTTCCTGAACAGGCGTTTTACATGGCAGGCGGCATAGAGGAAGTTCAGCAAAACGCTAAAAAACTAAGCGAAGTATAAAAAAGCAAGTAAAAATGTCATTTGAATTCACGGTCATAACACCTGAAAAAACCACATTAACAGGTAAGGCAAACTATATATCGATCCCCGCGTGGGAAGGCTCAATGGGGATCCTGCCCAGGCACGAGCCTTATATTGTCATGCTTACTGAGGGCCTTGTTTATATAGAAAAGTCTTCTTCTGATAAAACAGATCAGGATGAGTATCTCTCAGTATCAGGTGGTTTTGCTGAGATCACCCAGAAGAAAGTCACTCTTTTCGCTGAAACAGCTGAAACAGCCACAAACATCAACGAGGAAAGAGCGCGACTTGCCATGCAGAGAGCAAAAGACAGCATCGTGATGGCCAGTAAAAGAGAAAAAGGGTATCAGAGGATCGACGTGCAGGCAGCCCAAGCTGCATTGGGCCGCGCCCTTGTAAGGCTAAAAACCAGCCAGAGACTTAAAACCCGAAGAAGAAAGTAAAAGCTCCAGTCTAAGATCAGTTCTTAAAGCGAAGGATTTTCTCTTGGGGTATTCCTGTGCATACCGGAGCCCGGGCTTTTTTACCGAAATGATATATATCCGGCTGCTTGCGCGTTTTTAAATTCAGACAGTTCCATAAATATTGTTTCACCAAAATTGGAATCAATCATCGCAACATGTATCTTACCGTCAACTTTAAAAAAACCTCTTATTGCCACAGCATGAAGATCATCGGAAGTCCGGATCGCGGTCAAAAGAGGTCTTTTTGTAAACTGCAGTTCTTTTATTGCTTGCACCTCGGCGTTTCTCATGGTGTGCCTTATTGTTCGTATGCCGCCTCCTTGCTCTTGCCATAGAGTCGTAGCTAATTCAAAAGTTTCACCGTGCTGCAACCCCCTGATAACTGTTGTTCCGTCCGGTCCGACCAAAGGCCTGGTCCAGACTGTCCTGGATAGTTCCATGGCCTTGAGTTTTATGGATGTAAAAGTAATTTTCGCAACATCTTTGAAGATGTTATTAATGGCGTGCAGCGCGCAAGTAGGGCCTCGTTGTATCGAATAGACGCCGGCTGGCAGGATCGTGGGTTCTTTGCCGGAAGCGCCGCCCTTTGCCGCTCTTTCTGCAGCTAGTCGAAATTTTTCATCGTATCCCTTTAGGATGGATTTCCTGTATAATTCCGAGGCTTGCGCAGGATTCAGTTCATCGCTTATTAACGGGGTCTTTTTCGATGGGGGAGGCGGCTTATTTTTGCCATTGTACAAAGACGACTTGTTTCCAGCGCTACCCGGTGTTTCTCCTGAAGACGGGGGCGTTCTGGCAGATGATCCGTTGGATTGTGTTTTAGGAGATGCCGAGCCCGGCGTTTTGACAGCTGGCCCTCCCGGAGATCCTGTCCCAGAGGGGCTTCTTGGGGGTGTTTTAGGGGGGGTAATATTTTTCGGAGCAGCAGGGTGGCTCTGAGGAGGTGCTTTTGGCGGCATTTTCCCAATGCCTCTTAGAAAAGGAAGCGCAGCGAGCCCGCTTAGTCCCAGATCAGCCCAATCCATTGCGCCTGCTTCCTCATCAAGTACAACCTCATTGTAAACCATGTCACCGCTTTTTGTCGTGAACAACACGACCCCCATGGCTCCTGTACACTGGGGGCATACCAGCGTGAGAGCTGTCATCCCCACAACAGTAGCAGCTGCTTTGCCTTCAGGGCTTTTTGATCCCCTGGCAAGCAGATTATTGCTACCCGCAGCGAAACTTGTGAATAATCCTCCTGCTGTGCCTATGGATGTTTTCGCAAGGGAGATCGCTGCTCCTGAGTAGTTTTCATTTCTTTTCTCGATCCGGTACCCCTCATTCATTGATTTCCATACAAAATCCGCTAATTTTGCTCCCTGGTCGTCCCAGTAATCTACACCGTAAAGAAAAACATTTTTCCATTTTTCCCTGACGCCCTCGGGAACGACTGTTACGCTGATCATATTAACCTGAGCCCACATGAATTGGTTCGTCATCTCGAATAATCCCCTGCGCAACGGATCGCCCTGTTCGATCCCCGACGCTACCTCTTTATTGACTTCAAAAACTCCTTCCATGACAAAAGATTGGGCGAAATTCTTTCTGTCTTTTTCGCTTATTTCAGATAAAGGCAGGGCGTTTCCGCTCTCATCGATCAAGAACTTCAGATATTCCATTTCATCGATTATTTCCCTTTCGCTTTCGATCTTTTTTGTGTTTACTGAGGGAAGAATGAGTTGCAGAGACGGCCTTAGGCCGATTGCTTGCTGTGGGAAATATATCTGAGTGCATTCAATTGCATTTTCCGCGTGTCTTTGGCGAGTGGAGTCTCTCAACGCGTTTTTTATGGGGGGCACTTCGTTTTCGCTCAGGGCGTTTGCCATATCCGAGGCGTTAGCGTCCTTTCCTATCAGGGCCTTCGCGACAGAGAGAGCGCATGCACGCTTGTGGAATACTTCGTTTTTGCCTTTATTGATCACGATCCAATCCTCGAATTTTCTAAGCAGGTCGTCTTCTATCTTCAGGGTCTTTACGATATCCTCCATGTCAAGAAGTTCATTGTATTGGTCTTCATAATCAAGGCAGGTGTTTTGCGCTTCTTCTTCCCATTCCTCAAATATGTTCATCCTGGTTTCCGGGTTTGCGAAAACCCAGTTAGCACTATCCACATCCCAATGTCCGGGATTCTCGCTTAGATATTTGCATGGGAGGTCATGGCATTCGCACAATCTGCAGCCAGTGTCTTTGCATTCGGTGTGATAGTGTTTATCCGCCAGCCTGTCGCAGCTTATGCACGAGGGCCGCGCTGGCAGGGAATAGCCAAGACTGTCTGAGTCGTAACATGTTTGGCAATTTTCATTGTTTTCGTACCAGTCATAGTCCCAGAGGGATTCTTCCTCGTTTTCAGTGTGGCCATGGCGCAATCCGAATGAAAGCATAATAAGCACAAGCAGTGTAAACGCTGTGTGTACTTTTACAATTTTCATAATATTCATCCGGCTTCTTCTATTTATAGTATTGCGTGAAAGCATGATCGTTCCAAAGTGGGCAGACGGTGTTGCTTGGATTGCGATGGGGGCTGCCCCCGGGAGCGTGTCCGCTTCCCTATATAAGTGTAACATGGGGTCTTGGTCCATGCAATAGGGAAAAGGAGCGAGGAATCTTTATGGGATGGGGATTTTTGGCTATTTACCTGAAGGAGCGCCCAGGCAGTCTAATCCTGCGCCGGAACCATAGTATCCAGGGAAATAAACATGGTCAGGGCTCACGCCCCGGGTCTTAAGCACTGATTTCCAGTACTTCTCAAGAGAGGGGATACCTGTTGCGTGGTTTGTTATTACGAAGGTTTGGCCGGATTGGTTCCGGCCTACAAAGCCATTGAAGAAATTAATGTTATCTCCGGCATGCTTAAGCTCGCTCTGATAAAAATTCTTGACCTCATTGAACACCCCGGCTACTCTGATGATCTTAAACCTGCCCTGTAAGTCCGCTTCTATATTATCGAGCGCTTTGGCGTGTCGGGTATGAGATGGCAATAGGGGTTTATTACCCTTCCATCTGGCAAAACCTTGTGTGTATAGCTTGCGCATGTCCTCAAGGCGCTCTCTTTCTTTGAGTGTGATGCGCGAGGAAAGCAATTCATTGATCGTTTCTATGGTTTTTGATGGGTCGCTTAGAAGGATAACACCGCCAGGCAAAGCCTGCATAATAAGATCAAGGTGCCCGCTTATATATACAGGGAAAATATTGCGCGCATCAATGCCTAAGTCAGAGGCGATCAAGGCTTTGGCTTTATTCTCGTCTATGTCCGCGCCCCTTTTGTATTTATAGAATCTTTGCGCCCTGTCCACAGTGTCATAGTGCAATATAGCGTAAGTTTGGCCATCAGAAAAACGTCCGGTGATAAGCCCGCCGCCTTCAATGAATGTCCACTTCATTTTTCTGTAAGGGATGCCTGCTGTAAGCGCTTGAGCGGGCGTGATCTTTGTGATGCGCTCAAACCCGTCTTCGCTGTTGACAACGCCCATTGTCAGACCATTAAGAAGGTCTTTATCTCCGGGCACGTCAGCCTGAAGAAGAAGCGTTCCATTTGCAGTGAAAAGAGCGACATCCTGAAAATACCGGTAATCAAAATCAAATTCCCTAAGATTCACACCTTCCATCTTAAGCGCTTTATGCAGCCCGGGTTTGTTTATGGTGTACATGTCTTTTCCTGCGCTGCTGTAATACCACGCTTTCATGGGAATGCTCCCATCTTCAGGAAACACAGGGTCTTTTGCCTTGCGCGCGGCGAGAATTTCTTCTATTTTCCCTCCCCTCTGGAGGGGGAGGTTAGGTGGGGGGGATTCCGCTATTTCCCCTTTATAAATTTTCGAGCCATCAAGAATGGCCTCAAGCTTAAGCAATTCTTTATCAAAAGAATTAGCCATACTAGGCATTAACGCCCAGATAACAATCAGAAATAGCAGTTTTCGCATTATTTTAAAGAGGACTTCTTATATACCTGACTATATTATACCAAAGGCACGGGAACCTTATATTGGGGACAGACTTCAAATTCAAGCAGTTCTTTTAAATAAGTAGCATTAATATCACAAAATATGCCGGTGCCTCCCTGCGGGGAGGCAGGTGCAAAAGAGTTAAAGATTGATTATTGTCGAAGGCAGGTTCTTGTGCAGTTACCGATATAATGCCATCTGTTGTTGTAATACACGGTTGCAGTGGGGGTGCAGTCAATTCCGAGGTCTGTATCTACGCCGTCGCAGGCAGGCACATTAGCATTAGTGTAGCATCCATACATTCCGTCTCCTCCCTGAGCGCTCATTAGTATTCCCTGCGCTGTCCATGAAGCGTAGAATTCAGGAGCGCCATCAGTCCATTTGAACCAGGAGCAGGACCTTGTGTAAGTGCCTTTTCCGCCTTGCGCATCCACATAACCCTTGGTTGCAAGATGAGTATCAGCGCTTGGCTCCCATTCACTGCCAACACTGATTCCGCCGGTGATCTCGGCTGCGCCCTGCACGTGCAGTTTTGCCGCAGGAGCTGAAGATCCAATACCGACATTCCCATTGCCGTCAATGATCATTCTGGTTGCAACGCCAATATCTGAAAAAAGCAAAGAACCCTCATTGCTTGATATGGCTGCCCAATCCCTGCCTGTGCCCGTGTTTGTAATGCGGACAAGGGGGCTGTCGCTTCCCTTCAGGTGGACAGCTCCTCCGGACGCACCGTTTGTTGCGCCTGCGTCAATGGTCAATGCGCTGCTTGGGGTGATGGTTCCTATCCCCACCATCTTGCCGGATTGTGTCGCGAAATAGCTGTTTTGTGTTGAGCGCAGTTCTCTGTAAGCTCCATATGGCGAGGGATAATAGGATGTAATAGTAATTTTTTCCGCGACTACCACAACTCCGTATATCAGAAATCCCAGGCAGATAAAAACAAGAAAGTCTTTTTGGCGAAGGGGACCGTTAAACATAGTAGCTCTCCTTGGGATCTTAATAAGTACCCATACTATTGTATTTAAAAAAAACAGGCTTATCGGAGATGATGGGATAATGCAGTGAGGAGAAAGAGAGTCTATGTCTGAATAGCGGTACTGGATTGTATGCCGTGTATAACATATGACTAATTGGTTAAAGTCCGATCATGGGAATTTGGCAGTTAACCCATGTAGCTTGAGGGAAGTGTCAGGGGTAACCTGAAACACTATGTTCTCTAACAAAGGCCTGGAAAGCAGGTTGAGCAAAACTGCGGGTTGCAGCGCAAGCGAACCTATAAGTAGCCTCGTTAACCATATCGGAGCCGCCGACCCTGTGATCCTGAGGGGAAGGCTTGAAACATCCGTCTTAACGATAACTGTCAAAACCGATGGATGGACTCCCGGGGTAGCAGGGGTGACACGCAGAGGAAGCCATATGTATAAGCACGGGAGACCCTTGATGATGCCGTATAAACGGCGACGGACGGGTATAAGCTGATGCGAAATCCCATCGGGTCATCAAGGGAGTCGGAGTTGCCCATATTACCGTTAGCATTCCAGAGACAACATAACTCTGGGAGAGGGAAGGGGCAATGCCTTCATTATGTTTCTAAAAGAGGGAAGAATAGGAGATTGCTGTAATGCTTGAAACTCCGCAAAAGATTCTGGAACTCCAGAAGAAACTATACCAGAAGGCCAAGCAAGAGAAGAACTTCAGGTTCTATCTTCTCTACGATAAGGTCTATAGGTTAGACATCCTGACGCATGCCTACAAGCTCGTTAAAGCGAACAAGGGAGCATGCGGCGTGGACGGTCTGACATTCGAGGCCATAGAGGGGATGGAGGCAGGAGCAGAGGGCTATCTGCTAATGATAGCGGATGAGCTCAGAAGGAAAATCTATAAGCCTATGCCTGTAAGAAGGGTATACATACCCAAGGCGGATGGGAATAAGAGACCTCTGGGGATACCGGCGATAAAAGACCGGATAGCCCAGATGGCCACGAAACTGGTGATAGAGCCCGTATTTGAGGCGGACTTCCAGGACTACTCCTACGGGTTCAGGCCGGGGAAGAACGCCCATCGGGCCATGGATGATGTGTCCCTGAATCTAAGGAAAGGAAGGGTTGAGGTAATAGACGCGGACATCTCGAAGTATTTCGACGCTATCCCGCATGATAAGCTCCTTAAAAAGGTGGCCAAGCGGATAGTGGACAAAAACATCCTTCACCTGATAAAGATGTGGCTTAAAGCGCCTATCGTGGAAGAGGGTGAAGACGGGAAGAAAAGACACTTCGGCAACCATAAGGGCACGCCTCAGGGAGGTGTTATATCCCCCTTGCTGGCCAACATCTACCTCAACACGCTTGATGGGATATGGAAGATGCAGGAGATTGAAAAAAGGCTTGAAGCGAGACTCGTGAGATACGCAGACGACTTCGTGGTGTTATGCGCCGGTAACGCCGGCAGGGTGATGGAGGGTGTGAGAAAAATCCTCAAGGCCCTGGAGCTCGACATTAACGAGCAAAAAACAAGGGTCATAAGCTCAAGGAAAGAGGGCTTTGACTTTCTGGGGTTCACGTCAACAATAAAGAAGAGCCCCAAGACCGGAAAGGCATTCCCTCTTATAAGACCATCAGAGAAATCCGTCGAACGTATCAAATACGAGCTTAAAAGCCTGACCTCAAGAAGTATCCTGCACTTGCCCAAGGAGCGCATAATCAGGAAGCTCAACGAAGCGGCAAGAGGCTGGGCAAACTACTTCTATTATGCCAATTGCACCGAGAGCATGTCAGAAGTCAAGACCTTCCTCGAAGAAAGGGTAAGAATCTGCTTGCGAAGAAAACATGGCAACAGAGGCAGGGGTTATGGCTACAAGAACTACTCCAATGCCTACCTGTACAGGACACTCGGGCTCTATGGGATACCTACTAATGCTCCATGGGTTCGAACTGCGAAAGCCTTATGCTGAAAATGATTGGAAAGCCGTATTCGCTAAAAGTGAACGTACGGTTTGATGAGGGAGGGCTGGAAACAGAGGCATTATTGCCACTGCGCCAGCTCTCTACTCTACCCAGCACTCTGCGAGCACAAGCGTCTTTAT